>CAKTSK010000001.1 GCA_934597725.1 uncultured Eubacteriales bacterium
ACATAGCTGCGGACTTTCAGGCGGCAGAACATAGACCATTTTGCCCCAAAAGGTTCATGGTTTTCCACCTCAACCGTCGATTGTTCCACTGAGATAGTATAGCATTTTCAATGCACCGGCTGGCATAGGTGGCCAGGCGGACCTTCTTATCCGGCTTGAAGGTCGAGATCCCTTTGATGAGGCCAATGGTCCCGATGGAGATGAGGTCATCCTGGTCCGCCGCCTGGACATAGTATTTCTTCAGAATGTGGGAGACCAGACGCAGGTTGTGTTCCACCAGCTTGTTCCGGGCCTCCAGATCTCCCTGGGCGCAGCGGGCCAGGTATTCTCGCTCCTCCTCGGCTTTCAGGGGCCGGGGAAAGGACCCCGCGTTGCCCAGCCGCAGCGGAAAGCAGAGGGTGTTGAGCAGCAGTAATAGCCATGCTGATATCATGGGCAGCACCTCCTGTTCTCTACTCTATTCCCCGGCAGCCTGTCTCTATTGCTGCCGGGTTTCCCCTGTCGCCGCAGGCCGGTTTCCCCGCTTCCAAAGCTTTTTTATCCCTTCTTCTCCCTATTTGTGTTTTCATCGCAGGAACCGCCGGCAGCTTGGGATATGCCAAGCACAAAAAACGAACTACAATGCAAAAAGGCAGACTGGGCAACCCCTCAGGGCTACCCAGTCCGCTTTTTATTGATCCACCTTGCAGCAGACCCATTTTTGCCATGTTGACTTTTAATCCCATGTATCCGCCAGCAGGAAGTCCCGGATGTTCCGGTGCTTGATCCCGTCACGGCTCATATCAAATTCATCCAGCGACACGACGTACTTTGGAAAATTATCCCGGATGCCGTCGTAGGCACCAAACTCCCGGCTGGTGGTTTCCTCCGACGCCAGCAGATAGGTCACCTGCACATAGAGCTTTTCGCCGTGCTTCTCACAGACGAAATCGATCTCCTTTTCTCCTGTCTTGCCCACCGTCACCGAGTATCCCCGGCGCAGCAATTCCAGAAACACGATATTCTCCAGGATCAGATTGATGTTTTGCATGTTGCCGCCAAACACCGCCTCGCGGATGCCATGATCGGCGATATAATACTTTTCGTTGGTGGCCAGGATCTGCTTACCTTGCAGATCCTGCCGCTTGACCTGATAGAACAGGTAGGCATCGCAGCAGTATCTGATATAGTTCAGGATGGTTTCCGGCGCAACGGCGCGCTGCTCGTTCTTCAAGAATTTGGACAGCGACGAGGCGGAAAAGGTCGTTCCCACATTTGCCATGACATAGGCAAGGATCCGTTCCAGCAGATCCACATCGCGGACTTTGTTGCGCTTGACAACATCTTTGAGCTGCACCGAGTTGAACAGATCGGTCAGATATTGGCGGGACGGCTCCTCGGCATATTGCAGATTGGCAAGATACGGCATCCCGCCGGAAAGAAGATACTGCCGAAAGCACTGCTGTTCCGATGCCTGGGGCGCGATCGTCCGGTACAGCGCCAGAAACTCCGCAAAGGAAAAGGGATAGATCACAAACTCCACATAGCGTCCGCCCAGATAGGTCGCCAGTTCACCGGAGAGCAGCTTGGCATTGGACCCTGTGATGTAGATGTCGCAGTCCAGCGCAACACGCAGAGAATTGATACATTTTTCCCAGCCCGTCACTTCCTGAATTTCATCAAAGAACAGATAGACCTTCCCTTGCATCGCTGCGGCACGGCGCAAAATTTCTTCATGCAGCGCCTCCGCACGGCACAGCGGCGCATTGCGTAAATCTTCAAAATTGATGGAGAGAAACTGCGCTGCGCTGACGCCGGCTCCCAGCAGCTCCTGTTTCACCAGCTCCAGCATGACAGATTTTCCGCTGCGCCGAATGCCGGTCATCACTTTGACCAGTTCACCGCCGATAAACGGACGGATCCGGCTCATGTAGCGTTCTCGTTTGATCATGGGGGATGCCTCCTCTCTGCGCTTTCTTTACATTTTATCAGCGTATCGGTGTAAACACAATCGAAATTTGCTGTTTTATAAGTTATAACTGATAAAATTTAATTTATAGCTATGTTCAACAGTTATATCTTGTCCCTGGAACGGATTTTCCCCATCGTCTTCGTCGCGAGCATACGTCCTCCGGTGCCGTTTCCCCCGCCACCGCAGGCCGGTTTGCCCGCGTGCAAAACTTTTTTGTCTCTTCTGCCCCCTTTTGTGTTTTGATCACAGTAAACGCCGGCATTTTGGGATATGCTAAGCACAACAAAAACGAACCGCACTGGAAAGGAGCAACTATCATGGCAGTTACCAATATCAATCTGGAAAATTTCGATCAGCAGGTCACCAACGCCGCCTCCCCCGTTCTCGTGGATTTCTGGGCAGCCTGGTGCGGCCCCTGCTCCATGCTCTCCCCCGTGGTGGAGGAGCTGGCTCAGGAGCATCCTGAGATCGCCTTTGGGAAGGTCAACGTCGATGAGGCCCCGGAGCTGGCACAGAAGTACCAGATCTCCGCCATTCCCACCCTTCTTCTCTTCCGGGACGGCAAGCCTGTGGACATGTCTGTGGGCGTCAAGTCCAAGAAGGAGCTGGAAGCCTTCCTGAAGTGATCCCCCATCCCCTCAACATTTCTCTGATTCTCTACCTCTGAATTTCCTCTATTTTACGTTCACGCAGAAAAACAAGAACGAGATACCGTTTCCGGTATCTCGTTCTTGTTTTTGTTTGTCACGGTCCTCCGTCCAGCAGCCGCCGGACAGCCCCCAGCAGCACCCCGCAGATCCCCAGCCCTGTCAGCCCTTGGGCCAGCTGAAGCAGCAGCAGCAAGGTCCCGGCCTGTTCCCAGGCCACCGGCAGAGCCCCCACCGCTGCCAGGACCGTCCATCCCGTCCGCAGCCTCCACAGCGCCCCTTGGCCGGGCAGGCGCAGCCGGGGCAGCAGGGTCCCCAGCTCCGTCAGCAGCTGAAACTGGACATACAGCGCCAGCACATTGGCCAGCAGACAGGGCAGGGCCAGCAGCCCCGTCTTTCCCGCCGCCTGCAGCAGCCAGAAGATCCCGGCCCAGACCCCCAGCAGCACCCCGGCCGGGCGAAGCTCACTCAAGGCGGGTGCCCCCACCGCCAGCGGCCCCATGGCCCAGACCAGCAGCAGGTACCCGCCCCAATCGGGCAGCAGGTCCACCCGGCCCGCCGAAAAGGTCAGGCCCAGGAGCAGATACCCTGCCCCCATCTGTCCCAGCGCCCAGGCTGTCTTATGCCGTTTCATCGGGGTCCACCTCCTCCAAACGCAGGGTCTCCCGGACCGTGCCGTTCCAAAGGACCCGCAGGGCAAAGGCTTCCGGCGCTCCCTCCGAGAGAGACCGACCGGTGCTGCACGATGCCGTGCCGTCCCAGTCTGCCGGCGGGGTCATCGCCGCCCAGCAGGCGCGACCGGTGCCGCCGGCCGCGCCGGGACGCAGATAGGCAAAGGTGTCGATCCGGGAAAAATCCGGTTCCTCCCCCCGGGCCGTCTCCACCGCCTGCAAGCCCAGGGTCTGCCCCTGCTGCCGCTGGTCCGGGCGGCAGGTGTACCGCACCGTGACCGCGCCCCAGGCGGGCAGTTCCTCCACATCGCTCTGGGGAGACCGGACCATGGCGCGGTCCTCTTCCCAGCCATAGAGCACCTGCAGCAATGCCTCGCCGCTGCCGGTCTCCCCCTCTCCCCGGAAGCACTTGTCCGCCGGCAGGAAGGGATAGCCGTCTTCTCTGGTATAGAACCAGCCGGGGCGGTCGGAGAGGTATAGCGTCCGCTCGGCGGTCTCTTCCACCACATAGCCCCCTCGTTCCCGGAAGATCCGCACGGAACAGACCAGCACCCCCGGGCGGGGCAGGGCATCGTGCCGTTCCTCCTCCACCGGCAGCACCAGCAGGGCGGAACAGGTGTTCCGTCCCTCTTCCCGCAGCGCACACAGGCGATAGGCCTCTCCGGTAAAGGCGCAGCGCACGGTCCCGCTTCCCTCTGCCGTCTGGCCGCCTTGCCCGGTCAGCACCGTGCGGAAGGGCAGGTCCTTGTCCTGGAGCAGCGAGAAGGTCTCACCCTGTATCCGGTATTCCTCGCTCAGCCCCAGGCGCACCCCGTCAGACGCGGCGGACAGGAGAAAGAGCCGGTTGCCCTCGACCAGCCCTTTGGCATAGGTATCCACTGCCTCGGCCACTGTGGTGCAGCGGTGCAGCCGGGCCGCCGCCAGGGCCTGGGTCCTGCCCCAGGTCCCGCCTCGGGAGAGCAGCACCGGCGTCTGGCCGGGCCCCGCCAGACAGCCGGCCAGGAGGACCACCGTCACGCAGACAGAGACCAGCCCCCTCCCCTTGGGGTCGGGCTGGAAGTGCGCCGCCGCCTGGATGCGCCGGGCAATGCTCTGCCGGACCCGGGCCGGCAGCGGCGTACCGTCGGGCTGGAACGCAGAGCGCAGACTGATCCCATAAGCCTGCCGGTCATGCTCCGGCAGCAGCGCCAGGACCCGCCGGTCACAGAGGGTTTCCAGATCCTCTTGCGCCCGGTTCAGCAGCAACCGGACCCAGGGATTGCACCAATGCACCGCCCGCCAGAAGGACCAGAAGCCTTGCTGGAACACCGCATGGTGGCGCAGGCGAACCAGCTCCCGCAAGATCGCCAGGTCCTCGGCCTCCCCCTCTTTCGGCAGCACCAGCACCGGACGGACCACCCCGAACACAAAGGGCGCGGCACACCCCGGCAGGACCGCCAGCCGGCACAGCGGCAGGTGGTAACGCTCTCCCACCGCCGCCACCTGCTGCCGCAGCTCCTCAGAGGGCGGGTGGCCCTGGGTCACCTGCCGCCGCCGCAGGAGCCAGCGCAGCAGCGCGTGCAGCAGGACCGCCAGCACCCCCGCCGCATAAACCGCAAACAGCCAGTCAGACCAGCTCCGGGGCAGGCCCGTGAGCCAGGGGACCGGCGCAAGGACCCGCACCGTCTCCGCCGCTTCCAGACGGGCGCCGTCCCCCAGCAGCCGCAGGGTCTCGGTCCACAGCGGCAGCGGCAGCAGCGCCGCCCGGCGACCCCAGCCTGCCGGGACCACCAGCCGGGCGGCCAGCACCCCCCACACAACATACCGCCAGGAGGGAGAGAGCTTCTCTCCCAGCATCCATTTCACCGCCGCCACCAGCAGCCCCACCAGAGAGACATAGGCGGTTTGCAGCAGAAACCCCCAAAGATCCGTCATCGCATGTCACCTTTCCAAACCATGTGCCGCACCTGCCGAAGAGGGTCCTCCGGTCCCTCTCCCGTATGCTCTGCACGACCGCAGCAAAAACAGGGCGGATCACCGCCCTGTTTTCTGTTGTTTCTTCATCCCACCAGAAAGCCCGCCGCCAGATAACCCAGGGCCGACAGCAGGACCGGCACCAGGAGCAGCGGCGTGGCCGTCTGAGCATAGCGCACGTTGTCGATCTGCGCCGCCGAGCAGGCCAGGGTCGCCTCCGAGCCGAAGAAGCACAGGTGGGACCCCGCCGCCGTGGCGGAGATGATGGCCCCCGCCGTGAGCAGGACATTGCCCCCCAGGGCCTGGGCGATGGGGATGATCACCGGAAAGGCGATGGCGCAGATCCCCCAGAAATTCCCCGCCGCCACCGCCAGGCCGGTGACCAGCAGGAAGGCTGCCGCCGGCAGCACCTGAGGGCTCATGGCCGCTTTGGCCGCGCCAATGACGAACTCGGGCATCCCCAAAAGGGCATTGATGTCCCGCAGCACAAAGGCGCTGGTGACGATAAACAGCACCCCCACCATGTCCCGGAAGCCCGCCAGCACCGTGTCCAGATAGGTCCCCGGCGTCATCAGCCGCTGGGGCAGATACAGCAGGGCGCAAAAGACCAGACAGGCCAGGGTCCCATATAAAATTTCCCCCGTGGCGATGGTCAGCGCCGTGACCAGGATCACCGGCAGCAGGAAGTTCCGGGCCAGCGGCCGCTTGCCGTCCTCCTCCGGGTCCTGTTCCTGGGGCGGCGGGGCCTGCCGGGCCATGGCATAGGCCCGCTTCATCGGCCCGAACTTGGGCAGCACCCCCACGCTGTACAGCAGGCCGCACAGCAGCGCCAGGAAGGGGTAAAAGAGAAAGGGCAGCGTGTGCAGAAAGGTCACCATGCCCGCCTCCGGCGCGCTGACCCCCGTGGCCACCAGCTGGCTGATCATAAACACGCCCCAGGTGGAGGTGGGCACCACCACGCAGATGGCGGAGGCCGTGGCGTTGCTCAGAAAGGCCAGCATTTCCCGGGGGACCCGGAAGCGGTCCACAGCCCGCCGCATGGCGCTGCCCACGGAGAGGATGGACAGCCAGTCGTCCACAAAGACCAGCACCCCCAGCAGCCACGCCGCCAGCAGGGTCCGCTTCTCCCCGCTGCAAAACCGGGCGGCAATGGCGGTAAAGCCATGGATGCCCCCGGAGGCCTCGAACAGCGCCACCAGACTGCCGAAAAAGCCGCACACCAGCACCAGCCAGATCCACAGCTCACTGCCCATCACGCCGTACACCACGTCCACCCACGGCTTGGGGAAGCCGGGGCCATAGAGCAGCACCGCCCCCACGACCGTTCCGGCCAGCAGGGAGACCGCCGTGCGCTTGGTGAGAAAGACCAACACGATCACCACCGCCACCGGCAGCAGAGACAACACACCATACTGTTCCATCTTGCGCCTCCTTTCCCTACGATCCCTGTTTCTTCCATAGTAAAGCATCCCCCCGCCGCCGTCAATGGGAAATCCATCAACGGGACAGGGGGATGTCTGATTTCAGATCAGGGTTTCTCGTCAGCGTCCTCCTCCGGGGACGGTGGCTCTTCTTCCGAAGGGGCCTCGTCGGGGGGCGGGTCAGCCGGTTCCTCGGGGGCCGGCGATTCCCCGGCAGGTTCCGTCGGGTCCTCCGGCGGGTCAGTCGGTGGGACGGTCGTCTGGGGCGGCTCCTGGGAATCGTTCTGCTTCCGCTCTATCTTTTGGCGCAGCCGGGCGATGACCCCTTCCTGCACGGGATCTTCCCGCTTCCGGTGCTTGCGCCGCCACAGCAGCAGCACCAGCCCGGCCCCCAGGACCACTGCGGCCAGCAGATACTTGACGATCTGGCTGTAATCCTTGGCCAGGGCAAAGGTCACGGCGTCCTGATCGCTGGTGAACAGGAGATAGCTGCCGTCCCGCCAGCTGTCCTGTCTGGTCCACCCCTGGTCGGTCTGGACCCAGACGGCATAGCTGCCCTTTTCCTCGGGCAGGCGGCAGTGGACAGTATAGGTCACCGCATCCAGCAGCGGGTCCTCCACCGTGACGGTGTAGCGCGTGCCCTGCTGGGCATGGCCGTTTTCGTCGGTCCAGGTCCCCTCCTGGCTGGTGTGGGAGACCATGGCCTGGGTGCTGAAGCTGCCGTCCACCAGGATCTCCGGCAGCTCGCCGCCGTCGGTCAGGGAGGAGGTGTAAGGGGTGTACACCGCCTCCAGGGTCTGGCTGGCCGTCAGGCAGGAATAGTCGATGTCCGGCCAGCTGGCGGAGTAGCCCTCCTTGGGCGGGATCTCCGGCAGGCTGTCGATGCCCTGCCCGTATTGGAAGGGCACCACCGCCACCTCCTTCCCGTCGGCCTGGAAGCGCAGCTCCATCTGGGCAAAGGTCCCCGGGGCCCCGGCGGCACAAAGGGCCTCAAAGGATACCGGGTGGGCTTTGCCGGTGTAGCTGATGCCGTCGATGCCGCCCAGGGCCGTCTGGGTAAAGGTATTGCCGCTGACCTTCCCCTCCTGGTCCAGGTCGCCGGCCACGGCGCCCACATAGGCGCTGCCCTGGTCCACGGTGATGAGGGTGTGGCAGTCCAGCAGGGTGGTGGCGTAGCCGGCCACCCCGCCCACATAGTTTTCGCCGGACAGGGTGCAGCGGGCCCAGCTGCTGCGGATGGTCCCCCAGGAGGCCCCGGCGATGCCGCCCACATAGCTGCCGTCGCTGCTGGTGACGGGGCCATAGCTCTCGCAGCCAGTGACCTGGCCCAGGTCCATCCGGCCCACGATGCCGCCCACGTCGTCCTTTTTGCCCAGCACCTCCCCCTGGTTGACGCAGGCGCGGGTGATGGCCTTGGTCTGGAAGCGCACGTCCATGGAGCGGTCGCCCACCTGGGTCAGGTCGTCCTCCGGGTCAAAGTCATATTCCAGGGCCATGGAGCCCACCACACCGGCCACGTTCACGTCGCCGGAGACCTTGCCCAGGTTTTTCGACCCGGACAGGCACCCGGTCCGCTGCTGCTGGCTGTCGATCTGGTCGGAGATGTCCTCCACAGGGTCCTCGTCGTCCTTCTCCTCCTGGCGCAGCAGGTCGGTGATGACCCGCATCTGCTGGTTGATGCCCTTCAGATCCTGGATCACGGTGTCGGAGGACTGGCTGAGCAGGTCGTTCAGGTCGTTGGTCCCGTCGATGAGGTGGGAGACCGCATCGTCCAGCGCATCCCCCCGCTGGGTGATGGTGCTGCCGATGGGGTCAAAGGAAATGGTCGGTTCTTCGGCCAGGGTCTTGACCATTTCATACAGGGCGTCGCCGCTCTCCTGCAAGATCGTAAAGGCCTCCCGCAGCTCATCCCCGGCCCGCTGCAAGGCATCCACCGCATTGTCCACAAAGACCCCGGCGTCTTCCAGGTCATCCATGGCATCCAGGAAGTGTTCTCCGGCGTTCTGGAGCAGATCGGTACTCTCCTGCAAATCCTCTGCCGCTGCCTTGAGTTCATCCAGCGCCTTTTGCAGCGCTTCGCCGCTGCCGTCCAGGGCGTCGATGAGCTGATCCAGGCCCCGGCGGAGATTGGACAGGCCGGAGGACACCTGGCTCCCGGCGTCTCCGATGGCACCCACCGCCTGATGGAAGGACTCCAATGCTTCCCCCAGGTTGGGCAGATAGGCGATGCCGTCCCGCAGATGGGACATGGCACTGGAAAAGTCCTGCACGCCGCCTTCCAGTTGGCTCAGGCCCTTGGAGAACCGGCGCAGAGCCGCCTCTACCTCGTCCGGGTCGCCCAGGGCATCCTTGAGGGCGGCCTGGCTCTCGGCCAGGTGGCCCATGGCGTCGCCCATCTTATCCGCAGCGTCCAGCGCGTCATCCAGGCAGGCCCGCAGATCGTCTGCCGCATCGCTGGCCAGGTCCCCGGCCTTCTCGGCCTCGTCGATGGCTTCCTGGAGGGAAGCCACCGCTTTGTCCAGCTGGCCGGGCAGCTGGTTCATGGTCTCCAGAATGGGGGTCATCTGCTCCAGCGCCCAGGAAATGCGGGCGGTCAGGTCGTTGACGTGGTCCAGGTTCCCGTTGGCCCACTCCTTCATGGCGTCCATCAGGTCTCCCGCCGCCGTCTGGGCGGCGCTGGCGTGAGAGGTCATGGTGTGGATCTGGTCGCTGGTGTCCCGCTGGATGCCGCTCAGGTGGGACAGCAGCCCATCCATCTGGTCGCTGAGGGTCCCCAGCTCCGTGCGCAGGCGACCCAGGGTGTCCTCCTCATAGCGCAGAAAGACCTCCGGCTCCAGCTGGCCCAGCACCCCGCCCACGTCCTTGCGGCCCAGGATGGTCCCCTGGTTTTCACAGTTGCTGAGGTATCCCGCCTGCCGGCCGGCGATGCCGCCCACGTTGTAGCCCACATGCTCATAGCCCACGGCCCCGGTGTTGCGGCAGCTTTGCAGGATGCCGGTGGAAAAGCCGGCGATGCCGCCGATGTCCGTGCAGGCCGGCACGTTCTCGGTGGAGTTCCACCGGCGCTGATCCAGTTCGTCCAGGTCGGCCTCGCTCTCCACCGCTTCGGTGTTGACGCTGCCCTGGTTGACGCACTGGAGGATGCTGCCGTAGTTCTGTCCGGCGGCGCCCCCCACATAGTGCTCGCCGGTGACGTGGCCGGAAAAGGTGGTGTTGATGAGCTGGCCGCCGGCCTCGTTGAGGCCCACCACACCGCCGACGGTGCTTTTCCCCCGGACGGTGCCGGTCACCACACAGCTGCGGATCTTGCCCCGGTTGTTGCCGGCCAGCAGACCCAGGGTGTCCTGCAGGTCGCTGGGGGTGACGCTGCCCTCCAGATTGAGGTTTTCCACCACGCCCCCGGCCTGGATGTAGCGAAACAGGCCCTGCACATTGCCGCTGGCGGTCAGCGACAGGCCGGAAATGGTATGGCCCTGGCCGTCGAAGGTCCCGCCGAAGGTGGGGATGGACAGGTCCTCATGGCCGCTCAGGTCGATGTCGTTGGCCAGCACCACCCGCCGCCCCTGGGACCAGGTGTCCAGGGTGCAGTCCTGGGCCAGTTTGACAAAATCCTCTGCCGTGGACAGGGTGACGGTGCTGCCGGCGGCCGAGGCCGCCGGGGTCAGCAGAGAAAGGAGCACGGCCAGGGCCATCAGGCCGGCCAGCCAGTTACTGCGTCGTGTCATGGTCTGTCCCCTCCTGTCGTTCCGTGTCATCTCCCCCGTCTTTCTGCGGCGGAGGATCGCCCTCCGGCAGCGCAGGTCTGGCGGGGTCGTCGGGGGCCGCCGCGCCCTGATAGGCCCCGGCGCCGATGAGGGCCGAGACATCGCCGCGGATCACGCCCTGGATGTTGGCGTCCACCACGCCGGAGATCCGGCCCCGGACCCGGCCATTGACGTAGATCGTGCCGGTGGTCCGGCGCATGGACTCGGGGACGCTGACCTGGAAGCTGGTCTTTTCCACGATGATGTCGCCCAGCAGCAGGATCTGGGGCAGCACGAACATGACCAAGAACATGGAGATCAGGGTGCCCCGGCTGAGGCACTCGCCGATGCCCACGATGGTCCCGTTGGTGGAGATCTTGCCGATGAGGAAGCCCGCCGAGGCCAGGATGGAGCCGGAGGTCAGCACCGTGGGGAAGGCCAGCTCCAGCGCCTTGACGATGGCCTTCTTGGGGGGCATCTCCTCTTTCAGCTCCCGGTACCAGGTGGAGATGACGATGGCATAATCGATGTTGGCGCCCATCTGGATGGAGGTCACGATGAGGTAGCTGAGGAAGAAGATGGGCGTCTTGCTCAGCCCCGGGAAGGTGAAGTTGAGGAAGATACTGCCCTGGATGACCAGGATCAGCAGCACCGGCAGCCCCACCGACTGGAAGGTGAACAGCAGCACCAGGATGACAAAGACCACCGACAGCACCGAGATCATCACGTTGTCCCGGGCGAAGGAGGTGGACAGGTCATAGTCGCTGGTGGAGTTGCCCACCAGATAGATCTGGTCGGCATCGTAAAACTTCTCCGCCTCCTGGTGGATGGTCTGCAGGAACTGGAAGGTCTCCTCCCCTTCCTCCGGCAGGTCCAGCAGGAGGACCATGCGGGTGTAGTGCTCGCCCAGCATCTGGGCCCGGCCGTCCATGAGCTGCTCATGCAGGTCGTCCATGTCCTCCTTGGCGTCCCCTTCCAGGGTAAAGTAGCCCTCCTGTTCCTTGTCATAGGCGAACAGGAACAGGTCCATGAGGGGGACGGCATAGCTGTCGATGCCCCCTGCGATGCGCCCATAGTTGTCGTTCTGAGCGGCGTAGGCCGTGAAGAGCAGGCAGGCCACTTCATAGTCCAGGTCCGCCATTTCGGCAAACTGCCGGGGGGTGATGGCGTCGGTGAGGGTATAGCCGTCCATGGCCTCGGTGTTGGCCAGGCCCAGGGCGGTGTCGATCTGGTCATATCCCTCCAGCTCCTGCAGCAGGGCCTTTTCCTTGTCATAGTCCCCTTTGGGCACCAGCAGCGCCGCCACGTTCTGGGCGCCGAAGCGGTCGTTGATGGTCTCCTTGGCGATCTGGCTCTCGCTCTGGCGGCTGGTCCGCAGCTCGGTCTCGCCGTAGACATAGGGGCACTGGTTGGACATCCAGAACCCCAGCACCAGCAGCACGGCAAAGATCGGCACGCTCACATACCGGGCCTTCACCACCAGCCGGCCCCAGGCCTGGATGGAGGGGATGAAGCTCCGGTGCTGGGTCTTCTGCATGGCCCTG
Source organism: uncultured Eubacteriales bacterium (assembly GCA_934597725.1). Lineage (GTDB taxonomy): Bacteria > Bacillota > Clostridia > Oscillospirales > Oscillospiraceae > Evtepia. The sequence goes on from CAKTSK010000001.1 coordinate 11,931, forward strand.
GAAAACAGGATCAGCAGCCCCGGCATGAGGGTAAAGACCGACAGCAGGCTGAAGCAGATGGCCTTGATGAGCACCAGGCCCATGTCGAAGCCGATCTCAAACTGCATGAACATCATGGCCGCCAGGCCCGAGATGGTGGTCAGGCTGCTGGCGGAAATGGCGGGGATGGCCGCCGCCAGGGCGGTGATGCAGGCGCTGCGGTCGTTGTCGGTGTGCTCCCGGGCCTCCAGGAAGCGGTGCAGCAGGATGATGGCATAGTCGATGGCCAGGGCCAGCTGGAGGACCACCGTCACCGAGTTGGAGACAAAGGAGATCTCCCCCAGCAGGAAGTTGGTCCCCATGTTCAGCAGGGCCGCCGCGCCGAAGGTGAGCATCAGCACCGGGATCTCGGCGTAGGAATGGGACGTAAAGCCCAGCACCAGGACGATGATCACCACGGCCACCGCCAGGATGACCCCCATCTCCTTTTCCAGGTCCGCCGCCTGGGACGCCCCCACGGTGGTGTCCACATAGGCGTCGTAGGGCTCCAGCAGGGTTCGGATCTCCTCCATGGCCTGCTGGCTCACCGGGTCGTCCTCTTTCCCGTCAAAGGTCACGGTGATGAGGGCGTCGGACCCCTTGAAATATTCCTGGATGTCCTCCGGGGTCTCTTCCTCCCCGTCCTCCTCGCTGCCAAAGGCGGCGCTGGTCACGCCCGCGATCCGTTCAAATTGTTTGGCCAGATCTCTGGCCGTGTCATAGGTCGTGTTGGCCACCATCACCCGGGCTGAGCCATAGGTCACCACTTCCTCCTCCATCAGGGTCAGGCCCTGGCGGGTCTCTGTGCTGTCGGGCAGATAGGCGGTCAGGTCGTCGCAGACCTCCACCCAGCTGCGGGAAAACAGGCAGAAGATCAGCGCACAGGCATACAGGAAAAAGATCAGGTTCCGACGGTCCACGATGACCGTGGCTAATTTCTCAAAAAACGACGGTTCGTCCGGTTTTTTACTCATGGGTTCGCCTCCTGACAAACCAGGATATTGCCCCGCCTGCGCGGCTGGGGCAGGCCCCCGCCGCGGCGGGAGCGCTCAGGTCTATCTCTCAGCATACGTCCGGCGGCAGGGAGAAGGCAAGACACAATGTTGACAGGTTGTGCAATTTTTCACAAATCCCCTGCCGTTGTGAAAGGCAGTTCGGGCAGTTGGTCTGCTGAATTGCCCGGCAGAATTTGGTATAATGAGGTATTCACTTCCGCCGGCGCCTTCTCGCGCGCTGCGGTATCTCAGCGCCTCCCCTCTCGGCCGGGGCGCCCAGGGGAGAAACGCCATGAAATACGCCACATCTGAACACACCAAGCGCCAGCTGGCCGACGCCCTGAAGCAATGCATGGCGCAGAAGCCCTTGGAAAAGATCTCCATCCGGGAGATCACCGACCGCTGCGGCCTGCGCCGGGAGACCTTTTACTACCATTTCTCGGACATATACGATCTGCTCAAGTGGATGTTTGAGGAGGAGGCCCTGGTCCTGCTGCGCCAGCACGAAGGGGTCCACCTCTGGCAGGAAGGGCTTTTGCAGCTGTTCCACTATATTCAGGACAACCGCGCCTTTTGCCTGTGCGCCCTGCGCTCCATGGGGCGCAGCCACCTCAAGCGTCTGTTCCAGAAAGATATCCAAAGCATCATCCAGCGCACCGTGGACCGGCTGGCCCGGGAGACCGGCTTCCCCATCGAGGATCTGGTCACCCGCTTCTACACCATCGCCCTGGCCGGGACGGTGGAAAGCTGGCTGCTGGGAGAACTGCCCTACACCCCCGAGGAGCTCATCCAGTTTGCAGACACCATGCTCCAGGATCATCTGCGGGGCGCCGCTCTGCGGCTGGGCAAGCTGACGCCCCCCACACCACAGCCGTGACCGCCCCCCCTCTGACAGCAAAACGTGCCTTGGCCCAGGGATTTTCCCTGTACCAAGGCACGTTTTTTGCTCAAAATGGCCCCGTCCGCAGACGCTGGCTCTTGCTCAGGACCTCGTCGGGCAGGCTGAACAGGCCGTCCACCAGCTCCCCCGCAAAGCGGCTGAGGCTGTTGTGGGCGGGAAAGGAGGCCGCCGCCCGCTCTCCGGCCAGGGCCAGCATCGCCGCGCCGGACACCGCCGCCGAGAAGGGATCGGTCACCGACAGGAACGCCCCGACCACAGCCCCCTGCAAACAGCCGGTGCCGGTGACCCGGGCCATGAGGGGGTCGCCGTTGTCCACGATGGTGGTATAGAGGCCGTCGGAGATCACATCGCTCTTGCCCGACAGCAGCACCACTGCGGAAAACCGCTGGGCCGCCTGCTGGGCCACGGCCACGGCCTGGGCCAGGTCGTCCCCCTCCCCGTTGTCGATGCCCTTGGCGTGGTGGGCCAGGCCGCACAGCGCCTGCAATTCCGACTGGTTGCCCTTGAGGACCGCCGGACGGGCGGCAGCGAGAAACTGCCGGGCAAAGCTCAGCCGCAGGCGGCTGCATCCCACGCCCACCACGTCGATCAGGCAGGGCACGCTCTCCTGCCGGGCGGTCTGGCCGGCCAGGGTCATGGCCGTCAGGCGGCTGTCGGTGATGTTGCCCAGGTTCACCACCAGCGCCCGGGAGACGGCGGTGACCTCGGCCACCTCGCCCGGGTGCTCGGCCATGATGGGACGCGCCCCCAGGGCCAGCAGCCCGTTGGCACAGTCTCGGATGGCGATATGGTTGGTGATGCAGTGGATCAGAGGGGACTCACTGCGGATCTGCCGGCGCAGGCCGGCCAGCGGGGCTGAGCAGCTCATAGGTTTTTCCTCCTAAGGCGGATTGGATCTTGGTCAGCATTCCCGTGCGCCGCAGGGCCACCAGGAACACCAGCGCAATGGCCCCTCCGATGAGGGTGCCGGTGATGAAGAGGGGGGTATAAAAGAACCAGGTCAGCCCCGACTTGTGGACCAGGAAGGTCATGATCGGATAGCTGATGACCGAGCCGATGAGGCCCGTGCCGATCACCTCGCCCAGCACCGCGCACCAGATGCGTCCCTTGGACGCCCGGTACAGCACCCCGGACAGGAAGGCGCCGAACACCGCCCCGGTGAGGGCCAGGGGCGGGATGCCCATAAACGCCATCCGCAGCACGCCGATGATCGTGGCGCACAGCAGGGAGTACCAGGGTCCCATAAAGACGGAACAGGTGATGTTGATCAGGTGCGCCATGGGGCACATGCCCTCAATGCGCAGGATGGGGGAGATGACCACGCCCAGGGCCACCATCATGGCCAGCATGGTCATGCGAAGGATATCTGTCTTGCTTTTCATGGGGATCGTTCCTCTCTTTCCGCCCGTGCCGGGCTTTGGCATCGGACGGAAGGCAGACTCCGCCCGACGATGGTTGTCGGACGGTCGAGGCTCAAAAGCCTCCTCTCACCTTGAAACACAAGTTCCCTCGCAGTGTGGCGGGAGGGACAAGACCCCGGGCGCTCCCCCGCGGTCTCCCTTCCGGCGGCAGCGCGCCGGAAACCTCCCTGTTTTGTTGTTGTCTCTGCGGCCTGCCCTCACCGCTCGCTGCAGAAGACCACCTTCTTTCCCTCTAAGATCATATTCGTGGTCCGCACCGCGCACATTTTGCCGCACATGGAGCAGGTGTGCCGGTCGGACGGGGGAGTGCTTTCAAAATAGCGCCGGGCCTTTTCCGGGTCTGCGGCCAGGCGGAACATCTCCTCCCAGTCCACCCGGTGCCGGGCTGCGGCCATCTGGTCATCCCGGTCCCGGGCGTGGGGGATGCCTTTGGCGATGTCCGCCGCGTGGGCGGCGATGCGAGAGGCCATGATGCCCTCCTTCACGTCTGCCGCATCCGGCAGGCGCAGGTGCTCGGCGGGGGTGACGTAGCACAGGAAGTCCGCCCCGCTGGCGGCGGCAATGGCCCCGCCGATGGCAGAGGTGATGTGGTCATAGCCGGGGAAGATGTCGGTGACCAGAGGACCCAGAACATAGAAGGGGGCCTCGTGGCACAGGCGCTTTTCCAGGCGCATGTTGGCGGCGATCTCGTTCATGGCCATGTGGCCGGGGCCTTCGATCATCACCTGGACATCCTTGGCCCAGGCCCGCTTGGCCAGGTCCCCCAGCTCGATAAGCTCGGCGATCTGGCCGGCGTCGGTGCTGTCGTCCAGGCAGCCGGGCCGCAGGGCGTCGCCCAGGCTGATGGTCACGTCAAACTCCCGCAGGATCTCCAGCACGTCGTCGTAGAACTCATAGAAGGGGTTCTCGTTGCCGGTCATCTCCATCCAGGCGAACAGCAGCGAGCCGCCCCGGGAGACGATGTTCATTTTCCGCTTGTCCCGCTTGAAGGCCTCCACCGCCCGGCGGTTGATGCCGGCGTGGATGGTCATAAAGTCCACGCCCTCTTCCGCGTGGGCCCGGACCACCCGGAGAAAATCCTGGGCGGTGATCTCCAGCAGGTCCTTTTCCAGGTACCCGATGGCGTCGTACATGGGCACCGTGCCGATCATGGCCGGGGACAGGTCGATGAGCTGGCGGCGGAAGGTATTGGTCTTGCCGTAGTTGGACAGGTCCATGATGGCCTCGGCGCCGAAGTCCAGGGCCATGCGGACCTTGTCCATCTCTGCTTCATAGTTGTTGGCATCCCCGGAAATGCCCAGGTTGACGTTGATCTTGGTCCGCAGACCCTTGCCGATGCCTTCCGGGCGCAGGGATCTGTGTCGGACATTGGCGGGAATGGCGATCTGGCCCAGGGCCACCCGCCGGCGCAGTTCTTCCGGGTCCATGTATTCCTTTTCGGCCACGGCCTTCATCTCCGGCGTCAGGATCCCTTTCTTGGCTGCTTCCATCTGGGTATGATACTCTCCCATGGTCCCTCCTCCTTTTGAGGTAAAAAAAATCCGGCCATCCCTTCGTCTGTTGCGACGAATTGATAGCCGTTCAGCACAGTAATAAATTCCCTCCGTCGGCATTGTCCGAATCAGGTGCGTGGCCCGGAGGCCACAGGGTCGAAACCGTCTGTTTCCTCTCAGCCGCCACTGCAGCTCCCCTATTCGCTCCGATTATAGCACCCTCTCTTCCCCTTGTCAAGGACTCCCCCCTTCCAAAAAACTTTTTTCCGGCCCCTTTCCCCTTCGGATAGGGCTTGCAGGCGGCGGACATCCACGGTACAATGAAGGGCAGCAACCAGAATATCAGAGAGGACCCATCACAATATGGAACAGGAACACAAGCGCCGCGTGCGCTATCGGGGGACCCATCCCCGGACCTATCAGGAAAAATACAAAGAGCGGGACCCGGAACGGTACCCGGAAGCCATCGAGAAGATCCTCCGCAGCGGGAAGACCCCCGCCGGGATGCACCGGCCCATCTGCGTGGCGGAGATCCTGGACTTTCTCGCCGTCCAGCCCGGCCAGGTGGGGCTGGACGCCACCCTGGGCTACGGCGGCCACAGCCGCAAGCTGCTGGAATGTCTCCAGGGCCAGGGCCATCTGTACGCCACGGACGTGGACCCCATCGAATCGGAAAAGACCAAAGCCCGGCTGGCCGGGCTGGGGTACGGGCCGGAGCAGTTCACCCTGCGGCGGATGAACTTCGCCCAGCTGGACCAGGTGGCTCCCGGCGTCCTGTTCGACTTCGTGCTGGCCGACCTGGGGGTGTCCTCCATGCAGATCGACGATCCGGCACGGGGCTTCACCTTCAAGCAGGACGGGCCTCTGGACCTGCGCCTGGACCCCACTGCCGGGGTCCCCGCGTCCCAGCGGCTGAAAGAACTGGACCAGGAGGAGCTGGCCGCCCTGCTGGCCGAAAACGCCGACGAGCCCTATGCCGCCCCCCTGGCCAAGGCCATCTTCCACAAGGTCAAGCGGGGCGGCGGCATCCAGACCACCCGGCAGCTGGCCCAGGTGGTGGAGCACGCGCTGTCCTTCCTCCCCCAGAACGAACGGAAGGAAGGGGTCAAAAAAGCCTGTCAGCGGACCTTCCAGGCCCTGCGGATCGACGTGAATCAGGAGTTTGAGGTGCTGTACACCTTTTTAGAAAAGCTGCCCGGCGTCCTCAAGCCCGGCGGAAGGGTCGCCATCCTGACCTTCCACTCGGGAGAGGACCGGCTGGTCAAGAAGTCCTTCCAGGCCCTCTGCCGCCAGGGGATCTATGCCGAGGCAGCCCGGGAGGTCATCCGCCCCTCCGCCCAGGAGTGCGCCCAGAATCCCCGGGCCCGCTCGGCCAAGCTGCGCTGGGCCATCCGCAGCGACCTCCCCCTGGACCCGGAAGGAAGTGACGCACCATGACCACCACCCTGAAAGACCTCCGGCCGGGACAGGCCGGCGTCATCACCGCCGTGGGCGGCGACGGCTCCCTGCGGCAGCATTTTCTGGACATGGGCGTCATCCCCGGGGCCGAGGTCACCCTGATCAAATTCGCCCCCATGGGAGACCCCATGGAGCTGCGCATCCACGGCTATGAACTCACCCTCCGGCTGGCCGACGGGGAAAAGGTCACCGTGACCCCCTACCCCGAGGACCACCTTTGGCAGGAGGAAGCGCCCGCCCTCACGCCGGACACCCTGGCCCACCCCGGCCTGGGCGAGGGGGGCAAGTTTCACGTCAAAGCCGATGAAACCCCCCTGCCCCCCGGCACCCAGCTGACCTTCGCCCTGGCCGGCAACCAGAACTGCGGCAAAACCACCCTGTTCAACCAGCTCACCGGGGCCAACCAGCATGTGGGCAACTTCCCCGGTGTCACCGTAGACCAGAAGAGCGGGGGCATCCGGGGCCACCAGGAGACCCTGGTCACCGACCTGCCCGGCATCTATTCCCTCTCCCCCTACACCAACGAGGAGATCGTCTCCCGGCAGTTCATCCTCCACGAACATCCCACGGGGATCATCAACATCGTGGACGCCACCAACATCGAGCGCAACCTCTACCTGACCATGCAGCTGCTGGAGCTGGACGTGCCCATGGTCCTGGCCCTGAACATGATGGACGAGGTCCGGGGCAACGGCGGCTCCATCCACATCAACCGCATGGAGGAGCTGCTGGGCATCCCGGTGATCCCCATCGTCGCCGCCAAAAACGAGGGCGTGGCAGAGTTGGTGGACCACGCCCTCCATGTGGCCCAATATCAGGAGCGCCCCGGCCGGACGGATTTCTGCGACAAAAACGACCACAACGGGGCCGTCCACCGCTGTCTGCACGGCATCATGCACCTGGTGGAGGACCACGCCAAGGCCGCAGACATCCCCCTGCGCTTCGCCGCCAGCAAGCTGGTGGAGGGCGACCCCCTGGTGCTGGAATCCCTTCACCTGAGCCAGAACGAGAAAGAGATGCTGGAACACATCATCTGCCAGATGGAGGAGGAGCGGGGGCTGGACCGGGCCGCCGCCATCGCCGACATGCGCTTCTCCTTCATTCAGAAGCTCTGCCGCCAGACGGTGGTCAAGCCCCGGGAGAGCAAGGAACACGAGCGCAGCCGGAAGATCGACGCCTTCCTCACCGGCAAGTACACCGCCATCCCCGCCTTTGTGGGCATCATGGCCCTGGTGTTCTTCCTCACCTTCAATGTCATCGGGGCCTGGTTCCAGACCCTGCTGGCCGGGGGCATCGACTGGCTGACCCAGACCGTCGACGCCGCGCTGGCCTCCTGGAACATCAACCCCGTCCTCCATTCCCTGGTCATCGACGGCATCTTCAACGGCGTGGGCAGCGTCCTCAGCTTTGTGCCCATCATCGTCACCCTGTTTTTCTTTCTCTCCCTGCTGGAAGACAGCGGGTACATGGCCCGGGTGGCCTTTGTCATGGACAAGCTGCTGCGGAAGATCGGCCTGTCCGGCCGGAGCATCGTGCCCATGCTCATCGGCTTCGGCTGCACGGTGCCGGGGGTCATGGCCAGCCGGACCCTCCCCTCGGAGCGGGACCGGAAAATGACCATCCTGCTGACCCCCTTCATGAGCTGCTCGGCCAAGCTGCCCATCTACGGCTTCTTCACCTCGGTCTTTTTCCCCGGCCGGGGGGGCCTTATCATGGTCCTGCTCTACTTTTTCGGCATCTGCATGGGCATCCTCCTGGCGCTGCTGTCCAAGAACACCATGTTCCGGGGCGAGGCCGTCCCCTTCGTCATGGAGCTGCCCAACTACCGGATGCCCGGGGCCAAGAACGTGGGGCATCTGCTGTGGGACAAGGCCAAGGATTTCCTCCAGCGGGCCTTCACCGTCATCTTCCTGGCCACCATCGTGGTCTGGTTCCTGCAGACCTTTGACCTGCACCTGAACATCGTCTCCGACTCCCAGGACAGCATCCTGGCCCTGGTGGCCGGGGTCCTCACGCCCCTCTTTGCCCCCCTGGGCTTCGGCGACTGGCGGTTCTCCACCGCCCTCATCGCGGGCTTTATGGCCAAGGAGAGCGTGGTGTCCACCCTCTCGGTCCTCTTCGGGAGCACCGGGGCCATCGTGGCCATCCTCTCCCCCCTGTCCGCCCTGTGCCTGCTGGTCTTCTGCCTGCTCTACACCCCCTGCGTGGCGGCCATCGCCGCCATCAAGCGGGAGCTGGGGCTCAAGTGGGCCGTGGGCGTGGTGGTCGGCCAGTGCGTCATCGCCTGGCTGGCCGCGCTGGGGGTCCGCCTGATCGGCGCCGCCGTGGGGCTGCCCCTATGAACCTGCCCAGCCTGCTCCTGCTGCTGGCCCTGGCCCTGACGGTGGGGCTGGCGGTCCGGCAGCTCTGGCGGCGGCGGGGACGCGGCAGCTGCGGCAGCTGCGGCGGCTGCCCCGGCTGTCACGGCGGGTCCTGTCCCCCCTCTCCCCCCGACCCATGACCCTTTCCGCCCCCCGCCCGGTGTTCCGGGCGGGGGGCGGCGTTCTGCTGAGAAAAAGAATTTTCTTATAACAGGGCAAGAGATTTGTTATCCCCCGTTGAAATACCTGACAGAATGTAGTACAATCGGGGACGCTGTAAAAAACAGTAGAGAACAACAACGATAGGAGAGAGAACATGCAGCGAGAACGCTTAGGCAGCCGGTTGGGCTTTATCCTGCTCAGCGCCGGCTGTGCCATCGGCATCGGCAACGTGTGGAAATTTCCCTACATGGTGGGACAGAACGGAGGCGGCATTTTTGTGCTGATCTACCTGTTCTTCCTGCTGGTCATGGGCATCCCCGTCATGACCATCGAGTTTTCCCTGGGCCGGGCCAGCCAGAAAAGCCCCGTGCGCCTGTACCAGCAGCTGGAACCCAAGGGGTCCAAGTGGCACCTGCACGGCTACGTCGCCCTGGCCGGCAACTTCATTCTGATGATGTTTTACACCACCGTGGGCGGCTGGATGATCCAGTACTTCCTGGGCACCGCCTCCGGCCGCTTCAGCGGCATGGACACCGCCCAGGTGGAGACCGCCTTTGCGGAGGTCTGCGCCAACCCGGTCACCATGGTGGCCTTCATGGCCCTGGTGGTGGTTCTGGGCTTCTTCGTCTGCTCCTTCGGCCTGCAAAAGGGCCTGGAGCGAGTGACCAAGTACATGATGCTGGCCCTGCTGGCCATCATGGTGATCCTGGCCGTCCACAGCTTTACCATGGACGGGGCCAAGGAGGGCCTGTCCTTCTACCTCAAGCCTGACCTGGGCAAGATGAAAGAGGTGGGCATCGGCAACGTGATCGTGGCCGCCATGAACCAGGCCTTCTTCACCCTCAGCCTGGGCATCGGCGCCATGGCCATCTTCGGCAGCTACATCGGCAAGGACCACACCCTCATGGGCGAGTCCATCAACGTGGCCATCCTGGACACCTTCGTGGCCCTGGTCTCCGGCCTGATCATCTTCCCCGCCTGCTTCACCTACAACGTGGAGGTGGGGGCCGGCCCCAGCCTGATCTTCGTCACCCTGCCCAACGTGTTCAACCACATGCCCCTGGGCAACCTGTGGGGGGCGCTGTTCTTCGTCTTTATGACCTTCGCCGCCCTGTCCACCGTGCTGGCGGTGTTTGAGAACATCCTCTCCTGCTGCATGGACCTGTTCGGCTGGAGCCGGAAGAAGGCCTGCCTCATCAACTGCCTGCTCATCCTGGTCCTCTCCCTGCCCTGCGCCCTGGGCTTCAACGTCCTGTCGGGCATCCACCCCCTGGGCGGGAGCACCAACTTCATGGACCTGGAGGACTTCCTGGTGAGCAACCTCCTGCTGCCCCTGGGTTCCCTGATCTTTGTCCTGTTTGCCGTGAGCAAAAAGGGCTGGGGCTGGAAGAACTTCATGGAGGAGGCCAACGCCGGCCGGGGCCTGCGGGTCAAGCCGTGGATGCGCGGGTACATCACCTATGTGCTGCCCCTGATCATCCTGGCCCTGTTCCTCATCGGCATCGTCAGTTACTTTTCCTGATCCCGTTTCGTCCCCCGACCCCGTCCCGGCAGACAGCTGCCGGGGCGGGACCGGGGGATTTGTCACCCATTTTTTGGCAAACCAGAAAGTTTCCCCGCTTTTTCCCCACAAAGTGTTGCATTTTTGGGGGAAATACGGTACAATGAGAAGCCTTTGATTTTTGGCATTAAAGCAGTAAACCCCCAAAACACAACGAAAGAGAGAGAATTATGGAACGAGAACGCTTAGGCACCCGGCTGGGCTTCATCCTGCTCAGCGCCGGCTGTGCCATCGGCATCGGCAACGTGTGGAAATTCCCCTACATGGTGGGCCAGAACGGCGGCGGCGCCTTCGTGCTGCTGTACCTGTTCTTCCTGCTGGTCATGGGCATCCCTGTCATGACCATCGAGTTTTCCCTGGGCCGGGCCAGCCAGAAAAGCCCCGTGCGCCTGTATCAGGCCCTGGCCCCCAAGGGGAGCAAGTGGTTCCTCCACGGCTACGCGGCCATGATCGGCAACTACCTGCTCATGATGTTCTACACCACCGTGGCCGGCTGGATGATCCAGTACTTCCTGGCCACCGCCACCGGCCGCTTCAACGGCCTGGACGCCAGCCAGGTGGAGCAGGTCTATCAGCAGATCTGCGCCAACCCGGGCACCATGGTGCTCTTCACCTCCCTGGTGGTGGTGCTGGGCTTCTTCATCTGCTCCTTCAGCCTGCAAAAGGGCCTGGAAAAGGTGAGCAAATACATGATGCTGGCCCTGCTGGCCATCATGGTGGTGCTGGCCATCCACAGCTTTACCATGGACGGCGCCAAAGAGGGCCTGTCCTTCTACCTCAAGCCCGACCTGGGCAAGATGAAAGAAGTTGGCATCGGCAACGTGATCGTGGGCGCCATGACCCAGGCCTTCTTCACCCTCAGCCTGGGCATGGGCGGCATGGCCATCTTCGGCAGCTACATCGGCAAGGAGCGCTCCCTCATGGGCGAGTCGGTGAACGTGGCCCTGCTGGACACCTTCGTGGCCCTGGTCTCCGGCCTGATCATCTTCCCCGCCTGCTTCACCTACAACGTGGAGGCCGGCGCTGGCCCCAGCCTGATCTTCGTCACCCTGCCCAACGTGTTCAACCACATGCCCCTGGGCAACCTGTGGGGCGCCCTGTTCTTCGTCTTTATGACCTTTGCCGCCCTGACCACAGTGCTGGCTGTGTTCGAGAACATTCTGGCCTGCTGCATGGACCTGTTCGGCTGGAGCCGGAAGAAGGCCTGCCTGATCAACTGCCTGGCCATGCTGGTGCTGGCCCTGCCCTGCGCCCTGGGCTTCAACGTCCTGTCGGGCATCCACCCCCTGGGCGGGACCACCAACTTCATGGATCTGGAGGACTTCCTGGTCAGCAACATCATCCTGCCGGTGGGTTCGCTGGTCTTCCTGCTCTTTGCCGTGAGCAAGAAGGGCTGGGGCTGGAAGAACTTCACCGACGAAGCCAACGCCGGCCATGGTCTGAAGGTCAAAAACTGGATGCGGGGCTACATGACCTATGTGCTGCCCTTCCTGTTCCTGGCCATCTTCCTCATCGGCCTGATCACTTACTTCAAGTGACCCCTTCAGCTGCCTTCGGCGCCTGTGGCCCGAGGGCAGCTTTTTCATCCGGCCTCCCGCCTTGACGAACGGGCGGGAGCCGATTAAAATAGGAACAGAATCCACCGTGTTTCCCGTTACTGGAAGGAGGCTTGCCGCCATGCGATCCCATCCCCTGCCCCCGGCCCGCCGGAAAGGGTTGGCCGTGGTCCTGATCCTGCTGTTTCTGGGCGCCGCCGCCCTCATCTGCTGGCGGGTGGGGATGCCCATGGTCCGCCTGGCCTCGGACCCGGAGTCCTTTCGCCAGTGGCTGTCTCACCGCAAGCTGGGCGGGGTGCTGATCTACGGGGCGATGGTGTTTTTCCAGGTCCTCTTCGCCGTCATCCCCGGCGAGCCGCTGGAGATCGCCGGGGGCTATGCCTTCGGCCCCTTCTGGGGGACCCTGACCTGCATGGCCGCCGCCGCCCTGGGCAGTCTGGTGGTCTTTGCCCTGGTCCGGCGGTTTGGGATGCGGCTGGTGGAGCTCTTCTACTCCCGGGAAAAATTGCAGCACATCCGGTTTTTGCAGAGTTCTCCCCAGCGCAACCTGCTCTTTCTGGTGGTCTTTATGATCCCCGGCACCCCCAAGGACCTGCTGTGCTACTTCGCCGGCCTGACCGACCTGAAGCTGAGCACCTTCCTGCTGATCTCCTCTCTGGGGCGGCTGCCGTCGGTGATCACCTCCACCCTGGGCGGCGACGCCCTGGGGACCCGGAACTATACCACCGCCGTGGTGGTCTTTCTGGTGACCTTCTGCCTGAGCGTCGCCGGTCTGCTGTGCTACCAAAAGATCTGCCGCTGGCACGCCCAGCGGAAACAGAACCACCCGCCCTACCAGCCCTGACCGGGCCGGGGCACAAAAATACGCGGGGCCGCGCCCCGCCTGTCTGGAGGTCCGTATGGATCATACTTTGGAAAAAATCCTGGCCCGGGTGCAAAAGCCCGGGCGTTATGTGGGCGGCGAGTACAACGCCGTGCAGAAGGACAAGTCCACCGTGGACTGCCGCTTCGCCTTCTGCTTCCCGGACACCTATGAGATCGGCATGTCCAACCTGGGCCTGCGGATCCTCTACGGGGTCATGAACGAGATGCCCGGCGTCTGGTGCGAGCGGGTCTTTGCCCCCTGGGGGGACATGGAGGCCGAGATGCGCCAGGCCAGCCTGCCCCTGTACGCCCTGGAGAGCGGCGACCCCATCGCCGGCTTTGATTTCATCGGCTTCTCTCTGGGCTATGAGATGGCCTACACCAACGTGCTGAACATGCTGGACCTGGCTGGTCTCCCCCTGCGGGCCGACCAGCGCCCGGACCTGACCCCCATCGTGGTGGCCGGCGGCACCAGCATGTACAACCCCGAACCCCTGGCCCCCTTTGTGGATCTGGTCTCTCTGGGCGAGGGCGAGGAGGTCACGGTGGAGATGATCCAGCTCTACCGCAAGGCCAAGGCAGAGGGCTGGTCCAAGGCAGACTTCCTCCGGCAGGCAGCCCAGATCCCCGGGCTTTACGTCCCCTCGCTGTATGATGTGACCTACCACGACGACGGGACCATCGCCGCCATCACCCCCAAGGAGGGCGCTCCGGCCACCGTGACCAAACGGATCGTGACCGACATGGACCGGTCCTATTATCCCGTCAAAACCATCGTTCCCTCCACCGAGGTCACCCAGGACCGGGTGATGCTGGAGCTGTTCCGGGGCTGCATCCGGGGCTGCCGGTTCTGTCAGGCGGGGTTTGTCTACCGCCCCGTCCGGGGCCGCAGCCCGGACCTGCTCACCGAGCAGGGCATCCAGGCCTGCCAGGACTCGGGCTACCAGGACATGACCCTCATGAGCCTGTCCTCCAGCGACTACCCCGACCTGCTCCCCCTGTGCGACGGCCTGCTGGCCTGGTGCGAGCCTCACAAGGTCAACCTGGCCCTGCCCTCCCTGCGGGCGGACAACTTCTCCATGAACCTGATGGAGCGCCTTCAGCGGGGCGGCCGGAAGAGCGGCCTGACCTTTGCCCCGGAGGCAGGCTCCCAGCGGCTGCGGGACGCCATCAACAAAAACGTCACCGAGGAAGATCTGCTCAACTCCTGCCGCACGGCCTTTGCCGGAGGGTGGAGCAGCGTGAAGCTCTACTTCATGCTGGGCCTGCCCACCGAGACCGACGAGGACGTGCTGGGCATTGCAGACCTGGCCAACAAGGTCTATCAGGTCTGGCGGGAGAGCACCTCCAACCGCTCCCGGGGAGTGCGGATCACCGTGTCCACCTCCTGCTTTGTCCCCAAGTCTCACACACCCTTCCAGTGGGAGGCCCAGAACACCCAGGAGGAGTACCTGCGGAAAGTCACCCTGCTGCGGGAACACCTGCGCAACCGCTCCATCACCTACAACTGGCACGACCCGGAGACCAGCTTCCTGGAGGCCGTCCTCTCCCGGGGCGACCGCCGGCTGGCCGACGCCATCGAGGAAGCCTGGAAGCACGGGGCCAAGTTCGACTCCTGGAGCGAATACTTCCGCCTGCAAACCTGGCTGGACGCTTTCCAGACCTGCGGCCTGGACCCCGCCTTCTACGCCAACCGGGTCCGGGGCCGGGAGGAGCTGCTGCCCTGGAAGACCATCTCCGACGGGGTGAAGGAAAGCTACCTCTGGAAGGAGCGGGAGACCGCCTACGCCGGGACCATCACCCCCGACTGCCGGGTGAAATGCTCCGGCTGCGGGGCCAACAAGCTGTGTGAAGGAGGGGTGTGCCATGTCTGACCAGCGCATTCTCTTTGTCAAAGAGGGCACCGCCAAGTACATCTCCCACCTGGACCTGATGCACACCATGGAGCGGGCCTTCCTCCGGGCGGGGATCACCATCCGCCACACGGCGGGCTTCCATCCCCACCCCTATGTGTCCATTCCCCTGCCCCTGCCCCTGGGCTTTTCCAGCCAGTGTGAGCTGCTGGAGTTCGGCCTGGTGGAGGGCAGCACCGTGCCGGCGCTGCCGGCACAGATGAACCGGGTCCTGCCGGCGGGCATCCGCATCCTGGACTGCTACGACGGCGGGCTTCCCTTCCGCCAGCTGGCCTTCGTCCGCTATGACATCACCCTGGAGTTCGACGGCCCCCTGGCCCAGCAGGCCGCCGGGGCCTTCCAGGAGCTGACCGGCCGCGAGAGCTTCGTGGTGGAAAAGCGGAGCAAGAAGGCCAAGAGCGGCGTGACCCAGGTGGACGTGATCCCCCTGATCCAGGCAGTGGAGGCCGTGGTCCCCCAGGGGGACACCCTGTCGCTGACCCTGCTGCTGCGGGCCCAGAACCCGGGCCTGAACCCGGACGTGCTGCTGCAAGGCTTCCGCAAGGAATTCCCCGCCCTGACCCCGGTCTACACCGCCTGTCACCGGCGGGAGATCCTGACCGAGGACCAGCAGGTCTATCGCTGATCCCAGAAAACCAAAAGATCCCCCCGCAGCAGGAGGGCCGAAGGGCCGTCCCGCAGCAGGGGGATCTTTTTTGCATCGGTCACATTTCCAGGCGGACCACGCCCTCCTGCTCCCGCAGCAGGACCATGGTGGAGACGTCCCCCCGCATGGCCTGCTCCGATTCCAGGTCCATCCGCACCGCCAGAATGTCCGGCCGGCCGGAGGGGAACTCCTTGACCTCCCGCACGTTCCAGCCGATCTCATGGATAAAGCGGATGGCGTCCCCCAGGCCCACGTCCCGGCGGACCTCCAGATAGAGGGCGGTGCTGGTGGGGATCTTCAGATACTTGTTGTCCACCACGTTCACCAGCAGCAGAATGAAGATCAGCACCACATACATGATGAGGGCGCACTCATAAAAGCCCACGCCCACGGCCAGACCCATGCAGGCGGTGGCCCAGAGGGTGGCCGCCGTGGTCAGGCCCTTGATCTGGTTGCGCCGGGTGACGATGATGGTCCCCGCCCCCAGAAAACCGATGCCGCTGATGACCTGAGCGCTGAGCCGGGCCGGGTCCCCCACCCCGTAGCTGGCGTAGAGATATTGGCTGACCAGCATGGTGGAGCTGGCCCCCACGCACAGCAGCATGTGGGTCCGCAGGCCCGCCGCCCGCTGGCGGATGCCCCGCTCGAAGCCGATGGTCCCGCCAAAGAGCATGGCCAGCACCAGACGCACAAACACCGACAGGATGTTCAGGTCCCGCAGGCTGCCGATGAGATCCAGTTCTATCATCGTCGGTGGCTCCTTTCCGCCCCCTTGACGGGGCCTTGATACTGGGGCTTTGCGAAGGGTTTTCCAGAAATGCTTTCATTTTGCCATGATTTCCGCGCCTTGTCAAATGGTTCTCTTTTCTCGTTGCTTTTTTGGGTAAAGTAGGCTATACTTACCATATTCCTTCCACCATTCTTTCCCATGTTACCGAAAGGAGATTTCTATGTCAGACAGTCAGGCGAAAAGAACGCTGCCCCGGATGCTGATCAGTCTGCTGATCACGCTGGTCATCGGCGCAGTCTGGTTCTATGTTTCCCTGCCCGCCCTCAACCTGCACAATACCAGCTTCTACAGCTTTGTCTTTGTTCTGCTGCTGGTCTACATCCTGGTGTTTATGATCGTGCTGGGGATGGACACCGGCAAGCAGGAGGTCCACCTGCGGGACTACCTGTCCTTTGCCAAAAGCCAGTGCAAGCTGGTGGTGATCGTCATTGCCGTCCTGGCCATCCTGTTTGTGGTGGGCCAGATCCTCTCCGCCCCCCTCTTCCGGGCCGGGTCCTACCACGAGCTGCTCACCGTGGAGACCGGCGACTTTGCCACCGAGATCCAGCCCGTCTCCTTTGACGAGATCCCCATGCTGGACGAGGCCTCGGCCAGCGTGCTGGGCGACCGGAAGCTGGGTGAGCTGTCGGACATGGTCAGCCAGTTCGGCGTCTCCAGCGACTACACCCAGATCAACTACCAGGGCCGTCCCGTCCGGGTGGCCTCTCTGGAATACGGAGACTTCTTCAAGTGGTTCCTCAACACCAAGGAGGGCCTGCCCGCCTACATCACCGTGGACATGGTCACCCAGGAGGCCAACGTGGTCCGGCTGTCCGACCTGGGGCTGGACGGGATGCGCTACTCCCCCTCGGAGTTCTTCAACCGGGACCTGAACCGCTTCCTCCGCTTCCGCTATCCCACCTATATGTTCAGCTCCGCCCACCTGGAGATCGACGAAGAGGGCCAGCCCTGGTGGGTCTGCCCCCGGGAGACCCGGACCATCGGCCTGTTCGGCGGCGCAGACATCATCGGCGCGGTCCTGCTCAACGCCAGCACCGGCGAGCACGCCTATTATGACGTGAAGGACATCCCCACCTGGGTGGACCGGGTGTATACCGCCAGCCTCATCACCCAGCAGTATGACTACTACGGCACCTATGTCAACGGCTTCATCAACTCCCTGCTGGGCCAGAAGAACGTGACCGTGACCACCGAGAACTTCAACTACCTGGCCATGGACGACGACGTGTATATGTACACCGGCATCACCTCCGCCAGCAGCGACCAGTCCAACATCGGCTTCCTGCTGTCCAACCAGCGCACCAAGGAGACCACCTATTACCCGGCCCCCGGCGCCATTGAAAGCTCGGCCCAGCGCTCGGCCGAGGGCATCGTCCAGGACCTGGGGTATCAGGCCACCTTCCCGCTGCTGCTGAACATCGGCGGCCAGCCCACCTATTTTATGTCCCTGAAGGACGGCTCACAACTGGTGAAGATGTACGCCATGGTCAACGTCTCCCAGTATCAGATCGTGGCCCAGGGCAGCACCGTCGCCGCCTGTGAGAGCGACTACATTGCCAAGCTCCAGCAGCAGGGCATCGCCGTCACCAGCGACACAGCCCAGGACATTCTGGAAAAGACCACCGTGGAAGGCACCGTGGCAGAGATCCGCACGGCGGTGCTGGGCGGCGACTCCTGGTACTATGTCCGGCTGGATGGGTCGGAGACCTTCTATGCCATGGCCGCCTCCGCCGACCGCAACGTGGTCGTGCTGAATGTGGGCGATCAGGTCAGCATCCAGACCTCCCCCGAGGAGAACAAGAACGCCATTGTGAACGCCTTGTCCATCTCCACCGGCGACAAAAAGCCGGACCCGGTGGCAGACGAACCCACCGCCGATCCCCCCGCAGAAGGCGCAGACGCCCCGGCCGATGCCCCTGCGGAGGAGTGAGGCCCCGGCAGCCAACACACCAAGAAACCGGCCGCAGGAACCAGATCCTGCGGCCGGTTTTTGCTGTTTCCGCAAAAAGGACCCGCCGCAGCGGGTCCTTTTTGCACAAGCGTCAGGGATCGGCTTCAGCGCTTGCCGCCCTTGGTGTCGCAGTAGAGGCAGCGATACACGCCGTGCTCCCGGTCGGTCAGCCGGAAGATGTGGGGCAGCTCCTGCTCGATGGAGGTGATGCAGCGGGGATTCTTGCAGCGAATGACCCCGGTGATGGTCTCGGGCAGGTGGGGGTGGAGCTTCTCCATCCGCTCGCCCCCCCGGATGATGTTCACGGTAATGTGGGGGTCGATGTAGCCCAGCATGTCATAGTTGAGGTCGATGACCTCGTTGATCTTCAAAATGTCCTTCTTGCCGTACTTGCCGCTGGCGGCGTTCTTGATCACCGCCACCTCGCACTCCAGCTTGTCCAGGCCCAAGTCCCGGTACAGGTCCATGCCCCGCCCGGCGGGGATGTGGTCGATGACGATGCCATCGACGATGGTTCCAATGATCATCTCACTCCACCTCCAACAGTTTCAGGATCAGCGCCATACGAATGAACTTGCCGCACAGGACCTGGCGGAAATAGCAGGCCCGGGGATCGTCGTCGATAGCAGTAGAGATCTCATTGACACGGGGCAGGGGGTGCAGGATGGCCAGGTCCCACTTGGCCGTGCGGAGCTTGTCGGGGGTGAGGATATAGCTGTCCTTCAGGCGGACGTAGTCGTCCTCGTTGAAGAAGCGCTCCCGCTGCACCCGGGTCATGTAGAGGATGTCCAGCTGGGGCATGGCCTCCTCCAGGGAGGTGGTCTCCAGGTAGTTGATCCCCTGCTTGTCCAGCAGGTCCGTGCGCACGCTCTCCGGCACCCGCAGCTCCTCGGGAGAGATGAGGACGAAGCGGACGTTGGCATACCGGGACATGGCCCCGATGAGGGAGTGTACCGTCCGGCCAAACTTCAGGTCGCCGCAGCAGCCCACCACCAGATCGTCCAGCCGCCCCTTCTCCCGCTTGATGGTCAGCAGGTCTGTGAGGGTCTGGGTGGGGTGGTGGTGGCCGCCGTCCCCGGCGTTGATCACCGGCACGGTGGCCTTCATGGAGGCCACCAGAGGCGCGCCCTCCTTGGGGTGGCGCATGGCGATGATGTCGGCAAAGCAGCTCACCGTGCGGGCGGTGTCCGCCACGCTCTCTCCTTTGGTGGCGGAAGAACTCTGGGCCTCGTGGAAGCCCAGCACCTGGCCGCCCAGCTCGTACATGGCCGACTCAAAGCTCAGCCGGGTGCGGGTGGAAGGCTCATAGAACAGGGTGGCCAGCTTTTTATAGCGGCACTTTTCCCGGTACTGCGCCGGGTGCTCGATGATGTCTTCGGCCTTGGCAATGAGTTCGTCGATCTCCTCCACGGTCAGGTCCGTGATGTCGATGAGATCTCGTTTCATAGATTGACCAGTCCTTTCTTTTCACACAAAGGGGCTTGCCGCCCGCTCACTTCTTGATCCAGCTCTCGTCGGAAGGGTTGGCCCGGAAGGCCAGCAGGCGGGCCTTGTCCTCGGGCTGGATGTACCCCTCGTCGGCGGCCACCTGGGCCACGGTGTCCAGGTCGGTCAGGCTCACGTTTTTCACGTTGGCGGCGGCCAGACGGTCCACGCTCTTCTGCATCCCGTAGGTGAAGATGCTCACGATGCCCAGCACCTCGGCCCCGGCCTGGCGGAGCACGTCCACCACTTCCAGCACGCTGCCGCCGGTGGAGATGAGGTCCTCCACCACCACCACCTTCTGGCCGGGCAGAAGCTTGCCTTCGATCTGATTCTTCCGGCCGTGGTCCTTGGCCCCGGAGCGGACGTAGCCCATGGGCAGGGCCAGCAGGTGGGCGGTGATGGCCGCATGGGCGATGCCGGCGGTGCTGGTGCCCATGAGGACCTCTGCCTGGGGATAGTGCTCCTTCACCAGAGCGGCCAGGCCGTTCTCCACATCCAGGCGGACCTGGTGGTCGGAGAGGGTCAGGCGGTTGTCACAGTAAATGGGGCTTTTGATGCCGCTGGCCCAGGTAAAGGGCTCGTCCGGGCGGAGAAACACCGCCTGGATCTTCAGCAAATCGGTTGCGATCTTGGTCTTCATAACAAGGTCCTCCTCAGTCCACAAATTCTCTCACACAGCGTTCATAGGCGGCCACCGGGTCGGCGGCGGCGGTGATGGGACGGCCCACCACGATATAGTCCGAGCCGATCTCCTTGGCCTGGGCGGGGGTGGTCACCCGGACCTGGTCCCCCTTGTCCCCGTCGGCAAAGCGGATGCCGGGGGTGACGGTCAGGAAGTGCGCGCCGCAGACCCCATGGACCTTCCCCGCCTCCATGGGGGAACAGACCACGCCGTCCAGCCCGGCGCTGGCGGCGTTGGCGGCGTAGTGCATCACCGTCTCGTCGATGGGGGCCTGGATGAGCAGTTCCTCCTGCATCCGCTCCTGGCTGGTGGAGGTCAGCTGGGTGACGGCAATGACCAGGGGGCGGCTGCCGTCGGGCCGGGTGACCCCTTCCAGGGCGGCCTCCATCATGGCCCGGGTGCCGGCGGCGTGGAGGTTTACCATGTCCACGTCCAGCCCGGCCAGCACGGCCATGGCCTTCTTGACGGTGTTGGGGATGTCGTGGAGCTTCAGGTCCAGAAAGATCTGGTGGCCCCGGTCCTTCAATTCCCGGACGATGGCCGGGCCGGCGGCATAGAACAGCTCCATGCCGATCTTCACATAGGGCTTGCGGCCGGTGAACTGGTCCAGAAAGGCCAGCGTATCCTCCTTGCTGCTGAAGTCACAGGCAATGATAACGTCTTTTCCCATCAGTGGGCACCTCCAATGATTTCGTTCAAGTCGTGGACCCCCAGCTGCGCCATGCAGGCGGGGAGGTTCTGGATGATCTCCTGGCAGGCATAGGGGTTGACCAGGTTGGCCGCCCCCACCTGCACGGCGGTGGCCCCGGCCAGCATCATTTCGATGACGTCCTGGGCGCTCTGGATGCCGCCCATGCCGATGATGGGCAGATCCACTTCCTCATAGACCTGCCAGACCATCCGCAGGGCCACCGGGAAGATGGCCGGGCCGGACAGCCCGCCGGTGGTGTTGGCCAGAAGGGGCGCCCGCTTTTTCAGGTCGATCCGCATCCCCATGAGGGTGTTGATGAGGCTCAGCCCATCGGCCCCGCCCTCCTGACAGGCCCTGGCAATGGCCACGATGTCGGTGACGTTGGGGGAGAGCTTGAGGTAGACCGGCTTCCGGCAGACCTCTTTCACCGCCTGGGTCACGTCGTAGACCATGCGGGGGTCGGTGCCGAAGCTCATCCCGCCGTGGTGGACGTTGGGGCAGCTGACGTTGACCTCGATGAGGTCGGTGTCGGGAGAGGCGTCGGCCTGGGCGCAGCAGGTGACGTATTCCTCCAGGGAAAACCCGCTGATGTTGGCCAGGATGGGCTTGTGATACACCTGGCGCAGCCGGGGCAGCTCCTCGGCCAAAACGGTTTCGATGCCGGGGTTTTGCAGGCCCACGGCGTTGAGCATCCCGCCGGGGGTCTCGGCGATGCGGGGGGCAGGGTTGCCGAAGCGGGGCTCCCGGGTGGTCCCCTTGACGCTGATGGCCCCCAGACAGTTGATGTCATACCACTGGGCAAATTCATAGCCAAAGCCAAAGGTACCGCTGGCGGGGATGACGGGGTTGTCCAGCGTCAGGCCGCTCAGGGTAACGGCGGTACTTACCATAGGATCTCCTCTCTTTCCAACACAGGCCCCTCCCGGCAGATCCGTTTGTTGCCGTATTTTGTCTTGCAGGTGCAGCCCATACAGGCGCCGAAGCCGCAGCCCATGCGCTCCTCAAAGCTGAACTGCCCGCTGGTGACGGCCTTGCCGTCGATGGCCTTCAGCATAGGCTCCGGGCCACAGGTATAAACATAGGTATAGCCCTCGCTGGGCATGGCGTCGGTAACGAAGCCCTTGACCCCCAGGGACCCGTCGGCGGTGGCAATGGTCACCGGCACACCAAGGGCCTGGAACTCCTGCACCAGGAAGCACTCCTCCCCCCGGTTGAAGCCCAGGATGGCCCGGGGCTGTTTCCCCTGGGCCAGCAGGCGCTTGGCCAGGGCGTAGAGGGGCGGGACCCCTGCCCCGCCGCCGATGAGCAGGGGCTTGTCCCCGGCTTTTTCCAGGTCGTAGCCGTTGCCCAAGCCGGTGAGCAGGTCCAGGGTCTCCCCGGGGACCATGCGGCTCATCTGCTCGGTGCCCTGGCCCACCACCTTGTAAATGATGGTCAGGCTCCCCTCTCCCCAGTCGCAGACGGAGATGGGGCGGCGGAGGAATTTCCCCGCCAAGGCGATGTTCACAAACTGGCCGGGGGCCGTGATGGCGCTGGTGTCTCCGGTCAGCGCCATGCGGAAGGTGGCCGGGGCCAGCGGCTGGTTGGCCGCGATGGTAAAGATGCCTCGTTTCATCTCTGCGTCCCTCCTTCTGCCTGCCAGGCAATGGCGCCGTCCGAGAGGGTGAGCAGGCACTTGCCGTACACCGTCTGCCCGGTGAAGGGAGAGCTTTTGCCCAGAGACAGGAAGTCCTCCGGCCGGATGGGATAGGAGGCCTCCAGGTCAAAGACCGTCAGGTCCGCTGCGGCCCCCTCCTCCAGCGCGCTGCCGATGCCGAAGCGCCGGGCGGGGTTGGTGTGCATCAGGTCCACCAGCTGCCCCAGGGTCAGCAGGCCCGGGCGCACCAGATGGGTATACAGCACCGGGAAGGCGGTCTCCAGCCCCACGATGCCGTTGTAGCTCTTTTCCAGTCCCCCGGCCTTCTCCTCGGCGGCGTGGGGGGCGTGGTCGGTGGCCACCATCTCTACCGTGCCGTCCTGGACCCCTTCCAGCAGGGCCTGCCGGTCCGCCTTGCTGCGGATGGGCGGGTTCATCTTGAACCGGCCGTCCTCCTGGAGCTGCTCGTCGTGAAAGACCAGATAGTGGGGGGTGGTCTCACAGGTCACGTCCAGGCCGTCCTTCTTGGCCTGGCGGATGAGGGCCACGGTCTCCTTGGTGGACACATGGCAGACGTGATAGGCGCAGCCCGTCTCGGCCACCAGCGCCAGGTCCCGCTCCACCTGCTTCCACTCGCTGGCAGAGGGGTTGCCCCGGTGGCCGTGGGCCTTGGCATAGACGCCGTCGTGGATGTAGCCGCCGCCCACCAGGCTCTCGTCCTCACAGTGGGCCACGATCACCTTGCCCAGGGCCTTGGCCCGGACCATGGCCTCTCTCATCATGGCCCGGTCCTGAACGCCCCGGCCGTCGTCGGAAAAGGCCACCACCTGGCTGGCCATGCCTTCCAGGTCGGCCAGCTGCTGGCCCTTCTCCCCCACGGTGATGGCCCCGTAGGGGCAGACATGGACCACCGCGTCCCGGCGGATGGCTTCCAGCTGGGGCCGGAGGTTGGCCGGGCTGTCCGGCACCGGCTTCAGGTTGGGCATGGAGCACACCGTGGTCACGCCCCCCCGGGCCGCGGCCCGGGTGCCGGTGGCGATGGTCTCTTTGTACGAAAAACCCGGCTCGCGGAGATGAACATGAACATCTACGAAACCGGGAAACACCATACCATTCTTTAATTCGATCACCTGTGCATCGGAAAGAGTGGGAGCCTGCTTGGAAAGAGAAACAATACGTCCGTCCTCGATCAGAACCGACAGCTTCTCAGGCCCTCCCTTTCGGAACACCGTCATTTGATTCAGAAGAATCTTCATCAACACTTTCCTCCCCAGAATGCAGCCATAAAGTTGGCATTTTCAATATGGTATCAGATAGTAGACCTTCTGTCAATTCCCTACCGGGGAATTTCCTATTTGACTTTTTTCCGGAAGTATTGCAAAATCTATAGAGAGAAGCTTTCCCGCCCCGCCGCCCCAAAAGGAGACCATGCCATGCTGAACAAAAAGCTTGAATACTTTATCACTCTGGCCCAGTGCCTCAGTTTTACCCAGGCCGCCGCCGCCCACTCGGTCTCACAGACCGCCATCAGCCAGTACATCGCCTCGCTGGAAGCCCGGCTGCAGGTGCGGCTGTTCAACCGCAACGCCCATTCCGTCTCCCTGACCGACGCGGGGGCCTTTCTCTATGAGCGGGTGACCTTCCTGCTGCGCTATGAGCGCGACACGAAAAAGCGGTTGATCGCCATCGCCGAGCAGTACAGCGGCTATGTGAAGGTGGGCATTGGCATGTACGAGTCCCGGCACACGGAGGATTTCTTCTCCCGCTTCCTCATCGCCCACCCGGAGATCAAGGTGGATATCTTCCAGTATCCCTACGGGGCTCTGACGGAAAAGCTCAAGTCCCGGGAGCTGGACGTGATCCTGGCCAACGTCCTCTGCGAGCAGGCTTTTTCCAAAGAGGAGATCCTCTCCCGGCCCATGTTCGAGTCCTTCAACTATCTGGTGGCCGACCGGGCCATTGCGGACAAATATCCGCCCGGAGACGCCGTGGCCATGCTGAAAAACGAATGTCTCATCACCAACTGCGAGGACAGCGGCCCCAACTCCATGGACATGCTGCGAAAAATGCTGCTGCGGGAGTTCGGGCTGATCCCCGACCGCTTTGCCCAAACCAACAGCACCAACGCCCAGATGCTCATGGTCCGGGCCCGTCACGGGGTGGCCATCGTCCCGGACATCGTCCCGGAGGCCCAGGAGGAAAATCTGGTCCGCCTGAAGATGACCATGGGCGAGATGACCCGCTATGACATGGTTCGTCTGGCCGCCAACGCCAACCCCTCTGCCCAGCTTCTGATGGAGTTTGAATGAACCGCCCTCGGTCCCGCCGTCCCGCCCAGAGACGGCGGGACCTTTTTTCATCGCTCCGCCGGAAGCTGGTACTGGCTCAGCAGCGCCCAGTTCTGGGCAAAGGGGCGCATCAGGTTCCAATAGGACACCCCCCGCAGCCCCCGCGCTGCGGCCAGCTGGAGCTTGGCCTGGATGCTGCGGGCGTCCTCGAACCAGACCCGATGCTCCTGTCCCCCCTGCCAATAGGCAAAGGTGGGGGCCTGGGCCACCGGGTCAAAGGTGATCTCCGCCCCCACCCGGGCCGCCAGCGTCACCGCCTCCTGGTTGCCCACCAGCGCAGCCCGGCGGCCCGGCGCCTGGGGCAGGGTCCAGTCGTAGCCGTAGTTGGGAATGCCCATCCACAGCTTCCACGGCGGGATCTCCGTCACGGCATAGTCCAGCACCTGGGCCACCTGGGGCAGCGGAGCCACCGCCATGGGCGGTCCGGCGGCGTAGCCCCACTCGTAGGTCATGAGCAGCACGCCGTCGGCCAGCTGGCCCACCACCGCATAGTCGTGGGCCTCATAGAGCAGCCCCCGCTGGTCGGCCCGGGTCTTGGGGGCCAGGGCCACATGGAGGGCCAGCCCATGGGCGTGGAGCCGCTGCCGGGCTTTGCCCAGAAAGGCGAGAAAGGCCGGCCGGTCCTGGGGCGGGATGAACTCAAAATCCACGTCCAGCCCCCGGCATCCCTCCTCCAGCAGCCGGGAGATCATCTCCCCCAGCACCGCCTCCTGGCGGGCTTCCGAGGCCAGAAAGCGGGAGACATGGTCTGGAGAAAAGGTACCGTCCTCGGCCAGGGAGCTGAGCACCAGCAGCAGCCCCGTGCCAAAGGCCCGCCCCTGGGACAGCAGCCTCGCCGCCGGAGGGACCACCAGCCTGCCATCCTCCCGGAACTCATAGGAGAACACGGACAGGTCCGTGAGGAAGGGCAGCGCCCGGTCCAGCACCGTCGGGTCCACATGGGGATAGCTGTAGCCGTTGACCCACAGGGGCAGGGCCTGCTCCCCTTCCAGGCCCAGGGCCAGCTCCTGTCCCGGGTCCAGGGGCTGGTCCGGGGACAGGGTGGGGTTCTCGCGCAGCAGCCGGAGGACCGTCACCCCCGCCGCCCCGGCGATGCCGAACAGGGTGTCCCCCGGCCGGACCCGGTACGTCCGGCGGGGGCGAAGGACCACCAGCGCCTGGCCGGGGACCAGCGGCTGGTCCGGCGGCAGGCCGTTGTCGCTGCGCAGACGGGCCACGGACACACCGTGGGTCTGGGCGATTCGGTCCAAAGAATCGCCCCGTTGTACCACATAGAGCATAGGATCGCCTCCCTGCCTGGAGCTTCCCAGGCTTTTCCGTCAGTCTATGCAGACGGCGGGACCGGGATGCCTCCCCACGCAATCACGCCCTGCCCGGGCAGGACCGCTCGGGCAGGGCGTGGATCGTCAAAACAGGAACCTCTGTGGCCCTCCGGCGCATAGAATGCGCTCAGGACACGGCAAAAAGGAGGGCGGAGGCTTTGGAGGGCAGCACCTGGAATCTTCTTCTGACCCTGCTGGCCAATGCGCTGGCGGATCGCCTCACCCCCGCCCAGCTGGTCCAGGCCGCCACGCTGGTGACCCAGCTGGGGACTACCTTGGGCTTTCTGGCCGCCCAGCAGGCCACAGATGGGGGGAACCCTCCCGCCGCTTACACCACCGGAAAAGGAACGAACTGCCAGAGTCCCTCCCATACCTCCTCCCAGCGCGATGCCGGTCAGTCCGGAACGGATTCTTCCAACGCACGATAGTCCAGTTTCCCCCGCGCGGTCAGGGGCATGGCCTGCCGGAAGTGGTAGCTGCCGGGCAGCATGTAGCCGTTGAGGGTGCGCTTGGCCATGGCCCGCAGTTCGGCTTCCAGCGCCGCCGGATCGGCGTCCGCCCGGGCCACCAGATGGGCGGCGGGGACCGTCTCTCCCTTGGCATTGTGTCCCCCCACCACGGCGCAGGCCATCACCTGGGGATGGGAGAGCAGCTGTTCCTCGATGACCAGCGGGAAAATTTTGAAGCCGTTGCGGGAGAGCATCCGCTTCTTCCGGCCGGTGACCACCACCCGGCCGTCCTCGGTCAGGCAGCCCAGGTCCTTGGTCCACACCCAGCGCCGGCCGTCCGGGCCGGGGCGGAGGACCTGGCTGTCGGCCTCCGGCTGGCCGTAGTAGCCGTTCATCATGGTCTCGCTCCACAGCAGCAGCTCGCCCTGGACCTGGGGCGGGCAGACTGCCCCGGTCTCCGGGTCCACGGCAAGGATCTGGCAGCCCGGCAGCGGCCGGCCCACATCACCGGGCCGGCTGGTCTCGTCGCTGACGCAGAGGATGCCCCCGGCCTCAGACATGCCGTATTCTTTCACCAGCGCAGCCTGACAGCCCCGCTGGGCAAGAAAGTCGTTCAGGCGCTGTTCCAGGGTGGCCGACAGGGTGTCGCCCCCGCACCGGGGGACCTGCAAAAAGGACAGGTCTGCCGCCGCCGCCCAGGCATCCTGGAGCAGCAGCTGCCAGTAGGAGGTGGTCCCGCAGACCTGGGCCGGACGGTAGCGGCGAAGGGTCTGCCCCAGCTCGTCCGGGCGGAACAGGGGGTGAAGGATCACCCCGATGCCCAGGCACAGGGCCACATGGATGCACTGGCACAGGCCAAAGGCAGAGAAGATGGGCAGCAGGACCAGGCTCTCCTGGCCGGGGTCTGCCTCCCGTCCTCTCTGGGCATACTGCCGCAGGGAATGATAGAAGGTCCGCCGGGAGAGCATCACGCCCTTGGCGGGGCCGGTAGTCCCGCCGGTGTAGGTGATGGCCGCCGGTTCCTCCCACCGGTCCGTTTCCGGCAGGTGGTCGTCGGGCGGGGCCAGGAACTCGGCCCAGGACAGGCAGTCCGGCCCCTTTCTCTCCTGCCAGGACCCTGTCTGGAGCTTCTCGCCCAGGGCGGGCGCAAGGTAGGGACCCATGGGCAGCACCACAAATCGGCTAACCGGGGCCTGTCCCCGGTTGGCATAGATCTTGTCAAAAGCCAGCTCCAGCACCAGGACCACCTTGGACCCGGCCTGGGTGAGATAAGGCTCCACCTCGGCGGGGCTGGCTTTCATGTCCACCCAGTTGGCCACCGCGCCGATGCGGTCGATGGCATAGAACGCCGCCACCGCCTCGGGGGTGTTCAGGGTGAACAGGGTCACCAGATCCCCCGGCCCCACGCCCAGGCGGCGCAGGCCGGCCTCGGCCTGGAGGATCTGCTGGAAGAAGGTGTGGAAGGTCATCTCCTGGTCGCCGCAGCGCAGGGCGATGGACTGCGCCATGCCCTCCTTCCCCCGCCACAGGTCTTGCCAGATCGCCCCGCTCATTCCAGCAGCGTCAGCTTGGGACCGCCGTCGGGGTTGCGGTCGCTGGGCGGCCCGCCGGCCTTGTTCACGGCGATGTTGTTGGGGTCGATGACCGCCTTCCGCAGCATCAGGCCGGGAATGCCCGAGGCCGACGCCAGGCTGGCGCACTGGGACTGCATGTAGGGGAAGAGCTGGTCGTACACCTCGCCGTGGACCTGCCGCTTGACCTCGTCGGTGGTGGCGCCGGTGCAGTTGAAGATGCCCACCAGCTCCACCGTCATGGTGAAGCGGCCGCCGGCAAACTCCTTGTCCCGCAGGGTCTGCTGGAGCTTGCCCAGGCAGCGGCTGCCGTCGGAGGCAAAGTTGACGTTCAGGGAGAAGGAGCTGTCCAGCTGGACCTGGCCGGCCTTCTCCAATTTATTGCTCAGGTGGATCTCCTGGACTTTTTGTGTCACCAAGGTTGCGTTTCCCATGAGAAAAGATCCCTTCTTTCTGAAAAATATATCCCCATTATAGTACATTCCAGCGGAGAAAGTCCAGAAATTCTTTCTTTTCCCGCGCCCTTTGTCCACAGTTTCCTGGTCCGGGTGGTATACTTTTCCCCCTTTGTGGAAGACTAAGGCAACCGATCACAGAAGGGAGAGGATGATCCTTTGGACACCAAGAAACTGGGCCGGCAGACCGTTTGCTTTGCCCACCCCCCCGCCATCGTCGGCTTTGGCAGCGCCGTGGGGCGGAAGGAACGGCAGGGTCCCCTGGGCCCCTGCTTTGACTACGCCAGCACCGACGACACCTTTTCCCAAAGCAGCTGGGAAAAGGCCGAAACGGCCATGCAGCAGCAGGCCCTGGCCATCGCCCTGCGCCGGGCGGGCTTACAGGACGATCAGCTGGACTATATCTTCGCCGGGGACCTGCTCAACCAGTGCATCGCCACCTCCTACTCCCTGCGGGGGCGGAACGCGCCCTTTTTCGGCCTCTATGGCGCCTGCTCCACCATGGCCGAGGGCCTCAGCCTGGGGGCGATGCTGGTGGACGGCGGCTTTGCCTCCTATGCCGCCGCCCTCACCTCCTCCCACTTCTGCGCCGCCGAGCGGCAGTACCGCACCCCCTTGGAGTACGGCGGCCAGAAGCCGCCCACCGCCCAGTGGACCGCCACCGGGGCCGGGGCGGTGATCCTGGCCCGCCAGGGCAGCGGCCCTTTTCTGACCCATGTGACCACCGGCAAGGTGGTGGACAAGGGCATCACCGACCCCTGCAACATGGGCGCGGCCATGGCCCCCGCCGCCTACGACACCCTTCGGACCCACTTTGCCGAGACCGGCCGGGACCCCTCTTTTTACGACCAGATCGTCACCGGGGACCTGGGCAGCCTGGGCAAGGAGATCCTTCTGGACTTCTTCCGCCAGGACGGCCTGGACCTGTCCGGCCGCTATGAGGACTGCGGGGTGCTGCTCTTTGACCCCGCCACCCAGGATGTCCACGCCGGGGCCTCCGGCTGCGGGTGCAGCGCCGTGGTCCTTGCCGGCCACCTGCTGCGCCAGATGGCCCAGGGGACCTGCCGCCGCCTGCTCTTCTGCGGCACCGGCGCCCTGCACTCCCCCACCGCCACCCTGCAGGGGGAGAGCATCCCCGGCATCTGTCACGCCGTGGCGCTGACCACGGAGAAAGGAGATCCCACATGAGTAGTCCCGGCACTTACCTGGCCGCCTTCCTCTGCGGCGGCCTGCTCTGCCTGGTGGGGCAGCTTCTCATCGACAAAACCAAGCTCACGCCCGCCCGCATCCTGGTCCTGTATGTGGTGGCCGGGGTGATCCTGGGCGCGGTGGGCCTCTACCGCCCCCTGGCGGAGCTGTGCGGCGCGGGGGCGACGGTCCCGCTGACGGGGTTCGGCTGGAACCTCTCCCGGGGCGTGGCCGAGGCCGTGGCCCAGCGGGGGTTCCTGGGGGTCCTCACCGGCGGGGTCACGGCGGCGGCGGGCGGGATCACAGCCGCCGTGTTTTTCGGCTATCTGGCCGCCGTCCTCTTCCACCCCAAGCCCAAGGATTGAGTTGCCTTTTCCCGCGCTGCCTGCTATAATATTCTAAAATCCGCCGGCAGAACGGGAGAGGAGGGGGCGGCAATGGTCACATGGGAAGCACTGGAGCAGCGCTGCCGTCAGTGCCAGAACTGCCCCCTGGCAGAGACCCGCACCAACGTGGTCTTTGGCACCGGCAACCGGCAGGCAGACATCCTCTTCATCGGGGAAGGCCCCGGCGAGCAGGAGGACTTGCAGGGCGTCCCCTTTGTAGGTCCGGCGGGAAAACTGCTGGACCGGATGCTCTCCGTGGTGGACCTGTCCCGGGAGACGGTCTACATCGCCAACATCGTCAAATGCCGTCCTCCCCGGAACCGGGACCCCCTGCACACCGAGCAGGACGCCTGCATCGGCTATCTGCGGGCCCAGACCGCCCTGCTGCGGCCCAAGATCATCGTCTGCCTGGGGCGCATCGCCGCCACGCGGCTGATCGACAAAAACTTTCGCATCACCCGCCAGCACGGCCAATGGTTTGACCGGGCGGGGGTCCTCATGACCGCCACCTATCACCCCTCCGCCGTGCTGCGGGACCCGGAAAAGGGGCCGGAGGCCTTTCTGGACCTGAAGGGCGTGCAGGAAAAGGCCCGGCAGCTCTGCCCGGACAGCCTGCTTCCCCGGCCCTGGTGAGCCGATAGAAAGAGAAAAACCTTCGTACCATGTGTTCGGTACGAAGGTTTTTTTGCTGTGTTACAGGCTGCACACGTTCTCCGGCTTGCCGTCCAGATAGGCTTGCAGATTGCGGAAGACGATCTCCGCCCGGCGGAGCATACTCTCGTCGGTGGCAAAGGCCACATGGGGCGTGAGGACCGCGTTCCTGGCCCCCAGCAGAGGCTCGCCGGCGGGCAGGGGCGGCTCCTGGTCGAACACGTCGATGCCCGCGCCGGCCAGGGTCCCCTCGTTCAGGGCCTGGGCCAGGGCGGCGTTGTCCACCACCGCGCCCCGGGCCACGTTGATCAGGATGGCCGTGGGCTTCATCTGGGCCAGCCGTTCCCGGGAGAGCAGGCCCTTGGTCTGGGCGTTGCTGGGCACATGCAGAGAGACGATGTCGCTCTGGGCCAGCAGCTCGTCCAGGCTCACATAGGTCACGCCCAGGGCCTCCACCTCCGGCCGGACCGTGCGGGAGTAGGCCAGGACCTTGGCCCCAAAGGCCAGAAACAGTTGGGCCGTGCGGGTGCCGATGGCGCCGGTGCCCACGATGCCCACCGTGCGCCCGGCGATCTCCCGGCCCCGGAGGGGGCCGCCCACGCCGCCGCTGCGGACCGCAGCCTCACAGGCAGGCAGGTTCCGCAAACAGGCCACCGTCAGCCCCAGGGCCAGCTCGGCCACGCACTGGGTGGAATATCCGGCGGCGTTGCACACCATCACGCCCTTCTCCCGGCAGGCGTCCAGGGCGATGTGGTCGATGCCGGTAAACGCCACGTTCACCAGCTTCAGCCGGGGGGCCGCAGACACCACCTGCGCCGGATAGGGCGTGTTGCCCAGAATGACTACGTCACTGTCGCCGGTGCGCCGGAGCAGCTCGTCCGGGTCGGTGGTCCGCTCGTGGTAGATGGTCATGGTGTGGCCCTGGGCCTCGATGGCCGCCCGGTACTGGGTCAGCACCTGGGTGGGGATGCCCAGGGATTCCAACAAAGTGATCTTCATGGCAGGGTTCCTCCTGTTGTGCCGCCGCTGCGGTCAAAAGGGCAGGTTCATGCCGCTGGTGAGCTTGCCCATGGAGGCGCTCATGTCCTCCAGCGCAGCCCGGATGGCCTCGTTGACGGCGGCGATGACCATGTCCTGCAGCATCTCCACGTCCTCCGGGTCCACCGCCTCGGGGTCGATGGTCAGGGCTTTCAGGGTGTGCTTGCCGTCCACCGTGGCCGAGACCACGCCGCCGCCGGCGGTGGCGGTGTATTCCTTTTCCTGCAGCTCCGCCTGGGTGCGCTCCATGTCGGCCTGCATCTTCTGGGCCTGCTTGATCATGTCCATGTTCAGCCCGGGCATACCCATGCCCTTGCCGCCCTTGCGGCTCATGGGGGGGCGTCCATAACCTTTTGCCATATCTCGTTGCTCCTCTCCGATTACTTGACGGTAAAATTGCCGAACTGCTGGCCTAGGGCCAACAGGTCTTCAAACTTGTCCTCCGTCCCACCGGCCGGCGGCGGAACGGGCTGGGGCTTGCCCACCTGGAACACCACCCGGCGGGGGCGGCCGGTGTAAGCCTGGGCTGCCCGAGCCAGCAGCGCGGGGGTCTCGCCCCGGCTGAGCACCTGGCGGGTCAGCTCCGAGTCGGTCCACAGGGTCAGGGTGTTCTCCTCAAAGGTCCCGGTGACCGACTGGGGTTTCTGCAAAAACGAACGGACCATGGGGGGCAGGTCCTTGAGGGTGGCCAGAAAGCCCGGCCAATCGCCGCCTGTTCCAGAGGCCGGCGGGGGCACAGGGTCCGGCGCCGGCTGGGCCGCCGGAGGCGGGGCCGGTCTGCTCTGCTGCACTGCCGGGGGGGCTTCCTCCACCGGCGGCGTCCAGGGCGGGACCGGAGGAAGCCCTTCATCCTGAAAAACAATGGGTTCGTCGTCCTCCTCCTCCCAAGGGGGGCGCTCCTCCGACGGTTGGGGGGGCGTCGCCGCCGGGGCAGTCGGCTGCGCCGGCGGGGCCGGTCTGGGCGGTGTCTGAGAAACTGCCTGGGGCGGAGCAGCCTGGAGCGGGGCCGTCTGTTCTTCCAGCCGGCTCAGCCGGGCTAAGATCCCTTCCGGGGTATCCGACAGGCGGCGGTCGCACAGACGGATCAGGCACAGCTCCGCGTCGATGCGGCGGCTGCTACTCCGATAGAGGTCCGCCTGGGCGGCTTGCAGCAGGGTCATCATCTGCACCAGCTCCCCTGCCGTGAGGGCAGCAGCCAGCGGGGCCAGGGTCTTTTCCTCATAGCCGCCGGTGAGCAGGCCCTGCCCGCCCTCGGGGGCGGTCTTGCGGATGAGCAGGTCCCGGACCAGCGCCGCCAGTTCACCCAGCAGCGCGCCCATGTCCTTGCCGTCCCGGTAGAGGCTGTCCAGCTGGGCCAGAGCGCCCACGGTATCCTCCCGGGCCACGCAGGCCAGCAGGTCGGCGGTGCGCCGGTTTCCGGCCAGCCCCAGCACCGACAGGACTGCCTCCTCGTCCAGGGTCCCGGACACGCCGCCGCACTGGTCCAGCAGAGACAGCCCGTCCCGCAGGCCGCCGTCGGCCAGACGGGCCAGCAGCGCCGCCGCCTCGGGGGTGAGGGGGATCTCCTCCTGCTGGGCCACATAGGCCAGCCGGTCCCGCAGGGCCGGGGGCGCAATGCGTTTGAAGGCAAACTGCTGGCAGCGGGACTTGATGGTGGCGGGCACCTTGTGCAGCTCCGTGGTGGCCAGAATGAACATCAGGTGGGCCGGAGGCTCCTCCAGGATCTTCAGCAGCGCATTGAAGGCCGGGGTGGAGAGCATGTGGACCTCGTCGACGATATACACCCGCTTGCGTACCGCCGCCGGGGTATAGGCCGCCTCATCCCGCAGGGCGCGGATCTGGTCCACGCCGTTGTTGGAGGCGGCGTCCAGCTCCAGCACGTCCAGGATCGAGCCGTTCTCAATGCCCAGGCAGGCCGGGCAGGCGTTGCAGGGGTTGCCGTCCACCGGGTGCTGGCAGTTCACCGCCCGGGCCAGGATCTTGGCGCAGGTGGTCTTGCCTGTCCCCCGGGTGCCGGTGAACAGATAGGCGTGGGACAGGCGGCCGGCGGCCACCTGATGCTTGAGGGTCTGTGTGATGTGGGGCTGCCCCACCACCTCGTCAAAGGTGCGGGGCCGCCACTTCCGATAGAGGGCCTGATACACCATGCATCCTCCTTTGCCCAGAAAAAAACAAGCCTGCCGGCGCACACGGCATCCGGCAGGACCGCACACCGGTCTTTGAAGAACCTCTTATTCCTGTCTCACCAGCAGCCAGCTCAAAACCGGCAGACCCACGGCACACGGGGCGTTCTGCTTAGTGCTGCTCGGTTCCCCGCCTGACACGGTTCACAGTGCCCCGTTGCGCGGGACCGATTCATCATCACCGCTTACTGGCAACTAACGGAACAAGAGGCCTCCGGGGACCGGGATTCATCCCTGCTGTAGCGGATTGCAGGCAGAGGGCACCGCTATCTCCCCGACTAGTGCGGCCATGCCCGACGCCGCAGTGGCATCCGGCAGACTGTTGAGGTCTATCATACAACATTTTCTGCAAAGAATCAAGCCGCACCGCAGAGAAAACTTTCCCTCCTGCCCGGCATTTTTCGGAAAAACCCACGGAAGCCCCCGCAGCAGCTCACAGGATCTCGATCTGACAGGTCTCCATGGCCGCCAGGGCCGTTGCATGGCCGGCGGGGGTGGCCCCGGCGCAGCAGGCGGCCCGGACCCGGATGGGGACCTCCCACAGGCGGCTTTTCAGGCACAGGGCGTTGGAGATGACACAGATGTCCGTGCACAGCCCCACCAGCTCGATGGTGTCGTAGCCGCCCACGGCGGCGAAGTCGCACAGCAGGGCCGAGCCAAAGGTCGGCTTGTCCAGCACCGCCCGGATCTTGCCCGTCCCCGCCGCCAGCACTGCCGGGTGGATCTGCCAGCCGGGGGTCCCCTTCACGCAGTGGACCACCGGCAGGCGCCGGCCCTCCTGGGTGTCCAGGTAATCCGCCCCGTGGGTGTCCCGGGTGCAGATCACATCCCCCGGAAAGGACCGGACCCGCTCACACACCGCCGGCAGGATGGCCTGGGCCTCCGGGGTCCCCAAGGCCCCGGTGATGAAATCCTCCTGCATATCCACGACCACCAACAACTCTTTCAAGCGTCCCACGCTCCTTCCGCATTTTTCTCCATGATACCATCCTGGTCCGCCGCCTGTAAAGCCTGCCGGCGGGGAATTTTCCCGTTTTTCCCGCCGAAAGGACCTGACAAATCCCCCTTATCTATGCTATAATAAAAAAATCGACCGGATACGCCCCTGCTGGCTCCGGCATCCTTTCGCCCTGGCGCGGGGCAGGCTGTGCGCCCGCCGGGGAGAAGTTCTGGAGGTCACGACCCTATGAAATGTCCCTTCTGCGCCACCCTTGACAGCAAGGTAGTCGACTCCCGTCCCGCCAACGACGGCACCAGCATCCGCCGCCGCCGGGAATGCCTCAAGTGCCACAACCGCTTCACCACCTATGAGACCGTAGAGGTCCTGCCCATCATCGTCATCAAAAAGAACGGGATGCGCCAGGCCTTTGACCGCAATAAACTGCTGACCAGCATGCTCAAAGCCTGCGAAAAACGCTCCGTCTCCCTGTCCCTGCTGGAAAAAGCGGCGGACGAGATCGAGAAGGAGCTGCAAAACGAGCTGGGCGGCGAGATCAGCAGCACCCAGATCGGGGAGCTGGTGATGGAGAAGCTGAAGGATCTGGATGAAGTGGCCTATGTGCGCTTTGCCTCGGTCTACCGGCAGTTCAAGGACATCAACACCTTTATGGATGAGCTGACCAAGCTCCTGGACCGCAAAAAACAGACGCCCTGACCACGCCGTCGGGGACCCCTGCCTCCGGGCTGCGCCGCTGCGCCGCCGGAGGCATTTTTTTGTGCGCCGAAAGGCAGAAAAACCGGCAGGTTCTTGCGAACGCTGCCGGTTTTCCTGGATTTTATATAGATGTGAAATCTGCAACGGATGACCCGCAGCGCGGGGACTCAGGCGTCCTTGTTTTCCCAGGGACGGCTGAGCTCCACCAGACGGCGGTACTTCTCGTGGGCCTGCTTCTCCGCCTGGGAGAACAGGTCTCTGGCCCGCTCGGGGAAGGCCAGCTGGAGGGAGGAATACCGGACCTCGCCGGCCAGGAACTCCTGATAGTCCATGATGGGCTCGGGAGAATCCAGCTGGAAGGGGTTTCTCCCCTTCTCCATCCGCCGGGGATCGTAGCGGAACAGGTGCCAGTAGCCGGCCTGGACGGCGGCGCGCATCTCCAGCATGGTGTTGTTCATGCCGATCTTGATGCCGTGGCTGATGCAGGGGGCATAGGCGATGACGATGGAGGTGCCGGGATAGGACTCGGCCTCCAGCAGGGCCCGCAGGGTCTGGCTGTAGTCCGCGCCCATGGCGATCTGGGCCACATAGACGTTGCCGTACTGCATGGCGATGGCTGCCAGGTCCTTCTTCTGGACCGACTTGCCGGCGGCGGCAAACTGGGCCACCGCGCCGGTGTTGGTGGCCTTGGAGGCCTGCCCGCCGGTGTTGGAATACACCTCGGTGTCCAGCACCAGGATGTTGATGTTTTCGCCGGAGGCCAGCACATGGTCCACGCCGCCGTAGCCGATGTCATAGGCCCAACCGTCGCCGCCGAAGGCCCAGACCGACTTCTGGCCGAACATGTCCCGCATGTCGTACAGGGCCTGGAGCTCTTCCCGGCTGCCGGTGCCCTCGGACAGGGCCTTGGCCAGGGCGGCCGCCAGGGCCTGCCCGGTGGTCCGGGAGCCCTCGGTCTCCCGTCTGTGGTTGAGCCACTTCTGGGCGCACAGGGTCACGGCGGCGGGGGTGTCCTCCCGCTGGGCGATCTCCCGGGCCAGGTCCGCGGCGGCGGTCTGCCGGGCGTGGACGGCCAGGTTCATGCCGTAGCCGAACTCGGCGCCGTCCTCAAACAGGGAGTTTTCCCAGGCGGGGCCTCTGCCCTGCTTGTTGACGGTATAGGGGGTCGACGGTGCGCTGCCGCCCCAGATGGAGGAGCAGCCGGTGGCGTTGGCGATGTACATCCGGTCGCCGAAGAGCTGGGTGACCAGCTTGACGTAGGGCGTCTCGCCGCAGCCGGCGCAGGCGCCGGAGAACTCGAAGAGAGGCTGCTGGAACTGGCTGCCCTTCACGGTCTCGGTGGCGAAGGGGAGGCTCTTTTCGCTGACCTGTTCCAGGCCGTAGTTGAAGACCTGCTGCTCGGCCATCTGGGTCTCCAGCGGCTCCATGGTCAGGGTCTTGGTCTTGGCGGGGCAGGCTTCCACGCAGGAGGCGCAGCCGGTGCAGTCCAGGACCGAGACGGTCATGGCATAGGCATAGATCTCGCAGCCCTTGCCCCGCATGTCGTGCATCTTGGTGCCCTTGGGGGCTTCCACCACCTCGTTGGCGTCCATGACGATGGGCCGGATACAGGCGTGGGGGCAGACGTAGGAGCAGACATTGCACTGGATGCAGTTGTCCTGGTTCCAGGCGGGGACCTTGACGGCGATGCCGCGCTTCTCAAAGGCTGCGGTGCCCTGGGGCAGGGTGCCGTCGGCCCCGGCCATGAGCTTGGAGACGGGGATGGCGTCGCCGCGCATGGCGTTGGCGGGGATCATCACGTCCTTGACGTACTGGGCCAGCTCCTGGCGGGGGGTGTCCACCAGGGTCTCCACCGGGGCATCCTGGGCATCGGCCCAGCCCAGGGGGACGGGGATCTCCTGGACCCCCTCGATGCCGGCGTCCACGGCGTTGTAGTTGCGCATGATCACGTCCATGCCCTTGTGGCCGTAGCTCTTGACGATGGCGTCCTTCATGTGCTGCACGGCCTCCTCCACGGGGATGACCTTGGCCAGCTTGAAGAAGGCGGCCTGGAGGATGGTGTTGGACCGGTTGCCCATGCCCAGCTCAATGGCCTTGTGGGTGGCGTCGCAGGTAAAGACCCGGATGTTGTTCTGGGCCAGATACCGCTTGGCGGCGGCGGGCAGGTGGGCTTCCAGCTCCTGCAAATTCCAGGGACAGTTGAGCAGGAAGGTGCCGCCGGGCTTGATGTCCTGGACGATGTCGAACTTCTCGATGTAGGAGGCCAGGTGGCAGGCCACGAAGTCCGCCTTGGTGACGTAGTAGGATGCCTTGATCTGGTTCTTGCCGAAGCGCAGGTGGCTGATGGTCACGCCGCCGGACTTCTTGGAGTCATACTGGAAATAGGCCTGGACCTGCTGGTCGGTGTTGTCGCCGATGATCTTGATGGAGTTCTTGTTGGCGCCCACGGTGCCGTCGCCGCCCAGACCCCAGAATTTGCAGGCGATGGTCCCCTCGTCGGCCACATCGGGCTCCTCCAGGATGGGCAGGGAGCGGTGGGTCACATCGTCGTTGATGTTGATGGTAAAGCTGCGCACCGGCTCGTCGCTCTGGCCGTTGCGGAAGGCGGAGAGGATGCCGCCGGGGGTGGTGTCCTTGGACCCCAGGCCGTACCGGCCGCCGATGATCTTGGCCCCGGCGAAGGGGGTGCCGGCCAGGGCGGCCACCACGTCCAGATACAGCGGCTCGCCGATGGCGGAGGGCTCCTTGCAGCGGTCCATGACCACGATGTTCTTGGCGGTGGCGGGCAGCGCGGCCACGAAGCGGTCGGTGGCGAAGGGGCGGTAGAGATGGACCTTCACCAGACCCACCTTCTCCCCCTTGCCGTTGAGGTAGTCCACCACTTCTTCCGCCGCGTCGCACATGGAGCCCATGGCCACCATGACGGTCTCGGCGTCGGGGGCGCCGTAGTAGTTGAAGAGCTGGTAGTTGGTCCCCAGGCGCTGGTTGACCTGGGCCATGTACTCCTCCACCACGCCGGGCAGCGCCTCATAATACTGGTTGCGGGTCTCGCTGGTCTGGAAGAAGATGTCGGGGTTCTGGGCCGAGCCGCGGAGGACCGGGTGGTCGGGGTTCAAGGCCCGGGCGCGGAAGCCGTTCAGGGCCTCCATGTCCACCATGGACTTGAGGTCGTCGTAGTCCCAGACCTCCACCTTTTTGATCTCGTGGGAGGTGCGGAAGCCGTCGAAGAAGTGCAGGAAGGGGACCCGGCCCTTGAGGGAGGCCAGATGGGCCACTGCGCCCAGGTCCATGACCTCCTGGGGGTTGTTGCTGCACAGCATGGCATAGCCGGTGGCGCGGCAGGACATCACGTCGCTGTGGTCCCCGAAGATGGACAGGGCGTGGGTGGCCAGCGCCCGGGCGGAGACATGGGTCACGCTGGGCAGCAGGCTGCCGGCGATCTTGTACATGTTGGGGATCATGAGCAGCAGGCCCTGAGACGCCGTAAAGGTGGTGGTCAGCGCGCCGGCGGTCAGAGAGCCGTGTACGGCGCCGGCGGCGCCGCCCTCTGACTGCATTACAGAGACCTTGACCGGCTGGCCGAACATATTCTTTCGCCCTTCCGCAGCCCACTTGTCGGAAAGCTCCGCCATCACAGAGGATGGGGTGATGGGATAGATCGCTGCAACTTCCGTAAAGGCATAGGCCACATGGGCCGCTGCGGTGTTGCCGTCCATTGTCTTGCAGGTTCTTGCCACGTTGACTCCTCCTTTTCCCAGAGCAAAGGGCGCCTCAGGCCTGCCATGCCGCTGGTGAGTTTGAATGGTTCACGAGGGCCGCTGTACGCGGCCCCCGGTTGTATTTTAGCGTGCCTTCATCCTACCATTTTCCGATGCCTTTTGTAAATGAAGGTTCTACCCAAACTTCCTGCAAGGAAAGTCGGGGAATCCTTCTATCCTGCCGGGGACGCAAAAAGAAACCGAAGGCCAAAGTAGTTCTTTGTGCAAATAAACCACTTGCAAATTGTCAACTTTTGTTCTACATCCGTGGAGATTTGTCCCCCCACAGAAGAACCTGTTCCGCCTGCGCCTCCCTCCTTTTGGCGCGAAAAAACGCCCGGACGCAAAAGCGTCCGGGCGTTGGGGTCGTCTTCTGTCTGCTTTCGCCGCCGCTGCGGGGGGCAGACAGGCCGGATATTTTGCAGTTTATTCCAGCGGATGGTTCAAAAATCAGCGGGGATGCCCGCCCGCTCTCCCCGTTGTCTCCTGCTGCCAGGTCCCCCGGCGGAAGGACTGGATCATGGCGTTGGTCAGGCTGTAGCCATCGGGGGCCAGGTCGATCTCCTCCGGCCGGTACCACCCGGCCTGAGCCAGCTCCTGCCGGTCCAGGCGGATCTCCCCCGGCCCGTCCAGGCGGGCAAAGTAGCCCAGCAGGAGGTTGCTGTCCACCCCCCAGGGCTGGCTGCCGTAGTAGCGCAGGTCGGTCACCTGCAGGCCCACCTCCTCCTGCACCTCCCGGCGGACGGTGTCCTCTGCGGTCTCTCCGATCTCGGTAAAGCCGGCGATGAGGGCATAGCCCCCATAGGCCCGGCCCTGGTAGCGGGTCAGCAGCAGGCGGTCCTCCCAGGTCACCGCCACAATGACCGCCGGGGCGATCCTGGGATAGATCAAATTCCCGCAGGCGGGGCAGCGGAGCATCCGCTCCCGGTCATCGGGCCGGGTGGGCGCGCCGCAGCGGCCGCAGAAGCGGTTGTCCCCATACCACTGGGACAGGTGGTAGCCGGTGCTCTCGGCAAAGAGCAGGGTCCGGGATTTTTTCGCCCGGTCCCGCCGCTGGTTCCACCAGTCGTAGCCCGGCGGCAGGGGCTGGTCCTGGGGATGGTCCACCAGATAGTAGCTCCGCTGGTCGATGCGGAACAAAAACTGGGCCGCCGGGGCCGACAGCTCTCCCCAGGTGGGCAGGCGGAGCTGGCCGTCCTGGAGCCGCTCGGCCAGGTCCCGGCCCCGGAAGAGCAGACAGAGGTCTTGGTCTGCCGGGGGGCGGGGCGTATAGTCTACATGGTACTGTCTGGGCGCGATGTCTTGCAGCATGGTGCCTCCTCAGTTCTTGCGGCCTTCGCCGCTGTCATTGCCGGCAGGCAGGTCCCGCCAGAACTCATACTCCGGCAGCAGCATTTCCATCTGCTCCTCGGTCAGGCCCATGGGGCCCTCCCGGAACAGGCGGGGGTCCATGTAGCGCACATATTCCGGGATCACCGGCCGGAAGTCCATCTGGTCCAGGATGTCCCGCTGCATGTCCACGCCCCGGGCGATCTCCACCAGGGTCAGCCCCTCCTGCTCCAGGCGGAAGACCGCCCGCTCGGTGATGTACAGCACCTGCTGGCCCTTCCGCAGGGCCTCCCGGCCGGAGAAGGTGATGGACTCCACCTGCTGCAAAAACTTCTTCTGGGGGCCTTGGGCCCGGATGACCAGCCCCTCCCCTTTCAGGCCCACGTCCTGCTTGCCGGCGGTGAAGGTGCCGATGAAGCAGAGCTTGGCCGCGTTCTGGGTGATGTCGATGAAGCCGCCGGCGCCCACCACCCGCTGGTTGAAGCTGTGGGCGTTGACGTTGCCATAGCGGTCCACCTCGGCAAAGCCCAGCACCGCCAGGTCCAGCGCCCCGCCGTCGTAGAGCTGGAGGATGTCTGCCATGCGGTACATGGCCTCCGGGTTGACCGTAGCGCCGAAATCGATGCCGCCCAGGGGCACGCCCCCCAGCGGTCCGCACTCCAGCGAGAGGGTAAACAGGTCGGACAGGCCCTCCTCCTCGGCCACCGCGCCGATCCCCCCGGGCATCCCGATGCCGAGGTTGATCAGCGAACCCGCCCGCAGCTCCATGGCGGCCCGGCGGCAGCAGATCTTCCGGGGGCCCATGGGCAGGGGGGCAAAGTTCTGGGCCAGCACGGTGGCCAGCCCCGCCAGCTCCGGCCGGAACTCGTCGGTCTCAAAGCTCTGGCAGCTGTATTCCGGCCGGCCCTGGACCACATAGTCCACCATGAAGCCGTGGATCAGCACTTCCTTGGCCGGGATGGTCCCCTTCTGGACGATCTTATCCACCTGGGCAATGACCACACCGCCGGAGTTGTGGACGGCCGCCGCCACCTCAAACTGCTCGATGTTCATGGCCTCGTCCCGGATGGACAGGTTTCCGGCCTCATCGCCGTAGGTGGCCCGGATAAAGCAGACGTCGATGGGGAACGACGGGTAAAACAGGCAGGTCTGTCCCCCCAGCTCCACCAGGGAGACCACTTCCTTCCCGCTGTCCCGGGCCTTCTGGTTGGCCTTGCCGCCGCCGTTGCGGGGGTCGGCAAAGGTGCCGATGCCCGTGGTGGCAATGGCCCCGGGCAGGCCCCCGGCAATGGCCCGGAACAGCTGCATCAGGTTCCCCAGCGGGACCATGAAGCAAGACACCTTCTCCTCCTGAACGAGCTTCCGCAGGCCGGGATCATAGCCCATGTGGGAGAGGATCAGCTCCCGAAACAGGCCGGGCTTTTCCGCCAGGTGGCTCACGCCCCGCCCCTTGCCGTCTCCCTGGCTGGTGCACTTGACCAGGGTCACGTCCCGGGGGTGGCCGGTCTGGTCATAGTGCTCTGCCAGGGACATGATCAGGTCCTCCGGGCAGCCGAAGCCGTTGAAGCCGGTGGTGGTCAGGGTACAGCCGTCTGTCACAAACGCCGCCGCTTGGGCGGCGGAGATGATTTTACTCATTTGGGTCCTTCTCCTTTTTAACGGCCGCGCCCAGGCGGCCGCTCCAAAATCACAGGTTCCATTATAGCACGCTTTTGCCGGGCTTCAAGGCAGCCTGTCGGGCTTTTTCCTTTTTTGTCGGATTTTCTTGCGCCGGGGCCACCGGCAGGGTATACTGAGGAAAACGACCACAGAAGGGAGACTGCCCCATGTATGATCCCGTGCCCATGACCCCCATTGCCACCATCCACACCGCCTTCCCCACCAAGTTCGGCATCCCCCGCCAGAGCGGGCTGGTGGAAGACCTGGAAGCCACCATCGTCTTTGCCCCGGACTACCGCAGCCCCGACGCTCTGCGGGGCCTGGAAGGCTTTTCCCACCTCTGGCTCATCTGGTCCTTTTCCCAGGCCAGACGGGACCGGTGGTCCCCCACCGTCCGCCCTCCCCGGCTGGGCGGGAACACCCGCATGGGGGTCTTTGCCACCCGCTCCCCCTTCCGGCCCAACCCCATCGGGCTGTCCTCGGTGGTGCTGGAAGAGGTCCGGCTGCACACCCCCCAGGGGCCGGTGCTCCGCGTCCGGGGGGCCGATCTGCTGGACGGCACGCCCATCTTTGACATCAAGCCCTATCTGCCCTACACCGACGCCCACCCCGACGCCCGGGGCGGCTTCACCGACGGCGGCCAGGACTACCGCCTGCAGGTGGACTGTCCCCCGGCTCTGCTGGCCTGCCTGCCCGCCCAGGAGGGGCAGGCCCTGCTCGGGGTGCTGGCCCAGGACCCCCGCCCCTCCTATCAGGACGCCCCGGACCGGGTCTACGGCATGGCCTTTGGCCGCTGGGAGGTCAAGTTCACCGTTCGGGACAAGGTCCTCACGGTGGTCTCCATCCAGACCCGCCCGCCGGAAGCCCGATGAGGCCCGGGCATCAAAAAAGCGGATCGCTTCTCGGGAAGCGATCCGCTTTCTTTTCTGGATCTTTCTGTCTGAGGTCAGA
Organism: uncultured Eubacteriales bacterium; assembly: GCA_934597725.1. Lineage (GTDB taxonomy): Bacteria > Bacillota > Clostridia > Oscillospirales > Oscillospiraceae > Evtepia. Next base: position 55,456 of record CAKTSK010000001.1, read on the forward strand.
AGCAATACTGCACCGGGTTGACCCGGCTGCTGCTGGAGCTGTTGAGCCACAGCTCGAAGTGCAGGTGGGGGCCGGTGGAGTTGCCCGTGGAGCCCACATAGCCGATGGTCTGGCCCTGGGAGACGGTCTCCCCGGCAGACACCGCCCGCTGGGACTGGTGGGCATACATGGTGCGGGAGCCATCGCCGTGGGCGATGACCACATAGTTTCCGTAGGAGGAGCCGTAGGTCGAGACGACCACCACGCCGCTCTTGGCTGCCCGGATGGGGGTGCCGGAGGGGGCCGGGACGTCACAGCCGCCGTGGAGCTCCTGCCCGTGGTAGGGGCAGTTGCGGTAGCCGAAGGGAGAGGAGACTCTCGTGTAGCCGGACAGGGGCCACAGATAGCCGCCGGAACCCACCGAACCGCCGCCGCTGCTGGAGCCGGAATCGCCGGAGCTGCCGCCAGTGCTGCCGGAGCTGCCGGAACTGGAGCTGCCGCCACTGGGCGCCTGCGGCCGCTGCTGCTGTTGCTGCTGGAGCTGCTGCTGGCGCTTGGCCTCGGCTTCCGCCTTCTTGCGTGCCTCTTCTGCCTTTCTCTGGGCTTCGATCTGGGCCTTGTAAGCCTGCTCCGCCTGGGTGATCTGGCTGGCCACGCTGGCGGAGTCGTCCTCCAGCTGATGCATCTTGTCCTGGTAGGCCGATGCGTTGCTGTTGATCTCCTGGATGGTAGCCTCTACCTTGGCCTGTTCCTGATCCAGGTCGGCCTTCTGGCTTTCCAGATCTGCCTTGGCAGCTTCCTCTGCGGCCTTGCTCTCTTCCAGCCCGGCCTTGGCGTCGGCCACGGCCTGACGGGCCTTGGCCAGCTGGTCCATGACCTGGTTGTCGTAGTCCACGACCTCCGAGATGGCGTTGACCTGATCCAGCAGGTCAGAGAAGCTGTTGGCGTTGAAGAGCACGGACCAGTAGGAGATGTTCCCCCGCTCCTCCATGCTGCGCACGCGCTGGCAGAACTCGTCGTAGTACTTGGCTTCTTCTTCTTTGGCTTTGGCCAGTTCTTCTTCTTTCTGGACGATCATGGCCCCATATTCCTTGATCGACTGTTCCGACAGTGCGATCTGTTCCTTGAGGACATTGATCTTCTCTTCCAGGAGGAACTTCTGGTCCAAGGCAGCGTTTTTGGAGTTGGACAACTGATCCAGCTTCGACTGGAGGTCAGCCTTCTGGCTGTTCAGGCTGGCAGCCTGAGACTTCAGGTTGTCGATGTCCTTCTGGGTCACGGCTTGGGCAGCAGGCAGTGATACGGCCATGGTAAACAAGACCATCACCAATGCCAGGACCCACGTGCCAAGCCGCTTTCCCCACGCCTTGGAACTCAGTACATGCTGCATTGTCATCACCCTTTCCTTCTCAAATCGTTTCTTGCTGTCATGGTTTGCTTTCTGCATAAGATCCATGAAATCAGTATAGCATACCTGCCCATACATTGCAAGAAAAAACAAAAGTTTAACAAAAGTGTAACAAAACGATCACACGCGCTCAGGCTTCCACGAACAAGACGCCCATGGTCCCCGGCCCGCAGTGGGAGGTCACGGTACAGCCGGTGCGGGTGAAAAAGATCTCCCGGACCTCCGGCACGGCCTTCCGCACCGCGCCTTCCAGGCGCTGGGCCAGCTCGGGCGACGGCGCGCTGGAGGTGGTGATGAAGAAATAGGTGGGGTCGATGGTTTTGCCTGCCAGCCGCTCGGCGATGTACTTTTCATACACCTTCTCGATGCTGCCCCGGTACTTTTTGCACACTTCCAGCTTGCCCTTTCGCATCTCGATGCAGGGCTTCAGGTTCAGCAGGTTGGCCCCGAAGGCGGTCACGCCGGTGCAGCGGCCGCCCTTCCACATATATTCCAGGGTGTCCAGCACGAAGCTGACGTTCACCCGGGGGATCATCTCCTCCATGGCCCGGGCGATGGACGCCGCGTCCATGCCCTGGTCCCGCATCCCGCAGGCGGCCAGGACCATCTCGCCCATGCCGGTGGTGAGCTGCTGGGAGTCCACCGGGTAGACCCCGGGCAGGTCCTGGGCGGCGATGACGGCGTTCTGATAGGTGCCCGACAGCCCGGAGCTGATGCTCAGAAACACCACTTCATAGCCCGCCTCCACCAGCGGGGTGAAGAAGTCGGTGAACTCCTGGGGGCTGATGGCGGCGGTGCGGGGCAGGACCTTGTCCTTGGCGTACCGCTGGAAGATCATCTCCTGGGTGAAGTCCACGCCGTCCAGATAGCTCTCCTCTCCCAGCAGCACATGCAGGGGGATGGTCTTTACTTGAAACCGCTCCAACAGCTCCTGGGTCAGGTCACAGGTGCTGTCGGCGGTGATACAAACAGGTTTGCTCATGCTCGTCCTTCCTTTCACAGCCCTCCGCCGGCGGGAGGGCCTCTGTGATTCTATGGGCTCCTTCTTCTTGCATTATACCGTTCTCCGGCCGCAATTTCAAGGGGCAGCAGGCCCATTCTTCCCCGGCAGCCCCGGTTTTACCGGGGCTGGAAAAAGTCTCCCGCCATGGTCAGGATCTGCTCCGCCTCCCCCGGTCCCAGCAGAGGGTGCTCCCCCTGGGGAAACTCCGTCAGTGCGGCCCCGAAGGTCTTGGCAAAGCGCCGCACCCCTTCCACCGGCACCACGCTGTCCCGGGTCCCGTGGACCATCACCAGCTCTGCCAGCTCCGGCCGCCACCGGGCAAACACATCGCCCTGGGCCAGGTCCTCCAAAAACGCCCGGCTCAGGCGCATTTCCCGGACGTAATCGTAGTCGGGGACGAAATAGCCCTGGCGGTCCAGGGCTTCCCGGGCCTGCCGGTCCACCCAGGTCTCCACCAGGTCGGGCATGGTCACCGCCGCCGCCCGCAGGAAGGCCCGCGCGCCGGGGCGGGGGTCCCGAGCCAGCCGGAGCAGGGTGATATAGGCGCCGAAGCTGGAGGAAAAATAGCCGATCTCTGCCGCCGGGTCTTGGGCCAGGATGGCCTGTTCCACCTGTTCCAGGTCGTCGATGCAATAGGGCACCCGCAGCCCTTCCTGCCACACCGGGCTCTCCCCGTGGGACGGGAAATCAAAGCGCACTGCGCCCACGCCCCGCCGGGGCAGGGTCTCGGCCACCGCCTGGGCCATGGGGCTCTCCTTGCTGCTGCCGAAGCCGTGACAGACGATGACCACCCGCCGCTGCCCGGTCCAGTTCCACCGGCAAGGGATGGCATAGCCATGCCTGCTGGTCAGCCATGCTTGCTGCATGGTCCTCACCTCCTGTTTTTTTCATTGTGGCACACCGCCGGGCCGCCGTCAAGAGGGACCCGTTTTCTGCTTGCCGGGCAGCCGGACAGCGCCGGTCTCCGCTGCTTTTTTCCTGGGGAGAACTTCCCCGGGCAAATTGACATCCCCGCAGAACTGTGGTATGATTTTTCCGAAAAATGGAACGCGCCTGTCCAGGAAGGGCAGCGATCCCCTTGGACAGGTCAACGATGCGTGCCGCAGAAAGGATGTCTGTCATGCTGAAAAAAGAAGTGGCCGATCTGCTGGAGCAGCAGGTCAACAAGGAGTTCTACTCCGCCTATCTGTATCTGGACATGTCCAACTACTACTACGCCAAGAACCTGGATGGTTTCGGCAACTGGTTCAAGATCCAGGCCCAGGAAGAACGAGACCACGCCATGCTGTTCCTGGCCTACCTGCAAAACAACGGTGCCACCCCCAAGCTGGGCGCCATCGACGCCCCCGCCCTGGAGTACGCCTCCTTCCGGGACCCCCTGGCTTCCGCCCTGGTCCATGAGGAGTACGTCACCTCCCTCATCAACGCCATCTACGCCGAGGCCATGAAGGCCAACGACTTCCGCACCCTCCAGTTCCTGGACTGGTTCGTGAAGGAGCAGGGCGAAGAGGAAAAGAACACCAGCGACCTGCTGGGCCGGTTCGACCTGTTCGGCTCGGACGCAAAGGGCCTGTATGCCCTGGACGCCGAAATGGCCGCCCGGACCTACTCTGCTCCCTCCCTGGTGCTGTAAGGTTCCCGCTACCTGTAACGATCAAAAAAATGGCAGACACTTCTGTGTCTGCCATTTTTTATTGCTTGGTTTCCTGATTTGTGTTCCCCATATCCAAGGTCCCGTTTTCCTCCTGCTCCCGTCCCTTGTTCAGGGCAGCCAGCAACCGGAACGCACTGGCATGGTGGCGGGAAGTCGCCGACGGGTTGCGGTAAAGCAGATCCACCGCCCGCTGGAAGTCCCGGGTCCGTCGGGCATAGATCTCTTTGCGGGTCTTGTGAATGGCCTCGTCCACGCCGTACAGAAAAGTACGCAGCTCTTCCAGCCGCAGGCGTTCGCTCTCCTCCGGCCGGCTGCCCAGCCGTTTGCTCACCTGCTCCAGGCCATGCTGAGCTTTGCGTTCCAGGCCAGCCAGCAAGACACCGGTGCGGTCCCGTCGCTCAGAGAGTTTCCGCAGCAAATAGGTGCGGCGGGTCTCCCGGGCCTGCTGATGCCGGCGGGGCAGGGGATGGTCCGGGGCTGCGGCCCACTCCTCCTCCAACTGTTCGGCCACAGCCTTCAAGCGGGCCTCAATGGCCGCCAGGCGCTGGTGGGTGGCGCTCAGGCTGGCCAGCAGGGCTTTCAGGTCCAGGGCCTTCTGGACGGACAGGGTGGCGTCCACGGCGAAGAGGATCACCAGCAGCAGCACCAGCTTTTCCGTCACCGCCGGAGGCAGCCAGAGGACCAGCTCCGCCACCGGCGGGTGCAGCACCTTCACCAGCAGCAGGGAGAACACGCCCCAGGCCAGGGAGACCGTGAGGCAGATGTGCCCGTTGACGTTCAGAGGCTTGTCTGAATAATCCCAGTAGCGCACATGGAACAGCCCTTCCATCCCCGCCCCGGTGACATATTCCAGGATGGTGGCCCCCGTCATCCCCAGCAGGAAGAGCAGGGCCGGCCGGCCCTGCACCGGCAGGGTGAGCAGGAGGATCACCAGCGCCCCCGTGCCGTAGATGGGCAGCCACGGCCCATGCAGGAAGCCGCGGTTGACCCACTGCCGGCGCTTGGCGGAAACATAGCAGGATTCCCAGACCCAGCCCAGCAGGCTGTAAACAAAAAAGACCAGCGCCCACTGGTCCTGTGTGTAGGGATACACCGGTCGCCCCCCTCCTCTCTCCGGCCCTTGGGGCAGACCGCCCCGGGAAAGGTTTTCTCCAAGATGTTCTCCATTGTAGGAGCCGGCCCGCCCTTTGTCAAGAGGCGCTCCTCACGGCACCTCCATGACCTTCAGGATCTCCCGCTTCAGCCGGCTGATGATCCGCTTTTCCAGCCGGGAAATGTACGACTGGGAGATGCCTAGATGGTCGGCCACCTCCTTCTGGGTGTGCTCCCGTCTGCCGCCCAGGCCGAAGCGCAGGGTGATGATCTCCCGTTCCCGCGGGGGCAGGGTGTCCAGGGCATCGGCCAGCAGCTGGCGGTCGGCGTCCTCCTCCACGGGCTTGCTCACCAGGTCGCTCTCGGTCCCCAGGATGTCCGACAGGAGAAGCTCATTGCCGTTGCCGTCCGTCCGCAGAGGCTCGTCGAAGGGGACCTCGCTTTTCAGCCCCGCCGTTTTACGCAGGTGCATGAGGATCTCGTTCTCGATGCACCGGGAAGCATAGGTGGCCAGCTTGATCTTTTTGGCCGGCTGATAGGTCCCCACCGCTTTGATGAGGCCAATGGTCCCGATGGAGATCAGGTCCTCGATGTTGATGCCCGTGTTCTCAAAGCGCCGGGCGATATAGACCACCAGGCGCAGGTTGTGCTCGATGAGAGGCCCGGAAGCCTCCTTGTCCCCGTCGGCCAGCCGGGCCAGCAGGTCCCCCTCCTCTTCCCGGCTCAGGGGCGGCGGCAGCACATCGCTGCCCCCGATGTACATGATCTTGCCCGGCAGGCACAGCTGCCGGCGGGCCAGCCAGCGCCGCAGGGCCAGCTGTCCTCTCTGCCAAAGTGACCACAGTTTCATGTGTCCGTCCTCCTCTGTGTCATTGGGGCCGCAGCGGTCCGCTCACGGCCCTTCCCGTCCGCCGATGAGGGCGCAGTAGCCGCCCCCGTCCGACAGGGGCGTGGGCGAGAGCGCCGTCAGACAGCCCCGGGATTCCCGCCGGCCCCAGCAGGCCCGGTCCACCCGCAGAGCCAGCAGCAGCCCGCACTCCACTCCCACCGCCCGGTAAGGCAGCAGCTGGGGGTGCAGGTCCGCAGCCTGCCCGCCCAGAGCGCCCAGCAGGTCGATGGGGTGGGAGAGACTCTGCCGGTCCAGGGGGAACGACGGCGGCAGCAGGCCCCGCAGCTTCTCCCCTTCCACCACCACCACCGGCCGGCCGGTGAGGGGGTCCTCCAGGGTGTTGCCCGTGTCCCACAGGGCCAGCAGGCGCACCGTGCGCCCTTGGTGGGTCAGGGTCAGCCACTGGAGCTCTCCCCCGGCCCGGGTGTGGGAAAACTGCCGCCCCAGCACCAGGCAGAGCACCCCATAGCCCAGGGCCGCCGCCACCAAGATCCCCTGCATCCCCAGCGAGGGACCCAGCAGGCCCCCGGCCATCCCCCCGCCGCCCCGGGCCATGGTCAGCAGCAGCAGCCCGCCGCCAAAGGCACAGGAGAGGACCAGGAACAGCGCCCCCCGCCGCAGCAGCCGGTCTGTGGGGCCAAAGGCCACCAGGAGCATCCCCGCCGCCGCCGCGCCTTTGCACACCGGGTGCTCCAGCACGGCCCAGCCGGGCAGCAGCGCCAGCGCGCCGTAGCCCGCCCCCAGCGCGGCGGCCAGCGCCGTCCGCCCACGGTGGACCGCTCCCCCATCCAGCTTGCCGGCGCAGGCCAGCAGAAGGGCATTGACGACGAAGTTGAGCACCAAAAAGAGATCCAGATAGACCACGCGCACCCGGGCCTGCACCCCCTTTCTCCAGGCCGGTCCGGCCTCTCGGGCAGGATTATAGCCCGCCGGCAGCCGTAAAAAAGGTCAGAAGGGGGCAGGCCCGCCCCCGGTTTCGTTCCCCCTTTTGGGACAAAAAAAGGGAAGGCCCCTCTGAGGGGACCTTCCCAAAAGTAGCTGCGCAGAGATCGAACCGTTTGTCAGCAGTTCAGGCTGTCCAGGACCGCGTCCCGGAAGTGCAGGGGGGACAGCGCCAGGTGGTTGAAGCGGCTGGCCATGGTCAGCACACACTCCCGGCTGAGAGAAACATCCTCGATGAGATCCATCTGGACCCAGGTGCCTTCGCAGTCACCCAGGCATTCCAGGCCGTAGGTGCAATAGCTCTCCGGCGTATCATCCAGGACCTGAGAGCACACTGCCTGATAGCGGACCTTCTGGACCCGTCTGCCCCGCATCATCCCGGCGGCGGTGGGTCTGCCCTGCTCCCATTGAGACTCTGTCATATCGCCTTGCTCCTTTCTCTATGCCTCAAAAAATCCCCCCGCAGCCCTTTACAGTCTGCGGACAGAGATGGTATACTGAGGCAATCGATGAAATTCTTGTTTATCGTAATCGCTTCGACTTTTTTCGTCAAGGGCATCAACTGGTAATGTCCGCAAGAATCACTCATCCGTGATAAAATTCCTGCTCATAGGTGATAAATCATGCTCTCCACCCAACTGAAACTCATGAAAGAGGCGCGAAAGCTGACCACCCAGCAGCTCTCCGACCTTTCCGGGGTCCCTGTGGGGACCATCAACCGCATCCTCTCCGGCCAGACCGACAACCCCAGCTTCCAGACCGTCTGTGACCTGGTCATGGCCATGGACGGCTCCCTGGACGAACTGGTGGGGATCAAGGACCTGCCCACGGAAGGCGCCGAGAAACAGGCCCGGGCCAGCAAAGAGCTGCTGGCCCTGTACGAAACCATGATCGCCTCCAAGAACCAATGGCTGCACCGGCTGTTCGTCTGCTGCTGCGTGATGGTGCTGGTGCTGATCTTCCTGGTGATCTTCGACCTGGCCAACCCGGCTGTCGGCTTCTTCCGTCAGTGATCCTCCCCCGCCCCGGAAGGGCGGCTTGATGCAGGCAGCTGCCTCCCCGTCCCGGTTCCCCCGGAACAAAAAGCCTCCGTTTTTCAGACAGGCTTGCCGCGACCCGTCACACAAAACAGGCTCCGACCTCTGAGAGGTCGGAGCCTGTTTGTTTTGCCCCAAGGGATCTTTTTCGGGAAACGGCCCCTACTCTGTCTTTTGATGGCGGACACTCTCCTGTCCATCCAGGCCGAATTTTCGCTGTACCCGGTCCAGCTTAGCCAGGAAGGGATCGGCCAGCAGCCAGAGCAGCACCGCCGTGCTGGCGCCGTGCAGCAGGTCCATGGGCAGCCCCGCCAGACAGTAGGTGAGGACGAGCTTTCCCTGGAACTGATGGGTCCAGAGCAGGGCCGAGGCCGGGTTCATCACGCCCCCATAGACCACCACCGCCGCCAGAAAGCCGAACAGACACAGCAGCCAGACAGGTCCTTTCCCCTTGCGGAAGAGGACCCCGGCCAGCAGGCCGATGAGGCCCATGGCCACCATCTGCCAAGGGGTCCAGGGCCCCTGGCCGAAGAGGAAGTTGGACACCAGCATGGTCACCGCCCCCACCAGAAAGCCGCTCTCTCCTCCCAGGCTCACCCCGGCCAGGATGGTCAGGGCGGTGACGGGCTTAATCTGAGGCAGGAAGAAAAAGGCCGCCCGGCTCACCACCCCCAGGGCGCACAGCACCGCCAGCAGGACCACCTCCCGGGCCGAGGGCTTCCGCCGCTCAAAGGAGAGGAAGCTGGCTCCCAGGGCCTCCGCCGCCAGCAGCAGAGCGACCACATAGAAATTGTCGATCCAGCATTGCCCGGCGAGCAGCGTCAGGGCCAGCACCGGCACCAATCCCAGCGCCACCGGCCAGTGCCGCCGCCGCCGGACAGGCACCGTTTTTTCCTCCCGAGAAACAGAGAGGCTTTCCGAGAAAACCGACGCAGCGGCGGATGGGAAACCCACGCCGTCCCCAGGAGCCGCACCCCCGCAGGCTTCCGCCACTTCCTCCGGCGTCACCGCCTGGGGCAGCAGCTCCCGGGCCATGCGGTTGGCCGCGGTGGTATAGAACTGGTTGCCCGAGAAAAAGGCCCGGGGCGTGCCCTCGGTCACGATGGCCCCGTCAAAAAGCAGGGCGCACCGGTGGACGTGGCGGGCGCAGAAATCCAGATCATGGCTGACCATGAGGACCCCCACCCCACGGGCCAGCAAGGTCTCCAGCAGCGCCGCCAGCTGATCCTGGCGCGGCCGGTCCAGCCCCTTGGTGGGTTCGTCCAGCAGCAGCACCTCCGGCTGGGTCAGCAGGACCCGGGCCAGGGCCGCCCGCTGCTGCTCCCCGCCGGACAGGTCATAGGGGTGGCGGTCCAGCAGGTCTGTCAGGCCGCACAGGTCTGCCGCCGCCGCCAGGGATGTTTCCCAGTCCGCTGGCGGGGTCCCCAGGTCCCGCAGCTGGGCCTGCAAGGTCTCCCGGATGGTCTTGTGCAGCAGCAGGGTCGTGGGGTCCTGGGGCAGCAGCGCGGTGCGGGGACTGCCTTGGCAGCGGCCCCGCTGGGGCGCGGCGCAGCCGGCCAGCAGATGCAGGGCCGTGGTCTTGCCGCTGCCGTTGCCGCCCAGCAGCGCCGTCCACTCCCCCCGGCGGACGGCCAGGGTCAGCCCCTTGAGGACCTCCGGCCCTGCCCGGTCGTAGCGGAACCAGAGGTCCTCCCCCGACAGCAGAACTTCTCCCGCCGGCGGGATCGGTTCCGGCGGAAGGGGGGCCAGCGGATGGTCCGCCCCATAGGCCGCCAGCCACCGCTGCCCCTGCCGCACGGTCACCGGACAGGGCAGGTCGTTGGGCACCTGGGTCCACACTGCCATGGGGGCAGGCAGTCCCGCCGCCAAGGGATGCCCCCGCAGCGCCGCCGCCACCTGCTCCGGGGGACCCTGGCACAGCAGCCGTCCGTCCTCCAGAACCGCCAGCCGGTCGGACCGGGGCACAGCCTCCTCCAACCGGTGTTCCGCCAGCAGGATGGTGGTCCCCAGCTCCCGGTTCAGGCGGGTGAGCAGGGAGAGGAAGTGGCCGGCGGCAATGGGGTCCAGCTGGCTGGTTGGCTCGTCCAGCAGCACCAGGGCCGGCCCCAGGACCATCACCGCCGCCAGGTTCAGCACCTGGCACTGCCCGCCGGAGAGGGTGGCGATGTCCCGGTCGAACCAGTGCTGGATGCCAAAAAAGCTGGCCATTTCCGTCACCCGGCGGCGGATGGTATCCTGTTCCCACCCCAAGCTCTCCGGGCCGAAGGCCAGCTCCCGCCAGACCCGGTCGGTGACCACCTGCCCCGCCGGGGACTGGCCCACATAGCCGATCTGCCCGCTCTGGGTCCGCCGGTCCAGCCGGGACAGGGGGACGCCTTGAAAGAGGATCTCCCCCGTCTGCGGCCCGTGGGGGGCCAGGTCCGGTTTGCAGCAGCGCAGCAGGGTGGACTTGCCGCTGCCCGAACGGCCGCACAGGGTCACAAACGCCCCGGCCTCCAGGGACAGGTCCACCCCGGTCAGGGCCGGGCGGGACTGACCGGGATAGGACGCCGTCAGGCCCCGGATCTCAAGCAGCGCCATGGGGTTCCTCCTCCTGGCAGAACATCAGGCCGAAGCAGGCCAGCAGCAGCAGGCTGCTGCCCAGGATGGCCCAGGTCCCCCAGCGCACGATGGCCAGGTCTCCCAGCACCGCCCCCAGGGCAAAGGCCAGGATGACCACGAAATAGGTGATGGCCCGGTTGCGGTCCGCCCGCTGATGGGAGACGGCAAACTCCGCCGCCGCGTGCAGGCCCGCCCGCAGGTTGCCGATGCACATGGTGGTGGCAATGGAGTTGCCGTGGATCTTGCGGAACGCCTCCACCTGAAAGCCGCAGGCCAGAGAGATCATGCTGTTGGCCAGCAGGTTCACCCGCTGGGGCAGAAAGGCCACGGCGGTCAGCACCAGGATCTCTCCCAGCACCCCCAGCTGCCGCCAGTGAAAGCGGCCGCCCTTGCCGTGAAACCGGTGGCGGATGAGGAAGGCCAGCAAGATCCCCGTGCCAAAGGCCAACACCGGGATGGCATAGGCCAGCGCCTGCCGCCAGTCCCGCTGGGACAGGTAGACGCTGAAGAGGAGGATGTTGCCTGTCTGAGCGTTGGCAAAGACCTCTCCCCGATACAGATAGGAATAGGCATCCATCAGCCCCCCGGACAGGGCCAGCAGGATGCCCAGGCGGATGGTCTCTGACACCTGGCGGTGAAAGGTCAGCCCTTTTCTTCGCCGTTCTTGTTGGTGATGCTTCTGTTCCATTGCAGTTCCTCCCATCCTTCCAGCGCCAGCGGCAGCAGGCCAAGGGCCAGACAGCAAAGCACCGCCGCCGCTGTGGCGCTTCCCCAGGCCATGGTCAGGCGGGGATAATAGGCAGCGGTCAGCCCGCCGCCGGCCCAGGCCCACAGGACCCCGCCGCCAGCCGCCAACAGCCACAGCAGCAGGCCCTTGTCCCGGCGGGTCACGGGGTGATAGGCGTAGGACGTCCGGCCCGGCAGACCGTAGCCCCGGCTGCGCATGGCGTCCCCGGTCTCCAGCGACCGCTCCAGGCTCCAGGTGGTAAGCCCTGACAGCAGCGCCGTGCCCCGGCGCAGCCGCGCCCGCAGGTTCCGAGACCCCGGTCCGCCGGGCAGGGCGGCCTGGGCCCGGGCCGTCTCCGCCAGCTGCCGCCGCAGGCGGGGCACAAAAGAGAGCGTCATGGACAGCACCAGCGCCAGGGCCGGGGCAGGCCGGGCCACCAGATAGACCACCTTCTCCGGGGGCAGCGCCTGGTTCCAGCAGACCGCCCACAGCAGCACCGCCCCCAGCATGGCCCCGCCGGCCAGGCCATACCCCAGGCTCTCCAGGGTCAGCGGACTGCCCCAGGGCAGCTTGGCCAGCACCGTGTCGCCCCGGTGGACCAGCAGGGGGTTGAGCCCCGCCGCCAGCACAGCGGCCGGGACGATCCAGCGCAGGCTCTCCCCGGTCCCCCGCCGCCCCCGCAGCAGCAGGCAGCAGCCCACCGCACTGCCCAGCGACACCGCCAGACAGACCGGGTGCATCAGGCACACCGTTCCCCCCAGCATCAGCAGGAAATACAGCAGCAGCACCCCTGGATGACAGCCGGAAAAGGCCCGTCTCTCAGTCCGGCTGTCCATGGTGGGGCTGATAGTGACGGATCAGGGCCTGGGTCCCCAGGTCTCCCATCCCCTCCTCGGCCAGCTGGCGGGCGTTGGACAGCACTTGGGCCAGGATGTCCAGGGTAAGCCCCTGGGCCTGGGCCTCCTCCAAAGCAAGCCCCAGGTCTTTCACAAAATGCTTGAGGAAAAAGCCGGGGGCCAGGTCCTCCTGAAGGATCTTTCCCCCCAGGGCGTCCAGCTGTTTGCTCCCGGCTGCGCCGGTGGCCACCGAGGCGATCAGCCGCGCCCCGTCCAGCCCCTGGGCCTGGGCATAGGCCAGGGCTTCACACACCCCGGAGAGGGTCCCGGCGATCATGATCTGGTTGGCCAGCTTGGCGTGCTGGCCGCAGCCGGCGGGACCCTGGCGGTTGATGTTGGTCCCCATGGCCTGGAAGAGGGGCAGGCAAGCCTGAAAATCCGCTTCCTCTCCTCCCACCAGGATCGAGAGGGTCCCCGCTTTGGCCCCGGTGTCGCCGCCGGTGACGGGCGCGTCCAGCACCCGGAAGCCCCGGGCACTGCCCTCTTTCCAGAGGCGCTGGGCCAGGGTGGGGCTGGTGGTGGTCATGTCGATGAGATAGGCCCCCGGTTCCGCCCGGTCCAGAATGGCCCCCGGCTGGAAGTAGACCTCCTCCACGTCCTGGGGAAAGCCCACCATGGTCACCACGGCCTGGCAGCCCTGGACGCAGCCGCCGATGGTGTCATAAAACAGCGCGCCCTCCCGGATCACGTCCTCCACCTTGGCCCGGTCCCGGGCATAGATGTGCAGGCGGAAGCCCGCCTTTTGCAGGTTGCGTACCATGGATTTTCCCATGATCCCCACGCCGATCCACGCAATGTCTTTCATGTTCTGTCGCTCCTTTCTCTGCCGGTGGCAGAAAACACGGGCAGACCCCTCAGGGGCCCGCCCGTGTTCTGTTGCTGTTTATTCTCCGGTGCCGGTCTGGCCGGTTTCCCCGCCGGTCTCGCCGGTGGTCCCGCCCGTCGTGCCGCCGGTGGTGTCCCCGGTATTGCCGCCGGTGGTGTCTCCTGTGCCGCCGGTGGTCCCGCCGGACGCATTGCCGCCAGTGCCGCCGGTAGTATTCCCCCCAGTGGTCCCGCCGGTGGTGGTGCCGCCGGTGGTCCCACCGGTGGTGCTGCCCGTGCTGCCGCCGGACGCTGTGCCCCCGGTGCCGCCGGTGGTATTCCCGCCGGTGGCGCCGGTCTGTGCGCCCTCTTCCGGGCCCTGACCGGCGTCCTGGGTGGAGTCATGGGGGACCGCGTTGGGGTTCTCCACCACCTCCACGGTGACCTCCACGGTCTTGTCACCGGCCACGCCCTTGACGATGGTCTTGCCCACATCCCGGGCGGTGACCACGCCGCTGTCGTCCACCGTTGCCACGCTGGAGTCTGCGCTGCTCCACTTGATGCCGGCAGGGGATTTCCCCTCCTCCATGACCACGGTGGCGCTGATGGTATAGGTCTCGCCGGAGCGGACGGTGATGCTGTCCTGGGTGACCCGGATCTCGGTCACGCCTGTGGCGGTCTCCACCACGGTGACGGTCCTGGTGGCGGCAGTCTCGCCGTCGACGGTGGCCACGATGGTGGCCCGGCCCAGGCTTTCGGCGGTGAGGGTACAGGTGGTGCCGTCGCCCTCCACCGAGATCACGTTGCTGTCTTTGCTGGTCCACTCCACCTCTGTGGACTCCTTGTCCACCTTGCTGCCGGTGAGGGTGGCCTCGGCGGTCTCGCCCACCACGATCTCGTCGCTGACCTTGATCTCGTAGTCTCCCTTGCCGCCCAGCATGGAGCGGATCACCAGCGCGGCCAGCACGATGACCACCAGCCCCACCACGATGGGCAGGATCTGCACCGCGCCCTTCCGGTTGTTCTCCCGCCGGCGGTCGTCCCGGCGGCGGTCATCCCGGTCGCTCCGGCGGCGGGTGTTCTCGGGCGGACGGCGGCTGCCGCTGCGGCTGCTCTGGCTGCTGCGGCTGCGGTTGCTGCTGCCGCCGCTGCGGCTGCCCTGGCTGCTGCGGCTGCGGCTGCTGCCGCTGCTGCCGCTGCTCCGGCGGCGGCTGCCCTGATCCTCCCGGCGGGAGCCAGGGGAGCGGTCCCAGTTGGGGGCGGTGCGCTCCCAGTCGGAGCGGTCGAAGTCCCGGTAGGGGTCCCGGCTCACGCGGGTGCTGTAGCGGTCGTCGTAACGGTCGCCGTAGCGGTCCTCGTAGCGGTCCCGCTCATAGTAGCCCCGGTCGTATTCCCGGCCGAAGTCGCTGCGATAGTCTCGGTCCTGGTAATAGCCCCGGTCATAGTCTCTGTCGTAGTCCCGGCCGCCGGAATAGGACGAGGAGCTCCGACGGGAGCTTCCCCGCCCGGAGCGGGAGCTGTAATCGTCGTAATCGTCGTAACGCATTGTTTTATCATCCTCCTGACGATCGTTCTGAAACAGAAATGTCATCGGGCTTGTCATTTTTTCACATACTTCGGTGTATTATACCATAACTCCCCCGCGCTGAAAACACTAAATTTGTAAAGTTTCCGCAAAATATTCCCCGGGTTTTTGGGGGTTTTCCCGGTCTTCTCTTTACGAAACGGGGAGTTTATGCTACAATACCTACAAATTTCCCTTTCTTCCGACATTTCCCATCTTTGTGTGGGGACCCAACCAAGAAAAGAGATGCCCATGAACATTTTCCTTCAAACCGCAGGTCCGGCAGAGGATCTGACCCTGCTGGTGACCACGCCGATCCCTCCGGCGGACAGGCCAGCCCTGTCCCGGCGCCTGCGGGCCATCCCCCAGCTGCTGCCCCGGCGGGTGTGGTTTCTCACGCCGCCGGTCCAGGGGGGCGTGGTCCGTTTGGCAGGCCCCGGCGAGCCCTTCAGCGCCAACGCCGCCGCGCTGGCTGCCCTGTCCTTTGCCGTGTCGCGGGGCGTCCGGCGGGAGAAAAAGCTGCCCGTAGAACTGGACGGCCTGGACGCCCCTTGTCCGGTCCACGTCAATCCTCTGGCCGGACAGGCCACCGTGACCCTGCCCCTGCCCCTGTCCGTGACCCGCGCGACCCTGCTGGGGCAGGAGATCCCCTTGGTGGTCTTTCCCGGCATCGTCCACGCCCTCTGGCGGGGCGCGCCGCCGGAGGAGGACGCTCTGCGCCAGGGGCTGGCCGGCCTGTGCCAGACCCAGCAGGTCCCCGCCGCCGGGGCCATGGGCTGGGACTTCCGGGCCGGGACCATGACCCCCACCGTCTATCTGACCCGTGAGGAAGCGCTGGTCTCCCGGACCACCTGTGCCTCCGGCGCGGCGGCAGCAGCCGCCTGGACCGCCCTGCACAACCGGGAGACCCACCGGAAGCTGACCCTCCGCCAGCCGGGCGGGACCCTCCAGGCCAGCGCCCTCTGCCAGGGCGGGCGGCTGCACCGGCTGACGGTCACCCTGGACGTGGCCCTGGGCCTCTCCTATGATCTGACCCTGCCCGACCTCTGATCCCCAAAACTGTCACCGCCGGCAGCGAGCGTTCGCGCTCTGCTGCCGGCGGTCGTTTGTTGGGGCGATGTGGCTCAGTCGCCCTTGTATTTGTCCAAAAATTGCTGGGTCCGCAGCTGCTGGGGGTTGCCGAACACGGCGTCCGGCGTGCCCTCCTCCACCACCAGACCGCCGTCCATGAAGATGACCTGATCGGCCACGTCCCGGGCGAAGCTCATCTCGTGGGTGACGATGATCATGGTGGTGTGCTGGTCGGCCAGCCCGCGGATGACCTTCAGCACCTCGCCGGTCAGCTCCGGGTCCAGGGCGGAGGTGGGTTCGTCAAAGCAGAGGATGTCCGGCTTCATGGCCAAGGCCCGGGCGATGGCCACCCGCTGCTGCTGGCCGCCGGAGAGCTGGTGGGGATAATTGCCCATCCGGTCCTGCAGGCCCATCTGGGCCAGCAGGGCCTCCCCTTCCCGGCGGATGTCCTCCAGCCGCTCGCCGGTCTTGCCGCCCTTGGCCATGAGCTTCCGGGCCAGGGTGACGTTTTCCAGGGCGGTGTATTGGGGAAAGAGGTTGAAGCTCTGAAAGACCAGACCGAAGTGCAGGCGCTTGCGGCGGATCTCCTTCTCCCGCTGGGTGGCCGGGTCGGCGGCGTCGAAGAGGACCTCGCCGGCCACGGTGATCTTCCCCCTGTCGGGAGTCTCCAAAAAGTTCAGGCACCGCAGCAGCGTCGTCTTGCCGCTGCCGGAGGAGCCGATGATGGCCAGGACCTGCCCGGCCTCCAGGGAGAAGTTGATGTCCTTGAGGACCTTGGTGGCCCCGAAGCTTTTCTCGATATGTTGTACGTCTAAGATCGCCATGGGAGCCTCCTTAGCGGAAATAGCTGAGCTTGCGCTCGATGAAGTTGAAGAGGATGGTGAGGATGCCCACGAAGAGCAGGTAGAACACGCCGGTATAGAACAGGGGCCAGGTGACACCGCTGGCTTTGATGTAAGACTCGCCAGCTTTGATGAGTTCGGTCACAGCAATGATCCGGGCCAGAGAGGTGTCCTTGACCAGGGTGATGATCTCGTTGGACATAGGGGGCACGATGCGCTTGATCATTTGCAGCAAGGTAATCTTAAAGAAAATCTGCCGCCGGGTCAGGCCTAACACCTGAGCAGCCTCTCGCTGCCCCACTGGAACCCCTTGGATGCCGCCTCGGTAGATTACCGAGAAGTAGCAGGCATAGTTGACAGTAAAGGCCACGATAGAGGCCACCATACGGCCATTGCTTCCCCAGACGGTATTGCCAAGCCACAGGCCAGGTCCATAGTAAATAATCATTAGCTGAAGCATCAGCGGCGTACCACGGACCACCCAGACAATGACATCTGTCAGGACATGAATTGGCCGAAATGTCGCCAGCGCTTTAATAAATGCACTGGGTTCCTCTGGCTTGGCCGGGAGATCATCGGCACCTGTCAGTTCCGCAGTCTCAACCGCTTTTTTCGGTTTCTTGGGACGAAGCAGAAAGCGAAACGGCGCCCACTTGCTCATGGACCCAAAGGCCACCACCAGCCCCAGAGGCAAGCCAAAGAGCAAGGTAAAGCCAAACAGCTGGGTAGACGCTTTCAAGCCTTCCAGCAAGGCTAACGTTACACTCCAAAACATGAAAAAACACTCCTCGATCGATGGGTTTCTAAGCTGTCCAAAGGCAGAGAGTCTCGGACTCTCTGCCTTTGGCGCAATATGACATAAGGGGGGATCAAATCACTTCGCAGCGGTCACGACCACCTGGGAATTGCTGCAATAGGGGTTGGTGCAGGCCATGGCGTTGGTGACCTCGTCGGTGAGGGTCATGCCGTTCCAGACCACGTCGATGCTCTTGGAGTCCAGCTCCATGATCTTGTTGTCCCAGTCGATGACCACGAACTCCACCTGCACGCCCAGCTGCTCGGCCACCAGCTTGGCCAGGTCGGCGTCGAAGCCGATCCAGTTGCCGCTCTCGTCCTTGTAGTCCATGGGGGCAAACTCGGTGATGCCCACGATGAGGGTGCCCTTCTCCTGGATGTAGGCCACGTCGCCGCCCTCAGCGGGGGTGAACTCCTTGGCGGCGGGCTGCTCCAGCAACGCGTCCTCCAGCTTGTAGGTGGCAGCCACTTCCTTCATGGTGCCGTCGGCATAGGCCTCGGCCAGGACGAAGTTGATGAACTCGGCCAGATCGGAGTCCTTGCGGCAGCCGACGCCGTAGTTCTCGCTGGTCAGCTTCTCGCTGTCATAGACCAGGTCGGGATAGCTGGTGCCCTCGCCGGTCATGGTGGCGGCCATGAGCAGGTCGATCACAGCGGCGTCGGAGGTGCCGGCCTGGACCTCCATGAGGGCGTCGGCCTGGGAGGTGACGGAGTTGAACTCCCAGCCCTTCTCCTTGGCCACGGCCTCGCCGGCGCTGCCGGCTTCCACGGCGTAGACCAGCTTCTCGTTCTTGTCCTGGGTCTCGCCCTGGCTCTGTTCCTCGCCCTGGGGGGCGGAGTCGGCGGCGGGCTGCTGGCCGCAAGCGGCCAACAGGGTGCAGCACATCATGGCTGCCAGCAAGAGTGCAAGTGCTTTTTTCATGTTTGAACGCTCCATTTCTTCTCATTCTTGGTTGCTTCTCTGTTGCCACGAATCGTTTAGCACTCTATCGTGGTAAAGCACTAACATGATACCATATCACCACAGGATTGCAAGGGCCCCGACCTCATTTTTTTATTTTCAGCAGATTGCACAATTCCCCCTTCCCCTCTCCGGCGCCGTCCGGCGTGTTCCAGAAGAGAAACGCCCCGGCGGGAATCCCGCCGGGGCATGAGGCCCTGTCCGGGCCGATTCAGTATCGGGTCTCGCGCGGGGCGAGGAAGGTGTCTCCGTCTTTCTGCAGCTGGGTCAGCACCCCGGCCAGCGGGCCGCCGGCGCGCTGGCTGTCCAGCAGCAGCCGGAAGGGGGCGGAGGACCCGGCCCCGTTGCTGAGCAGGGTCTCATAGGTCTGGGTGGCGTCCGTGACGGCGGTGAGGGTCAGGCCCGGGGCCCAGCAGAGGTAGCCGGCGTCCGCCAGTTCCTCGTCGCTGCCCAGCACGAACCAGGTCTCCTGGCAGAGGATGTCCGCCAGCTGCCGGCTGCCCTGCTCCACGCTGGCCAGCCGCTGCTCCGGGGTCTTGCCGGCGGGGATGAGCCCCACCTTGTGGCCTCGTCCGGCGGCCTGCCGCACCTGATCGGCGCACCGGTCCACCTCGCCGGCCGGGAAAAAGACCACACAGCCGGCCCCCACCGAGGCGATGGCGTCCAAAGTCGCCGTGAGGTCGGTGCCGGCGCTGGCCCGCACCCCCAGGGAGAGGGAAAAGGTGGGCGCCGGGGCGGCGTTGTCGGGGATCTCCGGGGCCACCGGCTCGTTGGGGTCCGCCGGCTTTTGGGGCGCGGGGGGCGTGACCGGAGTCTCCGGCCCGGGGACCGTGCCGCCCTGACCGCTGCCGTTCTGGCCGCCGCCCTGGCCGCCGTTGGGCGACTGGTTCTGGTTCAGCCCGTTCACCCGGCTGCGCAGGATCGAGGCCGCCGAACTCAGGAACAGGCTGTCGCTGAGCATGGCGTTGCCGTCTTTGATCCGCAGCAGGGGGCCGTATTCGGTGCTGTGGAAGGAGTAGGTCAGGCCGAAATACCGGCACACGGCATAGGCCGGGACATAGTACGCTCCGTTCTGCCGCAACACCCGGCTGGGCACCGGGGGATCGTCTCCCAGCGCCGTGGCGGCGCCGCTGGACAGGTGGAAGGTAAGGGTCTTGCCCGACAGGTTATAGAACACCAGGTCCTCATTGTTGTTCACCAGCCCGTAATAGACCCCGAAGTTCACCCCCGTCACCCCGCTGCTGAAGGCGGTGGCGGGCACATAGATCCAGCCGCCGCTCTGGATCGGCGTGGTCTGGGTGGATTGGGGGGCCAGGGTGTCGTTGAGCGAGAGAAAGAAGAGATCTTCCGCCGCCGACGAGGGCACCACCAGCAGCGCCAGGGCCAGGGCCAGGGCGCAGCAGAACGAGAGGGCAGAGCGGCACAGTCGTTTCATTCATCCCCCCTCCTTTCGGGGCATGGTCCGGGGGCCGGCCCCGGTGGGTCTTGGGTACGTTCCTTCCGCCGGGGACACCGGCGGGTTTGCCCAAAGTATACCATGCGCCCGGCGGATTTTCAATCCTTCTTCTCCCCGGCGGCCTGCCGCGCCTGCTCCTCCTCGGCCAGGTTTTCCTCCAGGCAGCAGAGCTCCTCCACCGTCACCCCGAACAGCCGGGCCATGCGGTAGGCCAGCATCAGGGAGGGTTTGTACTGCGCTTTTTCAATGGAAATGATGGTCCGGGAGGTCACATGGACCTGGTCTGCCAGCTGCTGCTGGGTCATGTTCGCTGCCTTCCGCAGCTGCTTTACCTTTGTTTTCATGGTGCCCTCCTTATTGGGTCCAGAGGAAGCTGCCTTCCTGTCATCGTGTGTTCCATGTTGTCAGACCCGGCGCCGTTTGTCAAGCCTTCCGGCCCGCCACGGTCCCGTTCAGGGAACAAAAACGCGCCGATCCAGCTGGATCGGCGCGTTTTTGTTCCAGAGGTATCCTTTCCGAAGGGGACGTTCCGGTGTGGAGCTGCCAGGCTGCGTCTGCTGCCGCAAAGACATCCGGCGGCTCTGCCGCCGGCCTTCACTGGCCGGCGCGCACTGCCGAGGACAGGATCGCCAGCAGCTGGGCGGAACTGGGCTTGCGGTCCAGAGGCCGCTGGGCCAGGCTGGCCAGGAGCGCGGGGTTTTCCCGCCAGATCACCGTGCCCACGGTGCGGATGTTTCGTTCTGCCGCTTTCCAGTTGGTCCCAAACTGCTTTGCCACCTGGGGATAGACCCACTTGGTGACCAACGCCAGGCGCTCCCGGCGCTGGTCACACAGCCACACCCCATACAGCAGGTAAGCGTGGCCCGTATAGTTTTCCGTGACGCCAAGGCGATGCAGCAGGGTTTCTATTTGCAGTCGTTCCATGGTTTCCATCTGTCTTTCCCTGCTCGTGTCGATCGTCAATGGATGAGCACCTGTCCCAACAGCCTCGGGCAGCGCAGCGAGATCTCTCCCAGGATCTTGTCAATGGTCTTGGCCCTGGGATTTCCCTGCTCATTCCGGTACAAGTACAGATTTGAAAGGGTAATGTCAAACTCCACTGCCATTTCTATGCAGGTTTTCTGGGTAATCTGCTGATACTGCTGCAGCAATTCGGAAAGATACTGGTTGACTGTTTTTTCCATAACACCCTCCTTCTGGACACGATTTTGGCAAAGAACGTCAGGTTTTGCCAACTCATATATAGGAATTTTACGCGCAGCTGCAAGGCGCTCTCCCTGGTCTGTCCACCGCAGCGGCTGGATCTCTCCGGCATGTGTAAGGATACCACGTCCGCAGTTGTTTGACCGCTGTCTCTCTCCGGCGGACAGGCCCGGGCGAAAAATTGGCGAAAACTTTTCTTGCCTTTGCTCTTGCTTTTTTCCGGAGCAGAGGTTACAATGGGGGCAGACAGACAAAGGAGACACGTTTTATGAGCGAAGAATACGGCGCCAACTTCATCACCGTCACCGACGAGGACGGCAACGAATTTGAGTTGGAGCATCTGGATACCCTGGAATGGAACGGCCAGACCTACCTGGCCTTTTTCCCCGCCGTGCAGGAGGGGGAAGAGGAAAACGAGGAGGAAATGGGGCTGGTGATCCTCAAGTCCATCCAGGAAAACGGCGAGGAGATCCTCTCCACGCTGGACAGTGACGAGGAGATCGAGGCCGTCTATCAGGAATTCATGAAGGAACTCTTCTCGGAAGAAGAGGACGGCTGACCGCCCCCCTCCTTTCCGTCAACCAACCAACGAACGCCCTGCTCGGTGCGTGGAACTGGACCCTTTTAAACCCACATTTCTCAAACGGGACGCTCACTCGCCCTGTGGATCGCAGGCCTCCCGGCCCCGGCCGGAAGTTGGAAGCGAAGAAGCAAGGCGGAGGCGACCCACCTGCCACCCCGTGCAGGTTTTAATTGGGTCCCCACGGCCAGAGCGGGGCTTTCTGCTGCCTTTTCCGGCGGCGCTCCCCGCCGCCCGGTCTGCCGGCTCTGCCCCGCCAAAATTGGCGGCGGCAGTCTTTTTTTGCCCTTTTTTCCGGTTTTCCCCCCGCCCCTTGGGCGAAAAACACCGGGGAAGCCGGGCGCACACCGGCCCCGTCTGGCAGCGCCGTATTGTCAAGTATGCAGAATCACTAAATTTTCACCACTATTCTTGGTGGATATTTTCATCCAGTTATAACTTGCCAGCACCCTTTATCAATGCTATACTAAAGCCATAGATCGGCAGGCCATATTTTGTGGTCAAACCGTATAAAAACATTTGAGTATTATTTTTGGAAAGGATGCGATCCCTATGATCAAAGATTTTGGTTTCATCATCCCTCAGAACTGCCAGTTCGGCATGGGTGCCCTGAAGAAGCTGCCTGACTTCCTGAAGGCTGCCGGCTCCGACAACGTGATGCTGATCTCCGACCGTGGCCTGGAAGCCATCGGCGTCGTGGACAAGGTCCGTGAGATCATCAAGGGTGCCAACCTGAAGTACAGCGAGTACCTGGACGTTCTGCCCAACCCCACCACCACCATCGTGGACGAGTGTGCTGCTCAGTATAAGGCTGCCGGCTGCACCGCCATCATCGCCCTGGGCGGCGGCTCCCCCATGGACGTGGCCAAGGCTGTCGGCGTTGTCGCTAAGTTCGGCGGCACCATCGGCGACTATGAAGGCGTGGGCAAGGTTCCCGCTCCCATCGACACCCTGATCGCTGTGCCCACCACCGCCGGCACCGGCTCCGAGGTCACCGTGGCTGCCGTTATCACCGACGAAGCCCGCAACTACAAGCTGTCCGTCCTGGGCCCCGAGATCTCCCCCACCTACGCTGTGCTGGATCCCGAGCTCATCATGACCGCTCCCGCTTCCGTGGCTGCTGCCTGCGGCGTTGACGCCCTGATCCACGCCATGGAGTCCTACATCAACACCGATGCCAACCCCTTCTCCATGGCTATGGCTGAGAAGGCTATGGAGCTCATCGGCGGCAACATCCGCAAGTTCGTGGCTCGCCGGAACGATCCCGACGCCGCTTGCGCCATGATGCTCGGCTCCACCTTCGCTGGCATCGCTTTCGCCAACAACCGTCTGGGCGACATCCACGCCATGTCTCACCCCGTTTCCGCATTCTATCATGTGGCTCACGGTGTGGCCAACGCTGTGCTGATGCCCACCATCTTCGAGTTCAACGCTCTGGCTGCTGACGAGCGCTATGCTAACATCTATCAGTACATCACTGGTAAGGAAGCCGGCGAGGACTTCGTGCCCCAGATGCTGTGCGACGCTCTGCGTCAGATGAACGCCGACCTGGGCATCCCCGCCTGCCTGGCAGACGTGGGCGTGGCCGAGGACAAGATCCCTCAGATGGCCATCGACGCCATGAAGAGCGGCAACGTCACCGTCAACCCCAGAATCACCACCGTCAAGGACGTGGAGGCTCTGTATCACAAGGCAATGTACAAGTAATTCCGGTTACTTTTGTCCATTCAAAAAAGAGACCAGCTCTGCTGGTCTCTTTTTTTCTTGTCAACGGGCTTTTCCTTTCGGGAAAACATGGTATAATACTCCCAGTGATACCATGGGCGGAGAAGGCCCGGCCCTTCTCCGCGCCTGAGGAGGCTTGTTTATGAATCCCAGCACCCAGCAATCTCTGCATGACCTGCTTCGGGCCAACAGCATGACCCAAGACACCCTGCACGGCCCCACCCTGGCCCAGCTCTTCCTTTCCCAGATGCGCGTGTCCCTGTACGGCGGCGTTTCTTCCATCCCCATGCTCCCCACCTTCCTCAAGCCCAAAGGCGCCCTGCCCGACGGGACCCCGGTGCTGGTGGCAGAGGTGGACGAGGAGCAGATCCAGGTCTGTCTGGTGACCTTCTCCGGCGGACAACCCCAGGTGACCCCCGGAGAGTCCTTCCCCGTTCCGGGCCGGACCTATCCGGCCAGCCTGGAGGACCTGCTCTTCGCGGTGGCCGAGCTGGCCGAGCCGCTGCTGGACCAGGCCAAGGCCCTGGCGCTGGTCCTCCCCTTCCCGGTGGACTATGACAGCAAGGGCGACGGCGTCATCCGCCGCTTCCCCGGCTCCATGACTGTCCAGGGCTTTGCCGGCCAGCCGGTGCTGGCCGCCCTGCGGGAGGAGCTGACCCAGCGGGGCCTGCCCTGCCCGCCCCTGGTCCTGGTCCCTCAGGCGGACGCTGTGCTGCTGGCCGCCGCCCTCCAGGACCCCGGATACCGGCGGTACCTGGGCCTGCACTGGGGCCACGGCATCGACGTGGGCTTCACCGCGCCGGGCAGCATCGTGCTGCGCTGGCCGGGAGTCCCCGGCGACCTGACCCTGTTCACCGGCGGCTTTTCCCAGGCCCAGTGCGTCCCCTTCGGGCTGGTGGATTTCAGCAAAGACCGGGACTGCTACGGCCCCGGCCTGGATCTGTACTGGAAGATGGTCTCCACGGAGTACCTGGGCGAGGTGTTCCGGCTGGTGATGATCAAGGCCGCAGAACGCAAGCTCCTCTCCTTCGGGTGCAGCCGGGACGTGCTGTCCCTGACCAAGCTGGACCTGGACACCCTCACCGCCTTCCTCACCGACCCGGAGCAGGGCGGCACCCTGGCCCACTTCTGCCGGGAGCCGGAGGACCGGGCGGTGGGCCTGGCCGTGGGACAGGCTGTGCTGGACCGGGCGGTCCGGCTGGTGTGCGCCAATCTGGCCGCTGTCCTCTCCTTCATCGGCGACGGGCGGGACCCCAAGGACCCGGTCTGTCTGGGCATCGCCGGGGACGCGTTCTCCGTTCCTCCCCTGGCCGCCCTCTTCCGGGAGCGGGTCCAGACCCTGCTGGCCGAAGAAATGGGCCTGCACCTGACCCTCTGTCAGGGCGAGGCCATGACGGCCATCGGCGGCGCTGCCGCCGCCCTCTATTCGTGACAAACCCCGGCGGCAGAGCAGCCCTCTGCCCGCCCCCGTTTTCCACAGAAAGGGAAGTTTATGAACAAAAAGATCCTCCTGCTCCTGCCGGTCCTGGTCGTCCTGTGCGCCCTGCTGATCTTTCTCGGCGTCCGGCACCAGAACGGCGGCGGCGAGGCCGCACCGGCCGCCGGCGACAGCCAGCAGCAGGCCGACGTGCCCGCGCCCATCACCGCCACCCTGTCCGTCTGCGGCGACATGATGAGCCACACCCCCCAGACCAACGACGCCTACGACGCCGCCACGGACAAGTACAGCTATCTGCCCTGCTTCCAATATGTGAAGCCCTGGATCGAACACGCCGACTATGCCGTGGTCAACCTGGAGACCACCCTCAACGGCCCTCCTTACTCCGGCTACCCCCAGTTCTGCGCCCCCGATGCCCTGGCCTATGATGCCAAAGCCATCGGCTTTGATCTGGTGAGCACCGCCAACAACCACAGCATGGACAAGGGCTTCTCCGGCGTCACCCGCACCCTGGACACCCTGGACCAGGCGGGCCTGGCCCATGTGGGCAGCTACCGCAGCCAGGAGGAGCTGGACAAAAACCACGGCGTGGTGGTGGCCGACGTGAATGGGATCTCCGTGGCCTTCCTGAGCTACACCTATGGCACCAACGGCATCCCCATCGCCGCCGCCAACGACTTCTGCCTCAACCGCTTCAACACCGACTACATGGACACCTGCACCACCCTGGACCAGGAAAAGCTCCAGACCGAGCTGGCCTATGCCGAGAGCCTGGAGCCCGACCTCATCGCCGTGATGATCCACTGGGGCATCGAGTACCAGACCACCCAGAACGACTACCAGACCCAGGTGGCCGACTTCCTCATCACCCACGGGGCAGACCTGATCCTGGGCAGCCACTCCCACGTCCCCCAGCCCATGGAGACCCGGACGGTCACCCTGGAGGACGGCTCCACCCGGTCGGCCTTTGTGGCCTACTCCCTGGGCACCTTCGTCTCCAACCAGAGCCCGGCTACGGTAAACGTCGATTACACCGACACCACCGCCATCCTCAACCTGGAGCTGACCAAGGACTTTGCCGCCGGGGAGACCACCGTCACCAACATCAGCTATGTCCCCCTGCTGGTCCACAACCGGGGGGCCGGGGTGCAGGATCAGTATGTGGTCCTGGATGTCAACGACGCCATCGCCGACCACAACGCCGGGATCTCCCCGGTCTCTGACGCCCTGTACCGCAAGCTGGAGTACGCCAAAAACGGCTGTCACACTCTCCTGGGCGCAGAGTACGACACCGCCGGCAGCCCGCCTGCTGCCGCCTGAGCGCCCGGAAGCACAGAAAAAAGTCCGTTGCGGCTGCAACGGACTTTTCTGATGCCTCGGGATACAAAAGGGATACCTTATTATATAATAATAGATCCATTTTATTGATATGCCACCGGCCAGCAGGGGCGCTGCCTGCGTCCCTGCCGCCCCAAAGGGAGGAACCTGCCATGCACCACCAGTCTCTCATCGACCAATGCGCCCTCTTCCAGGGCCTGACCCCGGAAGAGCAGACCTATGCCCTGGACTACTTCGCCGCCCAGTCCCGCCGCTATGAGAAGGGGGCCTTCCTGCACCAGGTCTCCTTTCCCCTCACCCGCTTCGGGCTGGTGCTGGAGGGCACCGTGGAGGTCTGCATGGACGACATGGACGGCCACCATCTGATCATGAACAGCGTCGGCCCCGGGGGGCTGTTCGGGGAGGCCTATTGCTTTCTGGGCACCGACGCCCCCATCTACATCTGCGCCGTCACGCCGGCGGAGATCCTGTGGATGAGCCCGGCCCGGATCAAAGCCCCCCAGGCCCCTTTCCGGCCCCTGGACTGGACCCTGTCCAACCGGTTCATCGCCGCCCTGGCCACCCGGACCCTGGCCATGAACCAGCGGGTGCAGATCCTCTCCCGCAGCACCCTGCGGATGAAGATCATCACCTTTCTCTCCCAGTATGCCGCCGCCCAGGGGGACACCTTCACCATCCCCTTTGACCGGGCCGGCATGGCCAGCTTTCTGGGGGCCGACCGCACCGCCCTGTCCCGGGAGCTGTCCAAGCTCCGCCGGGAGGGGGTGCTGGACTTTCACCGCAACCGCTTTCACATCTGCAAGCGGCCCCTCACGCCTCCCGGCTGCACAGGGCAGAAAAATAGCGGTGGTAGGGAATGAGGGCCTCAAAGGCCGCCAGCAGCTCGTCCACCAGGGCAGGGCTGTAGAGCAGCTCGTCCACCGGGCGGTTACAGGTCAGGTCCAGCCCCTTCCGGTTGTACCACTGGTCCAGCGGGGGTGCGGCCTGTCCTTTGGGCCGTTTGTATTCCTCGGCCGTCAGCGCAAAGCGGTCCTGGCGCTGAAAGGCCCGGGCCAGCCGGCGCATTTCCTCCGGGTCCCGGTCGATCTCCTGGCGGAAGCGGGCCATGAGGGCGGGCTTGGTGGGGTAGATCCCCAGCCCATAGGCATAGCCGGTGGGATAGATCTCAAACCAGAACACCGGGTAAGTCATCCGCTCCTGGCCGCCCATGCCCAGAGAGAACCACAGGTGGCTCTTGTACGGTCCCCTGCCATAGAGGCGGCGGGCGTCCCGGTAGATCCGGCTCACCCGGAGCAGCAGGGACAGGTCCTGGTGGGCGGCGGAAAAGCGGTCATACACTTCCTCGGCCAGCTGGCGCATGGGGGTCTGGACCTGGTCCAGATAGTCCTGCTTGTGGGCCTGGAACCAGTCCCGGTTGTTGTTCAGGCGGAGCAGCCAGAGAAAATCGTTGGTCTGTTGGGTAAAGCCTGGAAACATCGTGGTCTCCCCTCTCCTTGCCCCTTCCCTTGGCGGCGGGAGAAGGGCCTCTGTTGTGTCCGCCGGACCCCCGCAGCCGCTGGGTCTGGCCGGACCGGTTCCCTATGGTAACACACCCGCCGGGGTTTTGCAATCGGGAAATTCCCGCCCTTTGGAGAGCGAACCCCTTTTTGTAACCACTTTTGTAAAAAACACTTGCAAAAAGAAAATTAAAGTCCTATAATATGGAACAAGCTTTTTGAACCATTTTTGATGTTTCCCAAAAAGAGGGACGTGTCAGACCCATCTTCATTTCTTCACCGTTCATCCAGAACATCTCTTGCAATACTTGAAGAAATGTACTAAGATGTACGCGGGCCAGATGGATCGCGGCAGGGACAGGAATGCCCACGCCATCCAAGCTCATCTTTCAGCTTTCTTGATATCGCACTTTGATAGGGAGGAACACTTATGTTAGGCAACAGCATCAAGAAATTTGCACTCAATCAGGCCTTTTCCTACATCGAAAAGGACCCCATCAAGAATCTGACCCATGTAATGGACATGGTGGACAAATTCGCCGGCAACGGCCCCCAGTCTTTCCCCCGGCAGCGTCAGGCCATCCGGGACGCCATCAACAACGAGGACACCACCGCCCACAAGCTGGTGGTCCGCATGATGACCGAAATGGACCTGGGCTTCACCGAGACCCTGCTGTCCAACCTCTTCCTCAACGCCAGCATCACCGGCTGGAAAAAGCAGGACGAGTACCGGGAAAAGTACAACTGCAACGTGCCCTGGGCCATCCTGATGGACCCCACCTCCGCCTGCAACCTCCACTGCAAGGGCTGCTGGGCCGCCGAGTACGGCAACAAGCTGAACCTGTCCTATGAGGAGATCGACAGCATCATCCGCCAGGGCAAGGAGATGGGCACCTATTTCTACATCTACACCGGCGGCGAGCCCCTGGTGCGGAAAAAGGACCTGATCAAGATTTGCGAGGCCCACCCCGACGCCATCTTCATGTGCTTCACCAACGCCACCCTCATCGACGAGGCCTTCGCCCAGGATATGCTGCGGGTGAAGAACTTCGTCCCCGTCATCAGCGTGGAGGGCTTCGAGGAGGCCACCGACTCCCGCCGGGGCGACGGCACCTACCAGAAGGTGGTCCGGGCCATGAACCTGCTCAAGAGCAACCGCCTGCCCTTCGGCATCTCCACCTGCTACACCAGCGCCAACATCAAGGACGTCAGCACCGAGGCCTATGTGGACCAGCTGGTGGAGTGGGGCGCTTACTTCGTCTGGTACTTCCACTACATGCCCGTGGGCAAGGACGCCGTGCCGGAGCTGCTGCCCACCCCCGAGCAGAGAGAGTATATGTACCACCAGATCCGGGAGCTGCGGGGCAAGAAGCCCATCTTCATGCTGGACTTCCAGAACGACGGCGAGTATGTGGGCGGCTGCATTGCCGGCGGCCGGCGCTACCTGCACATCAACGCCAACGGCGACTGCGACCCCTGCGTGTTCATCCACTATTCCGACTCCAACATCCGGGAAAAGACCCTGCTGGAGGCCCTGTGCTCTCCCCTCTTCCGGGCCTATCACGACGGCCAGCCCTTCAACGACAACCACCTGCGGCCCTGTCCCATGCTGGAAAACCCGGAGAAGCTGCGGGAGCTGGTCCACAAGTCCGGCGCGCACCCCAGCGACGTGACCGCCCTGGAGGATGTGGACGACCTGTGCGCCAAGTGCGACAGCTACGCCGAGAACTGGAAGCCCACCGCTGACCACCTGTGGGCCTGCTCTCATGGCTGCGCTTCCTGCCAGCAGGACAGCGACAAGTGATTGTTCACGATTTATTCGTTGTTATTTTCCAAGAAATTTAGTATACTATCCTTTGGCTGCAAAGACCGGAGGCCCACGGGTTCGCGCCCTCGGGTCTCCGGTCTTTCGGACTTTTTCCAGAAAGGGAGGCCTGTCTCATGCCGTCACTGCAACAGCCTCCCGGCCAGCAGGGGCCGGGACTTTCCAGCGCACAGGTCCAACAGCGGGTCCAGGCCGGCCTGACCAACACGCCGCCGGACTCCCCCACCAAAACCGTCCAGAAGATCATCCTGGAAAACCTGTTCTCCTTTTTCAACCTGATCTTTTTCGTCATCGCCGGCTTTCTCATCGCCGTAGGCTCCTTCGGGGAGCTGATCTTCCTGCTGGTGGTGGCCGCCAACACCGCCATCGGCATCATCCAGGAGCTGCACGCCAAAAAGAAGCTGGACAGTCTGTCCCTTCTCTCCGCCCCCCAGGCCAAGGCGGTCCGGGACGGCACCCTATGCAGTGTCTACACCCGGGATCTGGTCCGGGATGACCTGGTCCTCTTCTCCGCCGGCAACCAGATCTGCGCCGACGCCAAGGTGGTCTCCGGCTCGGTCCAGGTCAATGAATCCCTGCTCACCGGCGAGTCGGACGAGATCGCCAAAGGGGTGGGCAGCGAGCTGCTCTCGGGCAGCTTCGTGGTCTCCGGCCAGTGCTACGCCGTCCTCACCCGGGTGGGGGCGGACTCCTACGCAGCCAAGCTCACCAGCGAGGCCCAGAAGTCCAAGAAAAGTCACCTGCCGGGGATGATGCGCTCCCTGAACCGGCTGCTCATCGCCATCGGCATCCTCATCGTCCCCATCGGGGGGCTGCTCTTCTACCGCCAGACCTCCCTGCTGGGCCTGTCCATCAAGGAGGGGGTCGAGAGCACTGCCGCCGCCGTCATCGGCATGATCCCCGAGGGGCTGTACCTCATGGTCAGCCTGGCCCTGGCAGCCAGCGTGCTGCGGCTGGCCACCACCAAAAACACCTTGGTGCAGGACCTGAAATGCACCGAGACCCTGGCCCGGGTGGACGTGCTGTGCGTGGACAAGACGGGCACCGTCACCCAGCCGGAGATGGTCTATCAGGGGCTGCTCCCCCTGACCGGCGACGCCGACGAGGAGGCCCTGACCCGACAGCTGACGGACTTCGTGTCCAACATGGCCCCGGACAACGAGACCATGCAGGCCCTCCAGAACGCCCTGCACGCGGACGACGCCCGCAAGGCCCAGCAGGTGCTGGGCTTCTCCTCCGAGACCAAATACAGCGCCGTGGCCTACAGCCCCGAGGACGCCTATGTCCTGGGGGCGCCGGAGTTCATCCTGGGCCAGGAGGGCTACGCCCCCTACCGGGCCCGGGCCGAACAGGCCATGGCCGACGGCAGCCGGGTGCTGCTCTTCGCCGCCTGCCGCCCCGGCCCCAATGGCCGGGGGATCGCCGATCCGGTCCCGCTGTCCTTCGTGCTGCTGCACAACCCCGTGCGGGAAAACGCCAAAGAGACCTTTGCCTACTTCCACGACCAGGGGGTGACGGTCAAGGTCATCTCCGGGGACAACCCGGTCACCGTGGCCGCTGCGGCCCGGCAGGCGGGCATCCAGGGGGCGGACAAGTATGTGGACGCCTCCACCCTGGAGACCTACGAGGACATTGAGGCCGCCTGCGAGGAATACAACGTCTTTGGCCGGGTGCGCCCCAACCAGAAAAAACTGCTGGTCCAGGCCCTGCAAAGCCACAAGCACACCGTGGCCATGACCGGCGACGGCGTCAACGACGTGCTGGCCCTGAAGGAGGCCGACTGCAGCGTGGCCATGGCCTCCGGCAGCGACGTGGCCGCCCAGATCTCCGACCTGGTCCTCATGGACAGCGACTTTGCCGCCATGCCCTCTGTGGTGGCCGAGGGGCGGCGGGTGATCAACAACATTGAGCGGGCGGCCTCGCTGTATCTGGTGAAAAATATCTTTTCCCTCATCCTGGCCATCATCTCCATCACGGCCGTCTTTTCCTATCCCCTCACCCCCTCTCAGCTGACCCTGATGAGCCTGCTGGCCATCGGCATCCCCTCGCTGATCCTGGCTCTGGAGCCCAACGAGAACCTGGTCACCGGGAACTTCCTCCGCAACGCCATCGTCCGGGCGCTGCCGGCGGCGCTGACGGACCTGTTCATCATCATCTTCGTCCTGCTCTTCCAGAAAGCCTTCCAGATGGGCAACGACGAGATCTCCACCATCACGGCGCTGCTGGTGACCATCGTCGGGTTCTTCATGCTCTGGCGGGTGGCCAAGCCCCTGAACCGGCTGCACCTGGGCATGATGGGCGGGCTGGTCCTGGCGCTGCTGCTGATCATCCTGTTCCTGCCGGGCGCCTTCTCTCTGACTCCCCTGTCCTTCGGCGGCGGGCTGGTGCTGACGGTGTTCGTGCTGCTCATCCCCTCCGTCCACTGGCTGCTGACCAAGGCCCTGGAAGGACTGGACCTCTTCTTCCACCGTCTGCATCTGGGCGGACGGCGGCAGTCCTGAGGGCTTCCCCACACACAGACAAAACAAACCCAGCGGCAGAGGCCGCTGGGTTTTTGTCGTTCACCGCTGGGGTCCCGGCCGGTCGGTCCGTTCCAACAGATAGTCTGTGCTGACCTGATAGAAATCCGCCAGGGCACACAGGACCCATGGCGGGATCATGCGCTGCCCGCTTTCGTAATAGGCATAGGTCCGCTGGGGGACGTTGATCGCCGCGCCCACCTGCGCTTGGGTCAGATCGTGGTCCTCCCGCAGTTCTCGAATCCGTCGATATTGTGCCACGTGTATCACCAAAAGCAGTATAGTTCTGAACAATTTGTTCTATTGACATTTTGATTGTTTTGTTCTAAACCGAACCACATCCCATCCACACATCCAGGAGGTGAACCCATGACAGACTACAAAAAATGTATCTCACAATGATCCGGGCTACCGAAGATGCCATCCGCACACTGATTGCCGCACAGCAAGCATGTGAAGAACTTTATCTTCGCGAAGAAGAAACGACACCTCCAGTGCTTCCGCTGCCAAATCAGCAGCATCGCAATGACCCGTGAGCTATCCCCCTCCCGACCAAAAAACAAACCAAATAAAAAGTTACCGAGAACCGCCTGAAATTGTGGTTCTCGGTAACTTTTTCGTTCGTAACTTCCTGCCCAAGGCTGAAAACTCTTTTTTGCAACAGAACTTGAGAAAAGACTACTCGCTGTGGGTAGGGTGCAGACTTGAAAAAACTCTACAATAAAACTGCCATATACAAGACGGACTCAAAGAAATTTGACAGAACCTGTGCGCGGCGTAAAATCCCCGCACCAGCACCAAAAGAAAGGGTGCCTTCCATAAAACATGGAACACAAGCGAAAAAGCGGAGCGGCAAAAGCCGCTCCGCTTTTTAAATCATTTCGGTGGGGATCGGAACCGCGCCGTTGGCTCAGGCCTCTTCGGCTGCGGCAGCAGCGTGCTCCCGGACCAGCTTGGCGGTGTCCAGTGCGATGACCAGCTCCTCGTTGGTGGGGATGAGGAGGATCTTGTTGGGGGAATCGTCGGTGGAGAGGATGGCTTCCTTGCCGCGGACGTTGTTCTTCTCGGGGTCCATCTTCAGGCCCAGGAACTCCAGGCCCTCCACGATCTTGGCACGCAGGGTGGCGGAGTTCTCGCCCACGCCGGCGGTGAAGACCACGGCGTCCAGGCCGCCCATGGCAGCGGCGCAGGAGCCGATGCGCTTGGTGACCTTGTAGCAGAAGACGTCGATGGCCAGCTGAGCGCGCTCGTTGCCCTCGGCAGCGGCGGTCTCCAGGTCACGGAAGTCGGAGGAGACGCCGGAGATGCCCAGCACGCCGGACTCCTTGTTCAGGGCGCTCTCCACGCGCTTGCCGGAGTAGCCGCGCTGGTCCACGATGTACTCGGTGATGGCAGCGTCGATGGCGCCGGCACGGGTGCCCATGGGCAGGCCGTCCTGGGGGGTGAAGCCCATGGAGGTGTCGATGGACTTGCCGAACTTCACCGAGCAGGTGGAAGCGCCGTTGCCCAGGTGGCAGGTGGCGATACGCAGCTCCTCGATGGGGCGGCCCAGCATCTCAGCGGCGCGCTGGGAGACATACTTGTGGGAGGTGCCGTGGAAGCCATAGCGGCGGACCTTATTCTCGGTGTACCAGCGGTAGGGCACGGCGTAGATGTAAGCCTTGGGGGGCATGGTCTGGTGGAAGGCGGTGTCGAACACGGCCACCATGGGGGTGTTGGGCATGACGTCCTTGCAGGCCTCGATGCCGGTGATGTTGGCGGGGTTGTGCAGGGGGGCCAGGGGGATGCAGGCGCGGATGCCGTCCATGACCTTCCGGTCGATGATGACGGAGTCGGTGAACTCCTCGCCGCCGTGGACCACACGGTGGCCCACCGCGTCGATCTCGGACATGTCGGTGATCACGCCGTAGTAGTTGTGGGTCAGCACTTCCATGACCAGCTTGATGGCAGCCTCGTGGTCGGGCATGTAGCGGTCGGCGTCATAGACGTCCTTGCCGGTGGGGGTGTGCTTGATGTGGCCGTCGATGCCGATGCGCTCGCACAGGCCCTTGGCCAGCACTTCCTTGGTATCGGGGTCCAGCAGCTGATACTTCAGGGAAGAGCTGCCTGCATTGATAACCAGAACTTTCATGGTGTTTCCTCTCCTTTATGAATTCCTCGAATTTCGATGGTACTTGCTTGTCGCCCCCGTTGGGGGTAAAATAGTTCATACACGTTTATCTTATCCCATTTTGCCCGAAAGGACAACTGTTTTTTCCCCAAATTTCAAGTTTTTTGGAAAGCGAGGTTGGGCTATGCGTACAATCGGCATCGTCGCGGAATACAATCCCTTCCACAGCGGTCACGGCAGTCATCTGGCGGCCCTGCAGCAGACCTTCGGCCCCGGCTGCGCCATCGTCTGCGCCATGAGCGGCAACTGGGTCCAGCGGGGCCAGCCCGCCCTGGCGGACAAGTGGACCCGGGCGGCGCTGGCCCTCTCCCACGGCGTGGATCTGGTGCTGGAGCTGCCCACCCTCTGGGCCGCGGCCTCCGCCGAAGCCTTTGCCCGGGGCGGGGTGGGCGTGCTGGCGGCGGCCGGGGTGGTGGACACCCTCAGCTTTGGCAGCGAAGCCGGCGCCCTCTCCCCCCTCCGGCAGGTGGCGGACTGCCTGCACACCCCTGCCTGGCAGGCCGCGCTGCACGACGGGCTGGACCGGGGCCTCTCCTTCCCTGCCGCCCGGCAGCAGGCCGCCCGGGCGCTGGTGGGAGAGGCGGCCGACTGTCTCTCCCTGCCCAACAACAACCTGGGGGTGGAATATCTGCTGGCCCTGGAGGCCCTGGGCAGCACCATCGTCCCCCACACCCTGCCCCGGCAGGGAGCGGGCCACGACCAGGCGCCCCAGGCGGGCCACTCCTCTGCCTCCTGGCTGCGCCAGCAGATCCTGGCAGAGGACCCGACGCCGCTGGCCCCCTACCTCTCTCCCCCAGAGGAGGAGATCCTGCGGGCCGATCCTGCCAGCCTGACCGCCTGCACCCTTGGGGTCCTGGCCCGGCTGCGGACCCTGTCGGAGGCCGACTTCGCCCGGCTTCCCGACTGCGGGGAGGGGCTCAGCCACCGGTTCTTCCGGGCGGCGCAGAGTGCCGTCTCCCTGCCGGATCTGTACGCTCAGGTGCAGAGCAAGCGCTATCCTCTGGCCCGGGTGCGGCGGCTGGTGCTGTGGGCGTTTCTGGGGCTGCGGGCCGATGACCGGCCGGCCGGCCTGCCCTATCTCCGGGTGCTGGGGTTCTCCCCTCGCGGCCAGGAGCTGCTGCGGCAGATGAAAACGGCGGCAGCGCTGCCGGTGCTGGTCAAGCCTGCCCACGCCGCCCGGCTGGCGGACCCCGCCGCGCGCCGGGTCTTCGAGCTGGAAGCCCGCTGCACCGCCCTATATGATCTGTGCCGGAAGAATTTCGGCCGCACGCCGGGGCCGACGGAATATGCCCGGTCTCCGGTCCGCTGGGACCCTGGCGCAACAGCAAAAGGACACCGACCCTAACAGGGCCGGTGTCCTTTTTCTATGGGTGCAGCGAGGCTCAGAACAGTCCGCTGATCTTCCCGCTCTCGTCCACGTCGATCTTCTCCGCCGCCGGGACCTTGGGCAGGCCGGGCATGGTGAGGATCTCCCCGGTGAGGGCCACCAGGAAGCCCGCCCCGGCGGAGACCTTCAGGCTGCGCACGGTGACGACGAAGTCCTCCGGCGCGCCCAGCAGGGCCGGGTCGTCGGAAAAGCTGTACTGGGTCTTGGCCATGCAGATGGGATAGCCGCCGAAGCCCTGTTCGGTCAGCTGCTTGGCCTGCTTCTTGGCCGCCGGGGTGAGGACCACGTCCCGGCCCCGGTAGATCCGGGTGACGATGGCCCGGAGTTTCTCCTCGATGGAGGTGTCCCGGTCGTAGGAGGGCCGGTACTGGTTGGGCTGCTCGCACAGCCGGACCACTTCCTCGGCCAGGGCCTTGCCGCCCTCGCCGCCCTTGGCCCACACCTCGGACAGGGCCACGTTGACCCCCAGCTCCCTGCACTTGGCCTCGATGAGGGCCAGCTCGGCCTCGGTGTCCAGGGGGAAGCGGTTGATGGCCACCACGCAGGGCAGACCAAAGACCTTGGTGATGTTCTCCACATGGCGCAGCAGGTTGGGCAGGCCCTTCTCCAGAGCCTCCAGGTTCTCGGTGCCCAGGTCGGCCTTGGCCACGCCGCCGTGGTGCTTCAAGGCCCGGACCGTGGCCACCACCACCACCGCGTCGGGGTGGAGCCCCGCCATGGGGCACTTGATGTCCAGGAACTTCTCGGCTCCCAGGTCTGCGCCGAAGCCGGCCTCGGTGACGGCGTAGTCCCCCAGCTTCAATGCTGCCCGGGTGGCCATGACCGAGTTGCAGCCGTGGGCGATGTTGGCAAAGGG
The DNA here is from genome assembly GCA_934597725.1 of uncultured Eubacteriales bacterium. Taxonomy (GTDB): domain Bacteria; phylum Bacillota; class Clostridia; order Oscillospirales; family Oscillospiraceae; genus Evtepia. The sequence goes on from CAKTSK010000001.1 coordinate 91,714, forward strand.
CCCGCCGTGGATGATGGCGGGGGTCCCCTCCAGGGTCTGGACCAGGTTGGGCTTCAGGGCGTCCTTGAGCAGAGCGGTCATGGCGCCGGCGGCCTTCAGGTCGCCCGCGGTGACGGGCTTGTCGTCGTAGGTGTAGCCCACCACCATCCGGCCCAGGCGCTCCTTCAGGTCTGCCACCGAGGTGGCCAGGCACAGCACGGCCATGATCTCCGAGGCCACGGTGATGTCAAAGCCGTCCTCCCGGGGCACGCCCTGCATCCGGCCGCCCAGGCCGTCCACGATGTTGCGCAGCTGGCGGTCGTTCATGTCCACGCAGCGCTTCCAGGTGATCTTCTTCACGTCGATGCCCAGCTCGTTGCCCTGCTGGATGTGGTTGTCCAGCATGGCGGCCAGCAGGTTGTTGGCCGCGCCGATGGCGTGGAAGTCGCCGGTGAAGTGGAGGTTGATGTCCTCCATGGGCACCACCTGGGCATAGCCGCCGCCGGCCGCGCCGCCCTTGAGGCCGAACACCGGGCCGAGAGAGGGCTCCCGCAGGGCCACCACGGACCGTTTGCCGATCTTCCGCAGGCCGTCGGCCAGCCCCACCGTGGTGGTGGTTTTCCCCTCCCCGGCGGGGGTGGGGGTGATGGCCGTGACCAGGATAAGCTTGCCGTCGGGGGCCTGGACCTCCCGGAGCATCCGGTAGTCGATCTTGGCCTTGTAGTTGCCATAGGGTTCCAGGTATTCCTCCCCCACGCCCACCTGACGGGCGATCTCCCGGATGGGGTGCATGGCGCAGGACTGGGCGATCTCGATGTCACTTCTCATGGGAATCCTCTCCTTTCCAGAGTTGCCTTACTGGTTGCCGGCGGTGGAACGCAGGGTCACGTCGTGGTAGCCGCCTTCCACGATGCTGGTGGCGGAGACCAGGGTGAGCCGGGCGTTCTTCTGCAGGTCGGGGATGTTGATGACCCCGCAGTTGCACATGGTGGACTTGACCTTGTACAGGCTCTTCTCCACGTTGTCGTGCAGGGAGCCGGCGTAGGCCACATAGGAGTCCACGCCCTCCTCAAAGGCCAGGTCGCTCTTGCCGCCCAGGTCGTAGCGCTGCCAGTTCCGGGCGCGGTTGGAGCCCTCGCCCCAGTATTCCTTCACATAGGCGCCGTTGACCATGAGCTTGTTGGTGGGGCTTTCGTCGAAGCGGGCGAAGTAGCGGCCCAGCATCAGGAAGTCCGCCCCCATGGCCAGGGCCAGGGTCATGTGGAAGTCAAAGACGATGCCGCCGTCGGAGCAGATGGGCACATAGACCCCCGTCTCCTTGAAATACTCGTCCCGGGCTGCGGCCACCTCGATGAGGGCCGAAGCCTGTCCGCGGCCAATGCCCTTGGTCTCCCGGGTGATGCAGATGGAGCCGCCGCCGATGCCCACCTTGACAAAGTCGGCCCCGGCCTGGGCCAGATAGCGGAAGCCCTCCCGGTCCACCACGTTGCCGGCGCCCACCTTCACGGTGTCGCCATAGCGCGCGCGGATGAAGTCGATGGTCTTTTTCTGCCAGACGGAGTAGCCCTCGGAGGAGTCGATGCAGAGGATGTCTGCCCCCGCGCCCACCAGGGCGGGCACCCGCTGGGCGTAGTCCTTGGAGTTGATGCCGGCGCCCACCAGATAGCGCTTGTCCCCGTCCTGGAGGGCCAGGGGGTGCTCCTTGTGCTCGGCATAGTCCTTGCGGAAGACGAAGTACATCAGGTGGTCGTTCTCATCCACCACGGGCAGGGCGTTGAGCTTGTGGTCCCAGATGATGTCGTTGGCCTCTTTCAGGGTGGTGGAAGCCGGGGCGGTGATGAGCTTTTCCCGGGGGGTCATGAACTCCCGCACGGGCACGTCGGTGCTCATCCGGGTCACCCGGTAATCCCGGCTGGTGACCAGCCCCAGCAGCTTGCCGTTGGGGCTGGCGTCGGCGGTGATGGCCACGGTGGAGAAGCCGTTCTTCTCCTTCAGGGCCAGCACGTCGGCCAGGGTGGCGTCGGGGGTGAGGTTGGAGGCGGAGATGACAAAGCCGGCCTTGCTGCTCTTGACCCGGCGGACCATGGCGGCCTCGTCCTCAATGGACTGGGAGCCATAGATGAAGGACAGACCGCCCTCCTTGGCCAGGGCCACGGCCAGGGTGTCGTTGGACACGGCCTGCATGATGGCGGAGACCATGGGGATATTCAGGCTGATGGGGCACTCCTCTTCCCCTTTGCGGTATTTCACCAGAGGGGTTTTCAGAGACACGTTGTCCGGGATGCACTCCTCCGAGGTAAAGCCGGGCACCAGCAGGTATTCACTGAACGTATGGGAGGGTTCGGGATAGTAATATGCCATAGGGGGTGTCTCCTTTCTTGGTCACTGGAAATACTCTGCCGCTGCGCGGAAGAGCTGCATGTCGTATTCGCCCGGGACGTTCCGGTACAGGCCCGTGCCGTTGCGCTCGCTGTGGCCCATCTTGCCCAGCACCCGGCCGTCGGGAGAGGTGATGCCCTCGATGGCCCAGACGGAGTTGTTGGGGTTGAAGTGGACGTCGTCGGTGGGCTGGCCGTTCAGGTCCACATACTGGGTGGCGATCTGTCCGTTGTCGGCCAGCTTCTGCACCAGCTCCTGGGAGGCCAGGAAGCGGCCCTCGCCGTGGGAGATGGGCACGGTGTACACCTGGCCGGGCTGGGTATAGCGCAGCCAGGGGGATTTGTTGGAGGCCACCCGGGTGTGGACCAGCCGGGACTGGTGGCGGCCGATGGTGTTATAGGTCAGGGTGGGGCAGGTCTCGTCGGTGTCGATGATCTCGCCATAGGGCACCAGACCCAGCTTGATCAGGGCCTGGAAGCCGTTGCACACGCCCAGCATCAGGCCGTCCCGGTCTTTCAGCAGGCGGCTCACCTGCTCCTTGACCTTCTCGGCCCGGAAGAAGGAGGTGATGAGCTTGGCCGAGCCGTCGGGCTCATCGCCGCCGGAGAAGCCGCCGGGCAGGAAGACGATCTGGGCCTGGGCCAGCCGCTGGGCCACATGGTCCATGGACTGGGCAATGGCCCCGGCGGTGAGGTTCTTGATGACCACGATCTCCGGCTCGGCCCCGGCGGCTGCCATGGCCTTGGCCGCGTCGTACTCGCAGTTGGTGCCGGGGAAGACGGGGATGAGGACCCGGGGCTTGGCGATCTTTGCCACCGGCTGCTTCCAGGCGTCGCTCTGGTAGGACAGGGTGGGGATCTGACCGCCATCCTGGGGAATGTTGCAGGGATAGATCGGCTCCAGCTTGTTCTCATAGGCGTCCAGCAGCTCCTGGGCGTCCAGGTGCTGGCCCTGCCAGGTCAGCCCTTCCTCCTGGGTGGTCACGCCCAGGGGCAGACCGATCTCCTCCTTCTCCCGCAGCTCCAGGATGAAGGAACCATAGGAATAGGCAAACAGCTCGTCCAGGGTGCAGCCGTCGTCGAAGCGGAAGCCCAGGCCGTTGCCCAGGGTCATCTTCAGCACGCCCTCGGCCACGCCGCCGAAGGTGGGGGTGTAAGCCGCCAGAAGGTTCCCCTTCTTCCGCAGCCGCAGCACGGTCTGGTAGACCTTTTTCAGGGAAGCCGCCGCCGGCAGGCCGTCCGGGCCATACTCGGGGCAGAGCCAGACCACCGGATGGTCCGCGCCCTTGAACTCGGGCGAGAGCACATGGGGGATCTCCTCGGTGGTCACGGCGAAGGAGACCAGGGTGGGCGGCACGTCCAGGTCCTCAAAGGAGCCGCTCATGGAGTCCTTGCCGCCAATGGCTGCGATCTCCAGCTCCTTCTGGGCCCGATAGGCCCCCAGCAGCGCGGCCAGCGGCTGGCCCCAGCGCTTGGGGTCCTTGCCCAGCTTGGGGAAGTATTCCTGGAAGCTGAGGTAGGTGTCTTTCAGGTCGGCCCCGGTGGCCACCAGCTTGGACACCGACTCCACCACCGCCAGATAGGCCCCGTGGTAGGGGCTCTTCTCGGTGACATAGGGGTTGTAGCCCCAGGACATGATGGAGCAGGTGCTGGTGTCGCCGCTCTCCCGGGAGATCTTGTTGACCATGGCCTGGGTGGGGGTGAGCTGGCGCTTGCCGCCGAAGGGCATGAGGACGGTGCCGCTGCCGATGGTGGCGTCGAAGCGCTCGGACAGGCCCCGCTTGGAGCAGACGTTCAGGTCGGCTGCCAGGTCCAGATAGCCCTGGCGGAAGTCGGTGACCTGCTCCTTGAGGATGGACTCCGGCGGCGCGGTGATGGCGGTGACGTGCTTCTCCACGCCGTTGGTGTCCAGGAAGGAGCGGGCGATGTCCACGATGGTCTTGCCGTTCCAGGTCATGGTCAGGCGGCCCTTGTCGGTGACAGAGGCCACCACGGTGGCTTCCAGGTTCTCCTCGCCGGCCAGGGCCAGGAAGCGGTCGGCGTCCTTGCCCTCGACCACCACAGCCATCCGCTCCTGGGACTCACTGATGGCCAGCTCGGTCCCGTCCAGGCCCTCGTACTTTTTGGGGACCTTGTTCAGGTCGATGTCCAGGCCCTCGGCCAGCTCGCCGATGGCCACGGACACGCCGCCGGCGCCGAAGTCGTTGCAGCGCTTGATGAGCCGGGAGGCCTCGGGGTTGCGGAACAGCCGCTGGAGCTTGCGCTCCTCCGGGGCGTTGCCCTTCTGGACCTCTGCCCCGCAGGTCTCCAGAGAGGCCGTGGTGTGGGACTTGGAGGAGCCGGTGGCGCCGCCACAGCCGTCCCGGCCGGTGCGGCCGCCCAGCAGGATGACCACATCCCCGGCAGCGGGCCGCTCCCGGCGGACGTTCTCTGCCGGGGCTGCGGCGATGACCGCGCCGATCTCCATGCGCTTGGCCGCATAGCCCGGGTGGTACAGCTCGTCCACCTGGCCGGTGGCCAGACCGATCTGGTTGCCGTAGGAGGAGTAGCCGGCAGCGGCCTTGGTGACGATGGTCCGCTGGGGCAGCTTGCCGGTCATGGTCTCCTCGATGGGGGTCAGGGGGTCGGCTGCGCCGGTCAGGCGCATGGCGGAGTAGACGTAGGACCGCCCGGACAGGGGGTCCCGGATGGCCCCGCCCACGCAGGTGGCCGCGCCGCCGAAGGGTTCGATCTCCGTGGGGTGGTTGTGGGTCTCGTTCTTGAAGAGCAGGAGCCAGTCCTCCTTGCCCTGTTCGGTTTTCACCTTGATCTTGACGGTGCAGGCGTTGATCTCCTCGGACTCGTCCAGCCGGGGCATCTTCCCCTGCTTTTTCAGGTACTTGGCCACGATGGTCCCGATGTCCATGAGGTTCACGGGCTTGGTCCGGTTCAGGCGCTTGCGGGTGTTCAGATAGTCCTCATAGGTCTGCTGGAGGATGGGGCTCTGGAACTCCACGGCGTCGATGGTGGTCAGGAAGGTGGTGTGGCGGCAGTGGTCGGACCAATAGGTGTCGATCACCCGCAGCTCGGTCATGGTGGGGTCCCGGTCCTCCTGGCGGAAGTAGTCCCGGCAGAAGCGCAGGTCGTCCAGGTCCATGGCCAGGCCGTAGTCGGCCACCATGGCCTCAAGGCCCGCCTCGTCCAGGTCCCGGAAGCCGGTGAGGGTGGCCACGGCGGTGGGGATGTCGTAGGTCATGGCCAGGGTGTCGAAAGGCTCCAGGGAAGCCTCCCGGGCCTCGACGGGGTTGATGAGATACTTCTTGATGGCCGCCACTTCTTCGGCGGTGAGCGAACCCGTCAGGTGGTAGACCCGGGCCGAGCGCACCAGGGGCCGCTCCGCCTGGGAGAGGATCTGGATGCACTGGGCGGCGGAGTCCGCCCGCTGGTCGAACTGACCGGGCAGATACTCCACGGCGAAGACGATCCCGCCGTCGGGCAGGGTGTCGCTCACCTGGTCCAGCTGGGGTTCGGACAGGATGGTTTTGACGCTATAGTCGAACAGCTCCGGCGTGATGTTCTCCACGTCGTAGCGGTTGAGCAGCCGCAGGCCCTCCAGGGAGGAGATCCCCAGCAGGGTGCGGATGTCGTTGGCCAGGGCATCGGCCTCGGCGGTGAGCCCCGGGCGTTTTTCTACATAGACCCGATATACCATTTATTTTCCCTCTTCCCGGGCCCGCAGCGCACGGGCTCCAATGTCTTTGCGGCAATATGCGTTCTGGAAGGTCACCCGGGCGCCCTCCCGGTAGGCCTTGTCGATGGCTTCCTGCAGGGTCTCGCCCACGGCGGTGACCCCCAGGACCCGGCCGCCGGAGGTCTTCAGCACGCCGTCCTCCAGCTTGGCCCCGGCCACGAAGACCTGGGCGTCCAGGTCGGCGGGGATGGTGATGGGGTAGCCGGTCTCGTACTTTTTGGGATAGCCCTCCGAGGCCAGCACCAGGCAGCAGGCGGACTTGTCGCTGAACTTCACTTCCGTCTCGGCCAGGGTACCCTTGGCGGTGGCCTCCATGACGGTCAGCAGGTCGCTCTCCAGCAGGGGCAGGACCACCTGGGTCTCCGGGTCGCCGAAGCGGCAGTTGTACTCGATGACCTTGGGGCCGGCCTCGGTGAGCATGAGGCCGAAGTAGAGGCAGCCCTTGAAGGTGCGGCCCTCTTCGTTCATGGCGCGCATGGTGGGCAGGAAGATGGTGTCCATGCACACCTGGGCGATCTCGTCGGTGTAATAGGGGTTGGGGGCGATGGTGCCCATGCCGCCGGTGTTGGGGCCGGTGTCCCCGTCGCCGATGCGCTTGTGGTCCATGGAGGAGACCATGGGGATGACCACCTTGCCGTCGGTGAAGGACAGGACCGACACCTCCGGCCCGGTGAGGAACTCCTCGATGACGATGTGGCTGCCGCTTTCGCCAAAAACCTTGTCCTCCATGCAGGCCCGGACGGCGTCCTCGGCCTCCTGGCGGGTCATGGCCACGGTGACCCCCTTGCCCAGGGCCAGGCCGTCGGCCTTGACCACGGTGGGGATGGGGGCGGTTTTCAGGTAGTCCAGGGCAGCGTTCAGGTCGTCAAAGACCTCGTAAGCTGCCGTGGGGATGTGATATTTCTTCATGAGGTCCTTGGAAAAGACCTTGCTCCCCTCCAGGATGGCTGCGGCCTTGTTGGGGCCGAAGCAGGGGATGCCCACGGCCTCCAGCCGGTCCACGGCCCCCAGGACCAGGGGATCGTCGGGGGCCACCACGGCAAAGTCGATGGCCTTTTCCTGGGCAAAGGCGGTGATGGCGTCCAGGTCCTTGGCCCCGATGCCGGTGCAGATGGCATCGGCGGCAATGCCGCCGTTGCCGGGGGCGGCATAGATGGCGCTCACCCGGGGGCTTTTCCGTAAACTCTTGATGATCGCGTGCTCCCGGCCGCCGCCGCCTACCACGAGAATATTCATAGGGGTGCTTCCTCCTTGCTCAGTGATGGAACAGGCGCATGCCGGTGAAGGCCATGACCATGTTGTAGCGGTTGGCAGTTTCAATGACGTTGTCGTCCCGGATGGACCCGCCGGGCTCGACGATGTAGCTCACGCCGGACTTTCTCGCCCGCTCCACGTTGTCCCCGAAGGGGAAGAAGGCGTCCGAGCCCACGGTGACGCCGGTCTGGGTGGCGATCCACTCCTTTTTCTCCTGGACGGTGAGGCGCTCCGGGCGGACCTGGAAGATCCCCTGCCAGGCGCCGTCCCGCAGAACGTCGTCGTCCTCGTCGGAGAGGTAGATGTCGATGGCGTTGTCCCGGTCGGGCCGGCGGATGCCGGGCAGGAACTGGAGGGCCAGGGTCTTGGGATGCTGGCGCAGGTACCAGTTGTCGGCCTTGTTGCCTGCCAGACGGGTGCAGTGGATGCGGCTCTGCTGGCCGGCGCCCACGCCGATGGCCTGGCCGTTCTTCACATAGCAGACCGAGTTGGACTGGGTGTATTTGAGGGTGATGAGGGACACGATCATGTCGATCTTGGCCTGATCGGGCAGGTCCTTGTTCTCGGTGACCAGATTGGTCAGCAGGCTCTGGTCGATCTTGTAGTTGTTCCGGCCCTGCTCGAAGGTGATGCCAAAGACATCCTTATGCTCCTGGGGCGCGGGGACATAGTCCGGGTCGATCTGGACGACATTATAGCCGCCCTTCTTCTTGCTCTTGAGGATCTCCAGGGCCTCGGGCGTATACCCCGGGGCGATGATGCCGTCGGAGACCTCCGGCTTGAGGTAAGCGGCCGTGGCAGCGTCACAGACGTCGCTCAGGGCAGCCCAGTCGCCGTAGGAGCACAGGCGGTCGGCCCCTCTGGCCCGGATGTAGGCGCAGGCGAGGGGGGTGAGGGGGGCGTCCGGCTCCACAAAATAGATGGCCTTGTCGGTCTCGCTCAGGGGCAGGCCCACGGCGGCCCCGGCAGGCGAGACGTGCTTGAAGGAGGCGGCAGCCGGCAGGCCGGTGGCCTCTTTCAGCTCCTTCACCAGCTGCCAGGCGTTCAGGGCGTCCATGAAGTTGATGTATCCAGGCTTGCCGTTGAGGACCTGGATGGGCAGGTCCCGGCCGTCGTTGACCGAGATGCTGGCCGGCTTCTGGTTGGGATTGCAGCCGTATTTCAGTTCCAGTTGTTTCATCGTTTGTCTTCCCCCCGCTTAGTGATGTTTGTTGACGATGGTCTCCTGACAGGCGCCGCTGGCCAGATCAGTGAAGCGGACGTAGAGGGAGATCTTGTTGGCCTCGTTCAGGTTGTCCCAGAGCAGCCGGGCAAATTCCTCCAGGCTCCCCTGGGGGATGGCCACCCGCTCGGGTTCGCCCTGGAAGGTGGGGATGGGGTCCCCGTCGCAGACGTAGGTGTGCAGGAAATGCCCCACCCCGGCCAGACCCGGGTACTCAAAGGTGTACCGGGCGCAGCCGCTGCCGGCGGCGTCGGCGCTTTTCAGAATGGACATTTTGTAGCTGCCGTCGGGGCTGAGCAGGCCGGAGATGCGGGGGGTCCAGTTGGGCCCGTCCGGCTCAAAGGCCCGGGTCCGCAGGGCCTGCTCCATGGGCAGTCCCTTCTCCAAAAAGTCCCGGATGGTGTCGGTCTGGTCGCCGTTGGTGACGATGAGGCCCCGGCCCATCTGGCGCACCGGGTGATAGATGATGAGGCTGGGGTCGGCCAGCTTGGCCGGGTCGTGGGCTTCCGTGCGGATGCCGTCGGGTTCCTTCACAAAGACCCGGTTGCGGCTGTTCTCGCTGCGGCCCATGATGAAGTAGGCCGTGACGGCGGTTTTCCCGTCCGGGGTCTGCCCCAGCACGATGCCCCGGCCGGGATAGGTGTTGCCGGCCAGCAGCGCGGCCAGGTCCTGGTTCTCATAAATATTCATTGGGCTTTCTCCCTCCCGATCTCTTCTGCGATCTGCTGGGCGGCCTGGGGCAGCAGCTTCCACTCGGCCTGCTCCATCACCCGCCGCTGGAGGACCTCCGGGGTGTCCCCCGGCAGGACCTCCACCGCCTTCTGGAGGAGGATCTCTCCCCCGTCCGGCACTTCATTGACAAAATGGACGGTGGCGCCGGTGAGCTTCACCCCATAGGCCAGGGCGGCCTCGTGGACCTTCAGGCCATAGTATCCCTGCCCGCAGAAGGACGGGATCAGGGAGGGGTGGACGTTGAGGATGCGCCGGGGCCACCGGCGGGTGAAGTCCTCGCTGAGGATGCTCATAAACCCCGCCAGGATGATCAGTTCCACGCCGTGCTCGGCCAGGGCCTGGGAGATGGCGGCTTCAAACGCGGCCTGACCGCCCAGCTCCTTCCGGCTGCACACCACCGCAGGGACCCCCGCCTGGGCCGCCCGGGTCAGGGCGTAGGCCTGGGGATTGCTGGCCACCACCAGCACGATCTCGCCGGCGTTCAGCGTCCCGGCCGTCTGGGCGTCCAGCAGGGCCTGGAGGTTGGTGCCGCCGCCGGAGACCAGCACGGCGATCTTCGTCTTTACCATAAGAGCACGCCCTCGTCCCCGGCCACGATCTCGCCCAGGACCACGGGGGCCTCTCCGGCAGCCCGGAGGGCGGCCAGGGCCTGGTCGGCCTCTTCCTTGGCCACCACCACGGTCATGCCGATGCCCATGTTGAAGGTGTTGAACATCTCCCGGCGGGGGACGTTCCCCTTCTCCTGGATCAGGTCAAAGATGGGCAGCACAGGCACGTCGGCCTCCCGGATCTTGGCGGTCATGCCCTTGGGCAGGCTGCGGGGGATGTTCTCATAAAAGCCGCCGCCGGTGATGTGGGAGACGGACTTGATGCGGACCTGGTCCATGAGGGCCAGGATGCTCTTGACATAGATGCGGGTGGGGGCCAGCAGGGTCTCGCCCAGGCTCTTGCCGCCCAGGGCGTCCACGGGGGCGGTCAGGTCGGCGTGCTCCACGTCCAGCACCTTCCGCACCAGGGAGAAGCCGTTGGAATGGACCCCCGAGGAGGGCAGGCCCAGGATCACGTCGCCGGGGACGATGGTGGTCTTGTCAAAGATCTTTTCCTTGTCCACCACGCCCACAGAGAAGCCGGCCAGATCATACTCGTCCACCGGATAGAATCCGGGCATCTCGGCGGTCTCGCCGCCGATGAGGGCGGCCCCGGACTGGACACAGCCCTCGGCCACGCCGGAGACGATGGCGGCCATCTTCTCGGGCACGTTCTTGCCGCAGGCGATGTAGTCCAGGAAGAACAGGGGCTTGGCCCCCACGCAGATGATGTCGTTGACGCACATGGCCACGCAGTCGATGCCCACCGTGTCATGCTTGTCCAGGAGGAAGGCCAGCTTCAGCTTGGTGCCCACCCCGTCGGTGCCGGAGACCAGCACCGGGCGGGTGATGCCCGTCAGGTCCAGCTCAAACAGGCCCCCGAAGCCGCCGATGTCAGACAGGGCTCCGGCGGTCATGGTCTTGGCGATGTGGGCCTTCATCAGCTCCACAGCTTTGTAGCCGGCGGTGATGTCCACCCCGGCGGCGGCGTAACTGTCCGATCTTGATTGCATAGTCATTCCGTCATTCCTTTCCAGTCCAGCAATAGGTACATACCTTACAGGGTTCCAGGCCGATGGCCTGGATCAGTTTATCCAGCGACTGATACTCCAGAGAGGTGAAGTGGAGCTTTTCGCAGATGGCGTCCCGCAGCCGCTTGCCCCGCTCGGTGGCGGGGTCGCTGTATTCGTCCAGGTGCTTGTCCCCTTCTTCCCCTTCCAGCTCATACACCGTCCGGCGGGCCAGCAGCTCCATGGGGGAGCGGCTGGTGGAGAAGTTGAGGAACTTGCAGCCGAACATGATGGGCGGGCAGGCCGAGCGGATGTGGACCTCCTTGGCCCCGTTGGCATAGAGGAACTCCACCGTCTCCCGCAGCTGGGTCCCGCGGACGATGCTGTCGTCCACGAACAGCAGCTTTTTGCCCTCGATGAGGTCGTGGACCGGGATCTGCTTCATCTTGGCCACCTTGTCCCGCTCCTTCTGGTTGCTGGGCATGAAGCTGCGGGGCCAGGTGGGGGTGTATTTGATGAAGGGGCGGGCAAAGGGGATGCCGCTCTCATTGGAGTAGCCGATGGCGTGGGGGGTGCCGGAGTCCGGCACGCCGCTGACGTAGTCGATGTCCTGGGCCACGCCGTTGGCCTTGTCGGTCTGGGCCAGCAGCTCGCCGTTGCGGTTGCGCATAACCTCCACGTTGACCCCCTCGTAGTTGGAGTTGGGGTAGCCGTAATAGGTCCACAGGAAGGCGCACACCTTCATCTCCTCCAGGGGGGGCATGAGGGTCTCCCAGCCCTGCTCGGTGATCTTCACCACTTCCCCGGGGCCAAGCTCGTAGGCGTCGTGGTAGCCCATTTTCTGATAGGCAAAGGACTCGAAGGCCACGCAGCAGCCCTCCTCGTCCTGGCCGATGTGGACGGGCAGACGACCCATCTTGTCCCGGCCGGCATAGAGGCAGTGGGGGGTCATGATGAGCACCGACACGGTCCCCTCCACCATCTCCTGGGCATAGCGGATGCCCTCGGCGATGGTCCGCCGCTGGCTGATGAGGGTGGCCACCAGCTCGTTGGAGTTCACCCGGCCGCCGCTCATGGCCTCGAAGTGGCCGTCGGCGTCGTCCAGCAGGCGCTGGATGAGCTGGTCCTCGTTCTGGATCACGCCCACCACGCAGATGGCGTAGGTGCCGTGGATGGAGCGCACCAGCAGGGGCTGGGGGTCGGTGTCGCTGATGCTGCCGATGCACAGCTTGCCCACCATCTCCCCCACCGTCCCGTCGAACTTGGTGCGGAAGGGGGCGTTTTCAATGTTGTGGATCTCCCGCTGGAAGCCCAGCTCGGGGTCCCAGGCGGCCATGCCGCCCCGGCGGGTGCCCAGGTGGGAGTGGTAGTCGGTGCCAAAGTAGACATCCAGCACCACATCGCGGGTAGAAATGGCGCCGCAGAAACCACCCATGGCTCAGGCCTCCTTTCCGTCGGCGGGGGCGTTGAACTCCGCCTCTACGCCGGCGTTCTTTTCCAGCACCTTTCTGGACTCTGCCGCCCGGGCCCGGCGCAGCTTCTCGGCCAGCTCCTGGTCGGAGACCGCCAGGATCTCCACCGCCAGCAGGGCGGCGTTGGCGGCTCCGTCGATGGCCACCGTGGCCACCGGGATGCCCGTGGGCATCTGCACCGTGGACAGCAGGGCGTCCAGCCCGTCCAGGGTGGAGGACTTGACGGGAATGCCGATCACCGGCAGGGTGGTGTTGGCAGCCAGGGCGCCGGCCAGATGGGCGGCCTTGCCGGCGGCGGCGATGATGACGCCGAAGCCCTTTTCCTGGGCGGTGCGGGAGAAGGTCCCAGCCTGCTCGGGGGTGCGGTGGGCGGAATAGACGTGGACCTCGTAAGGCACCCCGTACTCCTTGAGCTTGTCAATGGCTTTCTCTACGACGGGCAGGTCGCTGTCGCTGCCCATGATGACGCCTACTTTTTTCATTGAAACCATCCTCTCTGATCCTGTGCGGTGCACGCGCTTGGTATGTTTGCCAACGAGAAAAGGCAGTCCAATTCCCTTCTTGTGAAAATCGAACTGCCCAGACGGTCGGCCACGACGATCCTTTTTGCTCCCTGTGGTGGGTCCACTTCCGTCAGTCACAAAAAGTCCTTCAGTTTTCTATGTGTTGATCACGTTCAATTATACTATACCCGCTCCTGTTTCGCAAGCGATAGCGCAAGGTTTTCTTTTTTTCTCCCTCCGCTCCAGAAGAAAAAACGCCCGTGGGACGACCGGTCCCACGGGCGGCAGACATTACTGCTTGCTTTCCAGCGTTTTTTCTTTGCTGAAGTATTCCTTGGTCGCCTTGACCACCACGCCGGACAGGGCTGCCAGGGCGATGAGGTTGGGCAGAGCCATGAGGCCGTTGAGGGTGTCGGCGATGGCCCACACCAGATCCAGCTTCACGGTCGCGCCCACCACGATCATGGCGATGTAGATGATCTGATAGGGCTTGATGGCCTTCGAGCCGAAGAGGAACTCACAGCACCGGGCGCCGTACAGCGCCCAGCCCAGGATGGTGGAGAAGGCAAACAGGGCCAGGCACAGGGCGATGATGATGGAGCCGCCCTTCTGGGTGAACAGCGTACCCAGCGACGCAGAGACCAGGGAGGTCTCGCCCATGACGCCGTAGTTGAGGTCGATGCCGGAGACCAGCAGGGTCAGGCCGGTGAGGGTGCAGATGACGATGGTGTCCATAAAGACCTCAAAGATGCCGTACAGGGCCTGACGCACCGGCTCCCGCTCGGAGGTGGTGGCGTGGGCCATGGGGGCCGTACCCAGGCCGGCCTCGTTGGAGAAGATGCCCCGCTTCATGCCCCAGGTGACCACCATGATCATGGAGCCCACCGCACCGCCGGTGATGCCGCTGGGCGTGAAGGCCCCCACAAAGATGTCATGGAAGACGGCGGGCAGGTGCTGGGCGTTGTAGACGATGACGGCCAGACAGGCCAGGATATACACCATTGCCATGACAGGGACCAGCTTCTCGGTGACCGCGCCCAGGCGCTTGACCCCGCCGAAGAGGACCACGGCGGCCAGGACGGCCAGGACGATACCCAGCACCAGGTTCAGGGTCGCCTGCCCGCTGAAGGTGGGGTTGAAGGCCAGGACCACGGTGTTGATGGAGCTGACGATGTTGCCGGCCTGGATGGCGTTGCCGGTGCCCAGGGCAGCCAGGGCGGCAAAGACGCAGAAGACCGCACCCAGCCACTTCCAGTTCTTGCCCAGGCCGTTCTTGATGTAGTACATGGGGCCGCCCACCCAGTCGCCGTACTGGTTCCGCTCCCGGAACTTGACGGCCAGCAGCACCTCGGAATACTTGGTGGCCATGCCGATGAGGGCCGTGATCCACAGCCACAGCAGGGTGCCGGGGCCGCCCAGGGTCACTGCCGTGGTGATGCCGGCGATGTTGCCGGTGCCCACGGTGCCGGCCAGGGCGGTGGAGACCGCCTGGAAGGGCGTGATCTCGCCGTCTCCGGCCTCCCGCTTCTGAAAAATCTTGCCGATGGTGTTCTTCAGCGCATAGCCAAATTTACGGAACTGCAACCCCTTATTGCGTACCGTCATCAGGATGCCCACGCCAATGAGCATGATCAGCATGGGTGGTCCCCACACCACATTGTTGATGGCTTGGTTGATCTGCTGAATCAATTCCATACCGTTCTCCCTTCAATTCTCGTTGATCTTTCGACAGACGGGCTGAAAAATCCCCTTAATTTTGCAACTCAATGCCGTCCATCCGTCGTTTTCCATCAAAGATTATACTACACTTCACACTTTCTTCACAATCTACAAAGTGTCATTTTTTTCACCGTTTCCCCTACATCGTCTGTATAGGATTGCAAAATCCGTCTCGCTCTCCCCCTGTTTTTTCCAGCTTCGCCGGTCTCTGACCTCCCCCGCCAGCCAAAAAAGCACCGCGGGAGACCAGCTCCTGCGGTGCTTGTTCCCCTGCGGGAGGGGATGAACTCAGCCTTTGTCGGCCAAGCCGGATTCTTTTTTGAAATATTCCTTGCTGGTCTTCACCACCACGCCGGACAGGGCCGCCAGGGCGATGAGGTTGGGCAGGGCCATGAGGCCGTTGAGGGTATCGGCGATGGACCACACCAGATCCAGCTCCACCGTGGCGCCCACCACCGTCATGAGCACATAGATGATCCGGTAAGGGGCCACGGCCTTGGGCCCAAGCAGGAACTCACAGCACCGGGACCCGTACAGCGCCCAGCCCAGGATGGTGGAGAAGGCGAACAGGACCAGACACAGGGCGATGATCACCGCGCCCCCCTGGGGGGTGAAGAGGGTGCCCAGGGCAGAGGAGACCAGCGCCGTCTCTCCCATGGTCCCGTAGTGCAGGTCGATGCCGGAGCAGAGCAGGGTCAGGCCGGTGAGGGTGCAGATGATGATGGTGTTGAACACCTCAAAGATCCCGTACAGGGCCTGGCGCACCGGCTCCCGCTCGGAGGTGGTGGCGTGGGCCATGGGGGCCGTGCCCAGGCCGGCCTCGTTGGAGAAGATGCCCCGCTTGACGCCCCAGCTCAACACCAGGAACATGGAGCCCACAGCGCCGCCGGTGACCCCGTTGGGGGAAAAGGCGCCGGCAAAGATATCCCGAAAGACCGCAGGCAGATTGCCGGCGTTGTAGAGCACCACGGCCAGACAGGTGCCGATGTAGAGCACCGCCATGGCGGGCACCAGCTTTTCCGTCACCGCGCCCAGGCGCTTGACCCCGCCGAAGAGGACCACGGCGGCCAGGATGGCCAGCACGATGCCCAGCACCAGCTTCAGGGTCTCCGTGCCCCCGAAGCTCGGGTCGAAGGACAGGACCAGGGTGTTGATGGCGCCGACGATGTTGCCGGCCTGGATGGCGTTGCCCGTGCCCAGAGCGGCCAGGGCGGCAAAGATGCAGAAGAGCGCGCCCAGCCACTTCCACTTTTTGCCCAGGCCGTTCTTGATGTAATACATGGGGCCGCCTACCCAGTCGCCCCGCTCATTGCGTTCCCGGAATTTCACCGCCAGCAGCACCTCGGCATACTTGGTGGCCATGCCGATGAGGGCCGTGATCCACAGCCAGAACAGGGTGCCGGGGCCGCCCAGGGTGACGGCGGTGGTGATGCCGGCGATGCTGCCGGTGCCCAGGGTGCCGGCCAGGGCGGTGGCCACCGCCTGGAAGGGGGTGATCTCCCCTTCCCCGGCCTCGCTCTTTTTCAGGACCTTGCCCAAGGTGTTGCGCATGGCATAGCCGAAACGGCGGAATTGCAGGCCGCCGCTGCGCACCGTCATCAGAATGCCCACGCCCAGAAGCAGAATGAGCATGGGCACGCCCCAGACCACCTGATTGATGGCCGTGTTGATCTGCTGAACCAGTTCCATAACACTCTCCCTTTTCTTCTTCCCCGGCGGCGGACCCGTTCTTTGTCACTTTACACCAAACCGAGGCATTTTTTGTTTTCGGAAATAGTATACAGTACCGCCTTTTTCAGAGACAATACACAAAATGTATCGTTTTCTTCTGTTTTTCGACACTCTGTCTGTGCAGTATGTGGTAGTCCGCCCCACAAAGACAGAAACCCTGCAGGCGATCCCGGGTCCGCCGGCAGAGTCTGACGGATTTCTGGCAGCGCTGCGCCGCCCGAAGCACAAAAAAGCTGTGCTGCGGGACGATCTCAGTCCCGCAGCACAGCGGAGGAAGGAGGGGGGCACAAGAAACGAGAGGGGTTATTTCTTGCTGGCCACCTCGGAGAAATGTCTCTTGGTCTCCCGGACCACCACGCCGGACAGGCCGACCAGGGCGATCAGGTTGGGCAGAGCCATGAGGCCGTTGAGGGTATCTGCGATAGCCCAGGCCAGCTTCAGGTCCATGGTGGCGCCCACGAAGATGACCAGGATGAAGATGATCTGATAGATCTTGATGGACTTCGCGCCAAACAGGAACTCGCAGCAGCGGGAGCCATACAGCGCCCAGCCCAGGATGGTGGAGAAAGCGAACAGAGCCAGACCCACGGCGATGATCAGGGAACCGCCCTGGCTGGTGAACACGGAGCCCAGCGCCTGGGCGTTCAGGGCGGTGGTGCCCTCGGTGCCGATGTTCAGGTTCAGTGCGCCGCCCTCAGCAGCACACAGGATGGTCAGACCGGACAGGGTGCAGATGACGATGGTGTCCATGAACACTTCAAAGATGCCATACAGGCCCTGCTTGACGGGGTCGGTCTCGGAGGTGGCAGCGTGCGCCATAGGAGCGGAACCAAGGCCGGCCTCGTTGGAGAACACGCCGCGCTTGACGCCCCAGGTGATGACCATGATGATGGAGCCGACTGCACCGCCGGTGACACCCTCAGGGGAGAACGCACCGGTGAAGATCTTGGCGAAAACGGCAGGCAGGGTGCCGGCGTAGTAGATGATGACCACCAGGCAGGCCACGATGTAGATGACCGCCATGATGGGGACCAGCTTCTCCGTAACAGCGCCCAGACGCTTGATGCCGCCGAAGAGGACCAGCGCCGTCAGGCCCATGAGGATGATGCCCAGGACGATGTTCACGGTGTCCTGCCCCTGGAAGTTGGGGTTGAAGGACGTGATCACGGTGTTGATGGAGTCGGTGATGTTGCCCACCTGCACGGCGTTGCCGATGCCGAAGGCAGCCAGGGCGGCAAAGATACAGAAGATGACGCCCAGCCACTTCCAGTTCTTGCCCAGGCCGTTCTTGATGTAGTACATGGGGCCGCCCACCCAGTCGCCGTACTGGTTCCGCTCACGGAACTTGACGGCCAGCAGCACTTCGGAATACTTGGTGGCCATGCCGATGAGGGCCGTGATCCACAGCCAGAAAATGGTGCCGGGGCCGCCCAGGGTGATGGCGGTGGTGATACCGGCGATGTTGCCGGTGCCCACGGTACCGGCCAGGGCGGTACTCATGGCCTGGAAGGGCGTGATCTCGCCTTCCTTGGCCTCGGCCTTGGTAAAGATCTTACCAAGGGTGTTCTTCATGGCATAGCCAAACTTGCGGAACTGCACACCAAAGGTTCTGATCGTGAGCAGAATGCCGCCGCCCACCAGCAGGACCAGCATGGGTACGCCCCAGACAAAGCCGTTGATGGCGCTGTTGATACTGGCGATTACTTCCATGAAAATCTCTCCTTTTCTCAATTCTCTTCGCTCTGCGTCCCGCCGGCGGGAAGACAAAAAACGGAGTGCCGCATGACTGACGACACTCCGTTCATTCAAAAGGGGTAAGAAAAGTAAGGGCTGAATATGCACTGTAAATTCGTCCTACGAGTCTGTCCTTTTGCCTGAGAGTCTTGGTCATGCCCCTTCGGCCTCTGTTTTCACAGATGTCTCCAGATTTGTCATCCATCTTTCCCGAGGCCCTGCCGGACGCCCCTGCCGGTATTCTATGCCGGCGGGCCGCAGGAAGTGCCTTGGGAAAGGCTTCATCTGACGGGATTCACGTTGCGAGATTCATTTTACCCTTTTTTTGGCAGAAAAGCAAGGCTTTCCACGCACTTCCCTGCCCATTTCCCCGCTTTCCCGGCATCTTCGGTGTACCCTCCAAAAAACGCCGGAAAGGCTTAGGGGCGCTTTAGAGAAATCGCCTGCCGCACTTTGTCAACAATTCCTTCAACTGTCAACCCATAAGCCGCCAAAACCTTCTGGGCGGCGCCGGAACGGCCGAACTGATCCTCCACGCCATGACGGACCACCGGCACCGGACATGCACCGGAGAGGGCCTCGCACACGGCGCTGCCCAGGCCGCCCACCACGTTGGCCTCCTCGCTGGTGACCAGGCAGCCGGTCTCCCGGGCGGCCTGGAGCAGCAGGTCGGTGTCCAGGGGTTTGATGGTGTGCATGTCGATCACCCGCACGGAGATCCCCTCGCCGGCCAGCCGCTCGGCGGCCTCCAGGGCCATCTGGACCATCATGCCCACGGCCACCACGGTCACGTCGGTGCCCTGGCGCAGCAGAGCGCCCTTGCCCAGGGTGAACTGGTAGCCGGGGACCTGATCGGTGACGGTCTCCACCGCCAGCCGGCCCAGGCGCAGGTAGGCCGGGCCGTCGTAGGCCAGCAGGGCCTCCACAGCCAGCCGCATCTCGTGGGCGTCGCAGGGGCACAGGACGGTCATGCCGGGGATGGCCCGCAGGATGGCCAGGTCCTCGATGCACTGGTGGGTGGCCCCGTCCTCGCCCACGGACAGGCCCCCGTGGGAGCCTACCACCTTCACGTTCAGGTGGGGATAGGCCACGCTGTTGCGTACCTGCTCCCAGGCCCGCCCGGCGGCGAACATAGCGAAGGAGTTGACGAAGGGCTTTTTGCCGCAGGTCGCCAGACCCGCAGCCACGCCGACCATGTTGGCCTCGGCGATGCCCATGTCGAAAAAGCGTTCGGGGCAGACGGCGGCGAAGTCCTTGCTCATGGTGGAGCCGGACAGGTCAGCGTCCAGCACCACCAGGTTGGGCTCCTTCTGGGCCAGTTCTGCCAGGGCCTTGCCGTAAGCGGCCCGGGTCGCGAGTTTCTCTGCCATCTTATTTGCCCTCCTTCTCTGCCAGGGCGGCCACCAATTCCTGCCGCGCGGTCTGATACTGTTCCTCGTTGGGGGCCTTGCCATGCCAGCCGGCCTGATCCTCCATGAAGGAGACCCCCTTGCCCTTGACCGTCTTGGCCAGGATCATGGTGGGCGCGCCGGTCAGCGCCTTGGCCTGCTCAAAGGCGGCGGCCAGGGCGGTCAGGTCGTGGCCGTCCACCTGCAGCACATGCCAGCCGAAAGCCTCCAGCTTCTTGTCCAGGGGCTCGGTGGGCATCACGTCGGCGGTGCGCCCGTCGATCTGCAGGCCGTTGACGTCAATGACGGCGCAGAGGTTGTCCAGGTGGTACTTGGCGGCGCTCATGAACGCCTCCCACACCTGACCTTCCTGGATCTCGCCGTCGCCCAGCAGGGCATAGACCCGGTAGTCCTTCTGGTCCAGCTTCCCTGCCAGGGCCATGCCCACGGCGGCGGAAATGCCCTGGCCCAGGGAGCCGGTGGACATGTCCACCCCCCGCACATGGTGCATCTCTGCGTGGCCGGACAGGTGGCCCTCCACGCTGCGGAAGAGCTGCAGGTCCTCCTCCGGGAAGTAGCCCCGCTGGGCCAGGATGGGATACAGGGCGGGGGTGCAGTGGCCCTTGGACAGCACGAAGCGGTCCCGGTCGGGGTCGTCGGGCCGGGCGGGGTCCACCCGCATGGTCTCGAAGTAGAGGACCGTCAGGATGTCCATGGCGGAAAAGGAGCCGCCCAGATGCCCGGACGCGCACCGATACACCATGTCCAGCCCCAGCAGCCGCCCCTTGGCTGCCACGGTCTCCAGCGTGTGCAGTTGTGTTTTCATATCGTTTGCCTCCTCCAGCAAGCCGTGTGGATATATGCGCTTTTAGTCTATCACGGAACCCCGTCCGGGTCAATTCTGGATTATTCAACTTCTAAACATAGGAAAAAACACAAATATTGTTTTATGAGAATTGACATTTTAGGGAAATATGTTATAATTAAAGTTATCTTGTACCACAACAAGAGACATCAGGTTACTGCAATCAGGCAGTATGCCTCGAAGCTCCGCCCCGGCCACATTATTTGTGGTCGGGGCGTCTTCGTTTTTCTGGAGGTGTGAAATATGGAGTATACATTAGGACTAGACATTGGTATCGCTTCGATAGGCTGGGCCGTCTTAGCCAATGACATCAACGGAGACCCCTATCACATCCAGGATCTTGGGGTCCGAATTTTTACATCCGCAGAAGATCAAAAAACCGGCGCAAGTTTGGCCACTCCCAGAAGAGAAGCCCGCTCTGCCAGACGGCGTCTACGCCGGAAGCGACATCGCAAGGAACGCATTAGGTCTCTTCTTGTTCACAGCGGTGTCATTTCTCAAGATTCTTTGGATGCACTATTTCTTGATTCCAGCTTTTCAAAAGACGTATGCCATCTGCGTGCAGAAGGGTTGGAGCGCCGTTTGAATCGCGAGGAATGGGTACGAGTTTTGATACACCTATCTCAGCGACGCGGTTACCGCTCCAACAGCACAGCAGAAACCAGCAAAGAGAAAGATAACGGCATTTTACAGCAAGCACTGTCAGAAAATCTTTCTCTGATGAATGAAAAAGGTTATCGGACTGTTGGCGAAATGTTCTGTAAGGATAAAAAGTTCCAAATTACTGGGGCTGATGGAACACAATGGCGGAAAACGCGAAACTCTCCCGGAGAATATCGCTTTACTATTACTCGTGAAATGGTTGCCGAAGAAGTTCTCAAACTCTTCCAAGCGCAGCGCAACTTTGACAATCCCTATGCAGAAGAAGCGTTAGAAGCTGATTATACAGCAATTCTTTTCTCACAACGCCACTTTGACGAAGGACCTGGCGGAGACAGTCCTTACCGAAAAGGCGATCTACGAGGATTTTGTACATTTGAGACAAAAGAACGGCGCGCTTTCAAAGCCTGCTATACCTTTGAGTATTTCAAGCTTCTACAAGATCTTAACCACATCCGTATCCTATCCCCCACAGAGCCCACCCGACGCTTGCTCCCAGAAGAACGTCAAGTCCTTATTAAACTGGCACAAAAATCGCCCTCTTTAGACTATTCCAAAATCCGAAAAGCATTGTCTTTGGCGCAAGATACCAGCTTCAACGTAGTTCGGTATAACTCAGACACACCAGAAACCGCAGAAAAAAAGACAAAATTCCAGCAGATGCAAAGCTATCACAAGCTGCGCAAGGCATTAAACGCCATTTCAAAAGACTTTATTCTGCGTTTTGACCACGAACAATTAGATGAAATCGCCACCATCCTAAGCCTCTACAAGGCCGATGACAAGCGGCGCACCCTCCTAACTTCCCTGGGACTATCCCCGGATACGATTAATGCACTGCTCCCCTTATCATTCAGCAAAGCTGGCAATCTCTCCTTAACTGCCATGAAAAAACTTATCCCGCATCTGGAAAACGGGGAGAACTACGATGAAGCTTGCCGAACAGTATACGGAGACCACCGAGGCCACCAAAGCGGTCAGCGCTACCGCACGCTGACCCTGAACCAAGAGCTGCGGGAAACTGGTGCATTGGATGCCATAACCAATCCCGTAGTGCTCCGCGCTCTATCTCAAACCACCAAGGTACTCAACGCAATCATTCGCCGCTATGGTTCCCCCCAACGAATTTCCATAGAACTGGCCAGAGAGATGAAAAACAACTTTGAGCAACGGCGAAAACTCGACGTGCAAAACCAGAAAAACCAAGAAAAAAACTCTAAAATCATGGCTCAGATCGAAGATTTGAAAGGGGGCCGTCCTACGGGGCTGGACCTCGTTAAATTCAAACTTTATCAAGAGCAAGACGGCGTTTGCCTGTATTCTGGCACCCAATTAGATATCGGAAAACTGTTTGACCCTGGTTACGTTGATATCGATCATATCATCCCCTACAGCATTTCTTTTGACGATGGTTATCAAAACAAAGTTCTGGTACGTTCGGAAGAAAACCGCCAAAAGGGTAACCGTTTGCCGTTGGAATATCTATCAGCTGATCCAGTACGTGCTGAAAACTTTATTTCCTTGGTCGAGCGCTACGTCCGTGACTACCGCAAGCGGCAAAAGCTTCTCAAAACAAAACTGACAGAGGAAGACTTTTCTGGCTTTAAGGAACGCAACCTATCTGATACACAGTACATCACCAGAGCTGTCTACAACCTGCTCAATGATTTTCTGATGTTCTCTCCCCATGCTCCCAAAAAGCCAGTACGTGCAGTCAACGGTGCTGTGACAGACTATGTGAGAAAACGTCTTGGGCTAAAGAAAAACCGTGAGGATGGAGACCTGCACCACGCTATGGATGCCGTTGTTGTTGCTATCACGACAGACCGTATGATCCAGCGCATCTCCAATTATGCCAAACGGCGAGAGTGGGGCAAATCACTCTCCAATGGGTATGTAGACCCAGAAACCGGAGAGCTTCTCAGCAAAGACGCTTTCGACGAAAAATATGCTCCTGTCTTCCCTGAACCCTGGCCAGGCTTTCGGAAAGAACTGCTGGCCAGATTGTCACCTGCCCCGGATGAAGAGATCCGCGCCCTTAACCTCCCCCACTATGATACAAAAACGGTCATACAACCTGTCTTTGTCTCACAAGCCCCCCGCCGAAAAGTGACCGGTCCTGCCCACGAGGAGACCATTCGCAGCGGTAAGCTTCCGGGGTACACCATTTCCAAAACCCCATTGACCGCCCTGAAACTGGATAAGGCTGGTGAAATCGACAGCTACTACAATCCCGAAGACGACCGACTGCTCTACGAAGCGTTGAAGGCCCAGCTCCTCGCCTTTGGCGGAAATGCTGCAGAGGCCTTTGCCGCTCCTTTCCGAAAGCCCAAAAAGGATGGTTCCCCCGGCCCGATCGTAAATAAAGTCAAGCTGATAAACAAAACCACCCTTAACGTAGACACTTGTCGTGGTCTTGCCCAAAACGGCGACATGGTGCGCATTGACATATACCATGTGCCCGGAGACGGCTATTACTTCATCCCGCTCTACACCGCAGACGTTGTAAAAAAGACTCTTCCACAAAAAGCAGCGGTAGCAAATAAACCCTATGAACAGTGGAAAGAGATGGATGAGAAACACTTTATCTTTTCGCTTTATCCCAGAGACCTTGTCTACGTAAGCAAAAACAAAGCCATTAACTTGAAATTAAATAACAAAAATGCTACGGGAGAACCTGAATTATTGCGCAAAGAGTGGCTATTGTATTATGTCGGCGCAGATATTTCCACCGCTGCTATCTCTCTAACAACCCATGACCGTAAATACAAAAGAAGCGGATTAGACATCAAAACCTTACATTCTCTGGAAAAGTACGAAGTGGACCCTTTAGGCAATTACCACAAAATACAGATCCCCGAAAAGCGCCAGGGTTTTTAAATCCTGCCAAGGAGGATATCGATGGAATTTCGCTCGATCTTTATCGCAAATCCCGCAAAATTATCTGTCAAACTGGGGCAGCTGGTCATTCAGCAAGAGCAGGAGTTTACCATCCCCATGGAAGATATTTCTTCTCTCCTGCTGGAATCTCGGGCTATCTCCATTACCGCTGCCGCTTTACAGGAGTTGACCGCAAACGGCGTGACTGTCTTTCTCTGTGATGATGCACACCTGCCCGCTGCCCTTGCTCTGCCCATGAACCGTCACAGCCGACAACACAAATTGCTCCGCGGACAGATCGCCATGACAAAACCAACGCAAAAGCGCATCTGGCAAGCTGTCGTTACAGCTAAAATCACCAACCAGGCCCAGTGTCTGCATCTTCTCGGTCATCAGGAAGCAGATACTCTGCGGGCCCTGTCCCATCAGGTCCGCTCCGGAGATCCAGACAACCTGGAGGCCACCGCTGCTGCCCAGTATTTTCCTGTCCTGTTTGGCAAGGGGTTTACCCGGGGAGAGGTGTGCCGTGTCAACGCAGCCCTCAATTATGGATATGCCATCCTTCGAGGTGCCGTAGCCAGAAATTTAGTTGTCCGCGGAATGGAACCATGCCTGGGCATCTTTCATCACAGCGAACTGAACCAATTCAACTTAGCGGACGACCTGATGGAACCCTATCGCCCCTTAGTGGACTTGTATGTGGCATCCCAGGTTCCAGATGATGACGGTCCTTTGACCCCACTGATCAAGCAGCAGCTATTTCACCTAACCAACTATCTGATCGAACAGAACGGGAAACAATTTCGTGCCATCACCGCCATTGGCCGCATGACGGATAGTTTCAGCCGGATGGTGCAAGGAGGGGCCGGTCCCATGGAACTGCCTGCGCTCCTCCCCTTGCAACCCTATCGCTATGAGTAGGCTGATGCGCATCCTGGTCTTCTTTGATCTTCCCGTAAAAACCAAAGCACAACGGCGGGCGGCCACCCGTTTTCGGAAGTTTTTGCTGGGGGATGGTTATCACATGGTCCAGTATTCCGTATATGCCAGGGTCTGTAACGGAACAGACTCGATCGCTGTCCATAAAAATCGCCTTTATCAGGCGGTACCTGCCCGGGGCGCAGTGCGCATGCTGGTGATTACAGAACGGCAATATTCTGGCTTGGAGATTCTTTTGGGCTCTCCCACTGTCTATGACGACCCTCAACAGGAAGAGAGTTTAATGATTTTCTGAGTCCCTCCTTCTTCTTTTCGTCTTATTGGACCAAAAAAGTTGGCATCTCTTCTTTAAGAAAGGTGCCAACTTTTTCTTTTTTCCCGTTGCCGCTGTCACTATCTACGTCCAAAAGTTTGATTTTTTCGTCTCACATGATGCTCTATTATACCACAACAAGAAACATCAGGGAACTACAACACGGGACGCGGGTGCCTATCGTGGGAGAGAATTATACCACAACAAGAAACATCAGGGAACTACAACTCTGTGGGAGGCGGATACCAACCATGTTGAATTATACCACAACAAGAAACATCAGGAGTCCATATTCTCATCCATAGGCTGATTTTTTGTAATACTTACTATGTGTTGAGGACGACGAAAAAGCTTGACAAGGGGGACAAGGCTGTGGTAGGATAGGAACACCTATGAAAAGGGCTTATTTTTTGTGCGCGGATTACGGGTTCCGCCCGCAAACCCTTGACCCAACGGGACGGGACATAGGGAGGCAGAGGATGCCGATCTGACCGTGTTTTCTTTTCGTACCCACTTTGGGGGAAAAAGATTCCGCCGGGATCGGTATCGCCTGGAAAAAGGCGAGGGGCCGAGCTCCGGCGTTTTTTCGTCTTCCAGGGCCGAACATCGTAAAGGAGGTGCCCCGAATGGCAAAAGCCGGCGCACGGGTGAAGATCACCCTCAGATGCAACGAGTGCAAGCAGCGCAACTACAACACTATGAAGAACAAGAAGAATACTCCCGACCGCTTAGAGCTGAACAAGTACTGCCCCTTCTGCAGAAAGCACACCGTTCACAGCGAGACGAAGTGATGACAACTCACATTCCCTGTAAGAAAGAAGGGTGGAACTGAATGTCTGAAAAAGAAAAGATGACCCAAGATGGGCCTCAGGAGACGGCCAAGGAGACCAAGCCTGCCAAGGCAGACAAGGCGGACAAGGCCAAGGCAAAAGCTGCCAAGGACAAGAAGCCCGGCTTTTTCAAGCGCGTGGGCCGTTTCTTCCGGGAGCTGAAGGCCGAGCTGAAAAAGGTCACCTGGCCCACCTGGAACGATACCATCAAAAAGACCGGTATCGTCATCGTCTGCGTCATTGTCGTGGGCGTCATCGTCTGGATCTTCGATGGCATTGCAAGCGCCGTCATCGACGCTCTCCTCTCCCTCTTCGGACGCTGAGGCAAGGTGAACGACTATGGCTGAAGAAGCAAAATGGTATGTGGCGCACACCTATTCGGGTTATGAAAACACCGTAAAGGCCACCATTGAAAAAGCCGTGGAAAACCGCAACATGGGCGACCTGATCCTCGCGGTCAACATCCCCATGGAGACGGTGACGGAGATCACCGACGCCGGCAGCAAAACGGTCGAGCGCAAGGTCTTCCCCGGCTACGTCCTGGTCAAGATGGTCATGACCGACGAGACCTGGCACCTGGTCCGCAACGTGCGGGGGGTGACCGGCTTCGTCGGCTCCGGGAACAAGCCCATCCCCCTCACCGAGGCGGAGATCGCCTCCATGGGCGTGGAGAAGCGGGAGATCCTGGTGACCTACAAGGTCGGCGACAACGTCCGCATCACCGACGGCGCCCTGGAATCCTTCCTGGGCGTGGTCGAAGAAATCGACCCCGAGCACCAGAAGGTGCGGGTGGTCGTGTCCATGTTCGGCCGGGAGACCCCGGTGGAGCTGGACCTGGATCAAATCGAATCCATCTGACCCCGCAGACCCCTGCGGGCGTGGGAGGAGCGCCCGGCGCTCCGTCCAACCACATTTTCAAAATGGAGGTGCTCTAAGTGGCACAGAAAGTAACTGGATACGTCAAACTGCAGATCCCTGCCGGCAAGGCAACGCCGGCTCCCCCCGTTGGCCCTGCCCTGGGTCAGCACGGCATCAACATTGCCGCCTTTACCAAGGAATTCAACGAGCGCACCAAGAACGACGCCGGTCTGATCATCCCCGTGGTCATCACCGTCTACGCCGACCGCTCTTTCTCCTTCATCACCAAGACCCCTCCCGCCGCTGTGCTGATCAAGAAGGCCTGCAACATCGAGAAGGCTTCCGGCGTGCCCAACAAGGAGAAGGTCGCCACCATCAGCAAGGAAGACGTGCGCAAGATTGCCGAGACCAAGATGCGCGACCTGAACGCCGCTACCGTCGAGGCCGCCATGAGCATGATTGCCGGTACCGCCCGCTCCATGGGCGTGGTCGTTGGCGAGTAAGGCAGGAGGGTAAGAGATATGTTTAGAGGAAAAAAGTATCAGGACAGCGCAAAGCAGATCGACAAGGCCAACCTGTATGACACCGCAGAGGCCATGGATCTGATCGTGAAGACCGCCCCCGCCAAGTTCGACGAGACCGTTGAGCTGCACGTGAAGCTGGGCGTTGACTCCCGGCACGCCGACCAGCAGGTCCGCGGCGCCATCGTCCTGCCCCACGGCACCGGCAAGGTGCCCCGCGTGCTGGTCTTCGCCAAGGGCGACAAGGCCGACGCTGCCAAGGAGGCCGGCGCTGACTATGTGGGCGAGGCCGATCTGGCCCAGAAGATCCAGCAGGAGAACTGGTTCGACTTCGACGTGGTCATCGCTTCCCCCGACATGATGAGCGTGGTGGGCCGTCTGGGTAAGGTCCTGGGCCCCAAGGGCCTCATGCCCTCCCCCAAGGCCGGCACCGTCACCCCCAACGTGGCCGACGCCGTGCGCGAAGCCAAGGCCGGTAAGGTGGAGTATCGTCTGGACAAGACCAACATCATCCACTGCCCCATCGGCAAGGTCTCCTTCGGCGCAGAGAAGCTGGGCGAGAACTTCAGCACCCTCATGGGCGCCATCATCAAGGCCAAGCCCGCCGCTGCCAAGGGCACCTATGTCAAGAGCTGCGTAGTGGCTTCCACCATGGGCCCTGGCATCAAGGTCAACGCTGCCAAGCTGGGCTGAGTTCCCGGCACAAAATTTTGTGGGATTTTCCCGGAAAGGCGCTTGACAGCGCCTTTCCGGGATGATAAAATATTTTCGCGTTCCAAAGACAGCAGGTGTCCCATAAATCCTGCCGAGGATGCAGTTGATCCGGCTGACGGCCCCAGGGCCGCGGCTGATATGATTGCTCACGTCCTCTTGTCTTGTTTGACCGGAGGACGTTTTTTCTTTGGTTCACAGTCTCTATTATTGGAGGTGAAACAACCCTATGCCTAACGCAAAGATCCTCAGCGAAAAGCAGGCCGTCGTGGCTTCTCTGACCGAGAAGTTCCAGACCGCCGCTGCCGGCGTCATCGTCGACTACAAGGGCATCACCGTGGCCGAGGACACCGAGCTGCGTGCCCAGATGCGTGCCAACGGCGTGGAGTACTTCGTCATGAAGAACACCCTGGCCCGCTTCGCCGCCAAGAATGCCGGTCTGGACGAGCTGTGCGACGTTCTGGTGGGCACCACGTCCATCGCCGTCTGCCAGGGCGACCCCGTGGCTGCTGCCAAGGTCGTGGCCGAGTTCTCCAAGAAGCTGGCTGACCAGAAGAAGTTCACCATCAAGGCGGGCTTCGTGGACGGCAAGGTCATTTCCGTGGACGAGGTGAAGGCCCTGGCCGACCTGCCCAGCAGAGAGGTCCTGGTGGCCACCGTGCTCGGCACCCTCATCGCCCCCGTCCGTGGTCTGGCTACCGTGCTGGACGCCAACATCTCCGGTCTGGCCCGCGTGGTCCAGGCCATCGCCGACCAGAAGGGCGCGTAAGCGTCTCCCCCATCCCCATCGTAACTATTTTATTTACTTTATTATTGGAGGTACATTACCATGGCAAGTGAGAAGATCACCGCTTTGATTGAGGAAGTTAAGGCCCTGACCGTCCTGGAGCTGTCCGAGCTGGTTCACGCTCTGGAGGACGAGTTCGGCGTTTCCGCTGCTGCTCCCGTTGCTGTTGCTGCCGCTGCTGCTCCCGCTGCTGAGGCTGCTGCTGAGAAGACCGAGTTCGACGTTGTTCTGGCCAGCTTCGGCGACGAGAAGATCAAGGTCATCAAGGCTGTCCGTGAGATCACCGGCCTGGGCCTGGCTGACGCCAAGGCTCTGGTTGAGGCTGCTCCCAAGGCCATCAAGGAAGGCGTTTCCAAGGATGAGGCTGAGGAGCTGAAGAAGACCCTGGAAGAGGTCGGCGCAAAGGTCGAGCTGAAGTAATTCTTCTTGATTCCGTGCTTTTGCCCCCCTGTCCTATTTGGGACAGGGGGGCTTTTTCTATGCAGACAACACCGGGGGCAGGAGACGATGGTGTCTCCTGCCCCCGGCGGATCAGTCGAAATAGAAGATGTCCTCAAATTTTTTCTCCAGGGCGATGCACAGCACCAGCGCCAGCTTGGCCGTGGGGTTGAACTGGCCGGTTTCGATGGAGCTGATGGTGTTGCGGGAGACGCCCACCATCTTGGCCAGGTCGGCCTGGGAGAGTTTTTGTTCCGCCCGGATCTCTTTCAGGCGGTTTCTTAAAATCAAGCTGTCGTCCATGATTGTTGTTCCCCTTACCAGGCCACCAGCGGAATGAAATCAGGGAGGTTCCGGAAAACAAGAATGAGCAGAGACAGCAAAAACGGAATCAATGTACCAATTCGCCGGTCTTTGAAAAATTGGTAGGTATAGTTTGCCGTAATGGTTGTCCAGACCACCATGGTTACTGCAGCATTGATCCGCAGATCCTTAGTCAAAATCATAGTCAGGAGCCACATGACAAACATGACATAGTGCGAAAAATTAAGCCCTCTGAGCCAGAGATGCCTTTCCCATTCCTCCGAACTGTTGTTTCCCCTACAGCTTTTCTTCAAAATCTCTTCGCGGTTCATGGAGATCCCTCCTTCTCATTTTGCCAAGTTTTCTTTGCACCCTCAGCATACCATTGCCAAGTTTTCTTGTCAAGCCTTTTCGCCAAGTTTTCTTGGCAAATTTTTGTACCACTCTCCTCCCCCCACCCCGCCGCCGCAGCGGCAAAAGCGTCGCAGACTTCCGGCCCTCGCAAGGGCCGGAACAAATTCCGATCCATGTTTTCCCCGGCTTTGCCGGGGAAAACATACTTCTCAGCCCACAAGTGTGAACACCCCGGCCGCAAGCGGCCGGGGTGTTTGCGCGCAGGGGGCTGCATCCCCTAATTTTTGAAGCCCAGCGAAGCGGGTTCAAAAATTCTTATATCGGGATCGCCCGGATCATCAGCTGATCACAGACCATGTCGATGTTGCTCTTGTCGATCTGGGAGCGGTCCATGGTCTGCTTGACCTTGTCCACCAGAACGTGATTGTGCAGGTCCCGGAGATTGCCCATCAGCCCCAGCCGCCGGCCCAGCCGGAAAATGTTCTGCTGGTCCTCGGGCAGGTCCAGGAAGTAGTCGATGAGGCCCAGCATCTTGTCCTTGTCCTGGGGCAGGCGGCCTTTCAGCTCCAGCAGGATGTTCAAGATGTGGTCGCTGTCCACCCAGCTGGTGATGCCGTGGAGGTTCTCCAGAAAGAGACGGATCTCCCCGATGGTCTCAATGTCGTTGGGCCGGGTGAGGATGCCCTTTTCGTAGTCCTCATACATCTCCAAATTCTCCGCCAGGGCCATGGACCGGATGCGGATGAAGTCCGGGTCCACCTGGTTCATCACGTCGGCGGTGTCCAGGGCGCTCTGGCGGGCGTACTCCCGGCCGCCCATGCCGGGCATGTAGAACTCGTTGATCTCGATGCCCGCCGCCTTGGCCTTTTTGCCGGCGTCGATCTGGGCCTGCTTGGTGACGCCCTTCCGCATGAGCTTCAGGATCTCGTCGTTGCCCGTCTCCAGGCCGATGTGGAAGCGGTTGAGCTTCAGCTCGGCATACCGTTTCAGGCGGGCCGGGTCGATGCGGTTGATGGTGTCGGAGCGGGCATAGGTGGTGATCCGCTGGATCTGGGGGAAGGCGGCGTTGAGGTATTCCAGCACCTCGATCATCTCCGCCGGGGGCATGAGCAGGCTGTTGCCGTCCTGGAAAAACACCGAGCGCATACCGCTCTGGACCCAATGGTAGGCCATGGACAGGGCCTCATAGTCTGCGTCGTTCTTGGCCTGGCGGGGCGGCTGCTTGTCCTGGAACACATCCACCCAGTAGCGGATGAGGTCGATGTCCTTCTTCACGTCCTCTGCCCGGCGGATGCTGAAGGGAACGTCCCGGTAAAAGCCGCAGAAGCGGCACTTGTTCCAGCCGCAGCCGCGGTTGATCCGCAGCAGCAGGCTGTAAGCCTCGCTGGGGGGACGGATGGGCCCCAGCTCGAAGCCGCGGTAAGGTGGGATCTTCTGCACGGCAGGGTCCTCCTTTGTACTGATTTTGTGGTCATTATACAGGACGGCGCCCCTGGGGGCAAGTGAGGACCTCACATTCCCGAAAAAATCCCGTCCCCGGCGGGGGCAGAAAAATTTTCCTTGCCAAGGGCAGGGAAAGCCTGTATAATAGTTGCGGTATTTTTGCGGCCATCGCAATCATTCCCTTTTCCCTTTTTGATCGACACTTTTTAGATATTGGAGGACATGACCATGGCAGGTGTTATTTCCAGAGGCATCCAAGGCCCCATCATCCGGGAGGGCGACGACATCGTAGACATCGTTGTGCAGAGCGTCTACGCATCGGAGAAAGCCGACCACTATTCCCTCCAGGACCGGGACGTGATCGCCGTGACCGAGTCCGTGGTGGCCCGGGCCCAGGGCAACTATGTCACCGTGGACCAGGTGGCCCAGGATATCCGCAGCAAGTTCCCCGCAAAGAAGGTGGGCCTAGTCTTCCCCATCCTCAGCCGCAACCGGTTCTCCATGTGCCTCAAGGGCATCGCCCGGGCCATGGACGAAGTGGTGATCCTGTTCAGCTATCCCAACGACGAGGTGGGCAACCCCCTCATGCTGCGGCAGGCTTATCTGAAAAACCGCTACAGCGGCGTGAACGACTTTGAGGAGGCCGACTTTGTCAAAACCTTCGGCTCCCCTGTCCACCCCTTCACGGGCGTGAACTACCTGGACTTCTACCGTCAGGTCATCGAGGAAGAGGGGGCCAAGGCCACCTTCCTCTTCTCCAACGACTGCCGCTATATCGCCAGCTACTGTGACCAGATCCTCTGCTGCGACATCCACACCCGCAACGAGACCCGGGAGGTCCTCCAGGACATGGGCAAGACCGTCTTTACCCTGGCCGACGTGATGAGCGCCCCGGTGGACGGCAGCGGCTACCACGAGCAGTACGGGATGCTGGGCTCCAACAAGGCCACCGAGGAAAAGTTAAAGCTCTTCCCCCGGGACTGTCAGCCTGTGGTGGAGGGCATCCAGGCCCGCATCCTGGCCGAGCGCGGCCTGCATGTGGAGGCCATGGTCTACGGCGACGGCGCCTTCAAGGACCCCGTGGGCGGCATCTGGGAGCTGGCCGACCCGGTGGTCTCCCCCGCCTACACCGCCGGTCTGTCCGGCAAGCCCAACGAGCTGAAGCTGAAGTTCCTGGCCGACAACGACTTTGCCGATCTCTCCGGCGAAGCCCTCCAGGAGGCTATCCGCCAGGAGATCCGGGCCAAGAACGCCGATCTGGTGGGTGAGATGAGCTCCGAGGGCACCACCCCCCGGCAGTACACGGACCTGCTGGGTTCCCTGTGCGACCTGACCTCCGGCTCCGGCGACAAGGGCACCCCCTTCATCGTCATTCAAAACTACTTTACCAACTACGCAGAATAAGCCAGGACGCGCCGCATCCCGCGCGCCTGTGATCCCGTCCTCCCGCCCCCTGATATGGGGCGGGAGGACGGTTGTTTTTTCAGCAGCAATGTGGTCAATCCTCCTCTCGCTCTGTCTGACACTCTGCCGGACGCAGCCCGCTCAGTACCGCAGAATCTCCCACAGAAAAGACGATTTTCTGCTGACGCAGCGCCTTTCGGACAAACTGCGCTGCCCCGCCCCAAGAGTGAGTAAGGTAGGCTACTACATAGTCCGCCTGGCGCAGCATCCAGTCATTGCGCTGGGAAATGGCGTAACGGGGCGGAACCGTCTCCAGGCCCTCAGGCGGCATGGTGTCCTCCCCTTCCTCTCTCTGATCCGGCAATCGCTCCAACACCACCGCGTAACAGAGATGAGGATACTCCGCTGACACGTCTCGCAGCACCGCCCGCGCCAAACGGTCAAAATTCCCTTGCCGCCCCAAGTAGAACCGGTCCACTTCCCACTCCTCGATCAACTCCACCACCAGCTGACGCAGGGCCGGGCGAATCGTCTCCGGGCAATCCCGATGCCCGAAGAAAACACATGTCTTTCCCATAACGCTCCCCCCAAACAGGCTATAGATAGCCCAATAGTAGCATGGATAGCCTATAAAGTCCATCTGGATAGGATATTCTATATCCACGATCCAGAGAGGGGGGACGCGCATGGATACGATTGCCGCCGTCAAATATCGCATTCTGACGCTGTGCAATGAACGGGAGATCAGCATCAACAAGCTGGCCACGATCTCCGCCCTGCCTCCGTCCAGCATCAAGAATATCCTGTATGGAAAAAGCCAGAACCCCAAGCTGCTCACCATCAAAATGATCTGCGACGGGTTGGACATGACTCTGGGAGAGTTTTTCTCCACCGCAGAATTTGATGCCTTGGAACAAGAAATACAATAACGCGGCACCGTAATCACATCAGCTGTGACACGGTGCCGCGTTCGTTTTTCAGGGTAAGACGGTTCCCTCAGCAGGAAGCTTCCACAGGGGTGTCGGGCGTGTCCGGCTCTGCGGGCGCGTCCGGATCAGCGGGGGGGACAGGCTCCACGGGGGCGTCAGGATCAGCGGGCAGATCTTCTCCGCCGTTCTCCTCCTCCCCTGCGCCGGGGAAGGGATAGGCGCTCAGGCGCTGAAAGACCTCTGCGCCCATGGCGCGGGTGGTGGTGTCGTTGGGGCGGAAGGTCCCATTGCTGCCGGTGAGCAGCCCCAGGGCCGAGCAGGCCGCCACGTCCTCCCGCGCCCAGGCCGCAATGGACCCGTGGTCAGAATAGGACGTCAGGTCGAAAGCTCCGGGCTGCGCCCCCTGGAAGCGGGCGTACCGGGCCAGGGCCACCGCCATCTCCTGGCGGGTGAGGGGGCTGTTGACGCCAAAGATCTCCGCCGTCTGTCCCGTCATGATCCCGTTGTCCTTGGCCCAGGCGGCATAGGCAGCGGCGTAGTGGTTGGCGGGGACATCGGAAAAGCCCGTGTCGGCGGGTCCCGCCGTCACCCCGGCCAGCCGGCCCAGCACGGTGACGAACATCCCCCGGGTGAGGGGGAAGTTGGGGGTGAACTCCCCGTACTGGTTGCCCTGCATCAGCCCCTGCTGCCGGACCGCGGCAATGGCGGGATAGGCCCAGTGGGTGCTGAGCTTGCTCTCGTCAAAGTACAGCTCCTTTTCACAGCGGTTGATCCCCTTGTTGGGGGCGGAATAATAGATCTGGCCCGGCTGGGGCGTGATCCCCCGCCGCCAGAACAGGTCCTCCAGGGTGACCAGCTGGATGCCCTGGGCCTCGAGCCGGTCCAGCAGGCGGTCCAGCCCCTGGGCGGTGCTCTTGACGGTCTCGTGCAGGATGACGATGCCCCCGTCCTTCAGGTTGTCCCCCACATAGCGCACCAGCCGGTCGGCGCTCTGGTATTTCCAGTCGCCGGAATCCACGTTGCACCAGATCACCGGGACCCCCGCCTGGGCCAGGACCCGGGCGTTCCAGCTGCCGTAAGGGGGCCGGAGATAGAAGCCCGTCCCGCCGGTGCCGGTGAGGCCGGTGACCTCGGTAAAGACCTGGGCGGTGGCAGTGAGCTCCCGGCGGATGAGCGCGTTGCTGCTCTCGGCCAGATAGGGGTGGTTGTAGGTGTGGTTGCCGATCTGGTGGCCCTCTTCCACCATGCGGCGCACCTGGGCGGCATGGCTGCGGACCTTGTAGCCGTTCATAAAGAAGGTGGCCTTGGCCCCGTGGGCCTTCAGGGTGTCCAGGATCTGGTCGGAATACGCCCCCGGCCCGTCGTCAAAGGTCAGGGCCGCCAGCTTCTGCTCCGGCCGGTCATAGGCCGAGCCGGCAGCGGCCAGCGGGGCCAGGCCCACGCAAAGGGCCAGAGACAGCAGCAGGGCCGCCGTCCGTCGTTTCCAAAGTTTCATGGGCAGGTTCCTCTCTTTCTTCGGGTCCTCCCCCATCGTCGGGGGAACTTGGGTCCAGAGTACCTTGTCCCGGGAAAAATGTCAATCCTTGCCGGCGGAAAATTTTCGCCGGGGCAGGCCGGGGTTTGTGCAGGTTTTTTCTTGACAGGGGAAGTCCGCCGCCCTATAATGTACGTTACCGAACAGTTCTGTTCCGAACTTCTAAAGGAGGGATCGCTGTGTGCCATCCGGACCCACCCTATCAATACCTGGGCCTGCGGATCAAATTTCTGCACCACGCCTTCAACCACAAGATCATGGCCTGCGCCCGGGCCGAGGGCCTGGACGAGCTGACCATCATGCACGGCCGCATCCTGGGCTACCTGTACCGCAACCCGGCGCGGGATGTGTTCCAGCGGGACCTGGAGGACCACTTCAACATCTCCCGCTCGTCGGTGGCCGGCATCGTGAAGCTGATGGAGCAGAAGGGCTACATCCGCCGGGAAGGGGTCCGGGAGGACGCCCGGCTGAAAAAGCTCTCCCTCACCGACCAGGGCCTGGACGCCTGTCGCCAGGCCATGACCGTCTTTCATCGGGTGGAGGCAGAGGCCGTACAGGGCCTGTCCCCCGCCCAACTGAACGCCTTTCTGGACGTGTGCGACGCGATCCAGGAAAATCTGACCCACGCAAAGGAGTTTGCCCATGCTGAAAACGATCCTATCCCACGTTAAGGAGTACAAACGGGTCTCCATCCTCACCCCCGTCTGTATGCTGGGGGAAGTGGCCCTGGAGATGGTCATTCCCCTGCTCATGGCCTCCATCATCGACCAGGGGGTCTCCGCCGGAGACATCGGCCACATCAAGACCACCGGCCTCTGGATGCTGGTGCTGGCCGCCGCCAGCCTGACCCTGGGCCTGCTCAGCGCCCGGTTCGGGGCCCAGGCCTCGGCCGGTCTGGCCAAAAACCTGCGCCAGGCCATGTTCGAGCGCATCCAGACCTATTCCTTCTCCAACATCGACAAATTTTCCACCGCCAGCCTCATCACCCGGCTGACCACCGACGTGACCAACGTCCAGAACGCCTACATGATGATCCTGCGTATGTGTACCCGGGCGCCGGCCACCATGCTGGTGGCCATGGGCCTGTCCTTTGCCATCAACGCCAAGCTGGCCACGGTGTATCTCATCGCCGTCGTGGTCCTGGGCCTGCTGCTCTACCTCATCATGAGCCGCACCATGGTCTATTTCAAAAAAGTCTTTCAGAAGTACGACGACCTCAACGCCAGCGTGCAGGAAAACGTCACCGGCATCCGGGTGGTGAAGGCCTATGTCCGGGAGGACCACGAAAACCAGAAGTTCCGCAAAGCCTCCCAGAGCATCTACCGCACCTTCCTCTCCGCCGAAAAGATCCTCTCCTGGAACGCCCCCCTTATGAACTTCACCGTCTACGCCTGCATCCTCTTCATCAGCTGGATGGGCGCGCAGATGATCGTGGGCAGCACCCTCACCACCGGGGAGCTGATGAACCTGCTCACCTACTGCATGAACATCCTCATGAGCCTCATGATGCTGTCCATGATCTTCGTCATGGTCTCCATGAGCACCGCCAGCGCCGAGCGGATCTGTCAGGTCCTCCAAGAGGAGCCTGACCTCACCGACCCGCCCGAACCGATCTTTCAGGTGGCCGACGGCTCGGTGGTCTTCCGCCATGTGGACTTCGCTTACCGCAAAGACGCCGACAAGCCTGTTCTGCGGGACATCGACCTGTCCGTGCGCCCCGGGGAGACCATCGGCATCCTGGGCGGCACCGGCAGCGCCAAGAGCAGTCTGGTCAGCCTCATCAGCCGCCTGTACGACGTCACCGCCGGCCAGGTGCTGGTGGGCGGCCGGGACGTGCGGGAATACGACCTGGAAGCCCTGCGGAACCAAGTGGCCGTGGTGCTGCAAAAGAACGTCCTCTTCTCCGGCACCATTCTGGAAAACCTCCGCTGGGGCGACGAACACGCCACCCTGGAGGACTGCCAGCGGGCCTGCCGCCTGGCCTGCGCCGACGAGTTCATCCAGCGCCTGCCCCAGGGCTATGACACCCCCCTGGAGCAGGGCGGCGCCAACCTCTCCGGCGGCCAGCGCCAGCGGCTGTGCATCGCCCGGGCCCTGCTGAAAAAGCCCAAGATCCTCATTCTGGACGACTCCACCTCCGCCGTGGACACCGCCACCGACGCCCGCATCCGCCAGGCTTTTGCCCAGGAGATCCCCGACACCACCAAGTTCATCATCGCCCAGCGGATCTCCAGCGTGGCCGGAGCCGACCGGATCTTAGTGCTGGACGACGGGGCCATCAGCGGCTTCGACACCCACGAAAACCTGCTGCACACCAACGCCATTTACCAGGAGGTCTACCAGTCGCAGACCCAGGGCGGCGACTTTGATGAAGGGAGCGAGGACTGATGGCAAAGAAAACCACCGCTGCCCCCCAGCGGGGCAGACCCAAAGCCAAGCTGGAACACCCCATGCAGACCCTGCGCCGGGTGCTCCAGGTGGTGGGGAAACGCTACTGGCCCCATCTGATCGTCATGGTGGTCTGCACCCTGGTCAGCGTGCTGGCCATGGTCCAGGGGACCATGTTCACCAAAACCCTCATCGACAGCTATATCCTGCCCCTGGTCCAGACCGTCCAGGCCGGCGGCACCCCGGATTTTTCCGGCCTCATCCAGGCCATCACCCGGGTGGCCCTGTTCTACGGCTGCGGCGTGCTGGCCAGCTTCGCCCAGACCCGGGTGATGATCTACGTCACCCAGGGCGCCCTGCGGGACCTGCGGGACGACCTGTTCCAGCACATGCAGCGCCTGCCCATCCGCTACTTTGACACCCACGCCCACGGGGACATCATGTCCATCTACACCAACGACATCGACACCCTGCGCCAGATGATCAGCCAGAGCCTGCCCCAGCTGCTCAACTGCGCCATCACCGTGGTCAGCGTGCTGGTGTCCATGGTCCTGCTCAGCGTGCCCCTGACCCTGCTCACCCTGGCCATGGTGGCCCTGCTGCTGGTGGCCACCCGGAAGATGGCAGGGCTGTCCGGCCGCTACTTCGTGGCCCAGCAGCGGGACCTGGGCAGCCTGAACGGCTTCATCGAGGAGATGATGGAGGGCCAGAAGGTGGTCAAGGTCTTTTGCCACGAGGAGGAAAACATCGAGGAGTTCACCCGCCGCAACGAGGCCCTCTTCCAGAGCTCCCAGAACGCCAACACCCTGGCCAGTATGCTCATGCCCCTCTCGGCCCAGATGGGCAACATCAGCTATGTGCTCTGCGCCATGGTGGGGGGCATCCTGGCCCTGGGGAACATCGGCGGCTTTACCCTGGGCGGGCTGGCCAGCTTCCTCACCTTCAACAAGAGCTTCAACATGCCCATTGCCCAGATCAGTATGCAGCTCAACGCCGTCATCATGGGTCTGGCCGGGGCCGACCGGGTCTTCCGGCTGCTGGACGAGACCCCCGAGACCGACGAGGGCGATGTGACCCTGGTCAACGTGAAGGAGGGGGCCGACGGCCAGCTCATCGAGACCGACGAGCGCACCAACCTCTGGGCCTGGAAGCGTCCCGTGCGGGGCGACCAGCCCGTGGCCTACCGGAAGGTCGAGGGCGACGTGACCTTTGACGACGTGGACTTTGGCTACACCGACGAAAAAATGGTCCTGCACCACATCAAGCTCTTCGCCACCCCCGGCCAGAAGATCGCCTTTGTGGGCTCCACCGGGGCGGGCAAGACCACCATCACCAACCTCATCAACCGCTTCTATGACATCCAGGACGGCAAGATCCGCTACGACGGGGTGAACATCAACCGCATCAAGAAGGACGACCTGCGCCGGTCCCTGGGCATCGTCCTCCAGGACACCAACCTCTTCACCGGCACCGTCATGGACAACATCCGCTATGGCCGTCTGGACGCCCGGGACGAGGAGTGCATCGCCGCCGCCCAGCTGGCCAACGCCGACGGCTTCATCCGCCGCCTGCCCCAGGGCTACGACACCTGGCTCACCGGCAACGGGGCCAACCTGAGCCAGGGCCAGCGGCAGCTGCTGGCCATCGCCCGGGCCGCCGTGGCCGACCCGCCGGTGCTCATCCTGGACGAGGCCACCTCCTCCATCGACACCCGCACGGAGATGCTGGTCCAGCAGGGCATGGACGGCCTGATGTATGGCCGGACCACCTTTGTCATCGCCCACCGGCTGTCCACCGTGCGCAACGCCGACTGCATCATGGTTCTGGAACAGGGCCGGATCATCGAGCGGGGCAGCCACGAGGAGCTGATGGAAAAGAAGGGACGCTACTACCAGCTCTACACCGGCAGCGCGCCCACCTGACCCCCTCGCACCCCCGCCGTCTGCTCTCCGGGCAGATGGCGGGGATGTTTGTTTGACGGGATACGCCTTGTTTTTCTCGGCTCCTCTGGTATACTGATACTAATTGATATCATTTACTCCTACTAATATAACGAGGTGAATGCCATGGATGCCGCACTTTTTACCAGCATGTTAGCCGACAAACACATCCTTGACCTGAAAAAATTGGCCTACCGGTATCCCCAGGCCGATCTCCGGGAGTTTATCGCCCTGCTGCAAAAGGGCTTTTACCGGCCCCTGCCCCTGAAAGACTTTGCCGGCAGGAATCTGGTCTATCTGGACAGCGTTGCCCAGGTCCGTCTGTCCGCCGCCAAGGTGCTGCTGACCCCCCAGGACAGCGGCCAGCCCTATGGCATCCGGGCCATGGAGGAGGAGATCCTATCCACCTTCACCATCGAACACATCGACACCGCCCGGGCCAGCGTGCGGAAGATCCTGCTGGGCCACGCCCCCGCCAGCGAGAGCGAGGACCGCATCTACGGCATGAAGAAGGGGCTTGAATTCATCGCAGACCCCCGGAACGAGATCAGCCAGGAGAATCTCCACCTGCTCTACGACCTCACCGTCGGAGCCTTTCTGCCGCCGGAGGACCGCCTGCTGCCCGGCCACCGCTACCGCCACGACAGCGTCTATGTCGTGGGCAGCAAGGTGGAGCACACCGGTCTGCCCTGGCAGAAGCTGCCGGCCTATCTGGAGGATCTGGTGGCCTTTGTCCACCAGGAGTCTGCCATGAACGACCTGCTGAAAGCCGCCGTGCTCCATTTCTATCTGGCCTATCTGCACCCCTGGTTCGACGGCAACGGCAGGATGGCCCGGCTGCTGCACCTGTGGTATCTGGTCCAGCAGCAGTATTCCTCCGCCCTGTTTGTCCCGCTGTCGGAATATGTGGAGAAAAGCCGCCGGGAATATTACCGCGCCTATACCCTGACCGAGCAGAACGCGCAGATCAGCGGCCTGCTGGATGTCACGCCCTTCCTGGTCTATTTTATCGAACAGGTCTACCACCAGTTGGGAACCGCCCTGCCCGCGCCCGCCGCCACAGAGACTTTCCAGGCCGCCTTGGCCCAGGGGAAGGTCACCGAAAAGGAAGCCGCCCTGTGGCGCTTCGTCCTCACCGCCTACGGCAGCGCCCCCTTCTCCACCAAGCAGCTGGAAAAGGACTTTGGCAACGCGGCTTACGCCACCATCCGCAGCTTTGTCCGCAAGTTCGAGACCCTGGGGCTGCTGCGGTCCACAGCTTACGGAAACCGGGTGAAGTACCAGGCGGTCACCTGATCCCCCCTTCTCCCCCCAAATGCGACGACCGCCGCCGGCTTTTCAGCCGGCGGCGGTCGCCTGAGGGTTGGGTTCGGACAGGGGGAAGTACAGCAGCTTCCCGCAGGTCCATCAAGTCATTTGACAGAGTCAAATTGTGAAGTCCTCCCGGTCCAACCGGAAGTGCGACACTTGCTGGTTCATCATGTCCGCCTGGCCGGAAAGCTCCTGGCTGGCGGCGGCGCTCTCCTCGGCGGTGGCCGAGTTGGTCTGGACCACGGTGGCGATCTGGTCGATCCCCCGGGCGATCTCCGAGAGCTGTTCTGCCTTGGCCTGATAGGAGAGGGCCACGTTGTTGATGGTCTCCACCACCGACCGGCTGCCCTCGGCCACTGTAGACAGGGAGGCTGCCGTGGCCTGGGTGATCTCCTCGCCGTGCGCGACGGCCCGGGCAGAGTTTTCGATGAGTTCGTTGGTCTTGCGGGCGGCCTCGGCCGACTTGCCGGCCAGATCCCGGACCTCGTCGGCCACCACCGCAAAGCCCTTGCCGGCGCTGCCCGCCCGGGCGGCTTCCACGGCGGCGTTCAGGGCCAGGATATTGGTCTGGAAGGCGATGTCGTCGATGGTCTTGATGATGCCCCGGATGATGGAGGACTGGGTGCTGATCTCCGACATGGCCTGACGCATCTCGTCCATCTGCCGGTTGCTCTCGTCGACCTCGTTCTTGATCTCCTCCAGGGCGTGGCCGGCATCCACGGCGATCTGGGCCTCCTCGGTGGCTTTCCCGGACAGCTCCTGCACTGTGGCAGACAGCTCCTGGACAGAAGACGCCTGCTCTGTGGCCCCCTGGGCCAGGGCCTGGGAGGCGCTGGCGATCTGCTCTGCCCCGGCGTTGACCTGATTGGCCGACTGGCTGATGGAGAGCAAGGTCTCGGTGAGGGT
This sequence comes from uncultured Eubacteriales bacterium, assembly GCA_934597725.1. GTDB lineage: Bacteria > Bacillota > Clostridia > Oscillospirales > Oscillospiraceae > Evtepia. The sequence continues at coordinate 133,467 of CAKTSK010000001.1, forward strand.
AGCCCGGATATCCAGCAGGGCTGCCTTGACTTTGGCAAACTCCCCGACGTACTCATGCTGCAGGGTAAAGACCAGATTTCCCTTGCCGATCTGACCGAGCACGTCTGTGATCTCGTTGATGTACAGGATATATTCTTTCAACCGGTCTACGATCCGGGACACAGATGCGCCCACGGCGCCGACCTCATCCCGGCTGTCCACGTCCACTTCCACGTCCAGTTCCCCGTCGGCCAGCCGGCCCACCACGTCGTTCAGCCGCTTCATCGGGCGGGTGATGGACAGGGCAATGACCACGGTGATCCCAGCCAACAGGGCGCCGCAGACCACCACACCGATGATCAGGACCCGCATGATGGCAGCGGTCTGGGCGTTGAACTCCGCCTCGGGCATGACTCCCATCATCGTATAGCCCAAGTTACTGATGTTGGTTACGCTGCCATAGTAAACATCCGTCCCATCACGGGTATACTGAGTGGCAGAGGTCTCCTGCTTGTTCTCAATCGCGTTGTTCATGTTCGCGGAGTAATTGGCCTCGGTGTATTTCACCCCAACGATGGACGCATTCGGGTGATACATGATCACACCATGCCTGTCATACAGGGCAATATACCCGGTGTCACCCACAGCGATCTTGGACAGGATCTCGCCGACATGGTCTGCCGATAGGTTGACGCCCACCGCGCCCTTCACGGTGCCGTTGACCATCACGGGGCTGACCAGCGCGATCACCCGCTGACCGTCGTTGACGCTTTCATAGGCTTCGGTGGCCACCGTGTCCTGGGCCTCCATGAGGGGCTGGTACCAAGCCCGCTCGGTGTACTTCAGCTCCGGGGGGCCGTGGACCTTCCCGTCACACGCAAGGATCTCTCCCGTCTGGAAGTTGCAGATCCACAGGTTGGTCACGTGATCCTTGTTCTGCTGCTGGACCAGAGCCATCTGTTCCAGCAGGACGTCCCGTTGTTCATAGGCTTTCAGCCCGCCCTCAATGGGTCTGGTCGTGGCGTTCTTGATGATCTGTGTGGCCGAGAGGCTTTCTGCAACCCCGCGGTACTGCTCAAAAAAGGCTTCCACCTGTCCGGCCGCAGCCTGGGTGGCCGCGTCCAACTCGCCGCTTTTGAGTTCTGTCACGATCTTCCCGCCCCTGAGTCCCAAAAAAATGGTGGTCACCAACAGGACTACGAAGAGCGGCACCAGGATACTCACCAATAGCTTCTGGACAATGCCAAAGGTTCGTCGTTCGGCCTGCTCGCCCACATCTCGGTCTCTTCTTCTCTTGTTTCATTCCTCCATCTACGCAACTCGCTGCATTAAAAATAACACATTTTTCTCATGATTACAACAATGTGTACTTTTTCAGCACGACCCTTGCCTTTTGATAAACATAATTTTTGGAACCCCGCTCTCCTCAGACCGGTTCCCCTTCCTCGTACCCTGCCGCCCGATAGAAAAAGGTGGACAGAGGCATCCCGCAGGCCTGGGCCGCTGCCTTTCCGGTGATCTCCCCCCGCTTCCAGCGCTGGTACTGGGCCGGGAAGTTCTCCGGCAGGGGCATGGGCGGCCGCCCGAAGCGGACCCCCCGGGCCTTGGCGGCGGCGATGCCCTCGGCCTGGCGCTGGCGGATGGTCACCCGCTCGTTTTCGGCCACAAAGGAGAGCACCTGCAGCACGATGTCGCTGAGGAAGGTCCCAATGAGGTCCTTGCCCCGGCGGGTGTCCAGCAGGGGCATATCCAGCACCACGATGTCCACCCCCTTTTCCTTGGTCAGCAGCCGCCACTGCTCCTGGATCTCTCCATAATTGCGCCCCAGACGATCGATGCTTTTGACATAAAGCAGGTCGTCTTTTTTCAGCCGCCGCACCAGCCGGCCGTAAGCCGGGCGGGCGAAGTCCTTGCCCGAGCGCTTGTCCAGGTACAGGTTCTGCTCCGGGATCGCCAGTTCCCGCAGGGCCCGCAGCTGGCGGTCCTCGTTCTGGTCCCGGGTGCTCACCCGGACGTATCCATAGATCTCTCCCATCATCCTCGTCCCTTTCTCTCAGTCTGGAGACACCCTGAAAAAACAAGACCGCAGCAGAGAGTCACCCTCTCTACTGCGGCTGCATCATCGTCTTCTGTCGCTGCGCCCCACCAGGTAGTCCAGAGACACCTGATAGAGATCCGCCAGCTTCACCGCCAGCTCCAGGGGCAGCGTTCGCAGGCCCCGCTCGTATTTGGAATACAGGGACTGGTCACACAGCAGGGCGGCGGCCACCTGCTGTTGGGTCAGGTCCGCGTCCTCCCGCAGATCACGAATTCTCAGTTTCATGGTATCACCAAAAGAATGATAGCAAAGGTCCTATCCTCCCCTCTTCTTTTAGGACTATCTGTCCTATTCCTGCCGCCTACTTGTATGTGAAAACGGACCAGACAGCCGCCTGTTCCCGCCATCAAATCAGCCTTTAAGGGGCATCGCGGCACCTGTCTTGCGCCGAAAGGCCCGCAGCAAATGTAAAGCGCAAAACCATTCCATGGGAAATGGGCTGTGTTTCCACAGCCCATCCCAAAGACTGGTTATCTGGCAGGCGTGCCATTCCCCTGCATTTCTTTTGCCCATGTCCCGAAGGTATGCGGCGCGTGGCGACACGAAATTTCCACCTCAAATAACCAATATCATTCTATGTCTATTATAGCGAACTCATTCTTTTTTGTAAAGCACCGTCTTGTTGCGGATATATTTTTTCCATTTCTTTTCCTCGATCCAAAGAAAGGTGATCACTGAATTCTTATAACCCGCAGGGTCACTGCACACCTTAAGCCTTAAAATCAACTCAAACCTTTCGTCCGCATCACAGATCTGCTTGAGGAGGAATGCCGTGTTTGGTTTATTGGCCTGTAAAATATAATCCGGGTCTGAAATAATCTCAAAAAGGTACTGTGCAAATCGTTCATAAACGGCCTCACGCTTCTCTAAATTCCTATCCAGTGTATCATCCGCTGCACTTCCCGTCAAGCCAGAACCCCTGTCCCGCAACAAGCGATGCTTGCAAGAAAAAAGCCCCCAAACCGCAACCGGTTCGGAGGCTTTCTTGGAGCTACTGGCCGGACTTGAACCGGCGGCCTGCTGATTACGAATCAGCTGCTCTACCAACTGAGCCACAGTAGCAAGGGGAAGTTTTTATAAATTGGCAAATGATATTCTATCACAGGGCCGTGCCCTTGTCAAGCCTTTTTTGCTATACTCCCCGTATACTGGTCCCCTGGGGCGGACTGCCCGGTTTTCAAGGCTTCTTTCCCCCACGGTTTTCCAAAACTCGAAAAAATACTACAAAGAGTTATGCACACTTTCCACCGACTTTTCCACATTGGTGGAAAACTTGTTCACAACTCACCCCCGGCCATAGGGCTGGGAGATGTCCCGGTTGGCGAAGCCGTTCAGGTCCCACCCGGCCCGGGTGCCGGCCAGGTACTCATAGTAGCCCTGGCTGCCGATCATGCTGCCGTTGTCCCCGCACAGCTTCAGCGGCGGCAGGTAGAGGGTGATGCCCCGCGCCCGGCAGGCGGTCTCCAGGTCCCGGCGGATGCGGGAGTTGGCCGCCACGCCGCCCACCACGGCCACCTTGCCGTAGCCCGTCTGGGCCGCAGCGGCCATGGTCCGGGGCACCAGCTCGTCGCTGACCGCCGCAGAGAAGGACGCCGCCAGATCGGCCACCGGCAGCTCCTCGCCCTTCTGCTGGGCGTTGTGGATGAGGTTGAGCATGGCGGTCTTGAGCCCCGAGAAGGACAGGTCCAGGGGGGCGTCCGGGATGTGGACCCGGGGCAGCGTGAAGGCCCGGTCGTTGCCCGTCTGGGCCGCCCGGTCCAGGGGCGCGCCGCCGGGATATCCTAAACCCATGACCCGGGCGATCTTGTCAAAGCACTCCCCCGCCGCGTCGTCCCGGGTGCCGCCCAGGATGGTCATGTCTGTGTAGCCCTTCACGTCCACGATCAGGGACGTGCCGCCGGAGACACACAGGCAGACGAAGGGGGGTTCCAGGTCCGGGTGGGCGATGTAGTTGGCGGCGATGTGGCCCCGGACGTGATGCACCGGGATCAGCGGGACCCCCAGCCCATAGGCCACCGACTTGGCAAAGCTCACCCCCACCAGCACCGCGCCGATGAGGCCGGGGGCATAGGTCACCGCCACACCGTCGATGTCCCGGCGGGTGAGGCCGGCGGTGTCCAGGGCCTGCTGGGCCAGCTGGGCGATGACTTCAATGTGTTTCCGGGAGGCGATCTCCGGCACCACGCCGCCGTAAGCCTTGTGCATCTGCACCGAGGAGGCGATGCAGTCGGCCAGCACCGTGCGGCCGTCCCGGACCAGGGCCACCGCCGTCTCGTCGCAGGAGGATTCGATTGCCAAAAGGATCATACGCGCACCTCTTTCTCCTCCCCGCCGGGGAGGTCGGTCTGGGTCGCCCAGGAGATCCCTTCCGCCAGCGGGGCGGCAGGGTCCCAGGGGATCTGAACGGACCGGCGGAGCACCGCCGGGGGGAATTGGGCCGTATACATGGCCCGGTGGGCCGCTTGGGCCTGGTCCTCCCGTCCCCGGCCATTGGGGGAGCAGAGGAAGGTCCGGTAGCGCACCCCGAACAGCAGACATTCATAGGACAGGGGGGCAAACCCGCTGCGCTGGTAAAAGCCCAGCCGCCGCCGGCGCAGGGCGTCGGTTGGGCCGCCCAGCGGGGTCTCAGACTCCACCAGGATGCCATCCAGGCTCTGACAGCCGGCCTGGAGCCGGCGCAGGATCGCCCCGCCCAGCCCCTGATTCCGCCGGGCGGCGGGCACGCCCAGGTAGTCCACCAGCACATAGCCGGTCACCGGACCGGTCCACAGCATGAGATAGCCCACCAGTTCCCGGCCCTCCCAGGCCCCCACCGGGTGATAGACGCCCCGGCGGACCAGGGTCTCCATGGCGGCCAGGGGCTTGAGCTCTTCCGGGGGAAAGGCTTCCTGCAGCTCGGTCTCGTGGAGCCAGCGCAGCCGGTCCGGCGGCAAAGGACGCAGCTGCATGGTCATCCCTCCTCCGGCCGGAAGGTGCGGGTGAGCAGCAGGGCATCCTCCGTGGGGTCCTCATAGTATCCCTTCCGGCGGCCCGCCTCCCGGAAGCCGTGCTTCTCATACAGGGCCACGGCGGCGGCGTTGGAGGGCCGGACCTCCAGGGTCAGGAAGGCCAGGTGGACCTGCCCAAAGCGGCAGAAGGTATCCAGCAGCCGGTCGGCGATGCCCTGGCGGCGGCAGTCCGGCCGGACGGCCACGTTGTCGATGTAGCCCTCGTCCAGGACCACATGCAGGCCCGCGTAGCCCAGCACCTCTCCGTTCTCGCCCTCCGCCACCAGGAAGGAGGCGGTGGGATTATACAGTTCTTCGGCCAGCATGGCCTCGTTCCAGGGCTGGGAAAAACACAGCCGCTCCAAGGCGGCCACCCCGGCCAGGTGGGAACGGTCCATGGGGACGATGGTCGGTCGTTTCATAGCGGCTCCTGTCTCTTATCCCTTGGCGTCGGCCCAGCTGCGGCCTGCACCGGCTTCGGCCACCAGGGGCACGGCAAAGTTTCCTGCCCCCTCCATCTCCTCGG
>CAKTSK010000002.1 GCA_934597725.1 uncultured Eubacteriales bacterium
TGGTGGAGATAAGCGGGATCGAACCGCTGACCTCTTGAATGCCATTCAAGCGCTCTCCCAGCTGAGCTATACCCCCGTGTTCTTTTCGCCTCTCGCTTGAGGCAAGACTTATATTATCAGACGGGGGCGCTTTTGTCAAGCATAATTTTGAAAAAAATCAAACTTTTTTTCGGAGGCGCAAAAACGTCAGCGGATCATGGTGTCAAAGGCATCTTCCATGCGGCGCGCCGTGCGGTGGATGCCCCGGCGGATGGCCCGCTCCCGGGCCTTCATCTGCATCCCCAGGCAGATCCCTGCCGCCGCACCCATGGCCAGACCGGCACAAAAAGGACGGGCAGACATGGCCTCACCTCCTTTCCGTGAATTTGTCTGAGACAGACGAGGTTAGTCTTCCCCTCTTTGATGGAAAATGCGTTGCTAAAATTTGTCCCTTCCTTTATAATATAAAATTGCATTTTATTCTCAGTGATCATTTTCTCGAAGGGGAGACCAGAGCATGACAACATTGTACCTCATTCGACACGCCGAGGCGGAGGGCAACCTGTACCGCCGCATCCACGGCCAATATAACAGCCTCATCACCGACAACGGCTACCGGCAGATCAAAGCCCTGGAGGCGCGCTTCGCCTCCGTCGCCATCGACGCCGTGTATTCCAGCGACCTCTTCCGCACCATGACCACCGCCCAGGCCATCTGCGGCCCCAAGGGCCTGCCCCTGCACACCCGGGCCGACCTGCGGGAGGTCAGCATGGGCCAGTGGGAGGACCGCTCCTGGGCAGGTGTCGACCGCCGCGACCACGACCGAATGGCCCTCTTCTCCGCCACCTCCCCGGACTTCCGGGCCCCCGGCGGCGAGAGTTTTCCCGAGGTGCGCCAGCGGGGCACCGCCGCCATCCTGGACATCGCCGCCCACCACCCCGGCCAGACCGTGGCTGTCTTTGCCCACGGCACCCTCATCCGCAACACCGTGGCCGAATTTCTGGGCATCGGCCTGTCGGAGATGAAAAAGATGGGCCACAGCGACAACACCGCCGTGACCCTGCTGGAGATCGAGGACGGCCAGGTCCGCGTGGTCTACACCGACGACAACAGCCACCTGACCCCGGAGATCTCCACCCTGGCCCAGCAGCACTGGTGGAAGAAGGGCGACCGGCTGGCCGACGTGAACCTCTGGTTCGACACCCTGGACCTGTCCAAGGAGGCCGACCGGGACTTCTACCGCACCTGCCGGGAGGACGCCTGGCTGAGCATCTACGGCTGCCTGGACCGCTGCGACAGCCTGTCCTTCCTCTCCGACGCCTGCCGCAGCTGGGAGGAGGCCCCCCAGAACCTGACCGTCGCCATGGCGGGCGACCAGCGGGCGGGCATCCTGCAGCTGGACCCCCAGCGCAGCGCCCAGGAAAAGAAGGGCTATGTCTCCTTCCTCTACCTGACCCCCGAGCAGCGCCACAAGGGCGTGGGGGTGCAGCTCATCGGCAAGGCCGTCAGCCTGTACCGGCCCCAGGGCCGGGACTGCCTGAAGCTGTCCTGCTCCGAGGTCAACGACGCGGCCCTGTCCTTCTATGAGAAATACGGCTTCCGCCGCACCGGCACCGTCAGCGGGGCCTACGGGGCCCTGTACGAAATGGAAAAGTACATCGGCTATGACAGCCAGGGAGCATTGCTTTGAACAAGGACCATGATTTTCTGCCCATCAGCCGGGAGGACCTGATCCAGCGGGGCTGGTATTACTACGACTTCCTCCTCATCACCGGCGACGCCTATGTGGACCACCCCTCCTTCGGCACCGCCATCATCAGCCGGGTGCTGGAGGCCGAGGGCTATCGGGTGGCCATCCTGGCCCAGCCCGACTGGCGGGACCCGGAGGCCTTCACCGCCCTGGGCCGGCCCCGGTACGGCGTCTTTATCAACGGCGGCAACATCGACTCCATGGTGGCCCACTACACCGCCGCTCGGAAGCGCCGCCACGACGACGCCTACTCCCCCGGCCGCCGGGCCGGGCTGCGGCCGGACCGGGCCACCATCGTCTACGCCAACAAGATCCGGGAGGTCTACGGCGACATCCCCATCGTCATCGGCGGGCTGGAAGCCTCCCTGCGGCGCTTTGCCCACTACGACTACTGGGACGACGGGGTGCGCCGGTCCATCCTGCTGGACGCCCAGGCCGACCTGCTCACCTACGGCATGGGCGAGCGGGCCACCCGGCAGATCGCCGCCCTCCTGGCCGCCGGGACCCCGGTAGCGGAGATCACCCAGGTGCGGGGGACCTGCTACCTGGCCAAAGACCCCGCCGTCTGTGCCTTCCCGTCCCTCACGGTGGCCTCCTTCGAGGAGGTCCGCCGGGACAAGCGGGCCTATGCCGCCGCCAACCTGGTGGAGTACGACGAGCACGACCCCGTCCGGGGCCGGGCGGTCATCCAGCCCCACGGGGACCGGTATCTCATCGCCAACCCGCCCGCCATGCCCCTGAACACCCAGGAGCTGGACGCCGTGGCCGAGCTGCCCTACCAGCGGGAGCCTCACCCCATCTACGACAGCATGGGCGGCGTGCCGGCCATTGAGGAGGTCCGCTTCTCCGTCACCCACAACCGGGGGTGCTTCGGGGCCTGTAAGTTCTGCTCCCTGGCCTTTCACCAGGGGCGGATGATCACCTCCCGCAGCCACGAGAGCATTCTCCGGGAGGTCACCGCCCTGACCCAGCACCCGGGCTTCAAGGGCTACATCCACGACGTGGGCGGCCCCACGGCCAACTTCCGCCGGCCCTCCTGCAAAAAGCAGCTCAAGCACGGCCTGTGCAAGAACCGGGACTGTCTGGCCCCCACCCCCTGCCCCAACCTGGACGCCGACCACAGCGACTATCTCCAGCTGCTGCGGAAGCTGCGGCAGATCCCCGGCGTCAAGAAGATCTTCATCCGCTCGGGCATCCGCTTCGACTACCTGCTCCAGGACAAAAACGGCGAATTCTTTGCCGACCTGGTCAAGCACCACATCAGCGGCCAGCTGAAGGTGGCCCCGGAGCACTGCGTGGGCCATGTGCTGGACGCCATGGGCAAGCCCCACATCCAGACCTATGAGAAATTCCGGGACAAGTACCAGCGCCTGAACCAGAAGTACGGCAAGAACCAGTATCTGGTCCCCTATCTCATGTCCTCCCATCCGGGCAGCACCCTGAACGATGCCATCGCCATGGCCCAGTGGATCAACAAGACCGGCCGTCAGCCGGAGCAGGTCCAGGACTTCTACCCCACCCCGGGGACCCTCTCCACCTGCATGTATTACACCGGCCTGGACCCCCGGACCATGGAGCCTATCTATGTGCCCAAGTCCCCCCACGAAAAGGAACTCCAGCGGGCCCTGCTGCAATGGAAGCGCCCGGAGAAGCGGCGGCTGATCATGGAGGCCCTCCACAAGGCCGGCCGGGAAGATCTCATCGGCTACGGCCCCGACTGCCTGCTGCGGCCCAGCCGCCCGGCCGGCGGCAAAGCCCCCGCCAAGGGCAGCAGCAAATCTCCCGCCAAGGGCAGCGCCGCCGGCAAGTCCGCTGCCAAGAGCAGCGCCGCCAGGGGTGCAAAAACCGCCCGGCCTCAGCGGCAAAAGCCCCCGGCCAAAGGCTCTGCCCGGCCAGGGACCCGGAAGAAACGATAACACAACACCGCCCTCTGCCAGGCCAGCGGCAGAGGGCGGTGTTGTTGTTCTGTTAAGGTTTGCAGGTCCCGCAAGGGCTGTAGCCCTGGTCCAGCAGGTCCTGGCGGGAGGCGGTGCTCTCCTGGCGGTTGCCCGCCGAGATCCGCGCCGCCCCGGCGCAGTCGGGCCGGTGGAACTTCTTCGAGCCTGTGTTGAGAACATAGGTGGTCAGGGTCTCCCCTTCCTGGCTGGAGGAGGTATAGGATGTCGCCTCCGTGCCCACGGTGGGGTCGGCCCAGGAGTCGCCGGTGGCGTAGTCGATGCCCACCCCCGGCTCGGCGTTGAAGCACAGCACGTTGAAGCAGACCCCTGCGCCGTTGTCCTCCACGCTGTAGGCCTCCATCTGGATGCCCCAGGACACCAGATCGGACCCTTCGTAGACGGGCGTGACCCGGTAGAGCACATGGTTGTCCGTCTGCTTGATGTAGTCCGCCACCTGGTTCTCAAAGGGCAGCATCCCCTGGGTGTTCATAAAGCGGGTGCCGGTGGTGAGGTTCTTCTCGTTGGCGTTCTCCCCGGCCAGCTGGAAGCCGATGAGGTGGCAGCGGTTATACAGATACTTGCCGTCCACCCAGTCATACTTGACCGTGTGCCACCCGGCGGGCTTGACCTGGCCGATCTCTCCCCGGGGCTCGGTGGGCATCAGCTCCCGGCAGAGGTTGGCCTGGGCCACCCCGCAGCGCCCCAGGCTGTCCAGGCTGCTGTAGGTCTCAAAGGCCTCGGTGTTCTTCTTTTCCTTGTCGCTAAAGGCGGGCTGGTTGCCGTTGAGCTCTACATAGGGCTGTTCCGTGCGGAACTGGCTGATGTCTACCTCGCCCAGGTCCACCGACGGCTGGCTGCCGCTGCCGGTGCAGCCCACCAGCGCCAGGCTCCCGGCCACCAGCAGCAGGGCGGCGGCCCAGCGGCGCACTGTGTCATTCCATTTCATGGTACGTCTCCTCTCTGTCTGCGGCAAAAAAGCCGGGCCAGAAGGCCCGGCTCCAATGCGTCTGTGTGGTGTGTCAGTCCTTGGACCACTTGACCCCCTGGGGGGTGTCCATGAGGGTGATGCCCATGGCCTTCAGTTCGTCCCGGATGCGGTCGGCCTCGGCGAAGTTCTTGGCCTTCCGGGCCTCCTGCCGGGCCTGGATCATGGCCTCGACCTTTTCGCTCAGGCCGTCGTCGGCCTGGTCCTTTCTGCTGTAGAGCAGCCCCAGGACCTCGGTGAACTCGTGGAGCATGGTCAGGCAGGCCTGGGCCAGGGCCTTGGTGGGGGTCTTTTCCACGGCGATGTTGATGGCCCGGACCAGCTCGAAGATGACGCTGACGGCGTCGGCGGTGTTCAGGTCGTCGTCCATGGCGTCGTCGAACTTCTGCCGGTAGCTGTCGAAGGTGTCGGTAAACGCCTTCTCCTCGGCGGTCAGGTCCCCGTCGGCCCCGTTCTTCACCAGGAACTCCAGGTTGCTCTCGGCGGTGTAGAGGCGGTCCAGGGAGTTCTGGGCCATGATGAGGGAATCCCGGGAGTAGTTCAGGGGGGAGCGGTACTGGGCCGAGAGCATGAAGAAGCGCACGGCCTCATAGCCATAGGCCTCGGCGGCCTCCCGGACGGTGAAGAAGTTGCCCAGGGACTTGGACATCTTCTGGTTGTCGATGTTCAAAAAGCCGTTGTGGAGCCAGTAGTTGACGAACTTGCAGCCGTTGGCGGCCTCAGACTGGGCGATCTCGTTCTCGTGGTGGGGGAACTGCAGGTCCTCGCCGCCGCAGTGGATGTCGATGGTCTTGCCCAGGTAGCGGTTGGACATGGCCGAGCACTCGATGTGCCAGCCGGGACGGCCCTGGCCCCAGGGGGAATCCCAATAAGGCTCGCCGGGCTTGGCGGCCTTCCAGAGGGCGAAGTCCAGGGGATCTTCCTTCACGTCGTTCACGTCGATGCGGGCCCCGGCCTGCAGGTCCTCGATGGGCTGGTGGGAGAGCTTGCCGTAGTCGGCAAACTTCTTGGTGCGGTAGTAGACGTCGCCGCCCGCCGCGTAGGCATAGCCCTTGTCGATGAGGGTCTGGACCAGCTCGATGATCTGGGGGATGTTCTCGGTGGCCTTGGGGTGGATGGTGGCGTCCCGGACGCCCAGGCCGTGGGCATCCTTGAAGTATTCCTCGATGTACTTCTCCGAGATCTCCTGGGAGGTGGCGCCCTCCTCGTTGGCGCGCTTGATGATCTTGTCGTCCACATCGGTGAAGTTCTGGACGAAGGTCACCTTGCTGCCCCGGTACTCCAGATAGCGGCGCAGCACGTCAAAGAGGATCATGGGGCGGGCGTTGCCCACGTGGATGAAATTATACACCGTGGGGCCGCAGCAATACATCTTCACCTCGCCGGGGGTGAGGGGCACGAACTCCTCCTTCTGACGGGTCATGGTGTTAAACAGCTTCATGTTGGTTCTCCTTCCTGGTTTCTTCCTGGTGTTTCCGGTCGATATATTTTTCCAGCCAAGTCAGGCGGGCGTTGAGGGCTTCCAGCTCCTTCTGCACGGGGTCGGTCACGCTGACCTGGTCCACGTTGCCCACGAAGTTGGTCTTTTCCCCGGCGATGCGGACCACCCGGGCGGGGACGCCCACGGCGGTGGCGTTTTCGGGGATCTCCTTGAGGACCACCGCGTTGGCGGCGATGCGGGCTCCGTCGCCCACCTTGAAGGGCCCCAGGACCTTGGAGCCGGTGGAGAGGAGCACGTTGTTGCCGATGGTGGGGTGGCGCTTGCCCTGGTCCTTGCCGGTGCCGCCCAGGGTGACGCCGTGGTAGATGAGGCAGTCGTTGCCCACCTCGGCGGTCTCGCCGATGACGATGCCCATGCCGTGGTCGATGACCAGACGGCGGCCGAGCTTGGCCCCGGGGTGGATCTCGATGCCCGTCCAGAAGCGGCTCCACTGGGAAATGGTCCGGGCCAGGAACTTCATCTTATGGCAGTAACAGAAGTGGGCCGCCTGGTGGTAGAGGGTGGCGTGGACGCCGGGGTAGAGGAGAAAGACCTCCAGCTTGCTCCGGGCCGCCGGGTCGCGGGCCTGATAGGCCGCTAACGTCTCGTTCAAATGAAACATGGATTCCGGTCACCTCACAAATTTTCCGAAAAAGTACGCCCTATGCTATGCCCCGCCTGTGCCAAAAGGACCGGAAGGCAGCAAAAAACGCCTCCCGACCCGCCGGGGGGTCAAGAGGCGATAGGGCGTACCGCGGTTCCACTCTTGTTTCTCACTCAAAGGGGCCGGTAACGGGGCCGAACCGGGGGGCGTCTGCATCCCCCTCGCTCCCGGGCGCACGTTCCCGCCGCTCCCCGCAGGGCGGCTTGCAGTCGGTGGCCTCCCCTCTCTGTCCGGTTCTGCGGCGGTACTCTTCCCGTTCCTCGCGAGATGAACTTGTCCATCCTGTCGATGTTGCCAACATCTTACCACGCCCCGCCCCCCCTGTCAAGCAAAAAGCGCCCGGGTCTCCCCAAGCGCTTTTGCAGCAGTTTGTTCCCGGCCCTCAGAAAAAAGCCCCGGCCCGATAGGCCACGGCCAGGGGCAGCAGCGCCATGACCGCCAGCCCCAGCGTCGCCAGCGCCACGCTCCTCCGATAGGCCCCGGGGGCCTCCTCCCGGTGGGGATAGCGATGGATGGCCCGGACCAGCTGGGTCACAAACAACAGCGGCCAGAACCAGAACAACACGCCATAGGACCGCACAAGCAGATCCAGGATCGCCATACCCAGACCGCTTCAAAACCCTTCTACAAACATCTCGTCCCTCCTTTTCCGTCCGTCCCCAAACGGGGCCGTCCCTCATGCCGCGGCCAGAAAGCGAGCCGCGATACGATCCTTTTTCACCAGCTTCGTTCCGTTTTTTTGCACAACAGAACAAGGTTGTTAGAAGTTCATTTTCTGCATTATGCCAACTTCACCGACATCGTATCACACCGCAGCACCTCTGTCAAGGAAAAGGTCCCCCCAAAGCCCCCTTTGCGTAAAAGGGGGACAGCGGCCAAAAACCGCAGGGGGAATCGACGCGGCAGGCCCGTGCGTCTCTCCCCATCCCCCGCACCACGCCAATTCCCCCTGCCCAACTCAGGCCGCAGGCTTCTCGTTCAGCGCAAACCCATCCGCCAAACCCTGCTGCTGCTCCTCCGTCACCTGACTGCGCTGGAAGAAGAGGTCATAGAGCCGATCCCCCTGGGGGAAGAGCTGATGCAGAACCTCTTCCTCCGCCCCCTCCGGGCGATCGGGTGCCAGAGAGAGCAGAATACTATCCTTCTGCAAACTCAGCATAGAGGCCATATCCTCCTCCGGGGCGATCATCTGAACCAGCTTCTCCGTGGTGTCCCGGCCGCTCTCGCTGTTCACATCCATGGTCAGCAGGTCCGCCGCGTTGGCAAAGGAGAGGGTGGTCACCCCGCCCACCTCTTTGCCGTCCAGGAGGAGGGTCACCGTGCCGTCCTCCTTCTCCTGGGCGGTGAAGCCCTCGGGGAGGGAGAGGGTGTAGTCCGTGGTGGTCACCGTTTCCCCTTTGGGCGGGTCCGCCGGGGCGGCGGTCTGGTCCGCGCCGCAGCCCGCGCAGAGAGCCAGCAGCAGGGCAGCGGCCAGCAGGGACGCCATTCTGTGTTTCTGTTTCATCGTCGTGTCTCCTTTCTTGTTGTCCGGGGCGTGGGGCGGCGCGGCCCCTCGCGGCCCTTCTCTCTTAGTAACGAATCAAGCGCGCGTTTTGTGACACAGGCACGAAAACTTTTTATCTTGCTCTGGCAATTGTACCAGAAACATTCACAGGAGCATCAAACCGAAGGTAAAAATGCTTTCTAGCATCTCAAAGGTGCAGGCAAAGATTTTATAAAACCACTATGCCTTATGTATCACGTTTTTTCTAAATTTTACAACTTACTCTCTATCACCTCCCATGAATGCTTTTTTCTTTAAGTACATATAAAAAATCACCCCCAAGCCGTTCTATAATACATAACGAACTAGAGGGGTGATTTTGGACACCAAAAAATAATTTTTTTAATTTTTATTTTGTGGCTAAGAAGATGTCACGCTCTCTGCCAAGGCAACCAGCCGGCCCTCCTCCCCCACCGCCGTCACCATGAGCAGCGCATCGGTGTTCTGGTCCACCCAGAACAGGTGGCTGGGGGCCGTTGGGTCTGGGGACAGATAGAGTTCCCCGGGGTTGCCGTGGATCTCCACTGTCTTCTGCTCCAACTCTTTTGAGGCAAAAAATCTGGTGTCCTTCCGGCGCTGGGTGCCATAGATGTAGCTGAACAAGAGCCTGTCGCCCGCTTGGCTCACATAGCACTCCGATACATAATCCTCCAGATCACGGGTCTCAAAGGCATCCTCATCCAGCCGGTAGCCCTCGGGTACCGTGATCTGATAGGGCACCATCCTCCAGGGCGCGGTGACCGTGCCCTGATGGGAATACTCATAGCCGTCCTCCACTTCCTGCCAGGTCCAGGCCGGGATGGGCTGCTGGGCCTGGGCATTGGTGCCCAGGAAGATCGCCCCGCCCAAGGCCACCGCCGCCAGGAAGCAGGCTGCCTGCCGCAGCCCCCGGTACCACCTCTGCCGCCGCCGGCGGCGGCGCAGCAGGCGGTCCATCTTCTCTTCAAAGGCCGGGGAAAAGGTGTGTTGGCATTCCGCCGGGGCGGGCAAGCCGTCGGCCAGGGCGCGGCCAGCCTCCCGGGCCGCCCGTGCCAGGGCTTCCTCAGAGATCATAGCAACCCCTCCTCTCGGCACAGGGCTTCCAGCTTTTCCTTGGCCCGGCGGTCCAGCTTATAGGCCGCGTCCATCGACAGGCCCAGCAGCCGGGCCAGCTCCTTGGTGCTGTAGCCCTGGTCGTACTTGAGCAAGATCCAGTCCCGGTACCGGGCCGGCAGGGCCAGGATGCACCGGGCCAGGCCGTCGTCCCCGTCGTAGGGCACCGCGATGCCCTGGGCCTCCTCCCAGAGCTCCTGGGTGGGGCGGCGGGCCTTCTGGCGGTAGAGGTCGATGGCCTTGTGCTCTACAATCGTAACGACGAAGGCCCTGGTTTTTGGACTGTCCGGGTCAGAAATTTTTTGCACATGGTCCACCAGCGCCAAAAAGGCGTTGTGGACTGCGTCTTCCGCGTCCTGGTCGTTGTGCAGGATCTGCCGGGCCACCCGAAACATCAGGCCCCGGTAGCGGGTATACAGGCGCTGAAAGACATCCCGGTCCTCCGGGCTGTCCAGGGCGGCCAGGTAGACCAGCACGGCGCCACCCCCTTCTGTGCGCGCTGCTCAGAAGGAACCCTTCCGCAGCACGTCCTTGTTCTGGACGAAATACTCCACGCCGGAGTAGACCGTGGTCACCAGGATCACCGCCACGCACACCAGGCGCAGGGTGGGCTGGGGGAAGGCCAGCATGAGGCAGATGCCCACCATGGTGGAGGCGGTCTTGACCTTGCCGGACTTGCCGGCGGCGATCACCCGCCCCTGCTCCACGGCCACCAGCCGCAGGCCGGTGACGGCCAGCTCCCGGGCAATGACCAGGAAGAAGGCCCAGGCGGGCATCCAGTCCGCCTCCACGAACCAGGCCATGGCGGACATCACCAGCAGCTTGTCGGCCAGGGGGTCCATGAACTTGCCGAAGTCGGTGATCTGGTTGTAGTGCCGGGCCACATAGCCGTCCACAAAGTCGGTGATGCTGGCCAGCACGAACACGGCCAGGGCGGCCCACAGGTGGCCGGCGAAGTCCTGGTAGAGCAGCACCAGGAACACCGGGATCATCACCACCCGGAGCAGGGTCAGTTTGTTTGCGGTATTCATGCTTCCTCCTCCTGGTCGATGACGCCGATCAGCTCGCCGTCGTAAGCGTTGGTGATCTTCACCGGGTAGAAGCCACCGGGGGCCACGCCCCCCTCTTCTCCCTCAAAGTGGACCACGCCGTCGATCTCCGGGGAGTCGTACTGGCTGCGGCCATAGAACAGCTCGGTCTCGTCGTCGTAGCCCTCGCAGAGCACGGTGAGGGTCTTGCCCACCTGGGCCTGACAGAACCGGTCGCCCACCCGTAATTGCAGGTCGGTGAGCAGCTCCACCCGGCGGCGCTTCACGTCCTCATCCACCTGGTCGGGGAAGGACGCGGCGGGGCTGCCCGGCTCGGGGGAGTAGGCAAAGACCCCGGCCCGCTCGATCTGATAGGCCAGGAGGAACTCGCACAGCTCCTCGAACTCCTCCTCGGTCTCGCCGGGGAAGCCCGCGATGAGGCTGGTCCGCAGGACCAGGCCGGGGATCTTCTCGCGCAGCTTGTCGAACAGGGCGCGGATCTCCTGGCCGGTCCCCCGGCGGTGCATGGACCTGAGGACCCGGTCGCTGATGTGCTGGATCGGAATATCCAGGTATTTGACGATCTTTGGCTCGTTGGCGATGACGTCGATCAGCTCGTCGGTGATCTCGTCGGGATAGAGGTAGTGCAGCCGGACCCACTGGATGCCCTCGATGGCGCACAGCTTGGGCAGCAGCCGGGCCAGGGTCCGCTGGCCGTAGAGGTCCAGGCCATAGCGGGTGATGTCCTGGGCCACCACGATCAGCTCCTTCATCCCCGCCTGGGCCAGCTCGGCCGCCTCGGCCAGGATGGCCTCCTCCGGGCGGCTGCGGAACTTGCCCCGGATGTAGGGGATGATGCAGTACGCACAGCGGTTGTCGCAGCCCTCGGCGATCCGCAGCCAGGCCCAGTGGTCGGAGGTGCAGACCACCCGGTCGGTCTCGGGCACCGGGGCGTCGATGTCGCCGAAGTGGGCGGGGCGTTCCCCGTTCAGGCACTGGCCGATGACCTGGGCGATGTCCTCATAGCCGCCCACGCCCACAAAGCCGTCGGCCTGGGGACAGCGTTCCTGGATCTGGTCTTTCCACCACTGGGCCATGCAGCCGGTGACCAGGATCTTTTGCAGCCGGCCATCCGCCTTGGCCTGGGCCAGGGCGTCGATCTCCGCCAGGGCCTCCTGGCGGGCTTCCTCCAGAAAGCCGCAGGTGTTCACCACCGCCACGTCACAGTCCTCGGCCCCCAGGGCCACCTCGTAGCCGGCCTCGTAGGTCTGCCAGATCATCTGCTCGCAGTTGACCTGGTTCTTGGCACAGCCCAGGGAAATGAATCCTACTTTCATGCTTGTCTCCTTTTGTGTCCGCCGTCACAGGTCCCGCCGCAGGCGGTCCACCCCGTCGGCCACCTGACGCCAGGAAAAGCCCCGGCGCACCAGGGCGTCTGAGGCTTTTTTCAGCTGCTTGGGGTCCGCTGGGTCCTGGACGCGCCGGGCCAGAAAGGCGTCGATGGCCTCGCTGGGGTCTTCCAGCCCGTCCAGCGCCTCGTCCCAGCAGGCGCGCGGGACCTGGCGGCGGTACAATTCGTCTTTGATTTTATACAGGCCGTAGCCCCTGGCCTGGTAGTGCCGGGCCAGGGCTTTGGCATAGTCCGCGTCGTTGAGCAGGCCGATGTCCACGGCCCAGGCCACGATCTCCGCCGCCTGGGCCTCGGTGGCCCCGGCCTTTTGGAGCTTCCGGCTGACCTGCCCGGTGGAGAGCAGGCGCTGGGAGAGCTGCCGGGCCGTGTTCTCCCGCAGGGACGCAAGGAAGGCGGCCTCTTGCAGGGCCTGCACGTCGGCCTCCTCCAGGGTCTGCCCCGTGTAGAGAGAGAAGGACACCACGGTCCCCTCGGGCACCCGCAGGGTCTTGCCCCCCTCCAGGGCCACCGTCCACGGACGGCCCGGCTGGGCGGGGGGCAGCAGCTTCTCAATCCTCATCGTCGTCGAAGTCGTCGGCGCTCACGTCGATGGCCCGGGGATCGGCAGCGGGGGCCGCAGCGGGAGCCGCAGGCGGCTCCTGGGGGGCCCGTCCGGCGGCGCGGGCGGCCACCTGGGCCTGGCTGGAGAGCAGCTGGAAGGAGTTCTTTCGGATCTCCTCCTCGATCCCGGCGCACACGTCCGGGTTGTTGCGCAGGAACTGCTTCACCGCGTCCTTGCCCTGGCCGATGCGCTCCTCGCCCATGGAGAACCAGGAGCCGCTTTTCTGGATGATGTCCAGCTTCACGGCCAGATCCACCAGCTCGCCATACTTGGAGATGCCCTCGCCGTACATGATGTCAAATTCCGCCTCCCGGAAAGGGGGGGCGACCTTGTTCTTGACCACCTTGGCCCGGGTGCGGTTGCCGATGATCTCGGTGCCGGACTTGATGGCCTCCACCCGGCGCACTTCCATCCGCACGGAGGAATAGAACTTCAAGGCCCGGCCGCCTGTGGTCACCTCGGGGTTGCCGTAGACCACGCCCACCTTTTCCCGCAGCTGGTTGATGAAGATGACCACGCAGTTGGTCTTGGCGATGGCCCCGGCCAGCTTCCGCAGGGCCTGGCTCATGAGGCGGGCCAGCAGGCCCACATGGGCGTCGCCCATGTCGCCCTCGATCTCTGCCCGGGGCACCAGAGCGGCCACCGAGTCCACCACGATCACGTCCAGTGCGCCGGAGCGCACCAGGGCCTCGCAGATCTCCAGCCCCTGCTCGCCGGTATCCGGCTGGGAGATGAGCAGGTTGTCGATGTCCACCCCCAGGGCGCGGGCATAGGTGGGGTCCAGGGCGTGCTCGGCGTCGATGAAGGCCGCCTCGCCCCCCTGCTTCTGGGCCTCGGCCACGATGTGCAGGGCCAGGGTGGTCTTGCCCGAGGACTCCGGCCCGTAGATCTCCACGATCCGCCCCCGGGGCACGCCGCCGATGCCCAGGGCGATGTCCAGGGCCAGGGAGCCGGTGTGGATGCTCTCCACCATCACCCGGCTGTTGGTCCCCAGGCGCATGATGGAGCCTTTGCCATAGGTCCGCTCGATCTGGGCCATGGCGGTCTCCAGGGCCTTTTTCTTGTCCGCAGCCGGGGCCACGGGGTCGATCGTCTTCTTCTTTTCTGCCATTGTCAGCCTTCCTCCTCGCTTTCCGGCGGCTCCAGGGGACGCTGCCCCTCCACCACCCGGTCGATGCCCCCGGTGTCCCGGGTGATGCGGATGTTTTCATAGCCGGCCCGGACCAGCAGCCAGGCCACGTCCTCGGCCTGGCCGATGCCCACCTCATACAGCAGGTGGCCGCCGGGCTTGATGGCCGGCTTCCAGAGGGTGGTCACGGCCCGGTAGAAGTCCAGGCCGTCCTCTCCCCCGTCCAGGGCCATGAGGGGTTCAAAGTCCTTCACCGAGGCGTCCAGGCCGTCCAGGTCCCCGGTGGCGATGTAGGGCGGGTTGCACACCAGCACGTCAAACTGCCCCAAGGCATGGCTGGGGGGCTGGAGGGCATCCCCTTTCAGATAGACCGCCCGGCCGGTGAGCCGGTGGCGGCGGATGTTGCGCTTGCACAGGTCCAAGGCCCCGTCGGACAGGTCCACCAGCACCGCCCGGGCGGTCTTGACCTGGGCAGCCGCCGTGAGGCCCACGCAGCCGGTGCCGGCGCACAGGTCCAGCACCCGGCTGTGGCCGGGCACGGCTTCCAGCCGGTTCACCGCCAGCTGGGCCAGCATCTCCGTGTCCACCCGGGGGATGAGGGCCGCCGGCGAGACGTCGAAGGGCAGGCCGCAGAAGGACCACTCCCCCACCAGATAGGCGATGGGTTCCCCCTTCTCCCGCCGGGCCAGCAGGGCCAGGCTCCGCTCGGCGATGGCGTCGGTGGTGTAGAGGGAGAAGTCCCGGTACAGCTCCTCCCCGGTCTTGCCGGAGGCCACGCACAGGATCTCCCGGGTCTCCAGCTGGGCCGCCTCTACGCCGGCGGCCTGCAAGGCTTTTCGTATCGTTGCAAATAAATCATGGTACGTGATCGTCACGCATTCTCCCCCCGATCGGTTTCTCTCCGGCGCCGGTCACCAGGCGTCGGCTCCCTTCTCTTTGGGCAGCACCCGGGTCAGGGCCTCGATGGCCACTTCCAGCATGGTGTCGTCCGGTTCAAAGGTGGTAAAGTTCTGCATCCACATCCCCGGCGCCGACAGGAAGCGGGTGACCGGGTTGTCGTGGCGGCCGATGAAGCGGTTGATCTCATAGGTCACCGCCACCACCGCCGGCAGCAGGGCCAGGTGCAGCAGGATCCGCACCAGCGGGTTGGCCGCCACCGCCCGCACGGCGGGCAGGGCAAAGACCACCGACGAGGCCAGCACCGCCACCACGATGACCACGAACAGGAAGCTGGTGCCGCAGCGGGGATGGTGCCGGGGCATGGCCCGGGCGTTCTCCACCGTCAGGGGCAGGCCCCGCTCGTAGCAGAAGATGGTCTTGTGTTCCGCCCCGTGGTACTGGAAGGTCCGGTGGATGTCCTTGAGCTTGGAGCACAAAAACAGGTAGAGGAAAAAGATCACCAGCTTGACCACGCCCTCCAGCACGTTCCGCAGCCACATGGGGGCTTCCGGGAAAAAGTACAGCAGGGCGGTGGTGGCCAGGGTGGGCAGGACCACGAACAGGCCCAGGGCAAAGGCGATGCCCGTCACCACCGAGATGCCGATGATGAGCTTCATCACCGTCTCGCTGCTGAAGTGCCGGTCCATCCAGCGCTCCAGGCGGGAAGGCTCGCTCCCCTCCTCCTCGGGAAAGAACTCTGCCGACCACATCAGGGCCTTCACCCCCTCCACCATGGAGGCCAGGAAGTTCACCACTCCCCGGAGAAAGGGCACGCCCAGGATGGGATAGCGGTCCTTGGGCAGCTTGAGGGCCTGGTCCTTGATCTCCAGCCCCCCCTCCTGGTTCCGCACCACGATGGCCTGCCGCTCCGGCCCCCGCATGAGGATGCCCTCGATGAGGGCCTGGCCGCCGATGGTGGTCCGGTAGGCGCAGCCCTGTTCCGGGCCGCAGTTGTTTGTTTGCTTCATAGCGTCTCCTTCTATGGGATTGCAATGGGTTCTGGTGGGATTGTAGCAAACCGGGACCCAAAATGCAAGGTTCCGGGCCGATTTTTTAGAACTTATGTTCCAATCGGCAGACGAATCTCCACCAGACAGCCCCCTGCCTCGTCCTCGGCATTGGCGATGGTCAGGGTCCCGTTGTGGCGGGAGATGATCTCCTCGCACACCGCCAGACCGATGCCGCTGCCCCGGGCGGTGGAGCTGCCTTTGTAGAACTTGTATTTCACGTTGGGCAGCTCCTCCGGCGGGATGCCCGGGCCATAGTCCCGGACGGTGATGACGATGGCCTCGCCGTCGGGGAAGATGGCCGTGTCGATGCGCTTGCCTGCGCCGCCGTGCTTGGCGGCGTTGTCCAGCAGATTGCAGAAGACCTGACGCAGCCGGTCCGGGTCGCCGGGGATGGGGGCAAACTCCTCCTCGCAGTCGGTGTGGTAGACGGCGATGCCCTCGGCGGCCAGGAACTCGTGGTAGGTATACACGGCGTCCTCCAGCTCGGCCTTGATGTCCATAGGCTCAATGGCCAGGGTGAAGCGGCCGTCCTCGATGCGGGAGAACTCCAGCAGCTCCTCCACCATGCCCGACAGGCGGCGGGCCTCGCTGACGATGATCCGCATCCCCTTCCGCACATCCCCTTCATCCCGGGCTTCGCCGTTCATGATGGTCTCGGCCCAGCCGGTGATGGCGGTCAGGGGGGTGCGCAGCTCGTGGGAGACGGAGGAGATGAACTCCGACTTCATGCTCTCAGCCTGCTTGATCCGCAGGGACATGTCGTTGATGGCGTCGGTGAGGTCGCCCACCTCATCGTCAAACTTCTTCTCCACCTGGATGCCGTAGCTGCCGTCGGCGATGCGCTGGGCGATGGCGGTGATGTTCTTCACCGGGCCGACGATGGAGCGGACGAAGTAGATGTTGGAGATATAGACCAAAATGAGGATGATCATGGACAGGATGACCGCCACCAGGGTCAGGATCACCACCTGCCGGGAGACCAGGCGCATGGAGGTCACATAGCGCATGATCCCCACCAGCTCCCCGTCATACAGCAGGGGGGTGGACCCGGCGGTGATCTTCTCGCCGGTCTGCCGGGAGGTCCCCGCCCAGGAGGCGATCTCCCGGGTCTCCTGCAGGCGCAGGATGTCCTCGGTCTCCGGCATGGTCCCCGACAGGGTCAGGCCGTTGGAGGAGTAGACCACCCGGCCGCTGGGGTCCAGAAACTGCAGCTCCAGCCGGGTCACGTCCTCAAAGGAGCTGACGTAGTCCTGGGCGGCGGTGAAGTAATCGCCGTCGCTGCTGTAGCTGTTGAAGTAGCTGCTGAAATAGCTGGCCGCTGTGCGGGCTTTGCTCTCCATGTCCGTGCGCACGCTGTTGCCGTAATAGCTCTTCACGAACAGGGAAAAGCCCACCACCACCACGGCCAGGATCATCACCAGGATGCCCACGCTGTTGAGCAGCCACCGCCGCCGGATGCCCTTGATCTTGGGGAACAGGACCCGGATGCCGTTGTTGCGCCGCCACAGCATGTCAAAACTCCCACTTGTAGCCGTAGCCCCAGATGGTGGTGATGAAGGTGGGGCTGGTGGGCTCGTCCTCGATCTTGACCCGCAGGCGGCGGATGTTCACGTCCACGATCTTCAGCTCGCCCAGGTAGTCCTCTCCCCACACGAAGCGGAGGATCTCCTCCCGGGAGAGGGCCTTGCCGGGGTTTTCCATGAACATCTTGATGATGGCATACTCCACCTGGGTCAGCTTCACCCGCTGGCCGTTCTTTTCCAGGGTGCGCTTGCGGGTGTTCAGGGTGAAGGGGGGCTGCTGGATCTCGCCGTCGTCCATCATGTCCCCGCCGATGCGCCGGTAGAGGGCGTCGATGCGGGCGGTGAGCTCGGCCGGGGAAAAGGGCTTGGTCACATAGTCGTCGGCCCCGGTCATAAAGCCGGTGACCTTGTCCATCTCCTGGGTGCGGGCGGTAAGCATGATAATGCCGATCTTGGAATTGCCCGCCCGGATCCGGCGGCAGACCTCAAAGCCGTCCATGTCCGGCAGCATGATGTCCAGCAGCGCCACCCGCACGTCGGGGTTCAGCCGCAGCTGCTCCAGGGCCTCCTCGCCGGTGCCAGCCTCGATGGTCTCGTAGCCGGCCCGGTTGAGATTGATGACCACAAAGCTGCGGATATTGGCCTCGTCCTCCAGCACCAAAATCTTTTTCATTGTCCTGCTCCTTCTCCTTTACAATTATGGTGATACCTCAATTCGTTTCTTCCGCCGTCACTGGCTGGTGAGCCAGCGGTCCTCCGTGATGTGGAAGCGTTCGGTCAGGCTCTGCTGGTCCAGGCCGCAGTCCCAGCCGCCGTCCAGGAACTGGGCGGCATAAATGGTGGTGTCGTTGGCATAGAGGGTGAACCGCTCCCCCTGGCTGGCCTGCCGGTTGCGGTCGCTGCCCACCAGGCCGCTGATCTCCAGGAAGGGGACGGGGTCCTCCTCCTCGCTCCCCCGGGCAAAGGTCACCGTGCGCACCCCCACCGTGGAGCTCTCCTGCCGCTGCATGGCAAAGGACCCCGTCCAGCTCTCCGGCAGCTCCAGATACCAGCCGTCGCCGCTGTGGTAGGTGGTCATGGCCTGGGTCCGGCTGCCGTCGGCGCGGTAGCTGACCCACGCCAGCCACCAGAACCGGTCCACCGAGCTGGAGCCGTAGGCGGGCACCGGCAGGGCCACCGGCACCTCCAGGCTGCCGTCGTCGTTGATGTCCTCGGGCTGGACCCCCGCATAATAGTGGAAGACATCCTTGCTGCGGCGGGTGACGGGGTCCATGGCGATGTTTTTCAGCCCCTGCCCATCCTTCAGGCAGAACACGTCGGTGACCAGCACATCCTTGCCGAAGAAGGAGGTCACAAAGAGGGCCGGCACGCCGTCCTCGGTCCGGCCCACCTGCCAGCTGCTGATGTCTGTGCTTCCCTCAGACAGGGGGGCGGTGGACAGCAGCTCCAGGATGCCGTCCCGGCCGTCGTAGTATTCCATGCGTAGGCCGCCGCCGGCGGGCTGGGCCAGGACGACCTCCTGCAGGCCGTCGTCGTCCAGGTCGGCGGTCAGGTAGCGGCTGTAGCTGCTGCGCAGGATCTCCACCGGCTGGCCGTCGGAGAAACTGTAGCCCACCAGGGAGTGGACCCCGGCGCTGACCTGCCAGCTGACCAGGATGTCCATGCCCTCGCTGCCGCCCAGCTGGACATATTCGACGGATTCGATCTCGCTGCCCACCCCTTCAATGCGGGCGTAGACCTGATAGTCCTCCCGGTCGTCCTGCTTGAAGATCACCAGCTTCAGGGGGGCGGCGGCAGAGGTATCCCGGAAGAAGGCCACGGCCTCCTGCACCCCGTCGCCGTCCATGTCCACCAGCTGGATGGTCTGGCGGTTGTCGCCGCTCAGGGGGGCGATGTATTCCCCGCCCTTTTTCTCCTGGTTGATCTTGGCCTGGAGGTTCACATAGGCCTCGGAGGATTTGGGCAGCGCATACATCTCTTCCACGCTGCCAAACTCACAGCCGCCCAGCCCCAGGCAGAGCACCAGCGCCAGGCAGGCCAACGTCCATTTTCCCATGCTGCGCCTCCTTTTTCCGGCGGCGGCCGCTGCGGGTTTTGCCGGCGCCGCCTAAACTCTTTCAGCAGTTTATCATAGCACATTTACAGAATTTTTCCTATGGCTTCTCTGAAATTTACCGAAAAAACTCTTGCCAAGCCGGGCTTCCTGGAGTATAATCTCAGACAAGTCTATGCCGGTGTGGCGGAATTGGTAGACGCACCGCACTCAAAATGCGGCGGAGCGATCCGTGCCGGTTCGAGTCCGGCCACCGGCACCAAAAATCGACAAGCACCATTGAGGGGCTTGTCGATTTTTCCTTCTTCACTATTCACTATTCACTCTTCACTAAACCTTGGGGCGATTTTTGGAAGTGAATAGTGAAAAGTGAATAGTGAAAAAGTAAGGTGTGCCGCGGGGCGGCACGGATTTTATTTTTTGGAGGGAGGAGCATGGCTAGTCCGCTTCAAGATAAGTCCAAAGCATTTGCGCTGGAGATTATTCAAGTATGCAATGAGATCAAGCGTACGAAACGGGAAAGTGTTCTGACTAATCAGCTCATTCGCTCGGGGACCAGCGTCGGAGCCAATATCCGGGAAGCTATGTATGGCCACAGTAAGGCCGATTTTATTGCGAAATTACAAATCGCATTGAAAGAATGTTCGGAAAGCGAATACTGGCTGGAGTTGCTCATCGAAAGCGGTTACTATGATGATCCTGTTATCTTGAAACAATGCACTGAGGTCAAGCGGCTGCTCATTGCTTCCATTAACACAGCGAAAAAGAATCAGATATAAGGACACCGATCCTGTTCGATCCTTACCAGAAAGACACCTCACCCACCAGGAGGTGTCTTTCTGCTTGCCCCGCCCCGACAAAACAGCCCGCACAATCCGCCGCCCTTCCCTTTTTTTCGCGGATTCTTTACAAATGTTTTACGAAAGTTTGACATTTTCTCGGGTTTCCTGTAAAATGGCTCACCGAAATCAGCCATATCCCATCATCTGACCGAAAAAACAGAGGTGACATATCACATGAAAGGAATCTCCCAGTGGGGTCTCCCCCAAAAACGTCTGGCGCTGGCAGCCGCCCTGCTGCTGCCCCCGCTGACCGCTGCCTATCTCATGCAGCTGGCCTTCGGGGTCCTCCCCTGGCAATTTCCCCTGCTGGCCGCCCTGGGCAACGCCATCTGCCTGGGCGCGCTCTACTATCTCCTGTGCGCCCTCACGGGCCGGTGGGTGATCAGCGCCCTGGTCCTCCACCTGGCCGGCGGGGTCTGGGGGGCGCTGAACTACTTCGTCTGTACCTTCCGCGGCACCCCCATCCTCCCCTGTGACCTGCTGGCCCTGGAAACTGCCGCTGCGGTCTCCGACACCTATACCTTCTCCCCCACCCTGCCCATGGTGGCGGCCCTGGTGGTGGTGGCCGTCCTGACCGTGGTATTGCTGACCCGGGTGGGGACCGGCCGGGTCAGCCCCCGCCTGCGGGGGCTTTGTCTGGCCGCCTGCGCGGTGTGCCTCATCCCCGTGCTCCATCCCCCGCTGCTGTCTCACTTCGGCATCGGCACCAACGTGTGGGATCAGCCCTCCGGCTACCGCTCCGGCGGCGTGCTGGGGAGCTTCCTGGGCAACACCACCTTCCTCCAGGTCGAAAAGCCC
Organism: uncultured Eubacteriales bacterium; assembly: GCA_934597725.1. GTDB lineage: Bacteria > Bacillota > Clostridia > Oscillospirales > Oscillospiraceae > Evtepia. The sequence goes on from CAKTSK010000002.1 coordinate 20,765, forward strand.
GAGGGGCTTAACGCCGAGCATCTGGCCCAGCTGCTGCCCACGGCAGAGGCCGCTTCCGACACCCTCAACGACCAGCACGAGGGCCCGCTGCCCAACATCCTGGTCATCATGAACGAGTCCTGGGCGGACTACGAGGGCTACGGCAACCTGAACCTGAACCTGAACCTGCCGGTGACCTCCTACATCTCCTCCCTGGACAACGCCGTCTGGGGCCACGCCTACTCCCCCGTGTTCGGGGCCGGCACCAGCGCCTGCGAGTTTGAGTTCCTCACCGGCAACTCCATGGCCTTCCTCCCGGCGGGCAGCGCCCCCTATCAGCAGTACATCCGGGAGCCCGCCCCCTCCCTGGCCTGGACCCTGCGCCAGAGCGGCTACGACACCCTGGCCTTCCACCCCGGCGAGCGCAACTCCTGGCAGCGGGACCGGGCCTATCCCCTGCTGGGCTTTGAGGACTACCTGTGCGGGGAGGACATGGACGTCCCCCGGGAGATCGTCCACGGCTTCGTCAGCGACCGGGCCGACTTCGACCAGGTCATCTACTCCTTCGAGCACAAGGACCCCGACAAGCCCCTGTTCCTCTTCAACGTGACCATCCAGAACCACGGCGGCTATGACAACGAGACCTATGAGGCCCAGGTCCACCTGACCGACTGCCCCGGCAAGTTCCCCCTGGCCGAGCAATACCTCTCCCTGGCCCGGGAGACCGACCTGGCCTTCCAGAAGCTGGTGGACTACTTCTCCCAGCAGGAGGAGCCTACCATCGTCCTCATGTTCGGCGACCACCAGCCCTCGGTGGAGCAGGAGTTCCTGGACCTGGCCTACGGGGTCAAACAGGAGGACATGACCATGGAGGAATACATGGGCAAGTTCCGGGTGCCTTACGTCATCTGGGCCAACTATCCCCTGGACCCCGACGTCACCGTGCAGGACACCAGCCTGAACTTCCTCTCCCAGGCCCTCATGGACTACGCCGGTCTGGAGGGCGACCAATACTTCCAGTATCTGGGCAAGCTGCAGGAGACCGTTCCCGTAGTTTCCTTCCCCGGCTACCAGGACCCCCAGGGCAACGCCTACAGCCACCTGGAGACCACCCCCCTGACCGCCCTGCTGGAGGACTATCAGTGCCTGCAATACCAGCGCCTGTTCGGCCTGGAGGACACCAACGACACCAGCCAATGATCCCCTCGCCTGGGCCGCAGCCTGTGCTGCGGCCCAGGCGTTTTTGTGCGCCCCCCCTTTGGGCGGACGCCGCACAGAAACAGCCTCCCTCCGCCGAACCGGCAGAGGGAGGCCACAGCGTATCCCGGCCCGACCGGCCGGAGCTTAGTTTCCCGTTCTGTTTTCGATGTCCTGTAGGTAGGCAAAGCACAAGCCGCCATCGCACCGGTAGAGGAAGGGATCTTTCCGAATGGCGTCCTCACTGTTGAGGAGGAAGTCCGGCAGGATCGCCTGGCCCCTGCCATCAACACAACTGATCTGGAACCCGTATCCCATTTTGCCCCAGGAAAGGCCGGCGCGTTTCATCGGGTGGCTTTGCACGTTCTCCACAATGTATTGAATGTCTTGAGGGTCCTCAATGAGGAACGCAACCCCTGTGTTCCCGTCGAACACGTTGATGTGGTCAACCTCAGAGGGGTCGATGTTCTTTCCAAATGTCTTAGGCATACTGTAGCATACCGCTGCCAAGACGAGCAAGCTCAGTATGGCAACGCCCGAAATCACGAGTTTCTTTTTCACACGCATCCCCTCCCGCAACGCCAATGGATCGTTTTGTTTATTCTATCAAATCCGTCTGCCGGGTGCAATGCATCGTGAGATCGAGCGTGTTTTTTCGCCGCACCTTGACAAATCCCCCCGCGTCCCTATAATGAGAGAAGAAAAACGATATCTGCCTGAGTGCCGCCCGGTCCGTCTGGGACCCGGCGGAGAATAGAGAATCCGGTCAAATTCCGGAACGGTACCGCCACTGTAGGCGCGGAGGCCGCACACACGACGAAAGTCCGTCATTGGGCGCAAGCCTGAGAAGACCGTGTGCCGGCCGGTGAGGCGCAAGTCAGGAGACCTGCTCAGGCACGCATCCGCTTTGGGGGCCTCGGAAGCTGGGCGTCCGGCGCTTTCTTGTTGTGCAAAAACGGCCACAGCAGCCTTTGGGCTGCTGTGGCCGTCTCTTTTGTCTGCGCCGCCGTTTGGTTTCCGACCCCGCCGGCGCGGCCGGTGCGTGTTTTTCCCGCGCCGCGTCAGATCAACACAAACGGAGGAACCCATCATGCACAAGAAACGTCTGCTCAGCCTGGTCCTGGCCTGCTTCCTGGCCCTCGGCCTGGCCGCCTGCGGCGGCGCTCCCGCCGCCCCCGCCGAGGACACCGCCGACACCCCGGCCGACAAACCCGTGCTGCTGGCCGTGAGCTTCGGCAGCAGCTACAATGACACCCGGGAAAAGACCATCGGGGCCATTGAGAAGGCTCTGCAGGAAGCCTATCCCGACTACGAAGTCCGCCGGGCCTTCACCAGCCAGACCATTCTGGACATCCTGGCCGAGCGGGACGGTCTCGAAATCGACAACGTCACCCAGGCCATGGCCCGTCTGGTCACCGACGGGGTGAAGGAGGTCGTCGTCCAGCCCACCCATGTGATGAACGGCTATGAGTACGACGACCTGGTGGAGGAGGTCTCCCACTACGCCGACCAGTTCACCCGCCTGCAGATCGGCAAGCCCCTGCTGTCCCAGGACGCCGACTATGACGCCCTCATCCAGGCCCTCACCCAGGACCACGCCGATGTGGGAGAGGACACCGCCCTGGTCTTTATGGGCCACGGCACCGAGCATCCTGCCAACAGCACCTACACCACCTTGCAGGAAAAGCTGACCCAGGCCGGGTATGACAACTACTTCATCGGCACCGTCGAGGCCGAGCCTTCCCTGGAGGACGTGCTGGCCAAGGTCCGGGCCTCCGGAGCCAAGAAGGTCATTTTGCAGCCGCTGATGATCGTGGCCGGGGACCACGCCAACAACGACATGGCCGGGGACGAGGCGGACTCCTGGAAGACCGCCTTCACCAACGCCGGCTTCGAGGTCACCTGCGTCCTCAAGGGCCTGGGCGAGCTGCCCGGGGTGCAGCAGCTCTTCTGCGACCACGCCAAGGCCGCCATGGAGGCCCCCGACCCCCTCACCGCCGACCAGATCCGGGACGGCAGCTATGAGATCGACGTGCTCTCCAGCTCCTCCATGTTCCGGGTGGTCCGGTGCCAGCTGACCGTTTCCCAGGGCGCCATGGAGGCCGTGATGACCATGAGCGGCGACGGCTATGGCCGTCTCTTCCCCGGCACCGGCGAGGAGGCAGCCGCCGCCAGCGAGGACGCCTTTCTCCCCGCCGTCCCCGACGACCAGGGGGCGGTGACCTTCCGCTTCCCCGTGGAGGCCCTGAACGCCGACACCCCCTGCGCCGCCTGGAGCATCAAGAAGGAGCGCTGGTACGACCGCACGCTGGTGTTCTCTTCGGAGAAGATCCCGGCAGAGGCCATCACCGCCGCCGCGTAAGCCCATGAAGAAACAACCTCTTGTTCTGGCGCTGCTGTGCCTGCTGGCGCTGCTGGCCGGGTGCGGCGGCCAGGGGCCGCTGGCCGACGGGACCTACACCATCGAGGTGACCCTCTCCGGCGGCTCCGGCCGGGCCAGCGTGGACTCCCCCGCCCGGCTGACCGTGCAGGGCAATACCTGCACAGCCACCATCACCTGGAGCAGCCCCCACTATGAATACATGCTGGTGGACGGGGTGCGTTATGAGCCTATCCAGGAACAGGGCAACGCCGCCGCCTTTGCCATCCCCGTGGTCCTGGACACTGACATGGCCGTCAGCGCCTCCACCGTGGCCATGGGCCAGCCCCACCTGATCGACTATACCTTGCACTTCTCGTCTGCAAGCATCCAAGGAGAATGACCCATGATGAAACGAACCCTCGCCGCCCTGCTGATCCTCAGCCTGTCCCTGTCCCTGCTGGCCGGCTGCGGCCAGCCCCCCGCCCAGGAGAGCGCCCTGGGCAACGGCTGGCAGCCGGAGCGTTCCCTGGCCCTGGACTACGCCACGGAGTTCGCCGTGGACTACTACGCCGGGGGCTATAAGCTGCTCACCCTGGGGGACGGCAGCCGCTTCCTGGTGGTGCCCGAAGGGGCCGAGGCGCCCGACGGCATCGCCCCGGACATCGTCCCCCTGTACCAGCCCATGCAAAACCTGTACCTGGCCGCTTCCGCCGCCATGTGCCTGTTCAACGCCCTGGACGGGCTGGATGCCATCCGCTTCTCCGGCACCAAAGCCGAGTCCTGGTACATCGACAACGCCAGGACCGCCATGGAGCAGGGGCAGATCCTGTTTGCCGGCAAATACAGCCAGCCGGACTATGAGATGCTCCTGGACCAGAACTGCCCCCTGGCCATCGAGTCGCTGATGATCGAGCACGCAGAGCAGGTCAAGGACAAGCTGCAGGAACTGGGCATCGCCGTGCTGGTGGACCAGTCCAGCCGGGAGGCCCACCCCCTGGGCCGCACCGAGTGGATCAAGCTCTACGGCGCGCTGCTGGACCGGGAGGAGGAGGCCGCCGCCCTCTTTGACCAGCAGAAAGCCTACCTGGAGGGCATCGACGCCCAGCCCACCGGCAAGACCGTGGCCTTCTTCTACATCAACTCCTCCGGGGCGGTGGTGGCCCGCAAGCCCGGAGACTACATCACCAAAATGATCGATCTGGCCGGCGGGACCTACGTTTTCCAGGACCTGGGCGAGAGCGAGAAGGAGACCTCCTCCGTGACCATGGAGATGGAGGCTTTCTTCGCCGCCGCCAAGGACGCCGACTACATCATCTACAACAGCACCATCGACGGCGAGGTCACCACCCTGGACGACCTGCTGCAAAAAAGCCCCCTGCTGGCGCAGATGAAGGCTGTGCAAACCGACCAGGTCTGGTGCACCAGCGAAAACATGTATCAGGAGACCACCCAGCTGGGCCAGATGATCCAGAGCTTCCATCAGATCTTCTCCGGCCAGGCCGAGCAGACCGAGCAGCTGCCCTATCTCTACCGGCTGCACTGAGCCGGGCGGTCTCTCCCCCGTCGCCCTGCTGCCCCACCGGGCGGCAGGGCATCCTTCTCCCGGAACGACGCAGAAAGGCGGTCTTACCCATGCGGCAACCACCCACTTCCCCCGGCAGGGGCGGCGGCACCGGCCGCTTCCTGCTGGTGCTGGCCCTGCTGGCGGCCCTGCTGGCCCTGGGCTTCCTGCTCAACATCACCCTGGGCTCGGTGTCCATCGCCCCCGGCGAGGTCTTTTCCCTGCTGGGGCAGGGCCTGCGGGCCCTTTGGCCCGGCGGCGGGACTGCCCTGCCGGACCAGACCACCGCCGGACAGATCCTGTTTCACATCCGCCTGCCCCGGCTGCTGCTGGCGGCGGTGCTGGGCGGGGCCTTGTCGGTGTCGGGCTACCTCTTGCAGGTCTTTTTCCGCAACCCCATTGCCGGACCCTTTGAGCTGGGCATCTCCTCGGGGGCCAAGATGGTGGTGGGCATCACCCTGGTCTTTCTGCCGGGCCTGCTGCGGGGGGGCGCGCTGACTCTGGTGGGGGCGGCCTTTCTGGGCTCCCTGCTCATCACGGGCCTGCTGCTGGTCTTTTCCCGCCGGGTGACGCGGATGTCGCTGCTGCTGGTCATCGGGATCATGATCGGCTATGTGTGCAGCGCCGTGACCGACATTTGCATCACCTTTGCCGAGGACCACGACATCGCCCACCTCACCAACTGGTCCATGGGCTCCTTCTCCGGGGCCGACTGGGGCCAGGTGCGGACGGCGGCGGGGATCTGTCTGGTGGGGCTGGCCGGGGCGTGGCTGCTGGCCAAGCCCATGCAGGCCTACGCCCTGGGGGAGGGCTACGCCCGGAGCATGGGCCTGCGGGTGGACCTGTTCCGGCCCCTGCTGATCCTGTGCTCCAGCCTGCTCTCGGCCTGCGTGACCGCCTTTGCCGGCCCCATCTCCTTTGTGGGGGTGGCGGTGCCCCACATCACCCGGAGCCTGCTCCGGTCCTCCCGGCCCCGGCAGCTGATCCCGGCGGTCTTTCTCTGCGGCGGGGTCTTCTGCGTCTTTTGTGACCTGCTGGCCCGGACCCTGCTCTCCCCCACCGAGCTGAAGATCGGCACCGTCACCGCCGTGTTCGGCGCGCCGGTGGTCATTTCCATGATGCTCAAGCGCAAGGCCATGGAGGAGGTGTGAGGATGGTCCCCTATGTTCAAGTGGAAGACCTGGCCGTGGGCTACGACGGCCGGGTGCTTCTGGACGGTCTCGGGTTTCAGCTGGCGCGGGGCGACATCCTGACCCTCATCGGCCCCAACGGGGCAGGAAAATCCACCATTCTCAAGACCCTCACCCGCCAGCTCCGGCGGCTGGCCGGCGCGGTGGTCCTGGACGGCCAGGAGATCAGCGCCTGGTCCCCCAAGGAGCTGGCCCGGCAGCTGGCGGTGGTCCTCACCGACCGCCCCCGGCCGGAGCTTCTCACCTGCCGGGAGCTGGTGGCCCTGGGGCGCTACCCCTACACCAACCTGCTGGACCGGCACACTGCCCGGGACACCGCTGCCGTGGACAACGCCCTGTCCCTGGTCCAGGCCCGGGAGCTGGCCGACCTGCCCTTTGCCACCCTGTCCGACGGCCAGCGGCAGCGGGTCCTGCTGGCCCGTGCCCTGTGCCAGCAGCCCAAGCTGCTGGTGCTGGACGAGCCTACCGCCTACCTGGACCTGCGGTATAAGATCGAGTTTCTGGACCTTCTGCGTACCCTGGCCCGGCAGGAGGGGATCACGGTGCTGCTGTCGCTGCACGAGATCGACCTGGCCGCCAAGGTATCCGACTATCTGTTGTGCGTGCGGGAGGACCGCGCCCTGTCCTTCGGCACCCCGGAGGAGCTGCTGTCCGCCGGCGCCGTGGAAGCCCTGTACGGCATGAACGCCGGGTCCTATCACCCCCTGCTGGGCAGCGTGGAGCTGAAAAAGCCCACCGGCCCGCCCACCCTCTTCGTGGTGGCCGGCGGGGGGCGGGGCATCCCCTGGTACCGGGCGCTGCAAAAACGGCGGCAGGCTTTTGCCGCCGGCATCCTCTTTGACAACGACGTGGACTGTCCCGTGGCCCTGGCCCTGAGCGACCAGGTGGTGACCACGCCCGCCTTTTCCCCGCCCACCCAGGCGCTGTTTCAGCAAGCCGCCGCCCTGCTCACCCGCTGCGGCCGGGTGCTGGACGCCGGCACGCCGGTGGGTCCCTACAACCAAGCCAACGGACAGCTGCTGGCCCTGGCCCGGGAACGAGGCCTGCCGGTGCTGGACCATCTGCCCGACTGAAAGGAGGCTTTGCCATGTCCCTTCCCCGGCTCCTGCTGGCCGGCACCCACAGCGGCTGCGGCAAGACCACCGTCACCTGCGCCCTGCTGCAGGCCCTGAAAGACCGGGGCCTGCCGGTGGCCGCCTTCAAATGCGGCCCGGACTATCTCGATCCCCTGTTCCACCGGGAGATCATCGGCGCCAAAAGCGCCAACCTGGACCTGTTCTTCTTCTCCCCGGACACCGCCCGTCAGGTGCTGGCCAGACAGAGCGCCGGCTGCGCGGTGAGTTTGCTGGAGGGGGTCATGGGCTTTTACGACGGCCTGGGCCTGACCTCCCCCCGGGCCAGCTCCTACGACCTGGCCCGGGTCACCGAGACCCCCGTAGTGCTGGTGGTGAACGCCCGGGGGGCCAGCCTGTCCCTGCTGGCCCAGATCCACGGCTTTCTCGGCCTGTTCCCGGACCCCCAGATCCGGGGCGTGCTGCTCAACCAGTGCGCCCCCACGACCTATGAGGCCCTGGCCCCGGCCATCCGTTCCCGCTTCGGCGGGGCGGTGCGCCCCCTGGGCTTTCTGCCGCCGCTGCCCCAGTGCCGCCTGGACAGCCGCCACCTGGGGCTGGTCCCCGCCGGAGAGGTCGCCGGCCTGCCCGAAAAACTCCGGACCCTGGCCCGACAGGCAGAGAAAACCGTGGACCTGGACGGCCTGCTGGCCCTGGCCCGGCAAGCGCCGCCCCTCCCCCCACCGCCGCCCCCGGCCCCGCCGGGAGAGCGGGTCCGCATCGCCGTGGCCCAGGACGCCGCCTTCTGCTTCCGCTATCCCGACAGCCTGGCCGTGCTAGAAGAGCTGGGGGCCGAGCTGGTCCCCTTCAGCCCCCTGGCCCACCGGCAGTTGCCGGAGCCCATCCACGGTCTCTATCTCTGCGGCGGCTATCCCGAGCTTCACGCCCAGGCGCTGAGCGAAAACGTCTCCCTGCGCCGGCAGATCCGGGCGGCCCTGACGGACGGGCTGCCCTGCGTGGCTGAGTGCGGCGGCTTCCTGTATCTCACCCAGGCCATCGGCCCCCATCCCATGGTGGGCCTGCTGCCGGGGACCTGCTTCGACACCGGACGGCTCACCCGCTTTGGCTACGTCACCCTGCGGGCCAAGGCGGACAACCTGCTCTGCCGGGCCGGGGAGACCCTGCCCGCCCACGAGTTCCACCACTGGGACTGCACCTGTCCGGGGGAGGCCTTCACCGCCGCAAAGCCCTCCGGCCGGCAGTGGGACTGCGTCGTGGCCACCGACACCCTCTACGCCGGCTTCCCCCACCTGCATTTCCGCGCCAGCCCCGCCGCTGCCGCCCGCTTTTATCACGCCTGCCGAAAGGAGAAACACCGCCATGCCGGGACCTCTTGACCCCAAAGACATCGAAGCCCGCAGCTTCGCCATCCTCACCCAGGAGCTGGGCCCCCGGACCTTCCCGCCGGAGATCGCCCCAATCGTCTACCGGACCATCCACACCACCGCCGACTTTTCCTATGCCGACACCCTGGTCTTTTCCCCCCACGCCGTCGAGCAGGGGCTGGACGCCCTGCGGGCCGGGTGCGACATCGTCACCGACACCCAGATGGCCAAGGCCGGCATCAACAAGACTGCCCTGGCCTCCCTGGGCGGGCAGGTCCACTGCTTCATGTCCGACCCGGAGGTGGCCCAGGAAGCCGCCCGCCGGGGGGTGACCCGGGCCGCCGTCTCCATGGAGCGGGCCGCTGCCCTGGACAAGCCCTGTCTCTTTGCCATCGGCAACGCCCCCACCGCCCTGCTCCAGCTGCTCCGGCTGGCCCAGGAGGGGAAGGTGCGGCCCGCCCTGGTCATCGGCGTGCCGGTGGGCTTTGTGAACGTGGTGGAGAGCAAGGAGCTGCTCCTGGCCTCCCCCCTCCCCCACATCGTCGCCCGGGGGCGGAAAGGGGGCAGCAATGTGGCCGCTGCCATCTGCAACGCCCTGCTCTATCAGCTGACCCGATGAGCGCCCTGGACGCCTATCTGGTCAAAGACGGCAAGCCCCTGCGCCTGGGCTACACCACCGGCTCCTGCGCCGCAGCAGCGGCCAAGGCCGCAGCCTGGATGCTCCTCACCGGCCACCGGAAACCGCGCATCCGCCTGCTCACCCCCAAGGGGATCGCGCTGGACCTGCCGGTGCTGGACATCTGCCAGACCCCGGAGCAGGTCTCCTGCGCCATCGAGAAGGACAGCGGCGACGACCCGGACAGCACCAACGGCGTACACATCGTGGCCACCGTTTCCTTCACGGACCAGCCCGGCATCCAGCTCCAGGGCGGGCCGGGCGTGGGCCGGGTGACCCGGCGGGGGCTGGACCAGCCGGTGGGCGAAGCCGCCATCAACACCGTGCCCCGGCAGATGATCCTGGACAACGTGGCCCAGGTCTGCCGCCTGACGGACTATCCCGGCGGGCTGCGGGTGGTCCTGTCCGTGCCAGGGGGCGAGGCCCTGGCCCAGCGGACCTTCAACCCCCGGCTGGGCATCGTGGGCGGCATCTCCATCCTGGGGACCACCGGCATCGTGGAGCCTATGAGCGAGCAGGCTCTGGTGGACACCATCGCCGTGGAGCTGCGCCAGCGCCGGGCCGACGGGGCGGACACCGCCCTGCTCACCCCCGGCAACTACGGGGCATCCTTTCTCCGGGACCGGCTGGGGGCGGACCCCGACCGGGCCGTGCTCTGCTCCAACTTCATCGGTGACGCGCTGCACCTCTGCCAAAGCCTTTCCTTTCCGCAAGTGCTGCTGGCGGGCCACCTGGGCAAGCTGGTCAAGTGCGCCGGGGGGATGCGGAACACCCACTCCAAGTATGGCGACTGCCGCATGGAGATCCTGGCCGCTCACGCCGCCGCCTGCGGCCTGCCCGCCCCGGCAGCGGAAGAACTGCTGACCTGCGTCACCTGCGACGACGCGCTGCGGGTGCTGGACGAACACCACCTGCGGACCGCCGTGCTGGACCGGGTGCTGGACAAAATCCTCTTTCACCTGCGCCCCCTGTGCCCGGACGCGGCACTGGGCGTGATCCTCTATTCCAATTCCTATGGCCTGCTGGCCCAGAGCGCCAATGCGCCGGACCTGCTGCGCCGCTGTAAGGAGGTATGACCATGGTACACTTTGTGGGCGCCGGAAGCGGCGCACCGGACCTCATCACCCTGCGGGGCGCCCGCCTGCTGGAGGAGGCAGACGTGATCCTCTACGCCGGGTCCCTGGTGAACCCGGCCCTGCTGGACCGGGCCAAGCCCGCCTGCGCCTGTCACAACACCGCCGCCATGACCCTGGAAGAGGTCCTCGCCGTCATCCGCACGGCAGAGGACCAGGGCAAAGAGATCGTCCGCCTGCACACCGGCGACCCCAGCCTGTACGGCGCGGTCCGGGAGCAGTTTGACGCCCTGGACCAGCTGGGGATTCCCTATGATGTCTGTCCCGGCGTGAGCGCCTTCTGCGGCGCGGCGGCGGCCCTGCACGCGGAATACACCCTGCCGGGGGTGAGCCAAACGGTCATCCTCACCCGGGTGGCCGGGCGCACCCCCGTGCCCCCCAAGGAATCCATCGCCGCCCTGGCGGCCCATCAGGCCACCATGATCCTCTTTCTCAGCACCGGCCTGACCGACGTGCTCCAGCAGGAGCTGCTGGCCGGCGGCTACCCCGGCCAGACCCCGGCGGCGGTGGTCTACAAGGCCACCTGGCCGGAAGAGCAGATCCTGCGCTGCACCGTGGACACCCTGCATGAGACCGTCACCCGGCAGGGGTGGACCAACACGGCCCTCATCGTGGTGGGCCAGTGCCTGGGGACGGACTATCTGCGCTCGCTGCTCTATCACCCCGGCTTTTCCACCGGCTTCCGGGAGGCCACCCTATGAACGCCGCCCTGTTTGCCTACAGCCGCCAGGGCTGCGCCACCCTCCGGCGGCTCCGGGCCGCGCTGCCCGGCGCGACGGTGCGCGCCTTCGCCCCCGCCCGGCTGGCCCTGCCGCCGCTGGAGGCCATTCCCCAGCCCAGCCAGTCCTTTTACGGCGCCCAGTTCGCCTGGGCCGATGCCCTGCTTTTCGTGGGGTCCTGCGGGCTGGCCGTGCGGCTGATCGCCCCCCATGTGCAGGACAAAGCCACTGATCCAGCCGTGGTGGTGGTGGACGAACAGGCCGCCTTCGTCATCCCCCTGCTCTCGGGCCACCTGGGCGGGGCCAACGACCTGGCCCAACGGCTGGCAGATCAACTGTCTGCCACGGCGGTGATCACCACCGCCACCGACCGCCGGGGCCGCTTTGCCGCCGATGCCTGGGCCGCCCGCCAGGGCTATCCCTGGGCAGACCGCCAAGCGGCCAAGGCAGTCTCTGCCGCGATCCTGGAGGGGGACGTCCCCCTGTACAGCGACCTGCCCGTGACCGGGCCGTATCCGCCGGGGCTGGTCCCCGGACAGGAGGGGCCGGTGGGCATTTACATCGGCTATCGGACCCTGCGGCCCTTTGCCCGGACCATGGCCGTCTTTCCCCCGGTCCTCCACCTGGGCATCGGGTGCCGGAAGGGAGTCTCCCAAGCGCGCATTGCCCAGGTGGTCACAGAGGCCCTGGACCGCCACGGCCTGGACCGCCGGGCGGTGAAGCTGGTGGCCTCTCTGGACCGCAAGGCCGAGGAGCCGGGGCTGGTGGCCTTTGCCCGGCACAACGGCTGGCCCCTGCGGTGCTATGCCCCGGACCGGCTCCGGCAGATCCACGGAGCGGTGAGCCCTTCCCCCTTCGTGGCAGAGGTCACCGGCGTGGACAACGTCTGTGAGCGCGCGGCCCTGGTGGGGGCGGACCGCCTGCTGGCCCCCAAATACGCCCGGGACGGCGTGACCGTCGCCGTGGCCGCTGAGAAAGGAGCGGTGTCCTTTGTGTAATCTGTATGTGGTGGGGATCGGCCCCGGCGACCCGGACGACATGACCCTCCGCGCCCACCGGACCCTGGAAGCCTGCCAGGTGATCGTGGGCTATCCGGTGTATGTGGACCTGATCAAAGACCGGTATCCCGGCAAGGAATACCTCACCACCCCCATGACCCAGGAGGCCGCCCGCTGCCGTCTGGCCCTGGACCGGGCCAGGCAGGGCCAGCCCACCGCCCTGGTCTGCTCGGGGGACAGCGGCGTGTACGGTCTGGCCTGCCTGGTCTACGCCCTGCGGGGGGAGGACCCTACCCCGGCGGTGGAGATCGTCCCCGGCCTCACCGCCGCCTGCAGCGGCGGGGCCCTGCTGGGCGCGCCGCTGACCCACGACTTTGCGGTGATCAGCCTCAGCGACCGGCTGACCCCCTGGCCCACCATCGCCCAACGGCTCACCGCCGCCGCCCGGGCCGACCTGACCATCGTCCTCTACAACCCCGCCAGCCGGGGCCGGCCCGACCACCTGCGCCGGGCCTGTGACCTGCTGCTGGCCTATCTGCCCCCGGACCGGGTGTGCGGCCTGTGCCGGAACATCGGCCGGACCGGGCAGGAGACCGCCCTGCTCTCTCTGGGCCAGCTGCGGGACACGGCGGCGGATATGTTCTCCACCGTCTTCATCGGCAGCAGCCGGACCCAGGTGATCGCCGGCCGCATGGTCACGCCCAGGGGGTACCGGGATGAATAAACTCTGCGTCTTTGCCGGGACCACCGAGGGGCGGACCCTGCTGGAATTTCTCGCCGGCCAGCCGCTGGCCGTCACCGCCTGCGTGGCCACGGACTACGGCCAGGAGCTGCTGCCCCAGGCGGATAACCTCACCGTCTCTGCCCGCCGCCTGGACCAGCCGGCCCTGGAAGCCCTGCTCCGGGCAGAGGGCTTCTCTCTGGTGGTGGACGCCACCCACCCCTATGCCGTCCGGGCCAGCCAGACCATTGCCGCCGCCTGCGCCGCCACGGACACCCCCTGTCTGCGCCTGCTCCGGGACACCGGCGCGGGGGCGGAGGAGGCCGTGTTCGTGGCCGACGCCCAGGCCGCAGCAGACTACCTGCGGGGGACCCAGGGGACCATCCTGCTGACCACCGGCAGCAAGGACCTGCCCACCTTCGCCCAGCTGCCGGACTTCGCCCGCCGGGTCTATGCCCGGGTGCTGCCGATGCCGGACTCCCTGACCGCCTGCCAGCAGGCCGGCCTGCCGCCGGCCCACATCCTGGCCATGCAGGGACCCTTTTCCCAAGCCCTGAACCTGGCCCTGCTCCGGGACACCGGCGCGCGGTATCTGGTGACCAAGGACGGCGGTCCCTCCGGCGGGTTTGCCGAAAAAGCCGCCGCCGCCCGGGAGGCCGGGGCCACGCTGGTGGTCCTGGGCCGGCCTCCCCAGGGGGAAGGATGCTCTCTGGGCGAAGTGCTGGACCGGCTGGCCCAACAGTTCTCCCTCTCCTTCCGCCCCCAGGTCACCGTGGCCGGGATCGGCCCCGGCGGACGGGGGACCATGACGGACGAGCTGCTCCGGGCAGCGGCAGAAGCCGACTGTCTCCTGGGCGCTCAGCGGATGCTGGACGCCGTGGCCCGGCCGGGCCAGGAGACCGTGGCCGCCATCGACCCCCAGACCATCGCCGGCCACATCGCCCGCTGCCGGACGGCCCGCCGCTTTGTGGTCCTGCTGTCCGGGGACGTGGGCTTTTTCAGCGGGGCCCGGAAGCTGCTGCCCCTGCTGTCTTTCTGCGCCGTCCGGGTCCTGCCGGGGGTCAGCTCTCTGGCCTGCCTGTGCGCCCGGCTGGGCACCGGCTATGAGGACGTCTATCCCGTGAGCCTCCACGGCCGGGACCACGACATCGTGCCCGACGTGCGCGCCCATTCCCGGGTCTTTGTCCTGGTGGGCGGACCACGGGGCATCCAGGATCTCTGCGCCGCCCTGGTCCGGGCGGGGCTGGGGCAGATCTCCATGCACGTCGGGGAACGGCTCACCGCCCCCGACGAACGGCTGACCTCCGGCACCCCGGCCTCCCTGGCCGAGGGGACTTACGATCCTCTGAGCGTGGCCCTGCTGGAAAATCCCTGCCCGGACCGGGTGATCACCCCCGGCCTGCCCGACGAGGCGTTCCGCCGGGGCCGGGTCCCCATGACCAAGGCCGAAGTCCGGGCGGTGTGTCTGTCCAAACTCCGCCTGACCCGGACGGCAGTGTGCTGGGACGTGGGGGCAGGCACCGGCTCGGTGTCCGTGGAACTGGCCCGACTGGCCGACCGGGGGCAGGTCTTTGCCGTCGAGCGGGACCCGGAGGCCCTGGCCCTGCTGGAAACCAACCGGGCGGCGTTCTCCCTGGACAACCTGACCATCGTACCCGGTCACGCCCCGGAGGCGCTGGCCGCGCTGCCGCCCCCCACCCACGTTTTTGTGGGGGGCAGCGGCGGGCAGATGTCCGCCATCCTGGCCGCAGCCCGGGCCAAAAATCCTGCGGTGCGGATCGTGGCCGCCGCCGTCACGCTGGAATCCCTGGCGGTGCTCACCGACTGTCTCCACGCCCCGGAGACGCCCCCCGGCGAGGTGGTCTCCCTCACCGTGGCCCGGGGCAGCGCCGCCGGACCCTATCACCTGCTGCGGGGCCAGAACCCCGTCTATCTCTTCACCTTCCCGCCCCAGGAGGAACCGCCATGGAAACTCTGATCGCCCTGCTCCTGGGCTTCGCCCTCGATCTCCTGCTGGGGGACCCCCAGGGCTTTCCCCATCCGGTGGTCTGGATGGGCCGGGGGATCGCCTGGGGCGAGCGGCAGCTGCGGCGGTGCTTTCCCGCCACTCCTCAAGGGGAGCGGCGGGCCGGAGCGGCGCTGTGGGTGGCCATGGTCACCCTGTCCACCCTCCTGCCCGCGCTGGTCCTGTGGGGCCTGGGGCGGTGCAGCCCCTGGCTGCGGCTGGCGGCGGAGAGCCTGTGCTGCTGGCAGATCCTGGCCGTGCGCTCCCTGCGCACGGAGGCCATGGGCGTCTATCGCGCCCTCCGGACCGGGGACCTGGCCCGCTCCCGCACCGCCGTGGCCCGGATCGTGGGCCGGGACACCCAGCGGCTGGACCACGCCGGGGTGACGAAAGCCGCCGTGGAGACGGTGGCTGAAAACACCTGCGACGGGGTGGTGGCCCCCCTGGTGTTCCTGGCCCTGGGCGGCGCGCCGCTGGGCTTCTTTTATAAGGCCGTCAACACCATGGACTCCATGCTGGGCTACACCGAGCCGCCCTACCGGCACTTCGGTCTGGTGCCCGCCCGGGCAGATGACGCGGCCAACTTCCTCCCCGCCCGGCTGTCGGCCCTGCTGATGCTGGCCGCTGGCGGACTGCTGGGCTGGCCGGTGGCCCAGGGCTGGCGGATCTTCCGCCGGGACCGCCGCCGCCACGCCAGCCCCAACGCCGGACAGACCGAGTCCGTGTGCGCCGGCCTGCTGGGCATCCAGCTGGCCGGGGACGCCTGGTACCACGGGGTGCGCCATGAGAAACCCACCATCGGCGACCCCCTGCGGCCGGTGGAGGACGAGGACATCCCCCGCACCTGCCGCCTGATGACCCTGACCGCCCTGCTGACCCTGGCCCTGGCCGTGGCCGGTCGGGCGCTGCTGCTGTGAGAGGTGACCGCCATGCTCTATCGATCGGAAAACCCCCACGGCGGAGACCGGTACGGCCCGCCCGTGACCCTGGATTTCTCCGCCAACCTCAACCCCTACGGCACGCCGCCAGGGGTCATCGCCGCCGTGCAGGGCACCCTGGACCGGCTGCACCACTACCCCGACCCCCAGTGCCGGGCGCTGGTGCAGGCCATTGCGGCCTTTGAGGACCTGCCCCCGGAAGACATTCTCTGCGGCAACGGCGCGTCGGCGCTGCTCTTCGCCTATTGTCAGGCCCTGGCTCCTGCGGTGGCAGTGGAGCTGGCCCCCACCTTTCTGGGCTATTCCCGGGCCTTGGAGGCCGTGGGGTGCCGGGTGGTGCGCTTCCCGCTGGCCCAGGAGAGGGACTTCCTTCCTGACCGAGCCTTGCTGACCTTTCTGAACGAGGTCCGGCCTGACGTGGTCTTTCTCTGCCACCCCAACAACCCCACCGGGCAGCTGCTCCCCCCGTCCCTGCTGGAGGCCGTGGCGGCCTTCTGCCGCACCCACCGGACCCGGCTGTTTCTGGACGAGTGCTTTCTGGACCTGACCGACGGCGGCCAGAGCGGCAAAGCCCTGCTGGACCAGACCCCCGGCCTGTTCCTGCTGAAAGCCTTCACCAAAAGCTATGGCATGGCCGGCCTGCGGCTGGGCTACGGGCTGAGCCGGGACCACGATCTGCTGGCCCGCATGGCCCGCCAGGTCTCCGCGTGGGACGTCTCCCTGCCTGCCCAGGCGGCGGGGGTCGCCGCCTTGCAGGAACAGGATTTTCTGGACCAGGCCCGCCGGACCATCGCCCGGGAGCGGGCGTGGCTCGCCCAGGCCCTGACGGAGCTGGGCTTCTGGGTGTGTCCCTCCCAGGCCAACTTTCTCCTCTTCTCCGGGCCGCCGGGGCTGTATCCCGCCCTGCTGGCCCGGCGGATCGCCCTGCGGCCCTGCGGCAACTTCCCCGGTCTGTCCCCCTGCTGGTACCGGGTGGCCGTGCGGCGGCGGGAAGAAAACCAAGCCCTCATCGCCGCCCTGGCAGCGGCCGGAAAGGAGGCCCCATGGCCAAAAACCTGATGATCCAGGGGACCATGTCCAACGTGGGCAAGAGCCTGCTCACCGCCGGCCTGTGCCGGCTGTTCCGGCAGGACGGCTACCGGGTGGCCCCCTTCAAGAGCCAGAACATGGCCCTGAACTCCTTCGTCACCGCCGACGGCGGCGAGATGGGCCGGGCCCAGGCCGTCCAGGCTGAAGCCGCCGGGATCGCCCCCGACGTGCGGATGAACCCCATCCTGCTCAAGCCCACCACCGACCAGGGCAGTCAGGTCCTGGTGGGCGGCCAGGTCCTGGGCTACCTGAGCGCCCGGGAATACCACCGGCGCAAGAAAGAACTCCTCCCCGCCGTGCTGGAAGCCTATCGCTGGCTGGACCGGCACTATGACATCCTGGTCATCGAGGGGGCCGGCAGCCCGGCGGAGCTGAACCTGAAGCAGGACGACCTGGTGAACATGGGTCTGGCCCAGCTGGTGGACGCCCCGGTGCTGCTGGTGGGCGACATCGACCGGGGCGGCGTGTTCGCCCAGCTCTACGGCACCGTCGCCCTGCTGGAGCCGGCAGAGCGGCAGCGGATCAAGGCCACGGTGATCAACAAGTTCCGGGGGGACCCCGCCCTGCTGGGGTCCGCGCTGGACACCCTGAAGCAGCTGTGCGGGGTGCCGGTGGCGGGGGTGGTGCCCTATCTGTCCGTGGACCTGGACGACGAGGACAGCCTCAGCCCCCGGCTGGACCGGACCGACGGCCCCAAGGCCCTGGACCTGGCCGTCCTCCGCCTGCCCCGGCTGTCCAACTTCACCGACTTCGGGCCGCTGGACCGGTTCGAGACGGTGTCCGTGCGCTATGTCTCCCGGCTGAGCCAGCTGGGCCAGCCCGACCTGATCCTGCTGCCCGGCACCAAGAGCACCATGGCCGACCTGCTCTGGCTGCGGCAGAGCGGCCTGGAAGCCGCCGTGCAGAAGGCCGCCGCCGCCGGCACCCCGGTCATCGGCATCTGCGGTGGCTATCAGATGCTGGGCCGCACCATCCGGGACCCCGAACAAGTGGAGGCCGCCGGCAGGACCGAGCTGGCCGGGATGGGACTGCTGGACACCGAGACCACCTTCGCCCCCCGGAAGGTCCAGACCCAGGTCCAGGGACGCTTTGCCGGCCTGGAAGGACTGCTGTCC
Source organism: uncultured Eubacteriales bacterium (assembly GCA_934597725.1). GTDB lineage: Bacteria > Bacillota > Clostridia > Oscillospirales > Oscillospiraceae > Evtepia. The sequence continues at coordinate 38,885 of CAKTSK010000002.1, forward strand.
TGCCTCAACGGCCTGGACTACACCGGCTACGAGATCCACATGGGCCGCAGCGACACGGCGCAGCCCCCCATCCAGGGCCGGGGGAACGTCTACGGCACCTATCTCCACGGGCTGTTCGACGCCCCCGGCGTCGCGGAAGCCCTGCTCACCGCCCTGTGCCGGCGGAAGGGGCTGGACCCCTCGGTCCTGACCGCCCTGCCCGCCGAAGCCTATCGCCAGGCCCAGTACGACAAGCTGGCCGACGCCCTGCGCCGCAGCCTGGACGTGGACTATCTCTACCGCGTCCTGCGGCGCGAAGTCTGAAAAGGAGGCCCCACCCATGGAAGCAGCATTGCGATCCCTTCTCGCGCAGATCCGTCCCCTCGACCAAGCCGCCATGGCCGCAGCCCGGGACCGGCAGGCCCAGCTGGCCAAGCCGCCGGGCAGTCTGGGGCGGCTGGAAGACCTCTTTGTCCAGCTGGCAGGGATCACCGGCCAGCCCTGCCCCGACCTCCGGGAAAAACACCTGCTGGTCTTTGCCGCAGACAACGGCGTGGTGGCAGAAGGGGTGTCCAGCGCCCCGCCGTCGGTGACCCTGCGCCAGAGCGTCAACCTGGCCCGGGGCGTCACCGGGGCGGCGGTGCTGGCCCGCCGGTTCGGCTGCCGGCTGACGGTGTGTGACGTGGGCATCCGGGGCACGGCGGACCACCCGGCGATCCTGGTGCGGAAGGTCGCCCCGGGGACCGGGAACATCGCCCACGGCCCCGCCATGACCCGGGCGCAGGCCCTGGCCGCGCTGGAAACCGGCTTCACCCTGGCCGCCCAGACCCCGGCAGACATGCTGGGGGTGGGAGAAATGGGCATCGGCAACACCACCACCGCCGCCGCCGTGCTGGCCGTGCTGCTGGACGCAGACCCCGAGGAGGTCACCGGGCGGGGCGGCGGGCTTCTGCCCGAAGCCTTCCGCCGCAAAAAAGAGGTCATCCGGCAGGCCATCCGCTGCAATCGCCCCCGGCGGGAGGACGTGCTCGACGTGCTGGCCAAGGTGGGCGGCTTTGATCTTGCTGCCATGTGCGGCGCGTTCCTGGGGGGCGCGGCCAGCGGCCGGCCGGTGGTCCTGGACGGCTTTCCCTCTGCCGTGGCCGCGCTGTGCGCCTTCCGGCTGTGTCCCGCCGTCCGCAGCTATCTGGTCCCCAGCCACGCCTCCTATGAGGTGGGCTTCCGGCGGGCCATGGCGGCGCTGGAGCTGCGCCCCCTGCTGCTGCTGGACATGCGGCTGGGTGAGGGCAGCGGCTGTCCCCTGGCCTTTTCCCTGCTGGAAGCCGCCTGCGCCGTGGGCCGGGACATGGCCACCTTTGCCCAGGCGGCCATCGACGACGAATACCTGGACCCCATCCGCCAGGGCGACGCCTTCACGGTGGCCCGACAGGAGGCCCCATGGGACGCCTGATCCTGGTGCTGGGCGCCAACAACAGCGGCAAGAGCCTCTATGCCGAGGCCCTCACCGCCCGCTGCGCGGCCCGGCGCTGCTATGTGGCCACCATGGACCCCCAGACCGAGGACAACCACCGGCGCATCGCCCGCCACCGCCGGCAGCGGCAGGGGCTGGGCTTCCAGACCCTGGAACTGCCCGTGCAGGTGGGCTGCGCCCCGGTGCCGCCGGACAGCGCCGTGCTGCTGGAGGATGTGTCCAACCTGCTCTCCAACGTCCTGTTTGCCCGGGGCGGGTCCTGCGGCCAGGTGTTCCGGGATCTCTGCGCCCTCCGGCGGCGGTGCGCCGTGCTGGTGGCCGTCTCCATCCACGGCCTGGACCCCGCCGCCTACCAGGGGGAAACGGCGGTCTATCTCCGCGCCTTGAATTCCCTCAACCGTCGGCTGGCCGCCCAGGCCCAGACGGTCATTCTGATGCGGGACCGGGTCCCCACCCCGTTGAAAGGAGAGCTGCCTTATGTGGAGTAGTGCGTTCTGGTCGGCCCTGTCTACCTACAGCACCATCCCCGTCCCCCAGGTCCCCTGGCGGCCGGAAGGGCTGCGGTATACCCTCTGCTTCTTCCCTGTGGTGGGGGTGTTCTGCGCCGCCGCCCTGGCGGGCTGGACGGGATTGTGCTGCCTGCTGGACGTGCCCTCCCTGCTGTATGCCGCCGGGGCGGTGGTCCTGCCCCTGCTGCTCACCGGGGGCATCCATCTGGACGGGGCCATGGACACGGTGGATGCCCTGGCCGCCCACCAGGACCGGGCCCGCAGCCTGGAGATCCTGAAGGACCCCCACTGCGGCGCCTTTGCCATCGTCTTTTGCTGCGGCGATCTGCTGCTGTGTGCCGGGCTGTTCGACGCCCTCTTTCAGGCCGGGCTGGCCTGGGCCGTCTGTCCGGGCTATGTCCTCTCCCGGGCTTTGTCCGCCCTGGCGGCGCTCCACCTGCCCAAGGCCAGGAAGCAGGGGATGCTGGCCTCCATGACCCAGCAGCCGCCGGGGCCGGGAGCCAGCGTCCTGCTGGGGCTGGCGGCTGGGGCGGCGCTGCTGGGGATGCTGCTCCTGGCCCCCCTGCCGGGGGCGGTGGCCGGAGGGCTGGTCCTGCTCTGGCTCTGGCGCTATCGGGGCTGGATGGGCAAGGTCTTTGGGGGCGTCACCGGGGATACTGCCGGGTTCTTTTTGCAGCTCTGTGAAGGGTTTCTTTTGCTGGGGCTTTGGATCGGGGGGCTGGTGGGATGAGCCGCGTCCTGCTCCTGCGCCACGGGGCCACCGCCGGCAACCTGGCCCGCCGCTACATCGGCAGCACCGACGAACCCCTGGCCCCGGCGGGCATCGCCCAGCTGCGCGGCCTGCGGTTTCCCGCCCCGGACCATCTGTTCGTCAGCCCCATGCGCCGCACCCGGCAGAGCGCCGCCCTCCTGTTCCCCCGCACGCCCCAGACCTTGGTGGAGGCCTTTCGGGAGACCCCCTTCGGCCCCTTCGAGGGCAAGACCGCCGACGAGCTGGCCCACGACCCGGCCTACCGGGCCTGGGTGGATTCCCTGTGCCGGGACCCCATCCCCGGCCAGGAGGACCCGGCGGTCCAGAAAGCCCGCTGTCTGGCGGCGTTTCGGGACGCCATGGCTGCTGTGGGCCGGCAGCAGACGGCGGTCTTTGTGGTCCACGGCGGGACCATCATGACCATTCTGGAAGCCCTGGCCCAGCCGCCGGGGGAATTTTACGACTTCCACCTGCCCCCCGGCGGTTTCCTGTCCGGGACCTGGCGCGGGGGCTGGCTCTATCTCGACCCCTCATAAACACTGCAAGCGCACAGCAGACAACCGCTGTGCGCTTGTGCTATAATGGGACCACCCATCGCCACAAAGGAGGCCACAACCATGATCGTCTACTATTCCGGCACCGGCAACAGCCGCTACTGTGCCCAGCTGCTGGCCCACCGGCTGGAGGACACCCTGCTGGATGCCCTGCCCCTGCTCCGCCGGAACGCCGCAGAAGAGCTGTCCTCTTCCACCCCCTGGGTCTTTGTCGCCCCCACCTATGGCTGGCAGTTTCCCCGGCTGCTGGCCGACCTGCTCCGCCGCTGCCGCTTCTCCGGCCACCGGGATGCCTGGTTCGTCCTGACCTGCGGCAGCGAGATCGGCAACGCCGCCGCCGGCAACGAGATCCTCTGCCGGCAGCTGGGGCTGACCTATCGGGGGACCCTGCCGGTGGTCATGCCGGAAAACTACATCGCCCTCTTTCGCGCCCCGGCAGAGGAGGAGGCCCGGAAGATCCGCCTGGCCGCCCTGCCCGGGCTGGAAGAAGGGGCGGCCTGCATCCGGGCGGGCCGTTCCTTTCCGCCGGTCAGGGCAGGCTGGGCGGACCGGCTGAAATCCGGCCCCGTCAACGCCTTTTTCTACCGGTTTATCCTCCGGGCCAACGCCTTTGCCGTCTCGGACGCCCGCACCGGCTGCGGCCGGTGCGAAGCGGTCTGTCCCCTGAACAACCTCCGGCTGGTGGACCAGCGGCCCCAGTGGGGCGACCGCTGCACCCACTGCATGGCCTGCATCTGCGGCTGTCCCGCCGAGGCCATCTCCTACGGCAGGGCCACCCGGGGGAAGGTCCGCTACCAATGTCCCCCCTATGCCCCGGACAGCGCCGGGGAGCGACCCTGAACCGCCGGAAAGGAACCGCCATGCTTGCCAAACGTGATCTGACCCAGGGGAGCATCCCCCGGGGGCTGCTGTCCTTTGCCCTGCCCCTGATTTTGGGCAACCTGCTCCAGCAGTGCTACAATCTGGCCGACACCTGGGTGGTGGGCCGCTTTCTGGGGGCGGAGGCCCTGGGGGCGGTGGGCTCCTCCTACACCCTCATGACCTTCCTCACCTCCATCCTGCTGGGCCTGTGCATGGGCAGCAGCGTCTATTTCTCCATCCAGTTCGGCCGCCGGGACCCGGACCGCCTGCGCAACGGCATCTTCCAGTCCTTCCTGCTCATTGGCGGGCTGACGGTGGCGCTGAACCTCGGGGTCTATCTGGCCCTGGAGGACATCCTGCGCCTGCTCCGCCTCCCCGCCGAGGTGACACCCCTGGCCCGGGTCTATTTGCAGTGGGTCTTTGGGGGGATCTTTGCCACCTTCCTGTATAATTACTTTGCCAACCTGCTCCGGGCCGTGGGCGACTCGGCCACCCCCCTGCGGTTTCTGGGGCTGTCGGTGGCGCTGAACATCGGCCTGGACCTGCTGTTCGTGGTGCCCCTGAACCAGGGCATCCGGGGGGCTGCCCTGGCCACGGTGCTGGCCCAGACCGTCGCCGGGGTGGGTCTGTTCCTCCACACCTGGCGGGCCTTCCCCGCCCTGCGGGTCACCCGGCAGGACTGCCGGTGGGAAAAAGCCGCCCTGCGGAGCCTGGCCAACCTGTCCTTCTTCACCTGCCTGCAGCAGTCGGTGATGAACTTCGGCATCCTGCTGGTCCAGGGGCTGGTGAACAGCTTCGGCACCGCCGTCATGGCCGCCTTTGCCGTGGCCGTGAAGATCGACACCCTGGCCTATATGCCGGTGCAGGACTTCGGCAACGCCTTTTCCACCTTCGTGGCCCAGAACTACGGGGCCGGCCAGCGGGAACGCATCCGCGGCGGCATCCGCTGGGCGGTGTTCTGGGTGGTGCTGTTCTGCCTGGTGCTGGGCGGGCTGGTCTGCCTGCTGGCCCCCTGGCTCATGGCCCTGTTTGTGGGGGCGGAAAACGCCCCCGTCATCGCCATCGGCGTGGGGTACCTGCGGATCGAGGGGGCCTGCTATCTGGGCATCGGCCTGCTCTTCCTGCTCTATGGCTACTTCCGGGCGGTGGACCGCCCGGCGGTCTCGGTGGTCCTCACCGTCTGCTCCCTGGGGACCCGGGTGCTGCTGGCCTACACCCTCTCGCCCCTGCCCGCCCTGGGGGTCACCGCCATCTGGGCGGCCATCCCCATCGGCTGGTTCTTTGCCGACACCGTGGGCATCCTGCTCTGGCGGCGGGAGGCGCGCCGGGACCCGTAGTCCTGTCAACAAAAAAATCCCCCGTTCGGGACCATAGGCTTGGTCCCGAACGGGGGTTTCTGCTGCTCTGTTCTGGCCGGAGGTCACCGGGTCAGGGACAAAGCAGGGCGGCTGCTCACTTGGAGAAGCGCATGAGCATGGTGGCCACCTGGGCCCGGTTGGCGTCGCCGGCGGGCTTCAGGGTGTTGCCGATGCCGTTGATGAGGCCGGCATCCACTGCCCAGCCCATGGCCTTCTTGGCATAGTCCTTGACGGCGCCGGCATCGGTGAAGGCGGACAGATCGTTCTGGCCGCTCACGTCCTGCTGCTTGTACTGGGCGAAGCGGTAGAGGATCGTGGCGATCTGCTCCCGGGTGACCGGGTTGTTGGAGCCGAAGCGCTCGCTGCTGTAGCCCTCCACGATCTTCTCGGAGGCAGCCCAGCGGACGGCCTCGGCATAGTAGGCGTCCCCGGCCACGTCGCTGAAGTTCATGTTGTAGTTCACCACGGGCTTGCCCTCCATGCGCCAGAGCATGGTCACCAGCATGGCGCGGGTGGTGGTGCCCTTGGGGGCAAAGGTGGTGGCAGAGGTGCCGTTCATGATGCCCTTGTCGGTGACATAGGACACGGCGTCATAGAACCAGTCGCTGGCTGCCACGTCGGTGTAGGGCAGCTTCTCCGGCTGGGTGTCGGGCAGCTTGTCCACAGGGATGGTGGCGCAGACCGACGCGTTGTCCACGGTGATGCTGTAGTTCTGCTTGTAGGAAGCCTTGCCGGGCTCGTAAGCATACAGGACCAGCGCCAGCTTGTGGCCGGCTTCCACCTCATACAGGTTGGGCTGCAGGTAGAGGGTGTAGTCGTAATACTTGCCCTCCTCCAGCTTCACCTTGGTGGCAGCGGAGGCGGAGTCATAGCCTGCCCCGGGGTTGCACAGGTCCATCCAGCCGCGGGCCACGATCTTGTAGGGCACCTGGGAGGTCTTGAGCTCCACCAGGTCCAGCTTGGGCAGGCCGCCGCCCTGCCAGGCGCCGCCCTTGGCCAGCACGTTCTTGTCCACATAGGTGGGGTTGGTGTTGAAGGCGGAGAGGGTCTGTCCCTCGGGGGCCAGATCCACCAGCATGGCGCTGACCATCAGGGCGTCCCGGTCGATGAGGGAGGCCTTGGGGGTGTCCACGGTCTCGCCCACGGAGGCCACGCCGGCATAGTTGTCGTGGTCCAGATTGCTGGGGTCCACGGCGTTGTCGTGGTCCACGACAGCGCGGCTGTCGCCTCTGGGGGTCTCGACCAGCTCGCCGTTGGCGGTGGCGGCCCGGAACTTCACGGCCACGGTGCCCTTGAGGACGGTGTCGGCCTTCACGTCCATGGTATACATGGCGCTGGAGGCGGTGGAGCCGCTGGTGAAGGTGTCCTTCCAGTTGGAGCGGTCCACCCCGATGGCGGCGTAGTCGCTGCTGATGGAAGCGGTCTTTTCCTTGGCGTTCTCGCCGGTGAGGGTGATGGACTTGTCGGTCTTCCAGTCGCTGTAGCTGTTCCACTCCTTGGTGTTGTTGTTGCTCTGGGCGGTGACGGCGGCCATGTTCTCCACGCCGTTGTCCACGCCGTACAGATAGTGGCTGAACCAGCGGTTCAGGATCTCGTCATAGGACTGCTCGCCGATGGCAAACTGCAGGTTGCCGCCGGGATAGGTGGGGGTGAGGTGGCCGTCCTGGTGCAGCAGGATCTTGGCGGGGACCCCGGCCTTTTCATAGGCCTGGTACATGAGGTCAAACTCTTTGGTACGCACGTTGTCGTCGTTGACGCCGTGGACGATGAGGGCGGGGCACTTGATGTTCTTGGCGTCCAGGGTATAGTCCCGGGTGGCCCAGTGCTTGCTGTAGTCCCCGTTGGTAGCCAGCTGATCCTGGCGGATCTGATTGAGATAGTTGCCGTACTTCTCAGAGATGGTATCCCAGTCGGCCTTGTCCAGATAGCGGCCGGCGCAGTACCAGGCCAGCCAGTCGGAATAGGCGGGGTTGGATCTGGTGGCGATGCCCTGGGAGTTGGTGTACTCATACCAGCTGGCGATGCCGGCCACGGGGACGATGGTCTCCAGGCCCTCCACGCCGGTAGTGGCCAGGCCGAACTGGGTGGTGCCGGCATAGGAACGGCCGGTCATGCCCACCTTGCCGTTGGACCAGTCGGCCTCGATGGCGATGTTGCTGGTCTTGTCGGTGTAAGCGGTCCGCTTGCCGTCGAGCCACTCAATGACGCAGCGGAAGGCGTCGATCTCCAGGTCGGTGCCGCAGGTCTCAAAGCCCTCGGAACCCTTGGTGCCCAGGCCGCCGCACTCCACCACGGCGAAGCCGCGGACCAGATAGTAGTCATACCAGGTCAGGTCCTCGTAGTCGTACATCTCCTCGTGGGGATTGTAATAATACCAGTCGGAGGACTGGGCCTTGCTGGCGGCATCCTGGGTGGTGGCGGTGCCGGCGGGCTTGCGGGCGGCGGGCTGGCTGTAGAGCTTGTCGATGTCGTAGCTGCCGGTGCCATAGGGGACCTCGCCGGAGGTACAGCCGGTGATGTAGGGGCGGGCCTCATAGATGGTAGCGGCCTTGTAGTCGCCCTCCATGGCGGCCCGGGGCAGCTGGACCAGGGCCTTGACCAGGTCCAGTTTCCCGTCGTCGTCGGTGTCGTAGTCGGTCTCCACATAGACGCAGTAGCGGATGATGTCGCTGTCTGCGTTGGAGTAGCCCTTCTCCACCGCGCCGGTGGTGTAGGGGAAGATGGGCTGGGCCATGCCGTTGAGGAACAGCGGCTGGAGCTTCTCCCCGTGCAGGGCGTTGTACAGCAGGTCTGCCGACTGCTTCATCTGGGTCAGGTTGCCCTTGGTGCAGGTGGCGCTGGGAGCATAGTTGGCAATGCCGTCGGTCATACCCATGCTGTCGGCCATGGCGTTGTAGTCAGCGGGATAGGTCCCCAGCTGCTTCTCCTCCAGGCCGGCCCAGCGCAGCAGGAAGGCCACTGCCTCCTGGTTGGTCACCGGCTTGGTGGCCGGTCCGCCGACGCCCTCGGGCAGGGTCAGGTCGGGCGCGTCCTTGGTCAGTTCGCCCCAAGTGACCGCCTCGTTGGGGGCCTTGGTCTGTCCCGGTTCTGCCGCCAGCGCAGGAGCGGCCAGGGAAAGGGCCAGCACCAGCGTCAGAACAAGGGCTGTGACTCTTTTCTTCATCTGTTTTCTACCTTCTTTCGCGAGATTTCCGCCCGTCCGGCCCACCCCGCACCCACCCGGCACAGCAGGCGCACAGCAGCCGCAAAACGCGGCGACGCCTTTTAGTATAGGAGTTTACAGTGGAAAAGTCAACGGCTCTCCTTCATCTTATTGTACCCCCGTCAGAACTGCTGTCCGGGACGGGCAGGCCGTTGACAGCCCTGCCCCAATCCAGTACAATAGAACCTGTTCAAATCCCGCGGCGGGGCCGGTGTCCCGCCGCCCAAGGAGTCTGGTTCCATGAATACCAAACGCATCGTGGTCAAGGTGGGCACCTCTACCCTGGCCCACCCCACGGGCCTGCTGAATATCCGGCGGGTGGAAGAGCTGTGCCGGGTCCTCAGCGACCTGAAAAACGCCGGGCACGAGATCATCCTGGTCTCCTCCGGCGCCATCGGCATGGGCGCGGGCAAGCTCTCCCTGCCCTGCCGCCCGGAAGACACCCCCACCAAGCAGGCCGCCGCCGCTGTGGGCCAGTGCGAGCTGATGTACACCTACGACAAAGCCTTCGCCCAGTACAACCACACGGTGGCCCAGATCCTGCTCACCGCCGCCGACGTGGACCACCCCGACCGCTTTGAAAACTTCCACAACACCATGTGCCGCCTGCTGGACCTGAAGGCCCTGCCGGTGATCAACGAAAACGACACCGTGGCCACGGAGGAGATCACCATTGGTGACAACGACACCCTGGCCGCCCATGTGGCCGTGAGTATGCAGGCCGACCTGCTGGTGCTGCTGTCGGACATCGACGGGCTGTACACCGCCGACCCCCACACCCACCCCGAGGCCACCCTCATCTCGGACATCCCCGCCCTGACCCAGCAGATCCTGGACCTGGCCGGGGGCTCTTCCTCCCGGTTGGGCACCGGAGGCATGTCCACCAAGCTCCATGCCGCTGCGATCTGCACCCAGGCCGGCTGCGACATGGTCATCGCCAACGGCGCCAGCCCCGCCGTACTCTATGACATTGCGGACGGCAAGCCCGTGGGCAGCCGCTTCCGCGGGAAGAAAGGATGACCCTGCCATGAACACTCCCTCCGATCCCCACGCCTGCTACGCCCCCAACGACGGCGCCCGGCCCGCCGCCGCCCCGGACCCGCTGCCCCTGACCCGCCCCCTGCTGGAGGAGGCCCTGGCGGCCAAGCCCGCCCTGGCCGCTCTGTCCAGCGAGGAGAAGAAGGCCGTCCTGCTGTCCATGGCCGACGCCCTGGAGGCCGACACCGAGGCCATCCTGGCCGCCAACGCCCGGGACCTGGACGCCGCCCAGGGGACCATCGCCCCGGTCATGCAGGACCGGCTGCGCCTGACCGCCGGCCGCATCGCCGACATGGCCGCCGGGGTCCGGGCCGTGGCCCAGCTGCCCGACCCGGTGGGCCGGACCCTCTCCGCCCACACCCTGCCCAACGGCTTGCAGGTGGACAAGGTCTCTGTCCCCCTGGGGGTCATTGCCATCATCTACGAGTCCCGGCCCAACGTCACCTCTGACGCCGCCAGCCTCACCTTCCAGGCCGGCAGCGTGTGCGTGCTGCGGGGGGGCAAGGAGTCCATTCACTCCAACACCGCCATCGTGGCCGCCCTGCACAAGGCGCTCCACACCCACCACCTGCCCCAGGCCCTGGTGAGCCTGGTCACCGACACCACCCGGGCCAGCGCCGGGGAGCTTATGCAGGCCGTGGGCTATGTGGACCTGCTCATCCCCCGGGGCGGCGCGTCCCTGATCCAGACCTGTGTGGACCAGGCCAAGGTCCCCTGCATCCAGACCGGCACCGGCATCTGCCACCTCTATGTGGACGGGGACGCCGACCCGGACAAGGCCCTGTCTGTGGTGGAGAACGCCAAAACCAGCCGTCCCTCGGTGTGCAACGCCGCCGAGGTCTGTCTGGTCCACCAGGACATCGCCCCCACCTTCCTGCCCGCCCTGTGGCAGCGGCTGGTGGACGACCGCCGGGCCGCCGGCCAGCCCCCGGTGGAACTGCGCCTGGACCCCGCCGCCCACGCCCTGCTGGGCAAAGGCACCCCCGCCGGCACGGACGACTTCGACACGGAATTTCTGGACTACGTCCTGGCCGTCCGGGTGGTCGGCAGCGTAGAGGAGGCCATCGACCACATCAACCGCCACTCCACCGGCCACAGCGAGGCCATCCTCACCCAGACCCGCGCCCACGCGGACCTGTTCACCCGGCTGGTGGACAGCGCGGCGGTGTATGTCAACGCCTCCACCCGCTTCACCGACGGCGGGCAGTTCGGCCTGGGCTGTGAGATGGGCATTTCCACCCAAAAGCTCCACGCCCGAGGCCCCATGGGGCTGGAGGAGCTGACCAGCTACAAATATGTCATCACCGGGGACGGCCAGATCCGCTGAGTCCCTGCCGCTTGCGGCGCGCGCAGACCCTGCGTACTCATAGCGAACAGGGCACGCCCGCGTTCGGTTTTGTTTGTACAGCACGACCGGAATGCAGACGTGCCCTGTTCTCTTTCGTTTTCTGTTTTCACGCACCGTCGTTATCCCCGCACAGCCCCAAACGCATATTCTCGTTTCAGGCGTTTATTGTCAATGGCTGATGTGGTATCGTGCAGAATGTATTGGAGTGTGATGACGATGACAAACAAAAGAACCGCTGTTTTTTCTCTGCTGCTCCTGCTTCTGGCGACTTTGGCAAGCTGCTCTTCGGGACCCGCAGCGGACGATGTCGTTCCAGGTGCTACAACCCTGATCTATGAGGAGACCATATCGCCAAACGAGGCGTATGTTTCCTCAAAGGAAGACCTTGTGACGTTGGAGATACAGATTTATCAAGGCAAAGACGGTACGATCCTTGTGGATGCCCGTTCCAATTCCCCTCTGATCAAGGACCAGCAATATTCCGTTCCCTTTGACCGGAAGCTCTCAAAAGAGAACATCCGCGTCACCTGGACGACCCTGATGGGCCGCCCGGAACCCACCGAGGAGGATCAGCTGATGGTGGCGGACATTGCCATTCTGCTGGACGGAGAAGTTGTCAGCGAGCAGAAAGTCAATTTCGGCACGAACGCCATGGAGATCGTGACCGAGGCCATCGACCAAGCCCCATGAGAACCATATTCACAATAAAAACAACTGCCACCGGCGGTGGCACGACGGGCCTGCTGCAAAATAGAGCTGATCTATTTTGCAGCAGGCCCGTTTTTGTCCACGGGATTTCTATGGCAAGCCAAGACACGGCTGCTTTTACGGGTTCAACTGATCGGTTCCCAGGGTTCCCTGGATCGGCGCCCCATCAGCGGCCTGGACCTTGATGACGAACGACTTGCCTTCCACACGATCGCAGACTACCTGCTCCCTGCTGCCGGCAGCAACGGTCACTGTGGTGTGTGTCGCAGCCAAGCCCAGAACGGTTTGCTTATAGAGCGTCACCGTGCAGGCCGTCGAACCTGAATTATCAAACCAACAACGCAACGCACTACCTTCCCCTGTGGGACAAAGAAACGCTGCGGTCGTAAAACTTGGGTCCGATGCGCTGATCATATTGTGATAGACCGCTGTCCCAGCAGAGCCGCCGCCCACAGCCACAGTCTCGTTTGCGGCGATATCAGGCGCACAAGATGTGACTACAAGGCTCAGGAGCAGCAGCACCATCCCGATCCCCCTTCTGTTCCACACAGCGATCATGGTTCTGATTTCCTCCCTTCTCTCATCTGTCCAGCTGGTTCGCGCACAGACGGCCCTGGACCGGCGCACCGATCCCATGGAGCGAGGTGACTTTGATCTGGAATATCTTTCCGTCAGACGCTTGCACCACCTGAGACATCTCCTCTCCCGGCAGGACCGTAAACCCGGGACCGACAGCCGCCCACCCCAACAGGGTCGAGCGGTACAGCTGCACCGAACAGGGGCCGGTACCCTGGTTGGCAAACCCATAGCGCAGCCCATGGCCGCCATCCTGTGAGCAGGAAAAGGGCGCGCAGGTGTAAGCCGTATAGCTTCCGGCCAGCACCTCCTCCAGCTCTGCCGCAGAAGGGGCCTCGGATCTCCCGGACGGCGCGGCGGGCGCACAAGCTGCGGCAGTGAGGGTGAGCAGAACCAGAAGGGTCCCGCAAACAGGTCGCATCGTTTTCATCGTCAGTCTCCTTTCTGCCGCAATGGCGGCATCGAGTCACACGCAAACGGAAGGCCGGTTTGCTCCGGCATCTCTCACAAATCGATCTGGGCCGCCTGGAGCGCCCCGCCGATATTCCCCCCCATGACCCCGGTGACGCGAAGGAAAAACGTATCGTTCTTGGGGGCAGGATAGGTGCCGAATGCAAATTCCCCCGGCGCTACCGTGAGGACCTCCCCCACGCTCTCATGGTTGAAGAGACCTACTTTGAACAAACGCACCGTACACGCCTCCTCCATGGTGTTTTCAAAAGAGTAATACAGGGTGTTCCCGTTTTCCTTCACGCAGCTAAAATGCTGGCTGACAAAATCACAGCCGCCGGAACCGCCCAACTGGAAGGTCAGGTCGATCTCTTTGTTTTCCGCCTGGTCGATCGTGGGTTCCGCAAGGTTCGGTGTCACCGCCGCCCGGGCCTCTGGAAAGAATGCCACCGTTGCCCCAATGGACACCGCCACCACCAGGGCAAGACAGGCAGCAGCCCGGAGAAACCGCCGGGGCCTCCCGCGTTTCCGGCGGCTGCAAGCCGCGATGGGGTCACCCAGGAACGCGGCCTCCCAGCACCGGTGGCGGAGCGTGGGGGGCGGGACGGGCAGCTCCGCCTCCATGGCCTGCTGAAACTCTTCCTCCACCGACTGGAACAGGGTCTGGCGGAGGAGTTCGTCAAGGTTCTGGTCTTTCATGGCGCGTATCCCTCCTGCAACAGCTTGGCCTGGAGCATCTTCCGCCCCCGCTGGACCCGGCTGGTCACCGTGGACAAGGGGAGGTGAAGGTGCCGGGCGATGGCCTCGTCCTGCCACTCATAGACAAACTTCAGTTCTAAGATCACACAGTATTTGGGGGGCATCTCCCGGATGATGGCCAGGACCTCCCCCACCCCCTGCTCCTCCGGGGCTTTGGTGTCCCAGTCGGGGTCCAGGGGCTGGCAGCGCCGCTCCCGCCGCAGCAGATCCAGGGCAGTGTGCCGGACCACCACCACCATCCAGGGCAGGCGCTCCGACGGGGAAAGGGAGAAAAAGGTCCGGCGGTTTTGCACACATTTGGCCCAGCTCTCCTGAACGGCCTCCTCTGTGAGGGTGTGGGAGCGGAGGAGCCAGAAGGCATACCGATAGAGGGCGTCATGATTGGCCTCATAAAAGGCTTGCAGCTGGGCGTTGGTCCGCCGGTGAGAGAAAAAGGAACTCGGACCCATACAACACCTCCTGAACGCAGACAGTCGGGAAAAAGCTTTTCTATGGGAATAACGCAGGAGACCGGTGTTTTTTATCGCGTTTTGAGAAATTTTTTCAATTTTGTCAAAAATGCACGCCTTTTCGTCGAATCCTCGAGAAAAAGCGTGCATTTGATTTTTTATATTTTATATCTCAACGACAGCTTGCGCCCGGACCCCCAGCTCTGTTTCCAGAGCATGAGGCGGGCAGGGGCCTGTCGGGTCTCACCCCAAACGCGCCAGCCCCGACGGGGGGCGCGAAACAAGTTGGATGCTGTGCCAGGGAATGGCGCTTACCAGATGCAGCGGACGGCACAGTTGAAGGTCTTTTCTCCCACCGTGGCGGTGACGGTGGCCCGTCCGGGGGCCACGGCGGTGACGGTGCCGTCGGCGGTGACGGTGGCCACCTTCTCGTCGCTGGTGGTCCAGACCACCGTTTCGGTAGTGTCCTTTACGGAGAGCTGCTGGGTCGCGCCCGCGCTGGACAGGGTAATGTCTTTGCTGCTCAGAGACGGCTCGGCCGGGGGCGCCGGCTCTTCTGCGGGTGTCTCGCCGCCGGCGGGTGTCTCCCCGCCGCCTTCCGCCGTCCAGGTGCAGTTGACGGTACACTCCGCTTTCTGTCCGTTGGACAGCGTGGCGGAGACCACGGCGGTGCCGGGGGCCACAGCCGTGACCGTGCCCTTTTCATCCACCGTGACGATGGCGGTGTCGCTGCTGGCCCAGACCACCTCGGCGGAAGAGCCTTCCGGCGCGAAGGTGGGGGTCAGGACCATGGTGGTCCCGGCCTCGGCCAGGTCCAGGGTGGTTTTGTCCAGGGTCAGGGATTCTGCCGGGGCGGTCTGGCTGGAGAAGATGCCGCCCTGGAAGGAGGGCATCACCTTCTTGGCCACGATAAAGACCGCTGCTGCCACCAGCACCAGGGAGATCACCAGGATCACCCAGTTGGGGCCACCCTTTTTCCCGTGCTTCTTGGCGGACTTGTCCGCCCGCTTGGCCTTCTCCTTGGCCCGCTTGCGGGGGGCCTTTTCCTGGCTGCTGGCCGCGACGGGGGGCGGCAGGACTTCCGCCGGCAGCTCGTCCTCCGACCAGCCGTTCTCCTCTTGCGCCTGAAGCTCCTGGTTGATCTCCTGGGTGGGGATGACCTGGGTAGGCTCGTCGTCTTCTGCCGGTTCCTCGGCGGGCTGCTGGGCCGCCTGGGCGGCCAGCTCCTCCTGGCTGGGCAGCTTGCCCAGGGCGATGGTGGGTTCCTCCACCTCCGGCAGGGCCTCGGCCTCCGGCGTTTCGGCGGGGACCTCCTCGGCGGGGGCCTCGGCAGGAGGCGCTTCCGGGAGGTCGGACGCCTCGGCGGCGGGTTCCGCCGGGGCGGCAGGTTCCTCGGGCTTTTCCTCGCCGTCCTCATTCAGGGAGACTTCCTCCACCGGCGCGGCGGGTTTTTCGATCTGTTCCGGTTCCAGGGGCGGCACCGGGCTTTCGGCCAGCAGGTCCCGGATCTCGCCCAGCAGGGCGTCCAGGTCGTCCTCTTCCTCCTCGGCAGCCGGGGCCTCCCCCTCCGGGGCGGCTGGCTCGGCCGGAACGACAGGGACCTCTCCCTGGGGCAGGTTGGGGATGCCGGTGATCTCTGCCATGTCTTTCAGCAGTTCCCACGGGGTCCCCTCGCCGCCCTCGGTTCCGGGGGGCGGGGGCACCGGCCCCGCCGGCGGGGCCGGCTCTGCCGGGGAGGCGGCCTCTGCGGAGACCGCTTCTCCTTCCTGGGGCGGGTCGGGCAGCGCCTGGGCAGGCGGGGGCGCCGGCGCGGGGCTCTCCGGCGGGGCGGGGCTCTCCTGGTCCGTCACCGGCGCCGGCGGTTCCACGGGGACCGCCTCTGCCGCCGGGGCCTGGACAAAGACCGCTGCCTGCGACTCCGCCAGCGCTTCCTCCACGATGCCGAAAGCCGCCGGGGCGCTGAGGTCCTCAAAGACGGGGCCGCTGCTGGCAGCCGGCTGTTCTGCCGGGGTCTCCGCCGGTTCCTCCGCCGGAGCGGTGTCGCTCTTTTCCTCCTCCGGGGTGTTCTTTGCCGCCAGCAGGGCGGCTTCCCGGGCCTTGCGGTCCCGCTCCCGCTTCCGGGCGGCGGCTCTGGCCTCTCGCTCAGCCAGGCTGGCCGCCTTTTCCTCGGGGGTCATCTCGCTGGTCTTTTTCCGGTGGCCGTGGCGGCGGAAAGGCTCGGCCTTCCGGGGGGCCGCTTCCTGCTTCTCCTCTGCGGCCTGGACCGCTGGCGGCTCCCGGTGGGCAGCGGCCTTTTTGGGGGCGGTCTCCTTGGCCTTGGCCGGGTCCAGGGCGGGCCGCTCTTTGTTCTCTGTGCGCGCGGCTGGCTTCCTGGCGCTCTCCCGCTCGGGCCGGCTCCTGGTCCCGCCGGACTCTCTGACGGCCTCCAGCTCCACCACCTCATCCGGCTCTCTGGTCCGGGCGGCGGGGCGGGTGCGGTCTGCCTCCCTGGCCGGGCGTTCCCGGCGGGAGGAACGCTCCTGCCGGGCAGGCCGCTCCTCGCTGCGCCTGGCCGGGTCGCTCTCCTTGGCCGGGCGTTTGCTCTTTTCCGGCTCTGGCGCGCCACCGAAGAGGTTGGAGAAGAACGCCTGTTTCTTCTGCTTTTTCTCGGCCATGCGCCGCTCCTCTTCTTCCCGACCGGCGTCGCAGAAGGGACAATATTTATAAGTAACGGAATAGTATTCCCCGCAGTGGGGACAACGCACCGTTTGGCTTCGCAGCGTATTCTTATGGTTTTCCATCCCGTTCTCCTCCTTATTGGATTCCTGGCAAGGAAAGATTTACCATTTGGCAAGACTGCCTCACAAACATACGTATTGTATCATACCCGTGCAAACATCGTCAACCTTCTGCCCGGGAAACCATCGCCTTCCCCCCAGGAAATCTTTCCCGTGCCAGGAAATTTCCCTGTTGATCCCGCCCGGTGTCTCCCGTTCTGCCGCACCTTCCTTTGTTTTTCCGTTCCCTCTTGACAAATCCCCGCGTACTGGGTATACTGTGTATACCGTACATGTACAGAATAGGTGGTTTTCCATGAACATCCTTATCACCAACACCAGCGACAAACCCATCTATGAACAGATCTTCACCCAGATCCGGGACCAGATCCTCTCCGGCGCCCTGCAGCCGGGGCAGCCGCTGCCCTCCATCCGCTCCCTGGCCAAAGACCTGCGGGTGAGCGTGATCACCACCAAGCGGGCCTATGAAGAGCTGGAAAAGGCCGGCTACCTGAACACCGTCCCCGCCAAGGGGTCCTATGTGGCCGAGAAAAATACCCAGCTCATCCGGGAAACCTATCTGACCCAGATCGAGGAGCATCTGACCCAGATCCTGCCCCTGGCCGACAGCTGCGGCCTGGGCGAGGACGACCTCATCAACCTGCTGCACCTGCTCTATCAGGAGCACCATCCACCGAAGGGAGAGCCGTTATGAACGCCATCGAATGCCGTGACCTCACCAAAACCTACCGGGGCTTCACCCTGGACCATGTGACCTTCTCCCTGCCCGCCGGCTCCATTCTGGGGCTGGTGGGAGAGAACGGCGCAGGCAAGTCCACCACCCTGAAGCTGCTCATGAACGCCATCGCCCGGGACGAGGGGACCGTCTCCCTGCTGGGGACCGACAACCAAAGCCCGGACTTCCTGCAAACCAAGCAGGACATCGGCGTGGTGCTGGACGAGGCCTGCCTGCCCGAGGTCATCACCCCCCAGGAGCTGGGCAAGCTCTTGTCTCTCACCTACACCCGCTGGGAGCCGGAGACCTACGAGGCCTATCTGACCCGGTTCGACATCCCCCGGAACAAGCAGTTCAAGGAATTCTCCCGGGGCATGAAGATGAAGCTGGCCATCGCCGCCGCCCTGTCCCACCGGGCCAAGCTCCTGCTGCTGGACGAGGCCACCAGCGGCCTGGACCCCATGATCCGGGAGGAAGTGCTGGACGTGTTCAACGACTTCACCCGGGACGAGGACTGCACCGTGGTCTTTTCCTCCCACATCGTCAGCGACCTGGAGAAGATCTGCGACTATATCGCCTTTCTCCACAAGGGCAAGCTCATCCTCTTTGAGGAAAAGGACCGCCTGCTGGAGGAATACGCCCTGGTCAAGCTCTCCCCCCAGCAGCTGACGGAGCTGGACCGGGACGCCCTGGTGGGCGTGAAGGAAAGCCCCTACGGGGCCGAGGCCCTGGCCCGCCGGAGCCAGCTCCCCCCCGGCTTTGTCCCGGAGCACACCAGCCTGGAGGACATCATCCTCTTCCTGGCCAAAGCCCCCCACCCCTGACCCAAGAAAGGACCTCTGCCTATGAAAGCCCTGTTGTACAAAGACTTCCGCACGATCTGGAAGCAGCTGAAAGCCTTCCTGCTCCTCATCGCCGTTTTCTGCCTGGTTCCCAACGATTCCTTCTTTAACCTGGGGACCTTCTTCGTCCTCTACGCCGGCGTGATGATCCCCCTGTCCCTCATGTCTCTGGACGAGCGGGCCCACTGGGACAGCTTCGCCGCCATGCTCCCCTACGCCGACCGGGCAGTGGTCCTGAGCCGGTATGTGGTCAGCTGGCTGTGCGTCCTCTTCGCTTCGGTGATGTACACCATCGGCAGCGCCCTGTCCGCCGACCCGCTCACCCGGATGGTCACTCTGGGCTGGCTGCTGGCGCTGTTCCTGGTGACCCAGTCCATCCTGTTCCCCTTCCTGTTCCGCCACGGGGTGGAGAAAGCCCGGATCTATATGATGATCTTCCTGCTGGTCGTCGTGGTGGTGTCCATGGGGCTGGTGGCCCTGGCCGGGGAAGCGATCCCCCTGGACAGCCGCTTTTTGCCGGGGATCTTGGGCATCGCCCTGGGCGTGGGCCTGGTGCTCTGTGTGGCCTCGGTCCCCCTGTCGGTCCGGCAGTATCGCAAACATCAGGGCTGACCTTCCGCTCCAACGCCGCCCGCCCCGGCGTTCCGCAGAAAGGAGTTCCCCATGAACGTGTTGTTTTATAAGACCTTTACCATCAACCAGACCAGCACCATACTGCCTTATCTTGGCCTCTTTCTCTTCTGCGTCCTTCCCATTCCCTGGATGGAGATGGGCCTCCTGCTCCCGCTGCTTTTCTGCCTGCTGCCGCTGCAGTTTCTCTTCCAGCAGGACCGGAAAGACCACTGGTTCTCGCTGCTGGCGACCCTCCCCCTCGCCCCTTCCCTGGTGGTCCGGGAGCGGTATCTGCTGGCCGCGCTGACCTGCTTCGTCTTCCCGACGGTCATGGCCATCGGACACACCCTCAATTCGATCCCCGGTGTGCCCGACGCTACGGTGGGCGCTGTCCTGCGCCTGAGCGCGTTCCTGCTGGTGGAGCACGCCGCCTTTCTGCTCCTTGTGTTTCGCTGGGGGCCTCGGCGGTCCACGCTCTTCTTCCTGCTGGCCGTTCTGGCTCCCATCCTCCTCATCATGGCCCTGCCTGTGGGCTTTTACGAGTGGGCTGCCCCCCACGCCCTGTTCTTTCTGCTCCCTGCGCTGCTGTTCTTCCTGCTCTCATACCTGGTGGCCAAGCACTGCTATGCCCGCCGGAACTGGTGACCCGCCGCTCGGCGGAGAAAGGAGACCTCCCATGACTGCGCTGCTCTACAAAGACCTCTTCCTGCTGCTGAGGCAGCTGCGCTGGTTTCTGCTGGCCGTCCTGGCGCTGCTCCTGCTGCCCCTGTTCTTCCAGCAGGCCCAGATCTCCCTCGTCCCCCTGATCGGCCTGCTGGTCCCCATTCAGCTGGCCGCCTGCGACGAGCAGACCCACTGGAACCACTACGCCAGGATGCTCCCCTATCACCCCCGGGACACCGTCCTCAGCCGTTATCTGATCAGCTGGGCCACGACCCTGGTGGGCTGGGGCCTCTGTCTGGCCCGGTCCTCTCTCACATCCCCGGACCACCACCTGTCCCCGGCCCTGCTGGGGACCATTGGCTGGCTGGTGGCCGCGGTCCTGCTGGCCCAGGCGGTGGAGCTGCCCCTGCTCTTTCGGATCTCCGTGGTCCACGGCCAGCTCTGGTCCCTGCTGGTCCTGCTGGTAGCCATCCTGCTGGCCCTCAACCTGCTGACCGACTTGAACCCGAACAACCCCTATGCCGTCCTGCCCCTGCTCCTGCCCGGGCTGCTCCGGGCCGCGCCGCTGGCCCTGCTGGCCGGGGCGGTGGCCAACGGGATCTCGGTGGCCTTGTCCCTGCGGCTGGTGGCCCAGCCGACACCGTGACTCCCTCCCCTCCGCCGGGACGGCCTACCGGGCCGCCCCGGTTTTTTGTTGGTTGTTATACACCTAACATGTACACACACAAATATTGCCCTCATCGTTCTCTGCTTGACCCGAGAAAAAGAGTTTGCTATTATTTTGACATGAGGAGATGCAACTCCACGAAACAGCAAACAGAAAAGCAAATAAGGAGGTTCGAGTTGTATGAGCATAAGAAAATATGAGAAACATCGTATCCTTACCTCATTGTGTCTTTTCATTAGTTTACTGGTTCTCTTAGCTGCCTGCACCGGCAACACCCCTTCTGCGTCAGGAATCATTTGTGGGACCTATACCTCTGGCGCAGGGAACTTTCAAAAGATTTTATCTGTGGACCAAGACAATCAGGTTTACTACGCAGACCAGGAAAATGACCGCTTTATCCACGGTGAGGTGCAGCAGAAAGAAGGGGATGTGTATTTCATCTCCTGTCAGAATTCCACTTACAAGGATGATATCCCCGACCAGGAATTCACCTATGACGGCAAGGGCTTTGCCATCACCATCCAAGGTGAGCTGTTCGAGTTTGAGAAGATCAATGATATCCCCTCGATCATCGAAGATGTCTCGCGCTACACTTGATCCATCGGTCGGCGGTCCTGCGGCTCATACCGTGACTCCCTCCCCTCCGCCGGGACGGCCCGCCAGGCCGCCCCGGCTTTTTGCGGGAAAAATGCTTGACAAGGATTCCCTTTTGGTGTAACGTAAGAGAAACAACGAGATACACAAGAAAGACTATGAAGAGAAGAGTAACCGGGAAGATACGCTTGCAGAGAGCCCCTTTTGGTGGAACGGGGTGCGGAAGGTCCCGGCGAAGATGGTCTCGGAGTCGCGCACCGAGCGGACACGTCCGTTAGGCTGCGACGGGTGCGCCCGTCATCGCGCCGGGGTGTGCTGGCACCCTCCAAGGCCGACCCTGCGAGGGGCTGTGCAAACCAAGGTGGTACCACGGCTGATGCAGTCGTCCTTGACGGATCGTCGAGGACGGCTTTTTTGTTTGCCCCGGCCGGCCGCCCACACCACAGAGAAAAGAGGAGACGCCCGTGCAAGAACCTATCATTCAGATCCGGGATCTGAACAAAACCTTCGGGACCGGCCCCACGGCGGTCCACGCCCTG
Source organism: uncultured Eubacteriales bacterium (assembly GCA_934597725.1). Lineage (GTDB taxonomy): Bacteria > Bacillota > Clostridia > Oscillospirales > Oscillospiraceae > Evtepia. Next base: position 60,307 of record CAKTSK010000002.1, read on the forward strand.
GAGGCCATCAACCTGTCCGTCTACCCCGGGGAGATCTTTGGCATCATCGGCCTGTCCGGGGCGGGCAAGTCCACCCTGGTCCGGTGCATGAACCTGCTGGAGCGGCCCACCTCCGGCTCCATCATCGTGGACGGCAAGGAGATGACCAAGCTCCGGGACCGGGAGCTGCGGAAAGCCCGGAAGGACATCAGCATGATCTTCCAGAGCTTCAACCTGCTCATGCAGCGCACCGCCCTGGACAACATCTGCTTCCCCCTGGAGCTCATCGGCACCAAGCGGGCCGACGCGGTCAAGCGGGCCCAGGAGCTGCTGGACCTGGTGGGCCTGGGCAACCGGGCAGGCGCCTACCCCGCCCAGCTCTCCGGCGGCCAGAAGCAGCGGGTGGCCATCGCCCGGGCCTTGGCCACCAACCCCAAGGTCCTGCTGTGCGACGAGGCCACCTCCGCCCTGGACCCCACCACCACCCTGTCCATCCTGGAGCTGCTGAAAGAGCTCAACCAGACCCTGGGCGTCACGGTGGTGGTCATCACCCACCAGATGAACGTCATCGAGGAGATCTGCCACCGGGTGGCCATCCTGGACCACGGCGTGGTGGCCGAGCAGGGCACCGTGGAGGAGATCTTCTCCCAGCCCCAGACCAACATCGGCCGCCAGCTGGTCTACCCCAACGGGGTGCTCATCGACCAGCTGCCCGCCTCCCGGGTCATCCGCATCGCCTTCAACGGCGGCTCGTCCTACGAGCCCCTCATTGCCTCCCTGGCCATCGACTGCGGCGTGAAGGTAAACATTCTGGGGGCCGACACCCGGAACATCGAGGGCAAAGCCTTCGGCACCATGCTCCTGGGTCTGCCCCAGGACCCGGAGGACGCCGCCAAAGCCCTGCACTACATCGAAGGCCAGCCGGACATTACTGTTGAGGAGGTGAGCGGCCATGTTTGAAATCATTTCCGCCTTTTGGGCCGAATACGGCACCCTGCTGCTGGAGGGGACCCGGGACACTCTGATCATGACGGGGGTCGCCACCATCTTTGCCTATGTGCTCGGCCTGCCCCTGGGAGTCCTGCTGAGCATCAGCCAGCCCCACGGCATCTGGCCCCACAAGTGGTGCAACCGCATCCTGGGCTGGGTCATCAACGTGGGCCGTTCCCTGCCGTTTATCATCCTCATGGTGGCCATCATGCCCTTTACCAAGGCCGTCGTAGGCACCAAAATGGGCATCCTGGGGGCCATCGTCCCGCTGGTGGTCTCCGCCGCCCCCTTCATCGCCCGGATGGTCGAGACCTCCTTGGCCGAGGTCGACGCCGGCGTGGTGGAAGCCGCCCAGTCCATGGGGGCCTCCCGGCTGCAGATCATCTGGAAGGTCTACCTGCCTGAGGCCCGGCCCTCTTTGATCCTGGGGGCCTCCATCTCCATCATCACCCTGCTGGGCTACACCGCCATTGCCGGCGCTGTGGGCGCCGGCGGCCTGGGTGACCTGGCCGTGCGCTACGGGTATCAGCGGAACATCCAGTCCGTCATGTGGGTCACGGTGGTCTTTATCATCGTCCTGGTCCAGATCGTCCAATCCCTGTTCAGTTGGCTGTCCACCAAAACGGACAAGCGTCTGAGATAAATCCCAATTCTTTTAAGGAGGAACCCATCCCATGAAAAAGCTTCTTGCCCTTGCTGCGGCCCTGGTCCTGTGCCTGGGTCTGGCTGCCTGCGGCGGCGCTCCCGCCGGCGAGGCCGAACCCAAGGAAGATCCCAACACCGCCAGTGAGCCTGTCACCCTGAAGATCGGCGCTACCCCCGCCCCCCACCAGGAGATCCTGGAGCAGGTGGTCGACGTGCTGGCCGAGCAGGGCATCACCCTGGAGATCGTCCCCTACAACGACTACATCGCCCCCAACACCGCCGTGGAGGAAGGCGAGAACGACGCCAACTTCTTCCAGCACATCACCTACATGGACAACTTCAACGCCGAGCGCGACACCCATCTGGTCAACGCCGGCTCCATCCACTATGAGCCCATGGGCATCTACGCCGGCAAGAGCGACTCCCTGGACAACGTTCCCGACGGGGCCGTCATCGCCGTGCCCAACGACACCACCAACGAGGGCCGCGCCCTGCTGCTGCTCCAGGACCTGGGCCTGCTGACCCTGAAGGAGGACGCCGGTCTGGAGGCCACCCCCAACGACATCGCCTCCAACCCCAAGAACCTGCAGTTCAAGGAGCTGGAAGCCGCCATGCTGCCCCAGACCATCGACGAGGTGGACTTCTCTGTCATCAACTCCAACTACGCCCTGGACGCCGGCCTGGACCCCACCAAGGATGCCCTGGCCTCTGAGGATGCCCAGTCTGACGCCGCCCAGGCTTACACCAACATCATCGCCGTCAAGGAAGGCCGCGAGAACGACGAGGCCATCAAGGCCCTGGTCGCCGCCCTCCAGTCCGACGAGATCAAGACCTTCATCGAGACCACCTACAAGGGCTCTGTGGTCCCCATGTTCTGAGGAAATCCCTTCCTGCTATCCCAACCATTTCCACCCCAAGCCTGAAAAAGGCGGGAGAAGCCAGTGCTTCTCCCGCCTTTTGTCGTTTTCGACCCTTGACAGTCCCTGTAATCCTGCTAAACTATAGTTTTACTGTTTGATGATCTTAGATCCATTTCAGAGAAAGGAGAGAATGCGATGGAACGATCCGTATCCCGCGGGACCGACCGGGAGAACAAGATGGGGGTGCAGCCCGTCGGGCGGCTGCTGGCCGGCATGGCCGTGCCCATGATGATCTCCATGCTGGTCCAGGCGCTGTACAATATCGTGGACAGTATCTTTGTCTCCCGGCTCAGCGAGAACGCCCTGACCGCCGTCTCCCTGGCCTTTCCCCTGCAAAACCTGATGATCGCCGTGTGCGCCGGCACCACGGTGGGCATGAACGCCCTGCTCTCCCGCTCCCTGGGCGCCAAGGAGCAGGACAAGGCCGACCAGGCCGCCAACACCGGTATTTTTCTGGGGCTTGCGTCCTTCGCCGTGTTCTGTGTGCTGGGGCTCACCCTCTCCCACACCTTCTTCCGCCTGCAGACCGACGTGGCGGAGATCGTCACCGCCGGCACCGTTTATGGGCAGATCTGCCTGGGGGCCTCGGTGGGGCTGTTCTGCCAGTTCACCTTTGAGCGGCTGCTGCAATCCACCGGCCGCACCCATCTGTCCATGTGTACCCAGCTGCTGGGCGCCCTGCTGAACATCCTGCTGGACCCCATTCTGATCTTCGGCCTGTTCGGCTTCCCCCGCCTGGGCGTGGCCGGCGCGGCCCTGGCCACGGTCATCGGCCAGTGCGTGGCCGCCACCGCCGCCCTCATCATGAACCTCAAGTGCAACCCGGAGATCCACCTGTCCCTGCGCCGCGTCCGCTGGCACAGCGCCACCGCCAAGCACATCTACCGCATCGGCCTGCCCTCCATCGTCATGCAGTGCATTGGCTCGATCATGGTCTTTGGCGTCAACAAGATCCTGCTCTCCTTCACCACCACCGCCACCGCCGTGTTCGGGGCCTATTTCAAGCTGCAAAGCTTCATCTTCATGCCCGTCTTTGGCCTGAACAACGGCATGGTCCCCATCGTGGCCTACAACTACGGCGCCCGCCAGCCGGCCCGGGTGAAGCGGACCATCAAGCTGGCCATCCTCTCGGCCATGAGCATCATGGCCGTGGGGCTGGCCCTGTTCGAGCTGATCCCCGGCCCCCTGCTCACCCTCTTCGACGCCTCGGAGAACATGCTGGCCATCGGCATCCCCGCCCTGCGGATCATCGCCCTGTCCTTCGTGCTGGCCGGCTTCTGCATCATTTCCATGTCCGTCTGCCAGGCCATCGGCAACCCGATCTACAGTCTGGTCGTCTCCGTCTGCCGCCAGCTGGTGGTGCTGCTGCCGGTGGCGTGGCTGCTCTCCCGGACAGGGGTGCTGACCCTGGTGTGGCTGGCCTTCCCCATCGCCGAGCTCATGTCCCTGACCCTCAGCGCCATATTCCTCCGCAAGACCCTCCGCACCGCAGAGGCGGCCATGGCCAAGGCCCCCTGATCCCCTCTCTCAACACGAAAAGACAGCCTTCCGGCCAGGAAGGCTGTCTTTTTCATGTGTGCTTCTTGCTCACGTGGTCCCCTCCACGCAAAAAACAGCGGAGCGGCAAAGCGCCGCTCCGCTGTGGGTGGTGTGGTTTGAGCCGGTTTCAATGGGGTGGATGGGATGAAAGAGAATCGTCCGGTCCGCCTCAAAGGAACAGGGCGGGGAAGAGCAGGAAGGCGGAGATCACGCCGATGGCCAGGTTGCACACGCCAGCCAGCTTGTTCAGCGCGGGCTTGCCGGTGTACCAGGCGGGGATCAGGGTGGCCAGCAGCACGTCGATGACCACCAGGTCGATGCCCAGAGGCCAGACCAGGCCGTCCTGGAACGCGCGCACGGTGAAGCCGATGCACAGGATCAGGCCGCAGAGGAAGAAGTGGGCCATGACCTTCTTGTCGCCGCCCTTGATGAAGAAGAAGCCGACGAGGACCCAGAACAGACCGAAGAAGCCGAACACAGTGCCCAGATAGACGCTGTGGTCGCCGCCCACGGAGAACAGGTACATGCACAGAGAGGTGAACAGCTGGGTGAAGCCGCCAAAGAAGATGGCGATGTAGCCCAGGGAACGGGTGAGCTTCTCGTGGTCAGCGCCTTTTACGCCGACGCCGACCTGCTCCAGGCCAAAGCAGATGACCGTGGCAAAGAGACCAAACAGACCGATGGCTTCGGGATTGACAGGAAACATAGGGAATATCCTCCTTTAATGAAATGGGTGTGAAACCGATCAACTGGGCATAAGGTACCCTATCCGGCCGAAAAAGTCAACCTAATGTCAATATACAAAAGGAAAGAAAACATTTCTTCACGGGGGCGACGGGAATCTTGCGAGAATACCTAGGAAAGGTCCGTTTTGCAGGAAATGGCGGCGCAGCCTCCAAAGTTTTTTCTATCGCTCCCAAAAAATCCCATGAAACGAATTGGCCTCTGCAAAAAAATGACGGCGCAAAAAAATGAACTTGCCGCCGGGCGCGGCGTTCCGCGTCCGGCGGCAAAGTGTCAAGGTAGACAGTTTTCCGGGTCCAGCAGGGTCCCCTGCCACAGCAGCTCAAAGTGGCAGTGGGGGCCGGTGGAGCGACCGGTGGACCCCACCAGGGCGATGGTCTCCCCCTGGGCCACCGTCTGCCCCACCTGGGCCAGCAGCTGGGAGCAGTGGGCATAATAGGTGACGTAGCCGTTGCCATGGTCCACCTGGAGCAGGTTGCCATAGGTCCCCTTGGGGCCGGACCAGATCACCGTGCCCCCGGCGGCGGCGGTGATGGGGGTGCCGCTGGGGGCGGCGATGTCCAGCCCCCGGTGGAACCCGCTGCCCCCAAAGATCTGCCGGGGGCCGAAGGGCGAGCTGATCCGTCCTTGCAGGGGCCACAGGAAGCGTCCCTTGGCCCCCGCCTCCCCCTGGGCGGTGCCCACCGCCACCTGGGTGGGGACGGCCGGCGTGAGCAGGTTCACCGACATGGTCTGCCGGCTCTGCTCCTGTCCCAGCAGACAGACCACCCGCTCGGTGCGCTCCTCCAGGCCGGGGGTCCCCTCCTGGATGGTCTGGCGCTGGCCCACCAGCAGGGTGTCGTCCGGGATCTCCTGGACCGCCGGCGGCACCGGCTGGGTGGTGGTGACCTCCCCCTCCGTATGGACCAGCAGCAGCGGCAGCGCAGCGCCTTCTGTCTCTGGCGGCTGTTCTTCCTCCCCGCAGGCCCGGGCCAGCTGGTCCAGCGCCGGCTGGACCTGGCTGCGGGGCTGGAGCAGCCGCTGAAGCAGCCCCGCCTCGTCCAGCAGCTCCGTCTCCTGGGGCAGATAGACCTCCTCCACGGCGATCTCGCCGCTGAAATAGGCGGCTGTGGTATCCGAGGTCCGGTAGTGGTCCTTCACCGCCTCCAGGGCCTGGTCGATGGTCTGGCGCTGGCCGCAGGCGGCTACGGGGACCCCGTCCACGGTGAGCAGCCAGCGGACCGCCACCCGATCCACCGTCTCCATAAGGCGGTCGGTCAGCTGGGCCGGGGTTTGCAGTTGCTCCTTGGGGGCGATGGTCAGGGCCACCGTGGTCTGCTGGGGATAGGCATAGTCCTCCTGCAAGATCTGGGAGACCTGGTCCTCCACTTGAGACACGGCGGTCTGATAGGTCTCCGTGGCGGGGACAAAGGCCAGGGGGGCCGCGTCCCCGGCGGAGACCGCATAGCACAGGGTGCAGGTGGACACCAGCACCGCCCCCGCCGCCGTCAGCCCCGTCAGCCCCAGCAGCACCCCCGCCGCCAGCCGCCGCCGGCGGCGGCGGACCGGGACCTCTCCCGGCGGCGACAGCCGGGGGGAGAAGTCCGCCGGGATGGGCGGGAGCTCTCCAGGGAGGACGGAAGAGGGTTCATGGGTGGAATGTTCCAAAGCGCGCTCCTTTCCAGGTGGTTGCATAGTGAATACAATTCGGTAACAAAATAGTTACAGAAAGATGATACGAGGGGCGCGCGCCGCCGTCAAGGGGTTGAAAATCAGGGTTTTTGCCGCCTTTGGGTCTTTGCCGGAGAAGGCAGACGAGCAGCCCTTTCTTTTTTCCCGCCCCGGGCTGCCGGAGGGGAAATTTCTCCCGGCAGAGGACTTTACAGTGGGTATAGGACAAGGTATAATATTACACTACAAAATGAACGCCCGGCAGCCGGGCAACGCAGAGCAGGAGGGATGGTATGCATGTAGGATTTGCCCGGGTCCTGTCCCAGCTGCGCCACGAAAAAGGCGTCAGCCAGCGGCAGGCGGCCCAATCCCTGGGGGTCTCCCAGGCGCTGCTGTCCCACTATGAAAACGGCATCCGGGAACCCGGCCTGGCCTTTGTGGTGCGGGCCTGCGACTACTATCAGGTCTCGGCAGACTACCTGCTGGGGCGGTGCAGCGCCCAGCCCCAGGACCCGGCTCTGTCCGCCGCCGAGCTGCTGACCCAGCTCTGCCTGGAGCTCTGCCGGCGGGACCCGGCCCACAAGCCCCTGTTTCATCTGCTGGCCGGGGAGCTGAACCAAGCCCTGGCCGAGGAGGAGGACCCCTGACCGCCCGCCGCACCGGCGGCGTTTTTCTGCCGCCCGCGCTGCCGGACGCCCCGGGCGGCGGTTCCATAAGGAGGACAACACTGATATGACGGACCAATCGAAACTCAGAAATTTTTCCATCATCGCCCACATCGACCACGGCAAATCCACCCTGGCCGACCGGCTGCTGGAGCTGTGCCACGCCGTCTCGGAACGGGAGATGGAGAGCCAGCTGCTGGACAACATGGACCTGGAGCGGGAGCGGGGCATCACCATCAAGGCCCGGGCGGTGACCATCCAGTATGATGCCCTGGACGGCGAGACCTATACCCTCAACCTCATCGACACCCCGGGCCACGTGGACTTCAACTACGAGGTCTCCCGCTCCCTGGCCGCCTGCGAGGGGGCCATTCTGGTGGTGGACGCCTCCCAGGGCGTGGAGGCCCAGACCCTGGCCAACACCTACCTGGCCATCGAGCACGACCTGGAGATCCGCCCGGTGATCAACAAGATCGACCTGCCCGCCGCCAACCCCGCCCGGGCCAAGGAAGAGGTGGAGAACGTCATCGGCCTGGAGGCCGCCGACGCCCCCGAGATCTCCGCCAAGATGGGCACCAACATCCAGGCCGTGCTGGAAGACGTGGTCCACCACGTCCCCGCCCCCAAGGGCGACCCCAAGGCCCCCTTCAAGGCCCTGATCTTCGACAGCCAGTACGACGCCTACCGGGGCGTGGTGGTCTACTTCCGGGTCATGGAAGGCACCCTCACCCTGGACCAGACCGTGCGGATGATGGCCTCCGGCGCGGAGTACGGCCTGGTGGAGATCGGCCACCTGCTGCCCACCAAGCTGGAGCCCTGCAAGAGCCTGTCCGCCGGTGAGGTGGGCTATCTCACCGCCTCCATTAAAAATGTAAAGGACACCCAGGTGGGCGACACCATCACCACCGTGGATAACCCCGCCGCAGAGCCGCTGCCCGGCTACCGCCCGGCCCGGAGCATGGTCTACTGCGGCATCTACACCGAGGACGGCTCCAAGTATCCCGACCTGCGGGATGCCCTGGAAAAGTTACAGCTCAACGACGCCTCCCTGACCTTTGAGCCGGAGACCTCCGCCGCCCTGGGCTTCGGCTTCCGCTGCGGCTTTTTGGGGATGCTCCACATGGAGATCATCCAGGAGCGGCTGGAGCGGGAGTTCGACCTGGACCTCATCACCACCCTGCCCAACGTCATCTATGAGGTCACCAAGACCGACGGCACCGAAGTCCGGGTGGACAACCCCCACAACTATCCCGACCCCTCGGTGATCGCCGAGCAGCGGGAGCCCTTTGTCAAGGTCTCCATCATCTCTCCCCCGGACTATGTGGGCAACATCATGCCCATGTGCCAGGAGCGCCGGGGCGAATTCAAGGACATGCAGTATCTGGACGCCAACCTGGTGGAGATCCACTACCACATGCCCCTCAACGAGATTATCTATGACTTTTTCGACGCCCTGAAGGCCCGCACCAAGGGCTATGCCTCCCTGGACTATGAGTTCCTGGATTACCGGCCCTCGGACCTGGTGAAGGTGGACCTGCTCCTCAACGGCGAGCAGGTGGACGCCCTGTCCTTCATCGCCCACCGGGAGAAGGCGTATGGCCGGTCCCGGAAGATCTGCGAAAAGCTGAAGGAGAACATCCCCCGCCAGCTCTTCGAGGTCCCGGTCCAGGCGGCCATCGGCGGCAAGATCATCGCCCGGGAGACCGTCAAGGCCATGCGGAAGGACGTGCTGGCCAAGTGCTACGGCGGCGACATCAGCCGGAAGAAGAAGCTGCTGGAAAAGCAGAAGGAAGGCAAGAAAAAGATGCGTACCCTGGGTACCGTGCAGCTGCCTACCGAAGCCTTTATGGCGGTGCTCAAGCTGGACGAGTGACCGTTACTCTACCAACAAACAGAGGCTCCTCCGATCTAATCGGAGGAGCCTCTTATGATATTATTCTGTCTCTTCGGATGTTGCTTCTGGTTCCGTTGTGTCGGCGGCAGGGTTTCCCTCAGAATCCAGGTAGACCCACTCAATTTGATAGTCTTTTCCAACCGCAGCCCCAATGTTTCTAACATATTCCCCCAGCAATTCTTGTGCCCGCTGCTGGGCATTTCCCAACAAAGCTTTGTTGCTGGATGCCAGTTTTTCCAACTGACGCTGCGCCTCATCGAATGCTGCTACTTCATCCCCGGCTTCAATGTCGGCAGAGTCCTTGTCCACGATAAAGGAATCTTCCGAAAGGGACGACGAGTCCACCTTGCAGCCAAGCACCTTTGCTTCCGGCAGGGTGATTTTCACGGTCGTATCCTGAATGTCAACAATCTCTACCTGAGATACATCCACACCAAACTGAACAACGCCGCTATACTCGACCCAGAAACGCTTATCCTTTTTCCACCAAAGCGCCCCTTGCGCGTCTTCCTCTGTAAACTTTGCCACGTTATGATAGTAACAATCCATGACTGCCAACTCACAGATGGCTTTGATTTGCTTTTCTTGCAGTTTCAGTGCCGACAGATCTTCCTCCGCAGGCGCCGCACAGGATGCACACAGGACCACCATGACGAAAGTCATCATCAAACCAACGATCTTCTTCATTGTTCCGCCCCTCCTCACACGATCTCCACGGTATACCCTGGCTCTAATTGTTCAACGATCGGTCTGGTCAGGGCGGTCAATACATTCTCCGCATTCTGTTGTGCCAGTGCAAGGATCGCAGTCTGTTCTTTGCTTTCTCTCAGTACATCCTCCTCACAGGCCTTGAACGCCTCTTGTGTCACCGCAGAGGTGTTTACCTTCGTGTTATAGAAGATAAATTCCAAGGATGAAATATCTACATTCACCTCTGTAACAGACACTTCTGGAATATCAATTTTGATTTGTTTCCCCCCAGAATCCTGGGAAACGCGCACCTTTTCAAGGTCGATCCCCGCGTTTACCTTGGCTTCATAGGAAACATAGTAGTCTGTTTTTTCCGGGTTTTTCTCGTTGTTCACCTGTGCAACGCCGTTATAAACAGCCGTGAACGTGGAGAGGTCACTCACCTCGATGATCTTCTCCAATGTAGCAGTCGTACTTACCGCAGCCCCCGATTCCTCTTCCCCTGCGACGCGGAAGACGATAACCGCGACAACCACTACCACAAGCACTGCAGCACAAATGACCATCCATAATTTTGACTTTTTCCAGCTTGCTCGGATTTTGCGCTTGCGTTCAGTCAGGTTTTTCATACTCTTGTTCTCCTTTTCTTCGGGATCTACTCCCTTTTCTAGAAGAGCGCTTGTAATTTTCGCGAATTGCGAATCATATGGTATCAATATAGCAAACTTTGATGAAAAGTACAAGACAGGATACCAAGCTCAACGAACTATAGACCTCTGGCGCTTACCGTTTACGCACACCACCAAACGACAACAGCGCCCCCGGCCGTATCTGGCCGGGGGCGCTGACTGTTTTGGGAATCACGATCCCACAGGCGGCTTATTCGAGGTTCGTCTGACAGGCTATCAGAGGCCCGCCGATGGCACCGCCGTCAGAGGCTTGCAGTTTGAAATAGAAGGTATCGTCGCGGGGATGAGGGAGTTCGCCGGTTTTTCCTTCGGGATCATCCGGAGACACGGTAATCGAGCTGACTAGGGTATCTCCCAAAAGGCCCTTTTTATAGAGCTGGACCGTGCAATCGGAAGCGGCATTGTTTTGGAAGCAATAGGAAAGCACGTCTCCTGTCCCCTCGGTGCAGGTGAAGGGGGGCGATGCATAATGTCCATTCGAGGCGTAGGCCTCTTCTTTATATCGTACTGCCGACGGCATATCCTCCGACGCGGTATCAGAAGGAGCGTTCCCGCAGGCAGCAAGACCGACGCCGAGCAACAGGGCAACAGGCAAAAGTGTGCAAAGCAGTTTTTTCATCTTGTACTCCTTTTCCGTTGGGTCGTTCGGAACACGATCAAAGGATCGGGATGATTCTCTTGCATAATATCCTTGACCACATGGGACTCATCTCCTTTTCTACTTTCTATGCATAGTTTACCACAAACCCATCTGTTTATCAATGAAAAATATTTGTTTTATAACCTCTCCTTGCAGGTCCTTTTTATAAACGCATACCGCTTTATCCGTTGAGGACAGCACCATCTGCACGCCGAAAGCAACAAAAAAACTTGACGTAGTTGCAAATTTATTGTATTATTTATACATAAATAGGAGGTGGTGCCTATGGAGGCCATCGTTTTCCCGCTCCGTGTGACGGATCAGGCCACCCAGAGCCGCAGACACCACACCCATACCACAGCGCGTTCTGGAAGCTGTGCCTGAGGCTCGTTCCATTCCTTCCGCAGAATCGACGAGGAGGCGATTTTCCATGAAACGACTGTTGCTTTTACTCAGCGCCCTGTCCCTGCTCCTGTGTCTGGCGGCCTGCACCTCCCAACCCCCGGCTGACGATCCGGAGACCCCAGCCGCTCAGGAGACAAAGAAGGAAGAATCTGAGACCCCGAAAGTAGAGATTCCCGAAGAACCAGTCCTTACTCTGGGAGAGGACGGACAGGGAACGTGGGTCACCCCGGTGACAGCAGGTGGGAAATACACCGTCCTGGCAACCGTGTCCTTTTCCTACACCACCCAAGAGGACGGAACGCCCCGGATCACCGACTTGGGCGAAGTCACCATAGAGAATGCCGTTGGGTGGTTCTCTGTAGAAAAGAAGGCAGAGATCCAGGAGGAGGAACTCTTCTTGAGCGAGGATGGCAAGATTGCTACTGTCCCCTTTATTTATTATGCTAGTTTAGGCTCTGGGGCAAAACCTGAAACCGGCGTCGCCAGTATCGACTTGACCAAATAACATCCCAACAAAAAACCGGTGGAGATCCGACGTGGTCTCCACCGGTTTTCGTTATGGCTCTTTGGTCTCTGTCCCCCACAGGTCCTCCCGCAGCTTGGCCAGGATGTAGGGATAGCTCTCCAGGCCGTTGTGGGGCAGCAGGCAGTAGGAGCAGTCCTTCACGCCGTCCCGCAGGACGTAGCTGCCCCGGCAGTCCGCCGCCCGGTACAGGGGGCAGTAGCAGAAGAGGCAGTTGAAGATCTCCTCCGGCACCCCTTTGTGGCAGGGGAAATATTCGCAGTCCCGGTTCTGAAACCAGGTGTAGTGCTTTCCAGTCAGGTCCATGGGCGTCTCCTTTCTCGTAAAACGGGCACTCCCCCGCCGTCGGGCGGGGGAGCAGTCTGCATATTACTTCCGCCCTGCGGCGGTCTCCAGCACGCGCCGGTCGGCCCGGTGGTGCTCGATGGGCTTCCACTGGACCTGCTTGCTGAACAGGGCCACCATGGAGATGGGGATGTAGGTCAGCATGAACAGAGGGAAGGTAAAGGTATACAGGATCTTGCGGGGGGCGGAGGTGTGGATGTTCTTCCACTCGGTCACGGTGGTAAACGCGCCCAGGAGGAAGAGAAGGGTATACAGCCACGTCAGCGTTTGCAGGAGGTATTTCAGGCAGGGCAGCACGGACATGCCGCCGGCGGCGTTGAAGAGGCCGCCGATGAGATACACGAAGGCCAGCCCCACGGTGAGGATGTAGGCGGGCATGACGGTCATGCTCATGTCGTAGCAGGAGAAGTGCCCCTTCCCCACGCCCTTGAGCAGGCGCAGGCCGTACTTGTGAAAAACCTGGAGGAAGCCTCTGGCCCACCGCAGCCGCTGCCGCCAGGACTGGCGGAAGGTCACCGGCTGCTCGTCGTAGAGCACGGCGTCGGCACAGAAGCCGATCTGGCGGCCCTGGATGATGTTGTACACGGAGAACTCGATGTCCTCGGTGAGCAGGTGGAAGCGCCAGCCGTTGGTGCTCTCGATGACCCGGCGGCTGAAGAAGAAGCCGGTGCCCGAGACGGCGCAGCTGGTGCCCAGCAGCATCCGGGCGTGGTTCAGGTAGCGGGACTCCCGGATAAACCACAGGGCGTAGCCGGCGGAGATCCAGTTGTCCCCAAAATTCTTGGAGTTGCGGTAGCTGGTGATGACCTCGTAGCCATCGGTGAAGGTGCGGTTCATGGCCTCCACGAACCGGCGGTCCAGCACGTTGTCGGCGTCAAAGACGAAGAAGCCGTCAAAGGTCTGGGGGTAGTCCTCCTCAATGTTGATCAGCAGCTGCTCCAGGGCATAGCCCTTGCCCACCTTTTCCTTGTTGAAGCGGGTATAGACCACGGCGCCCTCCTGGCGGGCGATCTCGGCGGTGTTGTCGGTGCAGTTGTCGGCCATGACGAACACGGTGAGCAGACGCTGGTCATACGTCTGGTGGCGGATGCTCTGGATGAGGTCCGCTATGACCGCAGACTCGTTTCTGGCGCAGATGAGGATGGCGAAGCGGTGGAGGACCTCTGGTTTATGAGGCTCCTGCTTCCTGGTAAACGGCACGACCAAAAAGAACAGCTGATAGGCGTAGCAAGCGGTGAACACTACCCCTATGATGAGATTGATGATCAAGATGATATCCATTTTTTAACCTTCTTACACCTTTTCTTTCTGTCAGTTTGTCCCCGCAGGGACCGGCAGCGGCCGGGGAGAGACCCTTCTTTTCCCTGCCCGGTCCGGGCGGAAGGGCAAGCGCCTTCCGCCGCGCACAATACAGCACCCTCATTCCCCCGAAAAAACTTCCATCACCATACGTTGCAAGTTCAAGCCTTCTCTGGACAAACTGAGGGTGCAGGGTTCCCGTTACCTCCTATGATATTTCCTCCATTGTACAACGTCTACTCGAAAAGTCAATTAAAAATCTCTTAATTTTTGGCGGAAAACAGGGTCTTCCGGCGGGTTTTTCCCTGTTTTTTCTATCTTTTCTTCCTTTCTTACTTTCCAAAGCAGGTTTCTCTTGACAGACGGAAGAAAAGACGGTATAATCTCCGGCAGTTAGCCATCGCTAACGCCCTGAGATCGGCCCGCGGCCTCTCCCCCTGCCCCCTGCCGGGGGCTTCCTTGATCCCCAAGAATTAGCCTATGCTAACTTAGAAAGGAGTCTCCCCATGAGTGTTGTGATTTTAGGCGGAAACGAGTGTATGGTCCGAAAGTACAAGGACCTCTGCCGTTCCTATCAGTGTTCTGCCAAGGTGATCCCCAAAATGGGCGGGACCCTGAAAAACCGCCTGGGCAGCCCCGACCTGCTGGTGATGTTCACCGACACCATCTCCCACAAAATGGTCCAGAACGCCCTCAACGAGACCCGGGGGCAGGACACCGTGGTGGTCCGGGCCAGGTCCAGCTCCATGTCCTCTCTGGGCAGCATCCTGGAGACCCACGCCGGAAGCCGGGGCTGAGACCATGTCGGTCGATTATGTCATCCGGCACGCCGCCCCTACCCTGGCGGGCATCAAGACGGGGAACCTGTTCCCCTGCCCCTTCTCCTCCGCCCAGGACATGGTCCGGGAGCTGCGGGAGATCAACCAGGTCCTGGTCCCCCGGGGCCTGCGGCTGCTGCCCCTGCGCCGGGAGAAGGACCGGGCGCTGCTGTATCTGTTCCGTCCCTCTGCCCTCTCCCGGGATCTGGCCGGGGAGCAGGCCCGCCGCCTGCTCCGGCAGGCGGGATACGAGTCGCTGGAGCAGCCCGCCTGCCTGCGGGAGCTGACCCGCCGGCTGCGGGGCCGGGAGGGCTTCCCCCATGAGATCGGCCTCTTCCTGGGCTATCCCCCTGAGGACGTGGCGGGCTTTATGCTCCACCGGGGCAGGGACTGCAAGTGCGTGGGCTGCTGGAAGGTCTACGGCGACGCAGACGCCGCCCGCCGCCAGTTTGCCGCCTATCGCTCCTGCACCGCCAACTACTGCCGCCGGCGGGCCGGCGGGGCCTCCCTGGAGCGGCTGACCGTCACCAGCCGGCCCGCGCCGTCGTAACAGTCTATGCCGGCGGCGGCCAACCATGTGTCCCCGGGCCGTTCCGAACCCCGTCCTGGCGCTCGGAACGGCCCTTTTTCGGTTGTTTTTTCCTTTTGGTTGACTTTTTCCCGGTTTTTCCCTACAATGATACCATCCATAGAAATGTCGGAGGACTCTGACATCTGCGGCCCCCCAGGGGCTGCGCCAGTTCTGTGAAAGGGGGCAACGACCTTGCCTGAACACACCAATCCTCCTGGAAAAAGCAATGCCACCGCCAGCTTGGTGCTGGGCATCATCTCCGTGGTCTTCTGGTTCTTCGGCTACTCCGCCATCCTGTCCGTGATCCTGGGGATCATCGGCCTGGCCCAGGCCGGAAAGGCCAAGGAGCTGGGTTTTGAGGACACCATCCGCACCGCCGGCTATATTCTTTCGCTGGTGGGTCTCATCGGCGGCGCGCTGACCTTTGTGGCCTGCATCGCCTGCGTCAGCTGCGCCGGGATCGCCAGCCTCTCCCCCAGCCTGTACCTCAGCTGACCCTTCCCTTCTGCCATCCACTGCGCCGCAGCCGCCCGGGCTGCGGCGCTGTGCTGTCTTGTGGTGTTGACTATGCTGCCATTTCTTGTTCTGGGCGGACGGCCCATCCCCACCTATAGTCTGCTGACCCTGCTGGGCGGCGCTGCCGCCTGGCTCTATTTCCACCACCAGCTGCGCCGCCGGGGCGAGAACCCCGGGCAGGCGGAGCAAGTCTTCTGGCTGGGCATCCTGGGAGCGCTGGCGGGGGCCAAGCTGCTCTATCTGCTGCCCCGGCTGCCCCAGCTGGCCGCCGACCTGCCCCTGCTGGCCGCCGATCCGGCCCTGTTCACCGCCCGGTATCTCTCCGGGGGCTTTGTCTTTTACGGGGGGCTGCTGGGGGCGCTGGCGGCAGTGGTGCTCTTCTGCCGGCGGCGGGGCGTCCCCTTTGCCCGGCTGACGGCAGAGCTGATCCCCGCCATTCCCCTCTTTCACGCCTTCGGGCGGGTGGGGTGCTTTCTGGCCGGGTGCTGCCACGGCATCCCCGCCCCGGCCGGCTGGCCTGCCGTGACCTTCCGGGTCTCCCCCGCCGCCCCCAACGGGATGCCCCTGGTGCCGGTGCAGCTGTGGGAGAGCGCGGGCTGTCTGCTGCTGTTTCTCCTGCTGGACCGGCTGCTGCGGCGGGGCTGGCCGGGAGACCGGCTGCTGCTGCTCTATCTGGTCCTCTATGCGCCCCTGCGGTTTGTGCTGGAGTGGTTCCGGGGCGATGTGGTCCGGGGCTTTTTGGGGGTGCTGTCCACCTCCCAGTGGGTGGCGCTGATCACCGTGGCGGTGGCGCTGCCGCTGCTGGTGCGGCGGACGCGGCGGCGGACATGAGGACCCGGCGGGCGGAGGGTCCGTCTTGCGTTTGAAGAAGATATTTGGTAAACTTAGGAAGTTATCCCAAAAACTACTGCAAACGGAGGAAAGAAGATGTTTTATAAATCGGTTGTTGTGGCGTGTGACACAGGGGTCGAAGACCTGGCAAAGGCCATTGAGCAGAAGGCAGAGGAAATGATGAAGAAGAAAACCTATCGGCTGGTGACCATGTCGATGGTCGGGACCGACAAGGCGATCCTGGTGTTCAAGCTGTAAGCCCGCACTCCCCGGACGGGGGACGCCCGGGAGGCTGCCCCGGGACGCACCACCCCAGAGGCAGCCGAGCGAGGTTCCCACGCCAGCAAGCCCGGCGTCATCGCGGCGTATTTCATCGCCCGCCGGAACCGCAACCGTTTCAAAAACAACGTGGCCCCGGTCCCCTTTGGCCGGAGCCGACTGGGAGGTTGACACCATGCCAAAAACCGATGTGACCGCAATGCCCTTCGCCAAACTATACCCGCTGCTGGTGGCAAAAGCGGCGCGAAAAGGCCGCACCCGGGCGGAGGTGGATCAGGTGACCGCCTGGCTCACCGGGTACACGCCCCAGGAATTGTCCGCGTTGGCCCAGTCCGACACCAGCTACGGCGACTTCTTCCGAAACGCCCCGGCCATGAACCCCGACCGGGTCTTGATCACCGGCAAGATCTGCGGCATCCGGGTGGAGGAGATCGAGGACCCGCTCATGCAGGACATCCGTTATCTGGACAAGCTGGTGGACGAACTGGCCAAGGGCAAGGCGATGGAAAAGCTCCTGCCCACAGCATCGCCGCCTGTCGGGTGACCCCTTTCCAATCAGCATCCCCCTCTGCTGTGCCGGCAACCCAAACCGCACAGCAGAGGGGGATGTTTTGTAAAAAAGGGGCCGGAACCGGCGTTTATCCCGGACCGCAGCGGTGCAGGGCCGGCTCCGACGGGACACCCCGCCGTGATCGGCGGGCCGGACCAGGTCTATTGAGCGGCGCTGCCGTGTGACGCCTCAAACGCATTGATCTTGGTTTGCAGCAGCTCGACCCACTTTCCAACGTGATACTCGCCGCACACGGCGCGGTGTACCTGGATCGCAAGCGGCAGCAACTGCTTGCGGCCCGATGCAAAGGCTCTCCCCATGGTGAAAATGGGAAGAAAATGGGTTCCGCCACCGAAAACATGGAGATGGAAGCCGGTAAAGGAGAACCACGGCACCATGGAC
Source organism: uncultured Eubacteriales bacterium (assembly GCA_934597725.1). Lineage (GTDB taxonomy): Bacteria > Bacillota > Clostridia > Oscillospirales > Oscillospiraceae > Evtepia. The sequence goes on from CAKTSK010000002.1 coordinate 77,891, forward strand.
ACATCAAAGGAATTGAGCGGTCTGCCGGGCTTGGGGGTATATGCCGTGGAGAAGGAATACTTGGCGACATCGGCCGCATAGCGCGCCAAGAAGGTATGGTATGCCGGATGATATGCCGTCCATATCCCGGAGAAGGTCTTTTGTTCTGGGTTGAAGATCGTGTAGGCGGGGTGCATTTCGTCAAAACAGCCCAGCCCTTCCTCCGTAAGGGCGGTGCGAAACTCCGGCATCTGATTGACCGTCTGCGTCATCAGCCAGAGCAAGGTGGGGTAGCGCTGTTTCCCGCGCAGGGCTGAGAGATCAAGATCGACGCACACCGAATATGTGCCGCACGCCTCACGGGTGAAGTATCGATACTGTTCTCTGCGCTCCCAATGTTCCACATGGATCGGGGTGAATGCCATCTTTTTCGCTCCTTTAGAGATCCCGGCAACCTTTGGTTGGGATCTTTGCGATCGTAAGAAAAGCAACGGAAAAGGGACGATCAAAACCGCCGGTTGGACCAGTGGTTTGATCCGACCCTATGCGGACCAATGCCCTATCGTCACCGCTTAAAAGAGGTGGGACGAGCGTTTTTTGCACGCAGGAATACTTGCTGCCCAACGCCATGATCCGTCTGCTTTTTCAGCGCAATTATTGCAGATCTTCACCGGGTTTGTCAATGCCATGTCACACAGCTCAGACAGAAAAAGAACCCTTTGCAGGGCGCGCCCGCCGCACAGAAAAATCGCAGTCTCTGCCACCCGGTGCGCTGCTTGGTAAAATCCTCAAATCTCCCCACAGCCCCCAGGCAAGGAGACCGAGTTACAGTTTTTCGCTTGGCGTTCAGGTATGATATCCACAACAAAAGAAACCACTCGCTGAGAAAGGAGTTTCGTATGGGTATCCTCTCCTGTTTGTTCTGTACCGACATCAACCGGGGCGTCCGGGAGTTCCAGGCCACCCCAGGGGCGGTCCTGCTGGACGTCCGCACCGCCCGGGAGCACGACTTCAAGCGCATCCCCAACAGCCAGAATCTTCCTCTGACAGACCTGGACCAGGCCAAGGACCGGTTCCCGGACCGCGACCTCCCCCTCTACGTCTACGCCTACGGCGGCGAGACCAGCGCCAAAGCGGCCCGGCAGCTGAAAGCCATGGGCTTCACCAACGTCCACGACATCGGCGGCATCAAAAAATGCTGCGGCAGCCAGGGCTACAAAGGTCCTGCCGAAGGGACCCGGTGGCACGCTTCCACCTGAGTCCGCCGCACCCACAACAGTGCACCGTCCCTCCTACGCAAAAAACGGGTTTCCCCCACAGGGAAACCCGTTTTTTTGTACTGCGTTGGTGGCGGACCGCCGATCACTCCAGGTTCAGGTGCCGGTGGAGCATCCGAATGGTGATCCCGTAAAGCACCGCGCTCACCAGCGCCGTGATCCCGATGCTGCCCCACATAAACCCGTGCATGGCCCCGGTCGGGGTGAGCTGCATCAGCCAGCTCGATGCCATGCCGTCCAGGAAGGGGATCCCTGCCAGCAGGAGCATACCGGACAGGATCTGCAAGGCCACCTGGATGGCGAAGAAAAAGACCACCGACAGGAGCATCTTGTGCCGGTTGAAGCTGTGCCCAATGGCCAGCGGCGTGTAAAAGATCAGGCAGGTGAGCACACAGCTGACCAGGAACAGCAGCACCAGCTCCACCAGGAAGGCCACGCCGTTGCCCACATAGTAGGCGTTGATCTCCCGGGCGATCTCCTGGACCAGCCGCCCGATCTCCTGGAACATGTCCATGTTGGCCACCAGCGCCATGACCGACACCACGTCGATCACCAGCGCCCCCAGCAGCCACACCGCCGAGACGATCAGCTTCGACCACACCAGAGAATGGCTGGACACGGGCAGGGTAAACATCACATACCCCTCGTCTGCCAGCAGGTTGCTGCGGAAGCGGAGGATGGCCTGGACCACTGCCACCACAAAGGTGGCCATCAGCGCCAGCAGGAAGCCCGTCGCAACGAGGAAGGCCACGATGCCCAGGAATTGATAGCCCATCGCCCCGCCATACTCCACCATGTTGAGCCAAAAATCCGTGGCACGGGTCATGAAGGCCAGCAGCACGGTGATCAGGTACAGGGGGAGCATCACCCGGGCCGTGGCCCGGAACTCATGTTTCAATAATTTTCTCAGCATTTGTATACCTCCCGGAACAAGGCGTCCACGCTCATGCCCTTCTCCTCCCGAATGGCGTCCACCGCAGACTGGAACAGGATCTGTCCCCGGTCGATGAAGAGGACCTCATCCAGGATCTTTTCCACGTCTGCGATCAGGTGGGTGGAGATGATCACAGAAGCTTCGGGGTTGTAGTTGCGGATGATGGTGTCCAGGATATAATCCCGGGCCGCCGGGTCCACGCCGCCGATGGGTTCGTCCAGCAGGTAGAGCTTGGCCTGGCGGCTCATGGTCAGCACCAGCTGGACCTTTTCCCGGGTCCCCTTGGACATCTGCTTCATCCGCTGCTTGGGGGAGATCTCCAGCCGGTCCAGCATCTCGCTGCTGCGCTGGCGCTGGAAGTCGGCGTAGAAATCCTCATAGAAATCCTGCAGCTGCTTGACGGTCATCCACAGGGGCAGGCTGGTCCGCTCGGGCAGGTAGGAGACCATCGCGTGGCTCTCCTTGCCGGGGGTGTGGCCGTCGATCCAGATCTGTCCCTCTGTGGGCACCAGCAGGCCGTTGGCCAGCTTGATCAGGGTGGTCTTGCCGCTGCCGTTGGGGCCCAGCAGGCCCACGATCCGGCCGGGTTCGATGGCGAAGCTCACCCCGTCCAGGGCCGTGGTCGGCCCGAAGCGTTTGACAAGTCCATTGCACTCTAAAATACTCATGGATGGTCTCCTTTCTCTCCCTCTGCCTGCACGAACGCCAGGATCTCCTCCAGGGAGAAGCCCAGGTGGATCATGCCGTCCAGAAATTCCTTCACCTGGCCCCGGGCCAGGGTCTCCCGCAGGCTGCGGATGCGGTCTGCGTCCTCGGTGACGAACCGCCCGGCGGTGCGCTGGCTGTAGACCAGCTCTTCCCGCTCCATCTCCATCATGGCCCGCTGCATGGTGTTGGGGTTGACCCCCGCCTCTGCCGCCAGGTCCCGCACCGAGGGCAAGCGCGCTCCCGGCTGCAGGGCGCCGCTGACGATGCGCTGCTGGATCTGGGTGATCAGCTGGGCGTAGATGGGGGTGTCGCTGCGAAACTGCCAAGCCATGGTCATCCCTCCTTGTACTGGTGTATTGTTGTTCTGCTCAGTTAATACAATAGCACATTTTCTCCGTTTGTCAAGTCTTTTTTTGCGGCGGCTATGTAACGCGCCTTGATCCGCGCCCAATCTCTGTGTTGTCGGTCTCCCGGCATCCCTTTCTGCAGCTCTCGCGCCTGGTGTGCTTGCACAGCTGCTGCGGTTCATTCTGGGCTGTCGTTCCTGTTCTCAGGTCTCTTTCTTAGCATAACAGATAGTCCCCTTAGTGTAGCCTCGAAAAATTTCCTTTTTCGAGGGGCTACTCTAAGGGGACTATCTCAAAAACGGCTTACAGCGGTCATTTTGGCACCCCCGGCGAGACTCGAACTCACTACATTCCGCTTAGGAGGCGGACCCTCTATCCCGGTGAGGTACGGAGGCAAAGCGCTGCGGAGCGGCGACTCCACGTTTTTCAATTTTAGCTCATCCCAGCGCATTTGTCAATCAGCAGGCCCCAGACAAGGGAACCGCGTGCAGCAGTACCATACAGATATTCTCTGTCATCTGCTTGCCAAATAGAATGTCACTCCTCATCAGCCAGCGAAGCGCCGGATACCAGGGAGAGCCTGTTCTTCTCCCGCTACGATCCCAAGACCGTGGCGTGCCCCCTGTCGCTTCTGTCATCGTTTTATTACAAATAAAACCGCCGAAACAATGCGCATCTCGGAAAAACGACCGGGATACACACTGTTCGGCGGTGCCAAAAACGGCAGGGCGCAGCTGCTGCTTTGCACACAGCGGCGCTTGCTCTTTTGTGATCGTTCAGCGCGGGCCGGGTCCATCCACCGGTTCGGCCGGCAGGGTCCCTTCTTCGTCGGGCAAAGGCTTCATCAGGTGGGCATAATAGCCCTCGGCGGTATACAGCGCCATGACCGGGTTGTGGACCAGCACCCGGTCTTTCACCACCAGGGTGGTGGTGACCGCCTTGGCGTGCTTATAGAACAGGCTGTCGTGGCCCACGCACAGCCCCATGACGATGTTCAGCTCCGTCCCTTCTTCGTTGAGGCGCTGGGCTTGCAGGACCGGGTTGCAGGCCACCGGGCCGGGACCCTGGTGGTGGGGCGGGATGTCCAGGTCGTCCTTCAAGACCTCCCCGGTCTTACAGGCCACGCCATAGACAGAAAAGCCGTTGGCCCGGAGCATTTTGGCCAGAATACGGCTCTCCCGCAGCAGGGCCACGCAGGTGGCGATGCCGATCTTGTGGTATCCCATCCGCTTGGCAAAGAGGATGGTCTCCTGGACCCGGGGCCATTTTTTATAGCCGTCCGACTCGATGCTGGCGGCCACCTGGGCCAGCTTCCGGTCCTCCTCGTCGGTCAAATATTGTTCCACAGACCGGTCCCGCTGCGCCGGCGTCAGGCTGCGGCTGACGCAGAAGGCCGGATAGGGGCGGTCGGTGGAGTGGTTGTCGCAGCGGGTGGCTCCGCAGTCGATGCAGGAGCGGCGGATCTCTTCGCTCATGGCTGCCCCTCCTTGGCCCGGTCCCGGCGGATAAGCTCCTTGAGGGCCTCCACCGCCAGACGGATGGACAGGGTCACGTCCTCGGATTCCTTTTGATCCAGGCCGGCGTTCTCCCGCTCCTGGTTCCAGATCACATGGAAGGCCGCGCCGCAGCGGACCCCCAGCGCTGCCGCCGCGGTAAAGAGGGCTGCCGACTCCATCTCGCTGGCCAGGACTCCCAGCCGCTTCCAGGCCTCCCACTTGGCCTTCAGTTCATAGGAGACCGGCATCCGGTCGGGGTCGTGCTGGCCGTAAAAGGAGTCCTTGCACTGAACCACGCCCACATGCCAGGGGTGGCCCATGGTTTTGGCGGTGTCCACCAGGGCGGACAGCACTTCGTAATCCGGCACGGCGGGAAATTCCAGGGGCGCGTATTCCCGGCTGGTCCCCTCGTGGCGGACGGCCCCGGCGGCGATGACCAGGTCGTCGCTCTGGACCTGGAGCTGGATGCCCCCGCAGGTCCCGGTACGCAGGAAGGTGTCTGCGCCCACGGCGTGAAGCTCCTCCAGGGCGATGACGGCAGAGGGGCCGCCGATGCCGGTGGAGCAGACGCTGACCTTCTCCCCCAGCAGGGTGCCGGTGTACAGGTTGAACTCCCGGTTGTAGGCCACCTGCCTGGGCTGGTCAAAGTACTGGGCGATCTTTTCGCTTCTGGCCGGGTCGCCGGGCAGGATGCAGTAGCGGCCCACGTCACCGGGAGCGCAGCGCAGATGGAACTGCTCGGAACGGGTTTCCTGTTTCATTGGCTCTCCTCCTTTTCTTGTCGCTGGGCCTGTAGGCGGCGCCAGTCCAGATAGCCTTCCAGGATCAAGGCAGCCGCCACGGCATCGACCTTGTCCTTGCGGTTTTTCGCCCGGACCCCCTGGTCGCCCAGGATCTGATGGGCGGCCACTGTGGTCCGCCGCTCGTCCCACAGGGCCACCGGCAGGCCGACGGCCTCTTCCAGGCGATGGGCAAAGGCGGCGTATTTTTCCGCCCGGGGGCCCAGGGTGCCGTCCATGTTCCGGGGGTAGCCCATCACCAGCTCCTGGGCGCCCTCCCGGCGGGCCAGAGCCGCCAACTCCTCCAGAACGACCTCTTCCTTGCGGCTTTTGATCAAAAAGGTCTGGCCGGCCAGAAAGCCGGTGGCATCGGACAGGGCCACGCCGGTCCGAACGTCGCCGTAATCAATGGCCATCACGCGCATGGCGTTCACTCCCTTGTGTGTTGTTTTCTGGTATCTTACCGTGAAGGGGGCTTGGTTGTCAAGGTCGCCTCCCGGCGGCGGGGCGGAGAAAGTTTTTCCGAGGATTTTTCTCTCTTGCCTTGCAATCGACGCGGGATTCCTCTATAATGACAGCAATGCTTGCCGCCGGGCCGGCGGTGGGCAGGGATCTCCGGGTGTAGCGAAGGTGGTATCGCGCTTGATTTGGGTTCAAGAGACCGGGCGTTCGAGTCGCCCCACTCGGACCAAGACGGAGCAAACGCTGCGGCGTTTGCTCCGTCTTTTTTGTGCGCCGAACAGGCAAGACACCCCCCTCACAGTTCAACTGGGGGCAGATAAAAACAGCTCAACAAAACTCCCTTTTATAGATAAGGTGCAAAAAGTCTCTTTCGCGGGGGAACGCAGGGTCCATACAATAACTTCTCCACAAGACCCCTCAACTGGAATTTTCCAAAAGCCGCCCTTTTTCCTGCTCCCAATGTATAACTCTGTAGGTTTGTCGTGCTACCAGCGAAATATCCCTTGCAATCCCCCGGATACAATAGTATAATAGATTGCCGTAAAATGAAGCGTATGGAATTTATCATAAAATCGAGGTGCGAACCTGTGCAGAACGAATCACTGAGAAACATTGCCATCATCGCCCACGTCGACCACGGAAAAACCACCCTGGTGGACGAAATGCTCAAGCAGGGCGGCGCTTTCCGGGAAAACCAGGAAGTGAAGGACCGGGTCATGGACTCCGGCGACCTGGAGCGGGAGCGCGGCATCACCATCCTGGCCAAGAACACCGCCATCCAGTATGGCGACGTGAAAATCAACATCGTCGACACCCCCGGCCACGCCGACTTCGGCGGCGAGGTGGAGCGGATCCTGAAAATGGTCAACGGCGTCATCCTCCTGGTGGACGCCGCCGAAGGCCCCATGCCCCAGACCCGCTTCGTCCTCTCCCGGGCCCTGGACCTGGGCCACCGGGTCATCGTGGTCATCAACAAGATCGACCGCCCCGACCAGCGCATCCACGAGGTCATGGACGAGGTGCTGGAGCTGCTGCTGGACCTGGACGCCACCGACGAGCAGCTGGACTCCCCCATGCTCTTCTGCTCCGCCCGCCAGGGCATCTGCTCCCGGGACCCCGACGTGCCGGGCACCGACCTGCAGCCCCTGTTCGAGACCATCCTCAGCTACATCCCCGCCCCCGAGGCCGAGGTGGACAAGCCCTTCCAGATGCTGGTCTCCTCCATCGACTACAACGAGTTCGTGGGCCGCATCGCCATCGGCCGCATCGAGCAGGGCAGCATCAAGCAGAACCAGGAGATCACCGTCTGCAACTACCACGACCCCAGCCTGAGCCGCAAGGCCAAGGCCGTCAGCCTCTACCAGTTCGAGGGGCTGGCCCGGGTGCCGGTGAACCAGGTCAGCGCCGGCAACATCATCGCCCTGTCCGGCATCGGCGACATCACCATCGGCGACACCATCTGCGCCGCCGGCATGACCGAGCCGCTGCCCTTCGTGAAGATCTCCGCCCCCACCATCGAGATGACCTTCTCCGTCAACGACTCCCCCTTCGCCGGGCGGGAGGGCAAGTTCGTCACCTCCCGCAACCTGCGGGACCGGCTCATGCGGGAGACCCTGAAGGACGTGTCCCTGCGGGTCAGCGACACCGACTCCACCGAGGCCTTCCATGTGGCCGGCCGGGGCGAGATGCACCTGTCCATCCTCATCGAGACCATGCGCCGGGAAGGCTATGAGTTCCAGGTCTCCCCGCCCCGGGTCCTGTTCCAGGAGATCGACGGGGTCCGCTGCGAACCCCTGGAGCGGCTGGTGGTGGACGTCCCCGCCGACGCCGTGGGCGCAGTCATCGAAAAGATCGGCTCCCGCAAGGGCGACCTGCTGGAAATGACCCCCGTGGGCACCCGCATGAAGCTGGAATTCCTGGTCCCCGCCCGGGGCCTGTTCGGCTACCGCAACGAGTTCCTCACCGACACCCGCGGGGAAGGGATCATGGCCACGGTCTTCGACTCCTACGCCCCCTACAAGGGTGAGCTGAGCCGCCGCAACTCCGGCAGCCTCATCGCCTTCGAGAGCGGCGAGACCGTCACCTACGGCCTCTGGGCCGCCCAGGAGCGGGGCGCCCTCTTCCTGGGCCCCGGCGTGCCCGTCTACGGCGGCATGGTGGTGGGCGAGACCCCCAAGAGCGAGGACATCACCGTCAACGTCTGCCGGAAAAAGCAGCTGACCAACATGCGGGCCTCCGGCTCGGACGAGGCCCTGCGCCTGGTGCCCCCCCGGAACCTGAGCCTGGAGCAGTGCCTGGAATTCCTGGCCGACGACGAGCTGCTGGAGGTCACCCCGGAAAACCTGCGCCTGCGCAAGCGCATCCTCAACCATGAGATCCGCATGAAGGCCCTCAAGGGCAACAAAAAATACCAGGACCTGTAACGCACAGACCGTCGGGTAAGCTCTGCCGCTTACCCGACGGTCTTTTTTCTGCCGGCCTGCGCCCTTCCCGGGCTGCGGCCCTTCTTTGCCCCACGCCGCCCGGAGGGGTTGTTTTCTTCCCGCCGATTTCGTATAATAGAGAAAATCTGAACCCAAACAGGAGGAATGACCATGGCCAGATGCAGAGCCTGTCAGGTGGAGCTGCGCCCGGGCGCACGGTTTTGCGACATGTGCGGCGCAAAGGTGGAAAAGATCTGCCCCCACTGCGGAGAAGTGCTCCGGGACCAGGCAAAGTTTTGTGATCTCTGCGGCGAAAAACTCCCTCTGCCCCAGGTGGTGGTCCGCCCCAAGGCCCACAGCCAGATCTGCGCCGGGCGGCTGCACACCGCCGCCCTGAAGCCCGACGGCACCGCCGTGGCCACCGGCGACAACCAGTTCGGCCAGTGCGACGTGGACCAGTGGACCGACCTGGTGACCCTCGCCGCCGGCAAATACCACACCGTGGGGGTCCGCAGCGACGGCACCGTGGTGGCCGTGGGCGACGACTCCTACGGCCAGTGCCAGGTGACCGACTGGACCGACATCGTGGCCGTGGCCGCCGGCGACAGCCACACCGTGGGCCTGCGGACCGACGGCACCGTCGTCGCCGCCGGGCGGGACAGCTCGGGCAAGTGCGCCCTGGAGGGCTGGAAGAACATCACCGCCGTCGCCGCCGGCATGGAACATACCCTGGGGCTGTGCCGGGACGGCACGGTGCTGGCCGCCGGGGAAGGGCTGTTCGGCTCCTGCGCCGTGTCCAAGTGGCAGGGCGTGACCGCCATTGCCGCCGGACACATCCACACCATCGGCATCCGCCAGGACGGCAGGGTCCTGGAGGCCGACGGCTTCGCCGCCCCTGGGGTGACCGAGTGGCGGGAGATCACCGCCGTGGCCGTGAGTCCCTTCCACACCGTGGCCGTCAAGGCCGACGGCACCGTGCTGGCCTCGGGAGACATCCAATACGGCCAGTGCCAGGTGGAGGACTGGACCGACGTCACCGCCGTAGCCGCCGGGGAGCGGCACACCGTGGCCCTGAAGGCCGACGGCACCGTCATCGCCGCCGGCGACAACGAAGCCGGCCAGTGCCAGGTGACCGACTGGTTCCTGGGCGAGGACGCGTAACACTCTTCTCTCCAATGATAAAACACCCCCGCCGCAGGCGCTGCCTGCGGCGGGGGTGTTTGCTGTTGCAGGGGTTCAGTTCTGTCCCATCATGACCCGATAGACCTCGGCAGCCACGCTGCCGCGCTTGTTCTGCACGACCTCGGTGTTGTAGCCCACGGGGATGCCGTACTTGACGCACACCTTCACGCCGGCGGCAAAGGCCGCGTCCTCCCCTTCCTGGGCGGGGTTCTCGTTCTGCCAGGAGGTATAGACGCTCTTGTACGTGTTCTTCAGCTCATAGCTGATGGTGAGGCCCTCAGCGCGCTGCACCTGGGCCATGGTGATGGTGTCTGCGCCGCCCGCCACCGCCAGATAGTTCTCCAGCAGGCGTTTGATGCGGTTGTAGGAGGTCCACTGCATACAGCCCAGACCGAAGCAGCTCCCCCGGCCGTTGGCTCCGCCGGGGCCCAGCTCCAGGACCATGGCATAGACCTCGGTGAGGCTGAATCCTTTATAAATGTACTGGCCGGAGTAGACGTTGCGGTAGTCGTAGTTCTCATCCATGTACACCAGGTAGTCCGGTTCCAGCTCCGGGCGGGTGACGTAGGCCGAGCTTTCAAACAGGCCGCAGGCCCCCTCCTCGATGATGTTGCCCAGCACCCCGGCCACAAAGGCGGGGGCGAAGCCGTCGTCCAGCATCACCTGGGCCATGGCCACCAGGGTATCCTTTTTCCGCAGGGAGGAGTTTTGCAGGTTTTGCAGCATCTGCCGCTGGTCGGTCAGGCCACCGGGGATCACGGTCTGGCAGAAGCGGGAGAGCATCTCCGCCACCTGGGCCCGCTTGGCCGTGCCCCGGGGGAGCAGACGCTCCTGGGTGACGCCGGTGATGAGGCCCGTGCCGCAGGCCCAGATCATGGCCGGCCGGGCATAGCTGCTGATCTGGTCGGCGTCGTCGTAGACCGACAGGCTGGCCCAGGGGGAGAGGTCATAGCCCCGGTCCTCCGCATAGCGGTAGAAGAGGACCGCCAGGGCCTCCCGGGTGATGGCCTTTTCCGGCGAAAAGGTGTTCGGCCCGGTGCCGGAGACGATGCCGTTTCCGGCGGCCCAGGTCACCGCCTTGGCGTACCAGGCGTTGGCGGGGACATCCCCAAAGGGCGGCTTTCCGCTGACGGCAGGCTCTCCAGCCAGCCGATAGAGGATCGTGACCACCATGCCCCGGGTGGTCTCCGTGTTGGGGGAAAAGGTTTTGCCGCCGGTGCCGCCCATGAGCTCGTTCTCATAGACGTAGGTCACCGCGTCGTTGGCCCAGTGGTCGGCGGGCACGTCGGTGAAGGGGTGTCCGCCCGCCGCCAGCGCGCCGGGCAGGAGGGAGCAGGCCAGGCTGAACACCAGGGCCAGGCTGACAAGTCGTTTTTTCATAGAGGTCTCCTTTGCGTGGGGAATGCTGTAAAAATATGTCCTATTTTATCAGAAAACGGCACAGGAAGAAAGCCGCTGCCAAAGCTTTTGTGCAGGATTTTCCGGGCGCAGCAGCGAACCCCCGCCAGCCCTTCTCCCCCAAGGAAAAACTTCGCCTGGGGGGGAGAAAATTTTTCTTTACTTTCCCCCTGCCCGGTGCTATACTACAGAATGCGTGTATCCGGCTGCTGTCCGGCGCGCCGTCTACCCTGACTTGGTCCCGGGAGTATCGCCTGCCGTGCAGGACCACACCCGCCCGCCACTCAGTCAGAGGCAAATTTTTGAAAGGTGGATTTTTCCCATGATCCGTAAAGACGAAAAGACCGCTGTCATCGAGGCCAACCGCACCCACGCCACCGACACCGGCTCCCCCGAGGTCCAGATCGCCATCCTCACCGCCCGCATCCAGGAGCTGACCGAGCACCTGAAGGTCCACATCCACGACAACCACAGCCGCCGCGGCCTGCTGAAGATGGTCGGTAAGCGCCGCAAGATGCTGGACTACCTGGCCAAGAAGGACATCGAGCGCTATCGTGCCATCATCGCCAAGCTGGGCATCCGTAAGTGATCGGCCTGCCCGCCTGAGCCTCGGCACCGCGTCACCAGCGTTGTCTTCATAGGGGCGGTGTGGGGAAAGCCGCACCGCCCCTCGTTTCTTCCCGGAGAGCCCCCGCCCTATCTTAGCGTTTGAACGTATGCCCGAAGCTCGGACATGCCTTCAAGTGCTAAATAAGGCAGCAGGCTCTCCGCCCCCCATCTATGAAAGGAGTCTGCTCTATGTCAACCATCATCACCAAGAAGCAATTCAACAACCACATCTACCGCACCGAGATCGCCGGCCGCCCCTTCTCCCTGGAGTTCGGCAAGGTGGCCGAGCTGGCCAACGCCTCGGCCATGGTCCGCTACGGCGAGACCTCCGTGCTGGTGGCCGTCACCGCCTCCGCCCGGCCCCGGGACGGCATCGACTTCTTCCCCCTGTCCGTGGACTTTGAGGAAAAGCTGTACGCCGTGGGCCGCATCCCCGGCTCCTTCCTGCGCCGGGAGGGCCAGCCCTCCCTGCCCGCCGTGCTGGCCAGCCGGGTCATCGACCGGTCCATCCGTCCCCTCTTCCCCGGCGACTTCCGCAACGACGTGGTGGTCACCTGCACCGTCATGAGCGTGGACCGGGACTGCTCTCCCGAAGCCGCCGCCATGGTGGGCGTGTCCGCCTGCCTGGCTGTGTCCAACATCCCCTGGGCCGGCCCCATCGGCTGCCTGGAGGTGGGCTATGTGGACGGCCAGATCGTCATGAACCCCAACCAGGAGCAGAAGCACGCCTCCCAGCTGGACCTGACCGTGGCCGCCACCGGCGGCAAGGTGGTCATGATCGAGGCCGGAGCCGACCAGCTCCCCGACGAGATCATGTACGAGGCCATCGTGAAGGCCCACGAGGAGATCAAGGCCCAGGTGGACTTCATCAACAACATCGTCTCTGAGATCGGCAAGGAAAAGATGACCTACGACCACGCCGACTTTGACCAGGAGCTTTTCGACAAGATCGTGGCCGCCACCATGGACGAGGCCAAGGCCGCCATGGACACCGACGACAAAAACGTGCGGGAGGAGCGCTGGAACGCCCTCATCGACCACTGGCACGAGCTGTTCCTGGAAGAGTACCCCGAGATGGACCAGTACCTGGACGAGATCACCTATAAGTTCCAGAAGAAGATCGTCAAGGCCTGGCTCCTTCAGGGCCACCGGGTGGACGGCCGCCAGAAGAACGAGATCCGTCCCCTGGCCGCCGAAGTGGGCGTGCTGCCCCGGGTCCACGGCTCCGGCCTGTTCACCCGCGGCCAGACCCAGGTCCTGTCTGTGGCGACCCTGAACACCCTCTCCGCCTGCCAGAAGCTGGACACCATCTGGGAGGAAGAGGAAAAGCGCTACATGCACCACTACAACTTCCCCGCCTACTCCGTGGGCGAGGCCCGGGGCGCCCGGAGCGTCAACCGCCGGGAGAAGGGCCACGGCGCCCTGGCCGAGCGGGCCCTGGACCCCGTGATCCCCTCCGTGGAGGAGTTCCCCTACGCCATCCGCGTGGTCTCTGAGGTGGTCTCCTCCAACGGCTCCACCTCCCAGGGCTCCATCTGCGGCTCCACCCTGGCCCTCATGGACGCCGGCGTGCCCATCAAGGCCCCTGTGGCCGGCATCTCCTGCGGCCTGATCCAGGATGACGACGGCTCCTTCACCACCTTCATCGACATCCAGGGCGTGGAGGACTTCCACGGCGAGATGGACTTCAAGGTGGCCGGCACCAAGGACGGCATCACCGCCATCCAGATGGACATTAAGAACGACGGCCTGTCCCACGCCATCATCAAGGAGGCCCTGGAGATCACCGGCGACGCCCGCAAGGCCATCCTGGACGAGATCATGCTCCCCTGCATCCCCGCCCCCCGGCCCGAGGTCAGCCGCTACGCCCCCAAGATGCTCACCATGAAGATCGACCCCGACAAGATCCGCGAGGTCATCGGCAAGGGCGGCTCCGTCATCCAGAAGATCACCGCCGAGTCCGGCGCGCAGATCGACATTGAGGACGACGGCACCATCCACATCGCCTCCCCCGACGCCGCCTGCTGCGACATCGCCAAGAAGATGATCGACACCATCGTCTTTGTCCCCGAGGTGGGGATGCTCTACTACGGCAAGGTGGTACGCATCCTGAACTTCGGCGCGTTCGTGGAGCTGGCCCCCGGCAAGGACGGCATGGTCCACATCTCCAAGCTGGCTGAGCGCCGGGTGGAGAAGGTCGAGGACGTGGTGAACATCGGCGACATGGTGTGGGTGAAGGTCACCGACATCGACGAAAAGGGCCGGGTGAACCTGTCCCTGCGGGACGCCCAGCGGGAGATCGCCGCCATGGAAGCCCGGGACGCCAAGACCAAGAAGAACCACTGATCCGCTGTGATCCGATGAATATGCTTTGGAAGGCCGCTGGCGCGGCGGCATGGGGTGCCGCTGCGCTCAGCGGCCTCCCTTCTTCTCTCCTCCCCCCCGAGACCGCTGCCGCCCTGGCGGCGCGGTGTCCCGGCGCGGCCACGGTCCTGGTGGCTGCCTTTCCCTACTATGCCGGGCCGGCGGCGGGGAACCTCTCCCTGTACTGCCGGGGGGAGGACTATCACCAGGTCCTCCTGCGCCGCTTAACGCCGGTCTGCGAGGCCCTCTCCCGCCAGTACCCCGGACACACCTTCGTCCCTGGCGCGGACAACTCCCCGGTGCCCGAGCTGGCGGCAGCCGAGCTGGCCGGGGTGGGCTGGCGGGGCCGCCACGGGCTGCGGATCGTCCCCCCCTACGGCTCCTATGTCTTTCTGGGCACCGTCCTCACCGACCTGCCCCTGGCCTCCACCGGTCCGTCGGAAGGGACCCTGTGTCCCCCGGACTGCCGGGCCTGTCAGAAAGCCTGCCCCACCGGGGCCTTGGGGGCGACGGGCTGCGACGTCTCCCGCTGCCTGTCCCACCTGTCCCAGCAGAAGGGAGACCTGGACCCGGCCACCGAAGCCGCGCTGCGCCGCAGCCCCACCGTCTGGGGGTGCGACCTGTGCCAGCGGGCCTGTCCCCACAACAAGAACGCCGCCCTGTCGCCCCTGCCGGAGTTCCGGGAAGCTCTGCTCTGTTCCCTCTCCCTGGCCGACCTGGACGGGCTGAGCAACAAAGCCTTCCGCCGCCAGTATGCCGGCCGGGCCTTTTCCTGGCGGGGCATCGCCCCCCTGCGGCGGAACCTGACCCTGAAAGAATCCCCGGAGGACCCCGGGCAATAAGCCCCGTCCAGCGGACAGAGAGGAGAGACCCCACTTGTTTCACCACGTTCTTGCCGTGGGCCTGGGCGGCGCGGTGGGCGCAGTCTGCCGCTACAGCCTGAGCCTGCTGCCGCTGCTCCGCCGGGGGCCGTTTCCTCTGGCCACCCTGCTGACCAACCTGCTGGGGGCGGTCCTCATCGGGCTGGTGGTGGGGGCCGGCCAGCGGTGGAGCCACCTCTCCCCCACGCTGCTGCTCTTTCTGCGGGTGGGGGTGTGCGGGGGCTTCACCACCTTCTCCACCTTTTCCCTGGAAGCCCTGGTGCTGCTGGAGGACGGGAGGACCGCCCTCTTTGCCCTGTATGTGCTGCTCAGCGTGGCCCTGTGTCTGGCGGGCGTGTGGCTGGGCAAGCGGCTGTGCCTGGGGCTGGGCGGCTGAGGGCGCAAGCCTGCCCGGTCCGGCTGTTTTCCGGCGGACCGTATCCCCCAACCAAACAGCGCCTCCTGACCAACGGGCCAGGAGGCGCTGTTTTTGTTTTTTATGGCAGGGTCACGACGGCTCTTGCAGGAAGGAGAGGGTCTCGCCCAGGGCGCGGCACTCCTCCAGCAGGTCGTCGGTGTTGTCGGCGATCTTGCCCAGCTCTTCGGCCCGGCCCGCCATTTCCAGGGCCTCGGCCTGGTCGCCCAGGTCCATGGCCCCGATCCAGCGGGCGGCGCTTTTCAGGCTGTGGACCTCGATGACGTAATCCTCCCACCGCCCCTGCTCCCAGGCCTGACGGATGCGCCGCAGGCGGCCGGGGATCTGCTCCCGGAAGAGGAAGAGTGTCTTGCGGTACGCCTTGCCCGTGCCGCAGTAGGACATGCCCCGGGCCACGTCGATGCCCGGCAGGTCCTGCAAGTCCTTGGGGACCGGCTCGGACAGCAGCGCGCCCGGCGGCAGGGCCGGGGCCTTCTGCTTGTCCTCGGGGACCCAGGACCGCAGGACTTCGTCCAGCTTGTCCAGCTCGATGGGCTTGGAGATGTAGTCGTTGAAGCCGCTGCGGAGAAACTCCTCCCGCACGCCCTTCATGGCGTTGGCGGTGAGGGCGACGATGGGGACCACGGCAAAGTACGGGTCCTTGCGGCCCATTTCCCGGATGCGCTGGGTGGTCTCCACCCCGTCCATCCGGGGCATCATGTGGTCCATGAACACCAGGTCCGGCCACACCTGGGTCATCTGGCGCAGGGCCTCGGGGCCGGAGCGGGCGGTGTAGACCTCCATCTCGTAGGGTCCCAGCAGGCCCTGGCAGACTTTCAGGTTCAGCGGCTGGTCGTCCACCACCAGCACCACTGCCTCCGGGGCGGTGAAGGAGTTGTAGTTGGCCCGGGTCTCCTGCCGCGGGCCCTCCTCATAGGGGCCGCAGGGGGTGGGGTCGATGACCTTCTGGGGCAGGCGGACCCAGAAGGTGCTGCCCACCCCATAGGTGCTCTCCACCCCCAGCTGGCCGTTCATCAGCTCCGTCAGCTGCTGGCAGATGGGCAGGCCCAGGCCGGTGCCCTCGATGTGGCGGTTGGCCTTGCGGTCCAGGCGGCCATAGCTCTGGAAGATATAGGGCAGGTCCTCCCGGCGGATGCCGATGCCGGTGTCCTGGATGTGGACCACCAGCACGCCGTCCTCCCCCTGGGGTTCCCAGCCCACGGTGAGGGTGATGGACCCCTCCTTGGTGTATTTGACCGCGTTGGACCCCAGGTTCATGATGATGTGGCTGATGTTCACGTCGTCCCCGTAGAGGGTGCGGGGGATGGTCTCGTCGATCTTGGCCTGGAAGGTCAGCTTTTTCTCCTGGGCCCGCATCCGCAGGATGGTCACCGTGTCGCGGATGGCATCGAGGACCTGATAGCTCTCCGGGGTCAGCTCCATCTTCCCCGCCTCGATCTTGGACAGGTCCAGGATGCTGTTGATGTTCTCCAGCAGCACCCGCCCGCTGCCCCGGATGTCCCGGAAGCAGTTGTCCTTTTCGGCCAGGGTCTCCTCCCGCAGGCCCAGCTCGGACATGCCCAGAATGGCGTTGAGGGGGGTGCGGATGTCGTGGCTCATGTTGGCCAGGAACTGGCTCTTGGCCTGGCTGGCGGCCTCGGCGGCCTCGGCGGTGACCCGGGCCTTTTCCTCCTCCTGGCGCAGCTTGACCGTGGCCGTGTCGTCCTCCACCACCCAGAGGGTCTTCTGGCTGGTGGGGGCGTAGCCGGGCATGGCGAAGATCCGCAGGCGCAGCCAGATGTCGTTGTTCTTGCGGTAGAGCAGCTCCACCTGCCGCTGCTTGTCCAGGGTGGCCCGGATGTTGTCATAGTCGGTCACCCGCCGGAAGGGGGCCACATAGGCCGGGTCCAGCAGCTCCTGGCAGTACAGGTCCAGGGCCTTGCTCTGGCACTGCCCCGCCCGGGCCAGCAGCTGGGCAAAGTAGCGGGGGACCTTGATGCTGCGGGTCTGGTCCTCCAGCAGGTCCACCACATAGATGCCCTGGTAGTATTCGGCGATCACATGGACAAAGTCCAGCTCTTCCTCAGACTCCACCAGCTTTTTGGCCTGGAGAAAGAGGATCTGCTCCTTCTCTTCCAGCCGCCGCTGCTCTTCCAGCTGGCGCATCTTGGCCTGGGTGACCTGGCGGATGAACACGTTGCACTTGGCCTGGTGGGTCCCCGGGTCCCGGAAGTAGGACAGCTCGGCGGCGTGCCAGGCGTAGCCCGGGGGCTGGTCGGACTTCACCCGGTATTCCAGCAGGGGCGGCTGGTTGCCCGCCAGAAAGGTGGACAGCAGGGCCGGCCGGGCCATGGACCGGCAATACTGCTCCCGGTCCTTAGGGTGGATGGTGGGGGCCACGCAGCGGCGGATGAAGTCGCTGTACGAGGTCTGTTCCCCGGCCTGGGCCCGCAGGGCCTGGTAGTTCTCCGTGCCCCACAGCAGGGTCCAGGCGTCCTCCTCCAGGGAGATCTCCAGCCCGGCCATGGTGTTTTCCATCATGCGGTTGAGGATCTTGGAGGCGTCCTCCCGCCGGTGGCGCTCCATCACCTGCTGGGTCACGTCCCGGATGGCGCCGATGGCCACGGCGCTCTCGTTGTCGGGCAGCGGCTCTATCCGCAGCTGGATCCAGGTCTCGGTCTGGTCCATGGTCTGGAACTCCACTTCCCCGTCCTGGCCCTGGGCGGCCTGCTCCAGGGCGGCCTGAAAGGCCGCCTCCCACTGGGTGGAGCAGTTGAGGTGGGCCAGCAGCCGCCGGGGGCTGACCACCGTGGTCTTCAGCTTCCCCCCCTGTCCCTGGCCGGGCGAGAGGACCCGCAGCATCCCGTTGGGCAGCAGCTCAAACAGCCGCACATCGCCGCTGGGCAGGGCGGCGTTGACCAGAGAGTTGCTGCGGGCCACCTCCTGGTCCATCTTGTCCTGGTCGCTGCGGTTGCGGATAAGCTGGTACAGCAGCACGGCCACGGCGGACAGGGCGTAGATGAACACCAGCAGGTTGTAGCGGATCTCCAGCTGGAGCACCACCGTCAGGGCCACAAAGCTGGCCCCCAGGATCATCAGGTTCCGCAGCAGCCCCATGGTCCGCTTTTGTAGTTTTTTCCCTGGTTTCTTCACGGGCCTTCCCCCCTTGTCCCGGCGTTAAAAGAGCGCATTGGGCTTCCGGCCCCCGCAGACCTTTTTCATCTTCTGGCCGGCCACAAGCTGCATGAGCGGGTTCAGCCGCCGGGCCTTCCTGGGGCAGCGGGTCACGCAGGCCATGCAGGTGATGCAGCGGTCCTTGTCGGTCTTGCGGGGATGGGCCGGGTCGATGGCCCGCACGGGGCAGACCTTGGCGCACTGGCCGCAGCCGGTGCAGGCCCCGGTCCCCTTGGGGTGCAGGGGCAGGCCCTCATAGGCCCGATAGGGCCGGCTGCCGGGCAGGTCCGGCGCCAGGGCCGTCTCCCCGTCCAGCCGCCGGCGGATCTCGGCGGCGAAGTCCGCCAGCTCCCGGCGGTCCTCCTGGTCCGGCCGGCCGGCGGCGAAGCGGGGGAGCAGGGAGTGCTCCGCCACGGCGGCCACCGCAGCCACCGGCCGGAAGCCCCCTTCCCGGAGCACGTCCTGCAATTCCAGCAGGGTGTCGTCATAGGCCCGGTTGCCATAGGCCACCGCCAGCACCGCCCGGGCGCCGCCCCCGCGCATCCGGGCCAGCCGCCGGACCGCCGGGGCGGGGACCCGCCCGCCGAAGGACGGCACCGCCACCAGACAGACATCCTCCTCCGAGAAGGTCCAGGCCGGCCCCTCCTCCAGGGCGGGGTCCAGCAGATCGATCTCCTCTGCATCGTTCCACAGGCCGCAGCCCAGACATTCCGCCACACGCCGGGTCCCCCCGGTGGGGCTGAAAATCAACTGATAGTTTGCCATGCTTGCTCCTTTCTCCGAAAAAACAAAACCGGCCCGCCGGTGGGGCGTGCGCTCCCGGGCCGGCGGGCCGTTGGGTCTCCGGTCAGCGGGCAGAGACCAGCTTCTTCAGGCCCCGTCCCAGGCCCTCTACCGTCAGCTGGTACATGTCCACTGTGTTGCGGATCATCTCAATGGTCTGATAGCCGTAGTCATACTCCCACATGGCCTCGGGGATGGGGTTGAACCACACCATCTTTTCAAAGCGGCTATGGAAGCGGTTGAGCCAGGTCAACCCCGTCTCGGCATTGTAGCGGTTGTAGTAGGAGCTGCCCCCCACCCACGTCAGTTCCGACGGGGCCATGGAGGCGTCGCCCACCACGATGACCTTATACTCCCGGCTGAGGTTGTTGATGACCCACTGGGTCTGCACCGACTCGCCATAGGTGCAGCGGGGGTCGGTGTACAGCTCGGAATACCAGCAGTTGTGGAAGTAGAAGATCTTCAGGTCCTTGAAGTTGTTGGCCCGGTTCACCGCCTGGAAGAGCTGGCTGCACAGGCGGGCATAGGGGGTCATGGAGCCGCCGGAGTCGAAGAGGACCATGACCCGGATGTCGTTGGTCCGGGGGCGGTCGAACTCCAGCTGCAGATACCCGGCGTTGTTGCAGGTCTCGTCGATGGTCCGGTCCAGGTTGAGCACGTCCATGGGGCCGTCCTGGCGGGTGGTCATCTGCCGCAGGCGGCGGAAGGCCAGCTGGAAGGACCGCTGGTCCAGCACGTTGTCCTCCCGGAAGTCCCGGAAGTCCCGCTCGCCGGCCACCTGCAGGGCGTGGCGGTGCTGGCTCTGGCCCCCCACCCGGATGCCCGTGGCGGCATAGCCTGAGTGGCCCATGGTGGAGGTGCCGCCGGTGCCCACCCAGTATTGGCCGCCGTCGTGGCGCTCGTGCTGCTCCTTCAGGCGCTCTTCCAGCATCTGGCGCAGCTTTTCCAGGTCGTAGGTGGTCCGGGCGTCCACCTCGTCCTTGTCGTATTTCTTCATGTTCTTGGGGTCGTGGAGCCAGTCCATGAGCTCCTGGGGGATGTCCTCAAAGTGCTGGATGCGGTCGAAATACTCCAAAAAGATCTCGTCAAACTTGTCAAAATCGGCCTCGGTCTTTACCAGGATGGCGCGGCTGACATAGTAAAACTCCAGCAGGCTGTTCCGGCACAGCCCCTTGTCCAGGGCTTCCATCAGGGAAAGCCACTCATTCATGGACACCTTCAGTCCCTTGGCCCGCATGTAATAAAACAGATCCGTAAACAAAGGGTCCCTCCTTCCTCGGCAAGGTCACGCAAAAAACAGACAAAACAGCAGTAAACGCAGGATACAGCCAAGCGTCGCAGACTTCCAGCGCCCGCAGGCGCTGGAACAAAATTCAATGAATTTTTTTGCCGGCTTGGCCGGTGAAAAAATACTTCTCAGCCGCAAGTGTGCGGGCCCGACGGGTCCGTGCGCGCAGCCGGCTGCATCCCCCAAATTTGAGAGCCCAGCGCAGCGGGTCTCAAATTTCCTTTTACCATCTGTAGCCGTTCTTGACTCTGGTCTTGGCGTTCTTCACTGCCGTGAGGTCCTCGTTCTTCTTCAGCAGGATGCCGGCATAGGGCAGCTCCTTCTCGATCTTGTCCGGGTCCACGCCGCCCAGGCGGAGGGCCTGGAGCCAGTCCAGCAGCTCCGAGGTAGAGGGCTTCTTGGCCACGGTGGGCAGGTCGCGCACCTGGTAGAAGGCCTCCATGGCCCGCTGGAGGAGCCGGTCCTCAATGTTGTCGTAGTGGGCGTGGACGATGTCGGCCATCATCTCCTGGGTGGGGAAGGCGATGTAGTGGAAGATGCACCGGCGCAGGAAGGCGTCGGGCAGCTCCTTCTCGGCGTTGGAGGTGATGATGACGATGGGGCGCTTTTTGGCGGCGATGGTCTGCTTGGTCTCGGGGATGTAGAACTCCATCTTGTCCAGCTCCCACAGCAGGTCGTTGGGGAACTCCAGGTCGGCCTTGTCGATCTCGTCGATGAGCAGGATGACCTGCTCGTCGGCGGAGAAGGCCTCGCCCAGCTTGCCCAGCTTGATGTATTTCTTGATGTCGTCCACCCCTTCACCGCCGAACTGGCTGTCGTAGAGCCGCTGGACGGTGTCGTAGACATACAGGCCGTCCTGGGCCTTGGTGGTGGACTTGATGTTCCAGATGATGAGCTTCTTGCCCAGGGCCTCGGCGATGGCGTCGGCCAGCATGGTCTTGCCGGTGCCCGGCTCGCCCTTGATGAGCAGGGGCTTTTCCAGGGCGATGGCGATGTTGACGATCCGCAGCAGGTCCTCCGAGACCACATACTTGCTGCTTCCCTTGAATTCTTTCATGGCAATGGTTTCCTTTCCTTGGGATGGCGCTCCCGCGCCCCGGCGCGGGGCGGGGGCTTCCTGGCGATATTCCATTTCATTGTACCACGGGCAGGGGGAAAAGTCATGGGCTTTTCCCTGTCCTCTGCGACAATTTTGGTCCGGGGGGCCGGGGCTTTTTTGTCAGATGGGGCCAATCTCTCCCCCGAAGTCCGGCGGGAAAGAACGGACAAAAAGCCCCGGCGGGAGGCAGGGTTTTTGTGCCAGGTGCCCTTTTTTCTCCGTTCGCGGAAAAAGCCGTGAAAAAGCCGCCATTGTGTGCTACAATAAGCTATTCGGGTGCGGCCCTGTGCCGCCAGATCAGACAGAGGAGGTCCCGCCATGTCGGCCAAAGAAGAATTCATCGAGCTCTTTCAGGAGCACATCCACCGGGAGGGCGCCCAGGCGCTGCTGGATTACCTGACCAACAAAAGCGATTTTTTCACCGCCCCGGCTTCCGCCCGGTATCACGGGGCCTATGCCGGCGGCCTGTGCGAGCACAGCCTGAACGTCTACCACTGCCTGTGCGACTACCTGGCACGGGAGCGGGTGCAGGACCTCTACGGCCTGGAATACAGCCAGGAGTCCGTGGCGCTGGTGGCCCTGCTGCACGACGTGTGCAAGATCGGCTGCTACAAACCCTCTACCCGGAACGTGAAGGGCGCCGACGGCAAGTGGACCCAGGTCCCCACCTTTCAGTTTGAAGACCCCCTGCCCTACGGCCACGGGGAGAAGTCGGTGTATGTGGTCAACGGCTTCGTCCGCCTGACCCGGGAGGAGGCCATGGCCATCCGCTGGCACATGGGCTTCTCCGGCACTGAGGACAGCCGCCTGGTGGGGCGGGCCTTTGCCAAATATCCCCTGGCGTTTGCCCTGTCGGTGGCCGATATGGAGGCCACCTACTTCCTGGAAGAGGAAGGCTGACCGGGCGCGCCGGTCCTCCTCATCGCCCGGCAGCAGACGGCAGCCCGAACCGTCCGCCTGCCGGGCAGGCCATGCCGGGGAGCCGTTCTCCGGCCGCTTTGGCGTCCGCCCCCGGGGCGGAACTCCGCAGGGCGCGCCCCGCGCCCCAGCCACAGCGAACCCACAGCGTCCTCCGGCGGAGGACGGACGCAGGAAAGGAAACGATTCACTACTATGGAAACCTTTGCATCCCTTGGGATCGCGGAACCCATTCTCTCCGCCCTGACCGACTACGGCTATGAACAGCCCACCGTGATCCAATCCAAAGCCATTCCCGCCGGCATCGACGGCCGGGACGTGCTGGGCAGCGCCCAGACCGGCACCGGCAAGACCTGTGCCTTTGGGGTGCCCATCCTCCAGCGGCTGGCCGCCCAAGGCCGGGGCCGGGCCATCCGCGCCCTCATCCTCACCCCCACCCGGGAGCTGGCCATCCAGATCGACGACAACCTGCGGGCCTATGGCAAGAACCTGCCCCTCACCGAGGCCGTCATCTTCGGCGGCGTGGGGCAGGCCCCCCAGGTGGAGCAGCTCAAGCGGGGCGTGGACATCCTCACCGCCACCCCCGGCCGCCTGCTGGACCTGTCCGGCCAGGGGCTGCTGGACCTGTCCCAGGTGGAGATCTTCGTCCTGGACGAGGCCGACCGGATGCTGGACATGGGCTTTATCCACGACGTGCGGCGGGTGATCCGCCTGCTGCCGGAGCAAAAGCAGACCATGTTCTTCTCCGCCACCCTGCCCCCGGAGATCCTGGAGCTGGTGGACACCCTGCTCCACGACCCGGTGAAGGTGGCCGCCGCGCCGGTCTCCTCCCCCGTAGAGCGCATCCGCCAGGAGGTCTGCCTGGTGGACCGGAAGAACAAGACCACCCTCCTGCTGGAGATCCTGCGCCAGGAGCAGGTGAAAAACGCCCTGGTCTTTACCCGCACCAAGCACGGGGCCAACAAGGTGGCCCGGGACCTCACCCGCCGGGGCGTGGCCGCTGCGGCCATCCACGGCAACAAGTCCCAGACCGCCCGGCAGGAGAGTTTGCGGAAATTCAAGGAAGGTCAGTTGCAGGTCCTGGTGGCCACGGACATCGCCGCCCGGGGCCTGGACATCGAGGACCTGGCCTACGTCTTCAACTACAACCTCTCCGAGGTCCCCGAGACCTACATCCACCGCATCGGCCGGACCGCCCGGGCCGGGAAGGAGGGCACCGCCATCTCCTTCTGCGACTACGGCGAGATGCCCATGCTCCGGGACATCGAAAAGCTGCTCAAGCAGCCCATCCCCCGGCGGGAGCACGGCTATCCCATGGAGGTCTTTGAGGTCCCCACCAAGGACGCCAAGGGCCGCGTGGTGAACCCCGAGGACGCCGAGGCCCGGCAGGCCGCCCGGGAAAAGCACGCCCAGCAGAAAAAGCTGGCCGCCGAAAAGGCCGCCCAGCAGCCGGAGGCCCCTGCCGCCGAGGCATCCAGCCGCAAGCGCCGCCGGGGCAAGGCCCAGGAAGCCGCCGCCGTGCCGCCGGCACCGCCTGCGCCCGCTGCCAAGCCGGAAAAGACCCGCCGGACCTATCCCCACGGAAAACAGAACCTGGGGAACCTGGAGGACTTTCTGGCTTCCCAGCCCAGCGCGGAGGAGGTCTCCCTCTCTTTCCCCCACCGGGACCCCCTGGAGGGCGAGGTGATCATGGATGCCACCGCCCGGCTGCTCTCGGCCAAGCCGGTCTATCACTATTATAAGCCCACCGGTGACCAGGGCAAGCGCGGGAAAAACGCCCGCAAGAGCAAGCAGAAGCCCGCCGCCGAGGCCGCGCCCAAGGCCCAGAAGGCCCCCCAGGCAGCCCAGGCCGCCAAGGGCCGCAGCGCCCCCAAGAAGGGCGCGCCCGCCCCGGCCAAAAAGGCAGAAGCCAACCCGGCCCGCAGCCGCTCCAACCGCAGCCGGGGCCGCATCCCGCCCCGGCCGGAGCTGCCCAAGAGCCGCCAAAAGGACTCCACCGAGCAAAAAAGCCTCATGAAGCCCTTCTATATCGACCATGACTGACCGCGCCCCCCGGCGCGGCCCCAATCGGCGCGCCGCCCCGACAGGACGCCGCTCCGCCCAGAGCGCCCGGTCCCAGAAACAGCGGCCACCGGCCAAGTCCTCCCGCCGCGCCCCGCCACCGCCGCCCCGGCGCGCGCCAGAAAAGCCGCCCCGGCGGCGGTGGGGCTGTCTGCCCCGGCTGCTGGCGGCGGTGCTGGTGCTGGCTGCGGCCGGCGGGTGGTTCTGGTGGCAGCAGAACGGGCTGTCCAGCGAGACCATCCCCGTGCCCAGCGCCCCCGACGGCTTTGCCGGCTACCGCATCGCCGTGATCTCTGACCTGCACGGCAAGCAGTTCGGGCCGGACAACGAGGACCTGGCCGACTACGTCCGCGGCCTGTCGCCCGACCTCATCGCCATTGTGGGGGACCTGGTCCATCAGCCCGACCAGCTGGCCATGGTCCCCGCCGTGGCCAAGGGGCTGGCCGCCATTGCCCCCACCTATTACGTCACCGGCAACCATGAGTGGGCCGCCAAGGTGGTCCCGGAGCTGGAGGACCTGCTCACCCGCTGCGGGGTCCATGTGCTCTCCAACGAGTATGTGATGCTCCGGGAGGGGGGCGACAAGCTGGCCCTGCTGGGGGCAGAGGACAGCAACGGCTACGCCGACCAGATGACCGTGGGCCAGCTGGCCGACCAGGTCCGCCAGGAGCAGGGCCAGGTCTATACCATCCTGCTCAGCCACCGCAACAACCATGACGAGCAGTATCAGGACGCCCGGGTGGACCTGACCCTGGCCGGCCACGCCCACGGCGGCCTCATCCGCCTGCCGGGCACCGACGGGCTCATCGGCCCCAAGCGGGAGCTGTGGCCCGAGCACACCGCCGGGCTGTATGACCTGACCTATGGGCAGATGGTGGTCTCCCGGGGGCTGGGCAACCAGTTCCCCTGCTTCCGGCTGTGGAACCGGCCGGATGTTCCTTTGGTGGTCCTGCAATGACCCTGTAATCCAGACAGAGAAAGAAGGCGTCCCCTTCCATGAACACCAACCGCAAGCAATTCTCCCGGGGCCTCCGGGTGGGCATCCCCATCTCCCTGGGCTATCTGGCCGTGTCCTTCACCCTGGGCATCACCGCCAAGAACGCCGGTCTGAGCGCCCTCCAGGCCACCCTGACCAGCCTGCTGGTGAACGCCTCGGCGGGGCAGTACGCCGCCTTCACCGCCATGGCCGCCCAGAGCGGCTACCTGGAGATCGCCATTCTGGAGGCGGTGACCAACGCCCGGTACATCCTCATGTCCTGCGCCCTGAGCCAGAAGCTGCCCCCCAAGGGCAAGCTGTGGCAGCGGCTGGTCATCGGCTTCAACGTCAACGACGAGCTTTTCGGCATGGCCATTGCCGAGCCGGAGAAGCTCAACGCCTTTTACTACTTCGGCATGATGGCCGTGGCCATGCCCGGCTGGGCCTTGGGGACCTTCCTGGGCACCTCCGTGGGCAACGTCCTGCCGGCCAGCGCCGTCAGCGCCCTGAGCGTGGGGCTGTACGGCATGTTCCTGGCCGTCATCGTCCCCGCCGCCAAAAAGAGCAAGATCATCCTGGGGGTGGTGGTGGTCTCCATGGCCGCCAGCTTTGCCCTGGAGAGCATTCCCCTCTTTGCCCAGGTGGCTTCCGGCACCCGGATCATTCTGCTCACCGTGGTCATCGCCGGCGGGGCGGCGCTGCTCTTCCCGGTGCAGGAAGAGGGAAAGGAGGAGGAAGCCTGTGGAACCTAACGTCTACCTTTACATCGCCGTGGTGGCCGGGGTGACCTATCTCATCCGGGTCCTCCCCCTCACCCTCATCCGGCGGGAGATCAAAAACACCTTCCTGCGCTCCTTCCTCTACTACGTTCCCTATGTGACCCTGGCGGCTATGACCTTCCCCGCCATCCTCCACGCCACCGACAGCATCTGGTCGGGGCTGGCGGCGCTGGTGGTGGGGGCGCTGGTGGCCTGGTTCAGCGGCAACCTGTTCCTGGTGGCCGCCTCAGGCTGTGTCATTGTCTTTCTTGTGGAACTCATCTTATAAGAATTTTGGGACCCGCTTCGCTGGGCTCCCAAAATTGGGGGAGGCAGCCCGAACCGCGCCTGGCGGAGCCAGGCACTCCCGGGCTGAGGGGAATTTTTGGGCCGGCGAAGCCGGCCCAAAAATGGATCTCATTTTATTCCGCCGGCTGCGGCCGGCGGAAGTCTGCGACGCGTTGGAGGCGTTGTACCGGGACGGTTTTGTTGGCTGAACACAGCGGCTTCACCCGTTTTTTATGGAGACGCTTTGAGGCTTTCCTTGGCTGGTCTGCGACGGTTTGTTGGCAGATCAGTTCTGTTTTTTGTTTTTATCGGTTAATCTGCAACGCTTTTAGAAAGAGGGACCCATGGACGAACATACCCTGCACGATATTCCTTCTTATGAGGCCGGCACCTATCAGGTGGCGGTGGTGGGGGCGGGCCATGCGGGCATCGAGGCTGCGCTGGCCTGTGCCCGGCTGGGGCTGAAGACCCTGTGCTTTACCATCAACCTGGACGCGGTGGGCAACATGCCCTGCAACCCCGCCATCGGCGGCACCGGCAAGGGCCATCTGGTCCGGGAGCTGGACGCCCTGGGGGGCGAGATGGGCAAGGCTGCTGACCGGGCCTGCATCCAATACCGGGTGCTCAACCGGGGCAAAGGCCCTGCCGTCCACTCCCTGCGGGCCCAGGCCGACCGGCGGGAGTATCAGAAGATCATGAAACACACCCTGGAACGCCAGGAAAACCTGTGGGTGAAGCAGGGGGAGGTCATCCGCCTGCTCACCGAGGAGAGCCGGGTGACCGGCGTGCAGACCGACACCGGCGCGGTGTACCGGGTCCAGGCCGTGGTGCTCTGCTCCGGGACCTACCTGGGGGGCAAGACCATCATCGGCCCGGTGGCCAAGTGGAGCGGCCCGGACGGCATGTTCGGGGCCAACCAGCTCACGGACAGCCTGCGCCAGGCGGGGCTTACCCTGCGCCGGTTCAAAACCGGCACGCCCCCCCGGGTGAACGCCCGCTCGGTGGACTTCTCCCGGCTGGAACGCCAGGACGGCGACGAGGATGCCCTGCCCTTCTCCTTTGAGAGCGAGAAGCCCGCCCCCAACCGGGTGTGCTGCTACATCACCTACACCAACGAACAGACCCACGCCATCATCCGGGACAACCTGGACCGCTCCCCCCTCTTCGGCGGGATCATCGAGGGCGTCGGCCCCCGCTACTGCCCCTCCATCGAGGACAAGGTGGTCCGCTTTGCCGATAAGCCCCGGCACCAGCTTTTCCTGGAGCCTATGGGGCTGGACACGGAGGAGCTTTATATCCAGGGCTTTTCCTCCTCCCTGCCCGAGGACGTGCAGCTGGCCATGCTCCACACCCTGCCCGGCCTGGAGCAGGCGGAGATGACCCGCCCCGCCTATGCCATCGAATATGACTGCGTGGACCCCACCGAGCTGCTGCCCACCCTGGAACACAAAAAAGTGGCCGGCCTGTATGGGGCCGGGCAGTTCAACGGCTCCTCCGGCTATGAGGAGGCCGCCGTCCAGGGCTTTGTGGCCGGGGTCAACGCCGCCCGGAAGATCCTGGGCCAGCCCCCCTTCCTGCTGGACCGGAGCCAGGGGTACATCGGCGTGCTCATCGACGACCTGGTGACCAAGGGGACCAACGAGCCTTACCGGATGATGACCTCCCGCACGGAATACCGCCTGCTCCACCGCCAGGACAACGCCGACCAGCGGCTGTGTCCCCTGGGCTATGCCATCGGGCTGGTGAGCCAGGAGCGGTACGACCGGGTCCGGGAGAAATACGCCCGGGTGGACCGGGAGATCCACCGGCTGGAGCACAGCGGCGTGGCGGCCTCCCCGGCCCTGAACGCCCTGCTGGCGGAGAAGGGGGAGCCACCCGCCAAAAACAGCCTGCGGCTGGCCGACCTGCTCCGCCGCCCCCGGCTGACGTATGACGACCTGGCCCCCCTGGACCCGGACCGCCCGGCGCTGGACCGGGCCGTGACCGAACAGGTGGAGATCTCCCTGAAATACGCCGGCTACATCGCCCGCCAGCAGCGGCAGGTGGAGGAGATGCGCCGGCTGGAACACAAGGCCCTGCCGCCGGACCTGGACTACGCCGCCCTGTCCGGCCTGCGCCTGGAGGCCCGGCAGAAGCTGGCCGCCATCCGCCCCCTGAACCTGGGGCAGGCCGGCCGGATCTCCGGGGTGTCCCCGGCAGACGTGGCCGCGCTGATGATCCACCTGGAACGAGACCATTCCCCGGAGGAGAGACCATGAAACGAACCAACGTGATCGGAAACACCTGGGTCCTGGAAGGCCCTCAGCTGGTGGGGCTGTACCAGATCGACGAGACCCGCTGCCTGCTCTTTGACCCCGGCAGCCACAAGCTGCTGCCCCAGGTGGAGGCCGCCCTGGCCGAGGCCGGCCTGACGCCGGTGGGGGTAGTCTGCACCCACATGCACTACGACCACCACGAGAGCACCCGCTATTTTCGGGAGATCTACGGGGCGGTGTCCTGCCTGCCCCAGCTGGAGGCCGACATCGTCCGCAGCGAGGAGAGCCTGAAAAACCACCTCTTCAACTTCACCATGGGCATGATCCGCACCATTCCCCGGCTGCAAAACCTGGTCTGCCCGGTGGACCGGGTGATCCCCTTCGGGGAGACCACCGTGGACCTGTGCGGCGTCCCCCTGCAGATCGTCCGCACCCCGGGCCACTCCCCGGACCACATCTGCGTCATCACCCCCGACAACGTGTGCTTTGCCGGGGACGCCCTCATGAGCCAGGACGTGCTGGAAACGGCCCAGATCCCCTTCGTCTTTGACATGGCAGACGACCTGCGGAGCAAGCAGCTGCTGGAGACCCTGTCCTGCGCGGCCTACATCCTCTGCCACAAGGGGGTGTGCTACGGCTCCATCGCCGAGCTGGCCCGGCGCAACGCCGACCACATCCGGGGCCAGCTGGCCGCCTGCGCCGCCCTGGTCACCGCGCCGATGACCTACAGCCAGTTCTACGCCGCCGTCATCACCACTATGGATTTGCCCGTGGGCCATCCCGCCCGGGGACTGCATCTGGAACGGTATCTCCGGCCCTATGCGGAATATCTGATCGACAGCGGCGCAGTGGAGCTGGGCGAGCTGGACGGCGCGCCGGCCCTGCTGCCCAAGGAGCCTGCCCATGGACAATAAGGCCGTGGTCCTGGGCCTGTCCGGCGGGGTGGACTCCGCCGTGGCCGCCCGCCTGCTGCAACAGGCGGGCTACACCGTCTACGGCCACTGGCTGGACATCGGCCTGGGCGGGCAGGAGGATGCCCGCCAGGTGGCGGAGGCCTTTTCCCTCCCCTTCTCGGTGGGAGACATCCGCCGGGAGCTGGAGACCCAGGTCATGGCCCCCTTTTGCCAGGACTATCTGGCCGGACGGACCCCCCTGCCCTGCGCCCGCTGCAACCCTGCCGTGAAGTTCCCCGCCCTGTTCCGGCGGGCGGAGGAGGTGGGCGCGGCCTTCGTGGCCACCGGGCACTACGCCCGCATCGCCCCCGGCCCCGACAGCCAGCCCCGCCTGTGCCGGGGCAAACACGCCAACGACCAGGCCTATCTGCTGGCCCGCCTGCCCCAGCCCTGGCTGTCCCGGCTGCGCTTTCCCCTGGGGGACTATGAAAAGCCCCAGGTCCGGGAGCTGGCCCGCGCCTTCGGGCTGGCCGTGGCGGACAAGCCCGACAGCATGGAGATCTGCTTCATCCCCGACGGCGATTACGCCGCCTGGCTGGAGACCCAGGGGACCGTTCCCCCGCCGGGGGACTTCGTGGACCGGGCAGGCCGCGTCCTGGGCCGCCACAAGGGCATCCACCACTACACCCTGGGCCAGCGCCGGGGGCTGGGCATCCCCGCCGGGCACCGGCTGTTTGTGTCGGCGCTGCGGCCGGCGGAGCAGCAGGTGGTCCTCTCTGACGGGTCCGACCTGATGGCCGACCAGGTGTGGGGCGAGGACTGGAACGGGCTGGCCCCCCTGACCGAGGGGCAGGAGGTCACCGTCCGTCTGCGCCACTCCAAGACGGAGACCCCCGCCCGGGTCTCCCTGACCCCGGCCCCCTGCCTGGAGCTGCTGGCCCCTGCCCGGGCGCCCACGCCGGGGCAGCTGGCGGTCCTCTACGACGGGGACGTGCTGCTGGGCAGCTTTTGGATCACCGGCGCGCGGCGGCTCTCCTGACCCCGCCCCGCCGGCGCGGAATCTTTCGTTTGCCACAAAGGAGGCATGTACCATGGAACTGGAACAGGTCAAAGGAAACACCTGGGTCTTGAAAAGCTGGGAGCTCATCCCCTTTTACCGGCTGGATGACCACCGCTGCGTCCTGCTGGACACCGGGCTGGCCGAGCAGCGGGAGGACCTGGAGACCTCCCTGCGGGAAGCCGGTCTGACCCCCGCCGGCGCCATTTGCAGCCACGCCCACATCGACCACATGGGCAACCTGGCCTATCTGAAAGAGACCTTCGGCACCCAGACGGCCCTGTCTCTGGGGGAGGCCGGCCACCAGATGTCCTATCTGGGGCTGAACGTCACCAACTATCTGCTCTCGCCGGAGGATGTGGTGGCCTCGGCCTCCCTCCACGGCACCCCCTGTGTGGCCGACCGGATCATCCTGCCCGGGGAGGAGACCATCTCCTTCTGCGGCGCAGACTTCGGCATCGTGCATACGCCGGGGCACACGGTGGATCACATCTGCATCCGCACCCCGGACAACGTGCTCTATCTGGGGGACGCCATGATGACCGGCCGCACCCTCCACCACGCCAAGTTCCCCTACGCCTTCTGCGTGCGGGACTATCTGGACTCCATGCGGAAGATGCGCTGGGAGCAGGCGGACAAGTTCATCGTGGCCCACTTCGGCATCTATGACGAGATCCTGCCCCTGGTGGACATGGAGGCCCGGTTCTTTGCCGAGCGCATGGAGGACCTGCTGGACCTCATCGACGGCCCCACCACCCCCAAAAAGCTGGCCTCGGACATCTGCCGGACCTATCGCATCAACGCCAGAGACTTGCAGGATCTGTCCTACTTTGAAGCCTCCAGCCAGTCCTACCTCCACTACCTGCGGGGGCTGGGCTACCTGGAAGCCTGCATCGAGGACAACCAGATCCTCTTCCGCCGCACCCCGGCCTCCTATGCCCGCCGGGCCCAGAAGACCCAGGCCGTGCTGCCCCAGACGGGCCAGTTCCGCTGAGCACGCCGCAAAAACGCGCCCCTCGTCCCGGCACAAGCGATGCCTTGTGTCAGGACGAGGGGCGCGGTGTTTTTTGTTCTGAAAGGGGCCTTACGCCTTGCAGACGGTACTCACCTCACCGGTGGCCGTGTCGATGACATAGCCGCCGATGCGAACGTCCTTGGGCATGAGGGGGTGGTTGCGGATGGTCTCCACCGTTTCGCTCACCGACTGCTCCACGGTGTCGAAGCCCGACAGCCAGCGCTCGAAGTCGATGCCGCAGTATTTCATGAGGTCGATGGATTCCTGGGGGATGCCCCGCTGCTTCATGTGGGCGATCATCTGTTCCCCGTCGATGTGCTGCACGCCGCAGTCGGTGTGGCCGATGACCATGATCTCCTCCACCCCCAGCTCGATGATGGCCACCAGCAGGGAGCGGATGACGCTGCCGAAGGGGTTGGTGACCACGCCGCCGGCGTTCTTGATGATCTTCACGTCGCCGTTTCGCAGCCCCAGGGCCGCCGGGAGAAGGGCTTCCAGGCGGGTGTCCATGCAGGTGAGAATGGCGATCTTCTTGTTGGGATACTTGCTGGTGGCGTACTGCTCATAGCGCTTTTCCGCCACAAAGGTCTTGTTATAGGCTAACATCTCGTCAATGATCATGTGCAGGTCTCCTTTTTCCTGGGTCTTTTCCGGCGGGGGCCTGCCGGCGGCAGGCCCCCGGTCCGGTCAGCGCAGCCGGCCTGTTTCTGTCAGGATGGCTGCGGCGGCCTGGCAGGCCGGGCAGTCGCAGAACCGGGCCCCGGCCTCCTTGAGGGCGCGGCCGTGGGCGGCCACGCTGTCGGCCTCCGGCCCGAAGACCTGGCGGCCCGCCGCCGACTGGGCGAAGGCGATCAGCTGGTCCACGGTGACCAGGTCCTCCTCCAGCTCCCGGAGATAGGCCTGGGTCTGGGCGGCTTCCCGGTCGGTCCCCAGGGCGTCCAGCCAGTCCTGGGCGGCCTGCCGCGCCTCCTGGCTGCAGGAGGGGGCTGCCATCAGGAGGCGGGTCTGTGCCGTCACCCGGTCCAAGGTCGTTTTGTCCATCAGGGCACACCTTCTTTCTTGGAAATCTTCCTTATTTTACCACACTCCCGCCCCGTTGACAACGGCCGGGGGCAGACAGGGTTGTGGGCAAAGCGGCGAATTTTCTCCTTCTGACGGACATTTTTCTTTCTGTCGGGTGCAAAACTTTGGCGGCTCCCACACAAAATTCCGCCCTCCCACCCCCTGCTTTTTGTGAAATTCCTTTCTTGACCTTTTGGCTTAACCTTTTCATAATTGTAGTAATATCCTGTCTTCGGCAGCCCGAGCTGCCTGCAGAGGGGACAAGTCAATCCATAAGGAGGCAGTTCGTATGGGAATTTATGTTGTGACCGGCGGGGCCGGGGGGATCGGCGGCAAGACCGTCGAGATCCTGCGTAACCAGGGCCACGAAGTGGTCAATGTGGATCTGAAGGACGGCGACATCTGCGCCAACCTGGCCACCAAGGAGGGCCGGGACCATGTGATCCAGGAGATCTACCGGCGTTACCCCGACGGCATCGACGGTCTGTGCTGCAACGCCGGCGTATCCGGCGCCTGCGGGAACCTGAAGCTGATCATCAGCCTGAACTATTTCGGCGCCACCAACCTGGCCCACGGGCTGTTTGACCTGCTGAAAAAGAAGAAGGGCCGCTGCGTGGTCACCTCCTCCAACACCATCTCCCAGGGCGCAGCCCGGATGGACCTGGTGGATATGCTCAACTACAGCCAGACCAAGCCCGTCAACGAGGAGCGCATCCTGAACATCATCGAGAAGTTCGACAACAGCGACCTCACCGTGGGCAACAGCATCTATGTCACCACCAAGTATGCCCTGGCCCGGTGGGTGCGCCGGGTGTCCGCTTCCTGGGCTGCCAACGGCCTGCGGATCAACACCGTTGCCCCCGGCAACGTCTCCACCCCCATGACCGCCACCATGAGCGCCGACGCCAAGGCCGCCCTGGCCGCCCTGCCCATCCCCATCAACTACGGCACCGATGAGCTGATGGACCCCGAGGACATCGCCAACGTCATCGCCTTCCTGGTCTCTCCCCTGGCCCACGGGATCAACGGCAACGTGATGTTCGTCGACGGCGGCACCGACGCCCTTCTCAACTCTGAGAAAGTTTATTAAGGAGGAAGTGAACATGACCTTGATCAAACAGTATGTGGAAGCAATGCTTCACCAGGACTCGGTGGCCCTGAGCAAGATCTTCTCCCCCACCGCCATTTTCGTGGACTACTGCCCCAAGGACGCCGGCCAGCCCCAGCTCCACGCCTACGGCCCCGAAGGCATTGACATGTTCTTCCGCAATCGGTTCCTCTTCCGCAAGTTCGAGATCACCGATCCCCTCATCATCAGCGACACCCAGGCCTATTACTATGCCGTCTACAACGGCTACCACATCCGCGCCGTGGCCACCATCCAGGATTTCAGCGAGGATGGCGAGATCCAGCGCATGGTGGTCCGCCCCGCCTGACGGCGCGGCGCCCCCGCTTTTTTCACCAGCAAACCGGCGGACGGAAGGGTCCGCCGGTTTTTTCTGCCCGGGGCGGGAAGGGGTGCGGCGGGCGGTTTTCGTCACTTTGCATGGTTCCCGCGCGATTCTTGCAGAGTTTTTGCGAATGTCCCTGTCACTATTGCACAGTTTGTCACCCTTTTTCTCCCTCTCCTCCCGTCCGACAGGGCAGAGTGCATAGATTGTGACGAAAAATATCCAAATCATTTGTTGTTGTTTTCCCTTGACATTTCGAAAAAAATCTACGATAATAGCCAAGGTCTCAGGGAGAGGCCAAAGCCCTTGTGGCGCAAGCGTTATCTCCCCCATCTGCAATAAATCTTTCATTTTTGCCCAAGTTCACCCGCGTTTCCTTCCTTCTTTTTCGCGGTGTGACTGACATAAAATCCTTCCATTATTACTCACCAAAAAAGCCTTTCGGGTCACGCCCGAAAGGCTTTTTTGGTGCCGGAACCGGCTGGCCTTGGCAAATAAAATGGGATTGGCCATAGCCAGCAGGCCAGTTTTGTGGTACCCTATCAGCAATGGCGGCGCCAGCCGCCCACTGGACCCGGGGCGGGGCCTGCCCGCCCCCGTTACAAGGAGGAGTTTGTTACTATGAAGCGCGTTGTTTCCATCCAAGATATCTCCTGTCTGGGCAAATGCTCCCTGACAGTGGCTCTGCCGATCATCTCCGCCATGGGCGTGGAGACCTGCGTGGTCCCCACGGCGGTGCTGTCCACCCACACCGGCGGGTTTTCCGGCTTTACCTTCCACGACCTGACCCAGGAAGTGGCCCCCATCGCCGCCCATTGGAAGAAGGAGGGCATCACCTTTGACGCCATCTACACTGGCTACCTGGGCTCCTTCGAGCAGATCGAGCTGGTGGGCCAGTTCTTCGACCAGTTCGGCGGCAAGGACACCCTGGTCTATGTGGACCCGGCCATGGCGGACAACGGCGTGCTCTACACCGGCTTCACCCCGGAGTTTGCCAAAGAGATGGGCAAGCTGTGCGGCAAGGCCGACGTGATCGTGCCCAACCTCACCGAGGCTTCCTTCATGCTGGGCGTCGACTATGTGGGCGACCAGTACGACGAAGCCTACATCAAGGACCTGCTCAAGCAGCTCACCGGCCTGGGCTGCAAGACCGCCGTCCTCACCGGCATGAGCTTCGAGCCGGGCAAGATCGGCGCCATGGCCTACGATTCCGTCACCGACACCTATGCCAGCTACTTCAACGAAAAGCTGCCCGTCCAGTTCCACGGCACCGGCGACGTCTTTGCCTCCGCCTGCGTGGGCGCGCTGATGAACGGCAAGGATCTGGCCGGCGCCCTGAAGGTGGCGGTGGACTACACCCTGGAATGCATCCGCGAGACCCAGAACGACCCCGACGCCCGCTGGTACGGGGTGAACTTCGAGTCCGCCATTCCCATGCTGGTACACAGCCTGGGGCGTTGACATGCTCCCTGTTGCTTTTCCTTCCCATTTTGGCGCTGGGGCCGACGAACATTCGTCGGCCCCAGCGCCTTTTTTCTGCCAAAACCGCGCGCCGACCGGGCGCGTCCCGGCGGACCATTCTTGACAATCCGCTTTCCCTGTGTTATAGGTTACGATAGCAAAGACCCTACGCAAAGATCCGGGGAATGCCCGCCCGCATCAAAAAGGAGTTTGCTATGAAGAAACACATCGCCTCTTTCCTTCTCCTGCTGTTGTTTTTCTGCGTCCCCTGTCTGGCCGCCGGCGTTTCCGACGGGGCATGGGACCAACCGGCAGCCCTTGTTCCAGCGGAGAACGCCCCGGCGCTCTCTGCCCAGGACCTGCCGTACATCACCGATCCTTCCACAGATGACCCCCTGTCCCCCGGGTGGTCTGACCCGCCCGGGTTCATCCACCCCATCTTTCCCGACTGGATCGATCCCCCTGCCATCAACGACCCCATCTTCCGGGACTGGCTGGAGCCCCCTGGGATCATCAGCCTGTCCTCCTTGGTGAGCCGCTGAGCCGAGACGGGCAGCAGCGCAGCATTCTGACCGCGCCCTCCCCCGATCTGATGCAAAAAACACACGCTCTCGTGCGTCACGAGAGCGTGTGTTTTGGTCTGGGGGGCCGGAAGGTCCCTTATTCTGCCAGCACAAAGGTCTCAATGGCCAGGGCCACCCCGTCCTCATCGCAAGAGGCGGTGACGTGGTCCGCCGCCGCCTTGAGCCGGTCGGTGGCGTTGCCCATGGCCACGCCCAGCCCCGCCGCCTGGAGCAGGGGCAGGTCGCTGTCGCCGTCCCCCATGGCCAGCACCTGGTCCGGGGCGATGCCCAGCCTGCCCAGCAGGTAGCGCAGCCCCTCCCCCTTGTCGATATCTCCGGCCAGGACCTCCAGGTCGTTGGGGAAGGGATCGGCAAAGCCGATGTCCGGCAGGCCGGCCAGGGTCTGGCGCAGCCGCGCCTTTTCCTCCGGGCTGTCGGTGAGGAAAAACAGCTCCTCCACCGGCCGGGGGTCGGCGGTCAAAAACTGGGCCACCGTCCCCGGCAGGACCCGCCGGGTGCCCAGGTGGTAGCGCAGCAGGGAGGTACCCGCATACCGGGCCCGCAGCAGCTCATAGTCCGTCCGGGAGAGGTAGCCGATGCCCTCCCGAAAGACCTCCCGGACCATGGGGATGCGGGCCGACCGCCGGAGGACGGCCAGGCAGGTCTCGGCCGACAGATGCTTTTCCAGCAGCGTTTCCCCGGTCACCAGGTCCCGGATGGTGGCCCCGTTGGAGGTCACCGTGTACCGCAGCTCCGGCAGGTCCAGCACCGCCTGGGGCAGGCCCTGGGCCGGCCGGCCGGTGACCGGCACCAGCGCCACCCCCTGCTGCCTGGCCCGTTCCAGGGCCGCCAGGGTCCGGGGGGTGATCTGCTTGGCCTCGTTGAGCAGGGTGCCGTCCAGGTCCAGCGCCAGCAGCTTGATCTTCTTTCCCATGGCCGTTGCCTCCTGTCCCGTAGTTTTTCTCATTGTAGCACAGCCGCCGGCAAAATGCCAGCCCTTGCAACCACCGGCGAAACCCTGTATAATCACTGCTGCCAACACCAAGAAAGAAGGAGGACCTGCCATGTCCACACGTCCCTATCCCATCCTCACCGTCAACGAGAAAGCCGCCCGGGCCATCCGCGCCGGCCACCCCTGGGTCTACGGCGCGGAGACCACCGGCCCCGACCGCCCCTGCGAGAACGGGGACATCGTCGATGTGGTCTCCCACAAGGGCCGCTGGCTGGGGGCGGGGGTCCTCAACGACCACTCCAAGATCCGCGTCCGCCTGCTCTCCCGGAACACCAACGACCGCTTCGACGAGGGCTTCTGGCGGCGGCGGCTCCGGTACGCCATCAACTACCGCAAGACGGTGATGGGACCGGACTTCGGCTGCTGCCGCCTGCTCTTCGGGGAGGCCGACCAGTTCCCCGGCCTCACCGCCGACCTGTTCGGAGACATCCTGGTGACCGAGGTGCTCTCCCTGGGCATGGAGGTCCGCAAGGCGCTCCTCTACCGGCTGCTCCGGGAGCTGCTGGCCGAGGACGGGATCGTCCTGCGGGCCATCTACGAGCGCAACGACGCCCCCCTGCGGGACAAGGAGGGCCTGCCCCGGGAGACGGGCTTCTATCCCCTGCCCGGGCTGGCCACCGACCTGGACGGCCAGCTCATCCTCACCGAGAACGGCATCGACTACGAGGTGGACTACATCCACGGCCAGAAAACCGGCTTCTTCCTGGACCAGAAATACAACCGCCGGGCCGCCGCCGCCCTGGCCCCCGGCCGGCGGGTGCTGGACTGCTGCACCCACACCGGGGCCTTCGCCCTCAACTGCGCCAAGGCCGGGGCCGCCCATGTCACCGCCGTGGACATCTCCCAGGAGGCCGTGGCCCTCACCCGCCGCAACGCCGCCCGCAACGGCCTGGAGGACAAGGTGGACGTGGTCCAGGCCAACGTCTTTGACCTGCTCACCGACCTGGCCAAGGAGAAGCAGCACCCCTATGACTTCATCATCCTGGACCCCCCGGCCTTCACCAAGAGCGGGGCCACGGTGAAGAACGCGTTCCGGGGGTACAAGGAGATCAACCTCAAGGCCATGAAGCTCCTGCCCCGGGGCGGCTATCTGGCCACCTGCTCCTGCTCCCACTTTATGACCCCCGCCCTGTTCCGGCAGATGCTGTGGGAGGCCGCCGGGGACGCCGCCGTCTCCCTGCGGCAGATCGAGGAGCGGCGGCAGGCCCCCGACCACCCCATCCTGTGGGGGGTGCCGGAGACGGAATACCTGAAATTCTACCTGTTCCAGATCGTCTGAGCCAGCCGCTCCCCTGAGTTGACCTTTTGCCGGACAGAACGTATAATGAAAGACAATACTGATCCGCCCGGCGGGGCGGTCCGCCGGACGCGCATCGTCCGGCCCATGCGGGAGGGAACACAATGACGCATTTTACCTGTGACTACACCGAGGGCGCCCATGCATCCATTCTGCGGCGGCTCCAGGAGACCAACTTTGAGCAGACCGCCGGCTACAGCGAGGACCCCCACTGCGACCGGGCCAGAGAGCTGATCCGAACCCTGTGCCAGGCCCCCCAGGCCGACGTCCACTTCCTGGTGGGCGGCACCCAGACCAACACCACGGTCATCGCCGCCGCCCTGCGGCCCCATCAGGGGGTCATCGCCGCCGTCAGCGGCCACATCAACGTCCACGAGAGCGGGGCCATCGAGGCCACCGGCCACAAGGTGCTGGCCGTGCCCAGCGAGGACGGAACGCTCTCCGCCCAGGACGTGCGCCGGGTCTACCAGGCCCACTGGGAGGACGAGACCCGGGAACACATGGTCCAGCCGGGGATGGTCTACCTCTCCCAGCCCACGGAGAACGGGACCCTCTACTCCCTGGCAGCGCTGACCGACCTGTGGCAGACCTGCCAGGAGCTGGGCCTGCTGCTGTACATCGACGGGGCGCGGCTGGGCTACGGCCTCATGAGCCCCGCCTGCGACATGACCCTGCCGGACCTGGCCCGGCGGTGCCACGCCTTTTCCATCGGCGGCACCAAGCAGGGGATGCTGTTCGGCGAGGCCCTGGTCCTGTCCCACCCGGACCTGAAACGGGATTTCCGCTACCACATCAAGCAGCGGGGCGGCCTGCTGGCCAAAGGGCGGCTGCTGGGGGTGCAGTTCTGCGCCATGCTGGAGGACGGCCTGTATTTCGACTTGGCCCGTCAGGCGGACGAACACGCCCTGACCCTCCGCCGGGCCTTTGAGGCGCGGGGCTATCCCATGCTCTTCGACTCCTACACCAACCAGCAGTACCCCATCCTCCCCGACCCCCTGCTGCACGCGCTGGAAGAGGAGTTCCTCTTTGCCTTCTGGTCCAAGCCCGACCCGGACCACACCGCCGTCCGGGTGTGCACCAGCTGGGCCACCCGGGAGGAGTCCGTGCAAGATCTGATCCGCGCCCTGGACCGCTGGACCGGGGCCTGACACCGACGAGAAGGAGCTGTCCCATGAGACTGTACACCGTATCCTGGCAGGGCCGGACGCTGATCTGCCTGCAAACCGGCGCAGACCGGCTGGCCCCCCTGCCCTATGAGACCATGAACCACCTGCTGGCCGACGACCCCGCCCACCGGCAGAAGGTGCTGGACCAGGCCGCCAAGGGGCCGGGGGGCATCGCCCTGTCCACCGTCCGGGTCCTGGCCCCCCTGCCCCAGCCCCGGCAGGATGTGATCTGCCTGGGCATGAACTACCAGAAGCACAAAACCGAGGCCGAGCAGTTTGACGCCCAGGCCTTCACCCGCGCCCCGGAACGGGCCGTGTATTTCTCCAAGCGGGCCACCGCCTGCCCCGGCCCCGGCGATCCCATCCCCGGCCACTTCGACCTGGTGGACAGCCTGGACTATGAGGTGGAGCTGGCGGTGATCCTGGGCAGGGACGCCAAAAACATCCGGGCCGAGGAGGCCCGGGACTATGTGTTCGGCTACACCGTCCTCAACGATGTCTCCGCCCGGAACTTGCAGACCGGCCACAAGCAGTGGTATTTCGGCAAAGGGCTGGACGGCTTCACCCCCATGGGGCCCTGCATCGTCACCGCCGACGAGGTGGCCTGGCCCCCCGCCCTGCCCATCCGGTGCTGGGTGAACGGGGAGAAACGCCAGGAAGCCGTCACCGACGAGCTGATCTTCTCCATCCCCCACATCCTGCAAGAGCTGTCCCAGGGGATGACCCTGCAAGCGGGGACCGTCATCGCCACCGGCACCCCCGCCGGGGTAGGCATGGGGTTCGACCCGCCGCAGTTCCTGCGGACCGGAGACGTGGTCCGGTGCGAGATCGAAGGCATTGGGGTGCTGGAGAACACCGTGGAGTGATCCCCTCCCCCGAACCATAGCAACACCCCCTGTATCGGGTTCTGTTCCGATACAGGGGGTGTTTGTCTTGCCTGCGCGACACACAGAAAAAAACGGGGCCCGCCAAATCGACGGGCCCCGTTTGGGATTGTTCAGACAGAAGGGAACTTCAATTAGAAGATGCCCTGCTCCATCATAGCCTCAGCAACCTTCTTGAAGCCGGCCAGGTTAGCGCCAGCAACCAGGTTGTAGCCCAGGCCATACTGCTCAGCAGCCTCAGCGGAGACCTTGTGGATGTTGATCATCATCTTCTGCAGCTGTGCATCGACCTCTTCAGCAGTCCAGGACAGACGCTCGGAGTTCTGGGACATCTCCATTGCGGAAACGCCAACGCCGCCGGCGTTAACAGCCTTGGAGGGAGCAACGATCATGTGCTTCTGGCTCATCAGGAAAGCCAGAGCGTCGTTGGTGGTGGGCATGTTAGCGACCTCGATGTAGTACTTAGCGCCGCACTCAGCGATCTTCTTAGCCTGCTCCATGTGAACGTCGTTCTGCATAGCGGAGGGCATGATGATGTCAGCCTTCACGCCCCAGGGCTTCTCGCCGGGGAAGAACTGAACGCCGAACTTGTCAGCATAGTCCTGCACCTTGTTGCGGCCGGAGGAACGCATCTCCAGCAGGTAGTTGACCTTCTCCTCGGTGCAGACACCGTCGGGATCGTAGACATAGCCATCGGGGCCGGACAGGGTGATGACCTTAGCGCCCAGCTGCATGGCCTTCTTGCAGATACCCCAAGTCACGTTACCGAAACCAGCGGCGGCAATGGTCTTGCCCTCGATGCTCTCGCCCTCGTGCT
Source organism: uncultured Eubacteriales bacterium (assembly GCA_934597725.1). Classification (GTDB taxonomy): domain Bacteria; phylum Bacillota; class Clostridia; order Oscillospirales; family Oscillospiraceae; genus Evtepia. Next base: position 119,402 of record CAKTSK010000002.1, read on the forward strand.
TCAGGACCTCAACAGTGTAGTACACAGCGCCGTAGCCGGTGGCCTCGGGACGAGCCAGGGAGCCGCCGTAGGACATGCCCTTACCGGTCAGCACGCCGTTCTCCCAAACGCCCTTCAGGCGGCGATACTGGCCATACAGGTAGCCAATCTCGCGGCCGCCCACGCCCATGTCGCCGGCGGGAACGTCGATGTCGGGCCCGATGTAACGATACAGAGCGGTCATGAAGCTCTGGCAGAAGCGCATGATCTCAGCGTCGGACTTGCCGGAGGGATCGAAGTCAGCGCCGCCCTTGCCGCCGCCGATGGGCAGGCCGGTCAGGGAGTTCTTGAAGATCTGCTCGAAGCCCAGGAACTTGATGATGCCGGAGTACACGTTGGGCTGGAAGCGCAGGCCGCCCTTGTAGGGGCCGATGGCGCCGTTGAACTGGCAGCGATAGCCGATATTGGTATGAGCCTTGCCAGCGTCGTCAGTCCAGACAACACGGAAGGTGAACATACGCTCGGGCTCGACCATACGGCCCAGCAGGTCGACCTGCTCATACTCGGGGTGAGCAGAAATGATGGGATCCAGAGAGCTCAGGACTTCTTCAACGGTCTGCACGAACTCGGGCTCGTTGCCGTGCTTCTTCTTGACGGATTCAATAACGCTTTCGATGTAAGCATTCATGATGGTTTGGCTCCTTCGTTGATAATTTATTTTTACCTGGCGACTCCAGGCGAAAATACAAGGATACTTGCAAACAGGGGGTGTTTCGCGGTCATCCGTCCCATTTACATGAGCAAGTATAGCACGTTGTCCCTCTAAATGCAACAATTATTTTGAAAATAGCCGGATAAAATTTGCGGCATCACACAAATTTCTCCAACCCCGTCCAGAATGAAAGAGGAACAGGAAAAAATTGCAAAAAGACGCCGAAATTGCATCGGCGTCTTTTTGCTGCTCCTACAGAATGGGAGAAAGACTGCATTTATTTCCGCAAGATGGTGTGGCTGGCGGCCAGACGCAGGGGTTCGATGATGACCAGCGTGATGACAGCGGCTGCACCGACCTGGATCAGATTGCCCGGGATGGAGGTCAGCGGGACCACCCAGTTGCCGAACAGGATGACTTCGGCCAGGTAATAGCCCCCCACTTTCACCGCGCAGGCCAGCACCAGGGCCAGCAGATAGAAGGGGAAGCTTTTCTTCTTCTCCGTCACCGCGCCCACCACCAGGCCCATGCAGCCGACGATGAGGAGGGTGAAGGGGGCCCAGGCCGTCCAGCCGGAGGTCAGGTCAAACAGGGCCATGCCCAGGCCGCCGGCGATCATGCCGGTGCGCTTGCCGAAGAGGATGGCTGCCACGAACAGGGGGACATTGCCCAGATGGATCAAACCGCCGTTGGGCGCAAAGGGCAGACGGATGTTCACCACAGCGGTGAAGACATAGACCAGCACCAGGCTGATGGCGGTGATGGCCAGGGTTTTGACGTTCGCCGACGCGGGGCGTTGGGCGGCGGTTTTGGTGGTCATGGGAAGGGCCTCCTTTGTTCTTGTTTTGGAATTGCTCTCAGCCTACCACAAACCTGGCCCTATAGAAATCGCCAAACAAGAAGTTTTTCACAGGCCAGATGTTTCCCTCTCCCCGGGACCTGCACAGGTCAGATGGGCCGCCGGTTGTCATCTGGCCTGCTTTCTGGTATCATAACCCTGCCCACGTTTTCTTTTCTCTTGCAGGTTCACTATATAGATAAGATATGACGCTATGACAAAGGAGGCACCTTCATGTCAACCACCCCCTCCCCCTCTCTGGCAGAGCGGCTGCAGGCCCACCACGAGGCGGGGTATCTCTCCCTGCACATGCCGGGCCACAAGGAAAACACCGCCCTGGCCCCCTATCTGGCCTGTCTCCGGGCCGATCTGGACATCACCGAGCTGCCGGACTTTGACGACCTCCACGACCCCAGCGGGGTCCTGGCCCGGGCCATGGACCGCGCCGCCGCCCTCTGGGGCAGCCGGCGGAGCTACCTTCAGGTCAACGGCAGCACCGGCGGCCTGCTGGCCGCCATCCGGGCCGCCTCCCGCCGGGGCGACAAGGTTCTGGTGGCCCGCCACTGCCACAAGGCGGTCTATCACGCCATCGAGCTGTGCGGCCTGGAACCGGTCTTTCTGGTGCCGCCGGTGGAACCCACCTTCGGCATCGCCGCCTCCCTCCCCCCGGAGCAGGTGGCCGCAGCCCTGGAGGCGCACCCCGACGCCGCGCTGGTGATCTACCCCAGCCCCACCTATGACGGCGTGGTCAGCGACACAGCGGGCATCTGCGCCGCCGCCCACGCCAAGGGGGTCCCGGTCCTGGTGGACGAGGCCCACGGCGCTCACCTGGGCTTCCACCCCGCCTTCCCGCCGGGGGCCATGGCCCAGGGGGCGGACCTGGCGGTGGCCAGCCTGCACAAGATGCTCCCCAGCCTCACCCAGACCGCCGTGCTCCACGCCAGCGGCCGGCGGGTCCCCCTGCCCCAGGTGGCCCGGCAGACGGGCATTTTCCAGTCCAGCAGCCCCTCCTATCTCCTGCTGGCCTCCATGGAAGGGTGCATTGGCCTGCTGGAAGAACAGGGCGAGACGCTTTTTGCCGCCTGGGCACGGCGGCTGGATGCCTTTGACCAGGCCATTCAGGGCTTACAGCACCTGCAAGTGCTGGGCCACGGGGCCTTGGCGGGCGTGCCGGTCCCCGGTCTGTTCGCCCTGGACCCGGCCAAGCTCCTCCTCTCCACCCGCCGCAGCGCCCTGACCGGGGTAGAACTGATGCAGCACCTGCGGGAGGACTACAAGATCGAGGTGGAGATGGCCCTGGAACACTACGCCGTGGCCATGACCGGCCTGGGGACCGACGACGACATGCCTCAGCGGCTGGCCCAGGCCCTGCTGGAGCTGGACCAGAAGTTCGGCCCCGCCCAGGAGGAGACCCCCCTGCCCGATCTGGTGGGCCAGCTGCCCCCCCGCCGCTGCTCCATGGAGGAGGCGGCCATGGCTCCCGGCGGCCTGACCTTCCTGTATGACGGCCTGGGGAAGGTCAGCGGGGAGTCCCTCTGGGCCTATCCCCCCGGCATCCCCCTCATCACCCCCGGCGAGGAGATCACCGCCGACCTGCTGGAAACGGTGGAGGGCCTCTACCGGGCCGGGGTCCGGCTGGTGGGCACCCGGGGCAAGCCCCCCTTCACCATCTTCGCGCTGGGAGATCAGAACGGATGAGCGGTCCCGTGTCTCCCGGGCCGCTGGCCGTGAAAAAGCGGACCCTGCTGGCCATCGCCGGCTGCGTCTGGCTGGTGGCTGGCATCAACGTGGCCCGGCTGGGGGCGCTGGCCTATCGTGCCCTGCCCCGGGTGACCTGGCTGCACCCGCTGCTGTCTCTGGTGGTCTTTGGGCTGTTTGGCCGGATGTTTTTCCGCATGTCCCAAAAGCATTTCCGGCGCATCCGCAGCTACCCGGAGCCTACCCGGCCCTTCTGGCACTTCTTTGACGGGAAAGCCTACCTCATCATGGCCGTCATGATGGGCGGCGGCATCGGCCTGCGGTATTCCGGGCTGGTGCCGGAGGTTTTTATTGCCGTGTTCTATACCGGCCTGGGCTGTGCCCTGGCCCTGGCAGGCCTCTTCTTCTGGCGGGCCTTCTTCCGGTGGGACCGGGAGACCCCCGCCCCAGCCGTCTGAGCCGCAGCATCATTTCTATGTTTTCTGTTTGATTGGAGGAATGTTCCCATGCGTATCGTTGTCATCACCGGCAGCCCCCACCGCCACGGCACCTCGGCCCTGCTGGCCGACCGGTTCATCCAGGGCGCCCAGGAGGCCGGCCACGAAATCTTTCGCTTTGACGCCGCCTTTGAGACGGTGCATCCCTGTCTGGCCTGTGAAAAATGTCACACCACCGACCGGGGCTGTGTCCACAAGGACGCCATGCAGCAGCTGAACCCCCACCTGCTGGCGGCGGATGTGGTGGTCTTTGCCTCTCCCATCTATTACTACGACTGGACCGCCCAGCTGAAGCTGGTCATCGACCGGTTCTACGCCAACACCACCGCCCTCAAGGCCCCCAAGCAGGCCGCCCTGCTGCTGACCATGGAGGACGACACCATGGAGTCCGCCGCCGGGGCCATCCTCTCCTTCGAGGGGATGACCAACTATCTGGGCTGGCAGCGGGTCGGAGTGATCTCCGCCCTGTCCTGCGGCGATCTGGAGGCCATGCAGGCCACCGACTATCCCCAGCAGGCTTATGAGCTGGGCAAGTCTCTCTGAGCCGCATCCCCACCAACACACAAGACCCGCCGGACCCCCTCACAGGGGTCCGGCGGGTCTGTTTTTGGTTCCGCTCGGATCAGAATACATAGGAAAGGGTGCCGGGGAAGGTCGGCACGGCGATCTCCCCCACGGTCCCCTTCTCGGGGAAGGGGTCCAGCGGCATGGAACAGACAAACGTCAGGGTATAAGCCCCGTCCGCTTCCTGGTCCATCGTAAACTCGCGCACAGCCAGCGGCTGGGTCTGGCCCTGCACCGTCAGGGTGGGCTGATAGGTCTCTTCCAGCACCGAGGCGACGGCTCTGGGGTCTCCCCCCTCCTCTTCCGGCAGGGTGAGCTGGAGGGTCCCCTGAAATTGGGTCCCGTCACCGCCACAGTCTGTGAGCTGGGCCTGGCTGTCGTCCTCCCGGGTGAGCACGGCTGCGGGCGCGTCGGTCTGGCTGTCGTCCTCCTGGGTGCGTACGGCCGCGGGGGCGTCGGCCTGCCCGCAACCAGCCAGGAGGAGCAGCAGGAAAAGGGAACACAGGATCTGACACGTTTTCATGGAACATCTCCGCCTTTCTGAAAATAGAAGTTGTGGGGACTGCTGAAACGATGCTGTGGTCTATGTTCAGGATACCAGACTGTCTCCCGAAAGGCAAGCGCTGCCGCGCAGAACCCCATTGACATCTGCTCCGTCCAGAGGTACAATACCCCCATGCATTATTGTATGATGTAAACAGTATAGTGATACAAAAAGAAAGGACGGTGCGCCGTCATGGGAAGAAAGGGAACAACGGAACGGGTGCCCTGGTATCTTTTCCCCCTTTGGGGCCTGCTGGCCCTGGGGGTGCTGGGGGTGGTCTGGGTGATCTACGGCAAGGCCCGCCTCTGCGGGCAGACAGCCAAAGCCCGGCAGGCCAAACAGGCCGTCACCCACGGCTGCGCCCTGGCCCTGGGGCAGGACCTGACCCGCCACCACTGCTTCCGTTACTGCAACCGCCGCAGCCTGCCCCCCGGCTATTTCCACCGGGCGGCGGCCTCCCTGTCCGACGGCGCGGTCTACCTGGTCCTGACCCAGTCCAACAGTCCGGCGGGCGAGGTCATCGGCCTGATCACCGACCGGACCTATAACCACGTCTCCCTGGCCCTGGACCGGGACCTGCACACCCTGGTCAGCTACAACGGCGGCGACGGCATCGCCCCGCCCGGCCTCAATCCCGAGACCCTGGGCGGGCTGCTCCGGCGGCCGGGGGCTGCCGTGCGGCTCTACCGGCTGCCGGCCACCCGGGCCCAGAAGCAGATCCTGCTCCGCCGGCTGGGCAAGATCGACCAGGAGGGCAGCGCCTATAATCTGCTGGGCCTGCTGGTCCCCTATGCCCGCCAGCCCAACATCATGGTCTGCTCCCAGTTTGTCTACCGGCTGCTGAAGCTGGCGGGGCTGGGGTACTTTTTCAAAGACCCCTTCCGGGTCCGGCCCACCGACTTTGTGGAGCTGGCGCCCCCAGGCCGGCTGACCTTTGTGGGGGAGATCCGTGCCGCTGCGCGGCAGGATGGGCTGGGGGAAGATCCCATCCCCGTTCTGCCCCCGGCAGGCTCCTCAGGCAGGAGAAATCCTCCGGCGGCTCCCGCCTTCCCCCAGCAAGCCATTGACATCCCGGGGAAAGTACATTATAATATTTTTGATTTCTGACGTTTTCCCCCACGGGGGAAGGAAAGGAGGGTTCCTCATGAAGAGAATCCAGACCCTGGAGACCCGGGACCTGGCCAAGAGCCTGAAGACCGGCGGCTGCGGCGAATGCCAGACCTCCTGCCAGTCTGCCTGCAAGACCTCCTGCGGCCTTGCCAACCAGCAGTGCGAGAACACCTCTCGCTGAGAGATGCTGACACAAGAGGAAAGCTGCCGCCTGATCGCCCCCGATCAAGCGGCACTTTTTTCATTCAACGGAAGTGAGACAACAAGTATGATCCATCAATACAAACTCAACGGCTACAACATCGTCCTGGACGTCTACAGCGGCGCAGTCCACCTGGTGGACGAGGTGGCCTACGACTGCATCGCCCTGTTCGAGACCACCCCCCGGGAGGAGATCGTGGCCCGGATGCTGGACAAATACGGCCACCGGGCGGACGTGGACGAGGGCGAGCTGCGGGCCTGCCTGGACGACATCCAGGCCCTCAAGGACGCCGGCAAGCTCTTTTCCCAGGACCTGTGGCGGGACGTGGAGCAGGAAGCCTTTGCCCACACCAAGCCCATCCTGAAAGCCATGTGCCTGCATGTGGCCCACACCTGCAACCTCAACTGCGACTACTGCTTCGCCAGCCAGGGCAACTACCACGGCGACCGGGCCCTCATGTCCTTCGAGGTGGGCAAGCAGGCCCTGGACTTCCTCATCGCCAACTCCGGCAGCCGGGTGAACCTGGAAGTGGATTTCTTCGGCGGCGAGCCTCTGATGAACTGGCAGGTGGTGAAAGACCTGGTGGCCTATGCCCGCAGCCAGGAGCCTCTCCACCACAAGAATTTCCGCTTTACCCTCACCACCAACGGGATGCTTCTGGATGACGAGGTCACCGACTTCTGCAACAAAGAGATGCACAACGTGGTCCTGAGCCTGGACGGGCGCAAGGAGGTCCACGACCGGCTGCGGAAAAACCTGGCCGGGGTGGGCAGCTACGACATCATCGTGCCCAGGTTCCAGCGCTTTGTCCAGCAGCGGGGAGACCGGGAGTATTACATGCGGGGCACCTTCACCCACGACAACGTGGACTTCACCGAGGACATCTTCCACATGGCCGACCTGGGCTTCACCGAGCTGAGCATGGAGCCGGTGGTAAGCCCCCCCGGCGAACCCTGGGCCCTCACCGAGGAGGACCTGCCCAAGCTCTTCCGGCAGTATGAGATCCTGGCCGAGGAGATGCTGCGGCGGGAGAAGGAGGGCCGTCCCTTCACCTTCTACCACTACATGCTGGACCTGGAGGGCGGGCCTTGCCTGCACAAGCGCATGTCCGGCTGCGGCTCCGGCACGGAGTATCTGGCCGTGACCCCCTGGGGCGAGCTGTTCCCCTGCCACCAGTTCGTCAACGACCCCGCCTACTCCATGGGCGATGTGTGGAAGGGCATCACCAACCCCCAGCTGGGCGAGAAGTTCCACCGGTGCAACGTGGTGGCCAACCCCGACTGCCGGGACTGCTGGGCCCGGCTGTACTGCGCCGGCGGCTGCGCCGCCAACGCCTACCACGCCAGCGGGGACATCAACGGCACCTATGACTACGGCTGCCAGTTGTTCAAAAAGCGCATCGAGTGCGCCATCATGATCAAGGCCGCTCAGGCCCAGACAGACTAAGGGAGGACCCACGCCATGGAACAGAAGAAGATCACTTACACCGGGGTGGACACCCTGGACGTGACCGAACAGTTGGAAAAAGGCAACGAGAAAATGGCCAGCAAGGGCTGGCGGGAGTATCGGGTGGACATGCTCTCCTCCTCCACCGTCCGGGTGACCTATGCCCGGGGCGAAGAGGACGAGGACGACGAGGAGTTCGCCCCCGACGGCGACCCCGACCGGTTCTGAGCCGGCCATTCCCTGCACACCATCTGCGGCAGTCTCTCTGCCGCACCGGGAAAGGAGCGGAAATATGGTCATCGGATTGATCGTCGGCATCGTCTTTATCGCCGGCGTCCTCTATTTCCAGCACCGGGACAAGGACCGATGAGGGTCTTTTCCCGGCGGGCGCGGCGCGTGGGACGGGTGCTGCTGGTCCTGTTCCTGCTGCTGTATGCGCTCCTGCTGGTGCCAAACCTCTATGTGATCCTGTCCACCATGCCCAAGCTGCGGAAGGTCGAGGACGCCCCGCCGCCGGTGCTGGACTGCATTCTGGTCCTGGGCTGCGGGGTGCGCGCCGACGGCACCCCCTCCCCCATGCTCAACGACCGACTGACCCGGGCGGTGGAGCTGTACCAGGCGGGCTGGTCAGACAAGATCCTCATGTCCGGCGACAACCGGAGCCAGTATTACAACGAGCTGGCCACCATGCACCGGGTCGCCCGGGAACACGGCGTGCCCGAGGAGGACATCGTGCTGGACTATGCAGGGCTGTCCACCTACGACAGCATCTACCGGGCCAAGGAGATCTTCGGGGTCCGGCGGATGGTCATTGTCACCCAGGAGTATCACATCTACCGTGCCCTCCATACCGCCCGGGCGCTGGGTATCAACGCCTGGGGCGTGTACGCAGAACGGCGGGACTACCGGGGGCAGTTCGGCCGGGAGGTACGGGAGGTGTTGGCCCGGGACAAGGATTTCGTGCTGACGCTGTTCAAGCCGCCGGCCACCATTCTGGGGGACCCGGAGCCTTTGGTGGGCACCCCCGACCGGCCTTTCCTCTCCGAGGAGGAGAAGGCGGCGGACACCCCCTGAACCAGATCACACAGCAGCGTAAACAGGCCCGATGCAGAATGAAAACATTCTGCATCGGGCCTGTCTTTTTCGCTGCCGGATGGGATGACCGCAGCAGCACACTTTCCGTTTTTACCGAGCTGTACCTTGGTACACACACCCAGCGAAAGCCGGGGGATGTGTCAAAAAAGTCGGAATCCCTCCTATTTTAGCAAGTTTCTGACTTGTAAGTCAGAAACCATTGACTCTTTCTGTTTTTCAGGTATACTAGAATCAAAAAAATCCAGGAGGTGTGTTATGACTGACCTGATCAACCGTCCCCACTATCTGAATCAGCTGCTCCAAAACAAAGATGTGGACCTGGTGAAGATCGTCACCGGGATACGCCGCTGCGGAAAGTCGTCCCTGTTGGATCTGTTTCATCAGGAACTGTTGGCGCAGGGCATCCCGGCGTCGCATATTATCCACATGAACCTGGAATCTCTGCGCTACCGGGACCTGACCGATCATCTTTCCTTTTACGATCACGTCAGCAAGCAGATCGCAGCAGACGGAAGGACCTACCTGATCTTCGATGAGCTGCAGACTGTGACCCACTGGGAAAAGGCAGTCGAATCGTTCCGTTTGGATTTTGATGTGGATATCTATCTCACCGGCTCCAACGCTTATCTGCTGTCCACGGAATTTTCTACGCTGCTTTCCGGCAGATATGTGGAGATCCGAATGCTGCCCCTGTCCTTCAAAGAGTTTTTGGACTTTTATGACTTTGCCCCCTATGCAACAGCGGACGAGAAGTTCCAGAAGTATCTTCAGTTCGGCGGAATGCCGATCCTGAGGGAATACCACTTCAATGAGGCCAGAAGCAACCAGGCGTTGGAGGGCATCTATTCCACCGTGATATTGCGGGATATTCTCCAGCGCAACAACGGCGCTGACCAGGCCACGCTCCAGAAGATCATGCTGTTTCTCTGCTCCAACATCGGCAGCATCACCTCTCCCAACAGCATCGGGAATGTGCTCTCCCATGAGGGAGACATCCAAACCGGGAAGCAGAAAAACATCGCAGGAAAAACCGTGGACAAGTATATCTCCATGCTCCGCAGCGCCTTTGTGTTCTTCTCTGTCGGCCGGTATGATGTGAAAGGGAAACAACTGCTCAAAACGCTGGGCAAGAACTATATCATCGACCTGGGCTTCCGCAACATGCTGCTGGGCTACCGCGATGCCGACCGCGGACACATCCTCGAAAACATCGTCTTTCTGGAGCTGCTTCGCCGGGACTACCGGGTGTCTATCGGGAAGGTCGGAGAGACAGAGGTTGACTTTGTCGCGGAAAAACCGAACGATAAGGTTTACCTCCAAGTGACGGAAAGTATGCAGTCGCCGGAGACCCGCGAACGGGAACTCCGGCCGCTCCGCATGATCCAGGACAACTATGAAAAAATCGTGTTGTCCATGGACCGCAGTTTCATCACTTCCTATGAGGGCATCAAATCGCTGAATCTGATCGACTGGCTGCTGGCCGAATAAGGCAGCGTATTTTTCAAGCAGCTGTAAATGCTTCTCTTTTCCAGGGACCCTCGTCCCTGGGACGGCAACGGCCCGGCGCTGCGCCTCCCGCAAAGGGGGCGCTGCGCCGGGCCTGTTCTGTTTTGGGGGCGGGACGAGCGCCGCTCAGGACTGGGCCGCGCGGCAAGCCCCCGCGTCCGCCCGCAGCTGGGCGTAAGCGGCCCGGAAGCTCTCCTGATCCAGGCTGCCGCTCCCCTGGACCGCGATGGCGGCCAGCTCCTGGTCCCCATACCGCCAGGTGATCCGCTCGGCGTTGCCCACCAGGGCAAAGAACAGGGTGGACACATCCTGAAAATAGGTTTGATACAACGCCTCTTCCTCCGGCGGGGCCTGTTCCAGATGGATGGTGATGCCATAGGGAGGTACGCTGGTTTGCAGGGAGAAGGTGTACGGCCCCAGCACCGTGGACAGGTGCAGGGTCTCCAGAATGGTCCCGCAGGCGCTGTTGCTGCCGATGTAGGGGGTGGCCAGCGCATAGATCTGGTCGGCCAGATCCTTGGTCAGGTAGCTGGTCAGCTCCCCCCGCCAGCGGGCATAGTCGGCGGAGACCGCCAGGGCGTGGCTGGCAGAGGAGACCTTCTGGGTGGCCGAGTAGCCGTCGCGGTTGACCCGGATGAGCTGGGGCGCGGGGTCATCCGACAGGTAAAAGACCGTGCCGCCGGTCTGGCCGGAGAGGACGATGTCCCCGTCCTCCAGGGTGAAGGAGTCCACCGCCAGATAGTCGTCCACGTCCAGCTGCTTGAGCAGGGTCAGCAGCTGGTGGCGGCTCTCCTCGGGCAGGGCCACCGGCAGGCCGCCGTCCAGCACATAGGCCTGGGTGATGGAGACCCCGTCCAGCTGGGTCCCCTGGTCCCCGGGGTTGGAGAGGATGAGCAGCACCGTCAGGACACAGACCATCGCGCCCACCACCGCCACCAGCACCGGCGGGCGGCGGAAATCCAGCACATGGCGCACCCGCTGCTTGGTGTCCTCCTGGCCGAAGGCCAGCCCCACGGGCTGGACCCTCCGGCGGCCCAGGCAGAGCAGGGTCTCGGCGTAGTCCGCCCGCTGGCCGGGGGACATGGCCCGGATGACGGCCTGGTCGCAGGCGGTCTCCAGGTCCCGGCACAGCAGCCGATAGGCCAGCCACAGCAGCGGGTTGAACCAGTGCAGGCACAGGGCCAGCCAGGCCAGCAGCTTGGCCCAGGCATCCCCCCGCCGCCAGTGGGCCCGCTCGTGCGCCAGCACATGCTGCCGCTGGGCCGGGGAAAGCCCCACGGGCAGATAGATCCGGGGGCGCAGCCAGCCCAGCAGGAAGGGACTGTCCACCCGGTCGCTCTCATAGACCCCCTTCTCCTGCTGCACCGCCTCTGCCAGCCGGCGGCGCAGCCGCCAGGCGGAGCCGCCCGTCCAGGCCAGCATCCCCGCCGCCCCGACGGCCCAGACCAGAAGGACCGGCGACGGCGCGGGTCCCTGCTCTGCCGGGGCAGGGTCTGCGTCCGGCTGGGCCGGTCCCGCCGCAGGGCGGACGGGCAGCACCGGTTGGGAGATCCCCTGGACCACCGGGGCCGGCACCAGACTCACCCGCAGGGGCAGCCCCCAAGGGCAGACCATCCGCAGAAAGACCGGCAGCCAGAGGACGCAGACGAGCCACCGGGGGAGCTTTTTCAGCGCCAGACGCAGCGCCATCACCACCAGCGCCGCCGCCGAAGCCGTGAGGGTGGTGGTCCAAAGGGCTGCGGAAAAGAACTCAGTCATGGGGATGCTCCTTCTCTGCCGGGGCGGCGTTTCTGCGCCGGTAGTCGGTCAGCATGGCCTCGATCTCCTGGGCCTCCCGGTCGCTGACGCTGCCCGCCCGGAGAAACGCCGCCAGGAAATTGGGCAGCGAACCGCCGAAGGACCGCTGCAAGACCTCCCGGCCGTCGGCCTGCTGAACGGTCTGCCGGTCCACCAGGGTGTGCAGAACGGTGTCCTTGCTCTCCAGGCAGCCCTTCTCCCGCAGGCGTTTGATGACGGTGTAGGTGGTGGTGCGCTTCCACCCCAGCCGCTGCTCCGCCAGCTTGCACAGCTGGGGCGACGGAATGGGCTCTGCCGCCCAGAGCAGCTCCAGCAGCCGGTGGTCGGCCAGGGAGAGGGTTTTTTGTGGGGGCATGGTCCCCGCCTCCTTTCAGACTAATGTTTTAGACATCCTCAGTCTATCACAATAGACTGAGGATGTCAAGGCGGACATCGACACAAAAAAACAGGCTTGCCTGCCGCCATAGTCGGGCGGCGCAGGCAAGCCTGTTTTGTTTCTCTGGTCACAGCAGTTCCGTGATGGTCCGGCACAGCAGGTTCAGGTCCACGGGTTTGGACAGGTGGGCGTTCATGCCGGCGGCCAGGGCCTCCTGCACGTCCTCGGCAAAGGCGTCGGCCGTCATGGCGATGATCACGACCGTCTTGGCCTCGGGGTGGTCCAGGCTGCGGATGGCCCGGGTGGCCTCGTAGCCGTTCATCACGGGCATCTGGATGTCCATGAGGATGGCGTCAAAGGTGCCCGGCTTGGCGTTGCGGAAGGTCTCCACCGCCTGTAAGCCGTTCTCTTGCAGCTGGAAGGTGGCCCCCCGCATTTTCAGCAGCTCGCACAGGATCTCGGCGTTGATGGCGTTGTCCTCCACCAGCAGGAAGTGGTGGCCGCGCAGGTCGCCGGTGCTGGGGTCCGCCTTCTGGCTGGCGGCGGTCCGCTCCTGGGGGGAGGAGGGGACAAATTCCAGCTCCACCCGGAAGGTGGTCCCCTCGTTCCGGCGGCTCTGCACCTGGATGGTGCCGCCCATGAGGTCCACCAGCCCCTTGGTGATGCTCAGACCCAGGCCGGTCCCCTCCACCTGATGCACCGTTTCGCTGCGCAGAAACGGCTCAAAGAGGTGTTCCAGAAATTCCTCGCTCATGCCCACGCCCGTGTCCTGGACGGTGAAGCGGTAGCGGTAACAGGCCGGATCAATGGCGGGGATCTCCTCCACGGCAAAGCGCACCGCGCCCCCTTCCAGGGTGAACTTGAAGGCGTTGCCCAGCAGGTTGAGCAGGATCTGCTTGATCCGCAGGGCATCCCCCAGGAAGCAGGGGTGGGCGAAGGGCCCGGCCTCGATGCGGAAGGTCAGGCCGGCGGTCTTGGCCTGGGAGCCCAGGATGGAGGCAATGTTGTCCACCAGCTCCTCCATGTGGATGGGGCTGCTGGCCAGCTGGATCTTGGACTGCTCGATCTTGCTCATGTCCAGGATGTCGTTGATGAGGCTGAGCAGGTGCTGGGAGGCGGTGGAGATCTTACGCAGGTAATCCTGCACCTTCTCCCGGTCGTCCAGGTTGGCCTTTTCCGCTTCGGCCAGGGCCCGCTCCAGGGCGTACTGGGTCTTGCGCTCGGCGGCAAGCACTTCGGTCATGTCGGTGCGGACAAAGCAGGCCCGGCCCAGCCGCAGGTCGATGGCCGAGACCATCATGCGCTTGGTCCGCACGCTGCCGCTGCCGTCCCGGATGGCATAGGTGAGGAAGTAGCTGCTCTGCTCCTGGAGCCGGCGGCGCACCTGGGGAGTGTCCAGCATGGACAGCACCTGCTCCTTCTCCGCCTCGGTGACCAGCATCTCCGCCAGCCGGTGGGCCCGCTGGGAGGAGCAGCCGGAGGTCTCCGTCAGATATTCGTCGCCGCCGACGACGATCTCATAGTGGTCGTGGACCAGATCGATGTCTGCCACCAGATCATAGTTGATGGAGGTCAGGTGGAGGAGGATCTTGTCCCGGATGGTCTCCTCGGTGATGTCTGTGACGGTGAGGATGCCGGTAATGTCCCCGGTGTCTGGGGTCTCCACCAGGTTCACCTTAAACTGGACGTACCGCCCCGGCCGGCCCGGGGACAGGGTCAGGTAACAGGGCAGGATCAGCTCCGTGATCCCCTGCCGGTAGGCCCGGTCGGCGGGTTCGTTCAGGTAGCGGTCGTAGAACTGCCGGCGCTCCTCCCGGTCGGGGATGAGGGTGCCCAGGCCGGTGAAGAAGCCCTCGCGGTCGGCGCCGAAGCGCTGGAGCAGGCCGGAGTTGGTGTGGTCCACGATCTCCAGGATCTTGTTCTGGGTGACGTTGCAGTGGCCCAGAATCAGGGTGTTGGGGTCGGTGACCAGATAGTGCTGGAAGATCTTCTCCTTGTAGTGGCGGCGCTGCTGTTCCTGGCGCTGCTTCTCGGCGGTGATGTCGTGGTAGTCGGCATAGATCATGGTCTCCCCGTCATCGACCCGCAGCACGGAGAAGCAGGTGCTGACCCAGATGTCCCCACCCGCCCCGCTGTGCAGGCGGTATTGCAGCTCTGTCCGCACCCGGTCCTCCTGGATGCAGCTGGTCAAAGCCTCCCACACCCGGTCCCGGTCGTCGGGGTGGACGCCGCACAGGGCGTCGTCCCGATACAGGTCCCAGACCTCCTCCATGGACATGCTCAGCATCTGGGCCAGCCCGTTGGAGAGGTATTCCGGGTAAAGGCCGCCGTCCGCCGTCCAGCGGACCACGGCCACGCCGCCGGGCAGGTTTTGCAGCACCGTCTGGAAATACTGTTCCAGGCGCGCCTTTTCCCGCTGGGAGCGGGCCTTTTCCGTGTCATCCCGGACGTACTTGACATAGGCCGGGGTCCCGTTCCAGTCGATCTCCCGGAATTTGGTGGTATAGTACCGCCCTTGCGCCTGGTAGCAGATCTCGTGGGGGCTTCCGTCCGGCGGGCGGGAGGTGAGGGTGCAGTGGGTGCAGGGGGCGTTTTCTCCGCACAGGATCTGGTAGCACTTTTCGTTCTTGCTCTGCTCGGTGACCCAATAGGCTCTGGTCTGGTCGCTGCCGTAAAGCAGGTCATAGTTTTCCTTGTTGATCACATAGACGTGGTCCCGGGTCTCCCCGGCCATCCGCTGAAAGAGCTGGCTCTCCGGGGTCAGGCCGGACAGGAGCAGGCAATAGTCTCCTCCCTCGGCCCAGCCGTCCATCTGGCACCAGGTCTGTCCGCCGTCGGCCTGCTGCCGCAGGGGGAAATACACCTTGATGTCCTGCCGGTTCTCTCTGGCGTCGGCCAGGGCCTGGGCCACTCTGGGCCGGTCCTCGTCACACAGCAGGGTGAAAAGGTCGTCCTCCTCTCCCGCGCCCTCCCGGACCCCTGCCTCCAGCAGGCGGCAGAGATTGGGGGCGCAGTGGGTCAGGCGGAATCGGTCTCTCTCTGCTTCATACACGGCCAGACCGCCGTGGATGGCCTCTACAATTTTTTGCATTTGACGAACCATGTTCTGTCCTCCCGGTTCTGTTTTCCTCAGCACAAAACGCAACGTGCGGGCAGCCTGGGGTCAAATCGACTGAGGTCTTTGTCGTTTTTTAATTTTTAGTATAGCACAGCGGGGGATGCGCGGCAATCCCCTGTCTCTCACGGCGCCCCTTCTTCCAGCGCAGCGCGGACGCAGTCGAAGGACCGCTGGTCGGCGCAGGAAAAAAGGACCACGGGGCCTCTGTGGGTCTTGCGCCAGCGCCGCACGCTCTCCACCGCGATGCGGGCGGCTTTTTCCTTGGGGAAGCAGGCTTTTCCCGTGGCCAGAGGCGGAAACACGGTCTCCGGGAACCGGTGGGCCTGGGCAAGGTCCAGACAGGCTGCGTAGCACTGGGCCAGCAGGGCTTCCGGGTCGCGGCCGTACACCGGCTCGATCACATGGAGAACATAGGCGGCGCGCAGCCCATACCCCGGGGTGAGCCTGGCCTGCCCGATCTCCCAGCGTCCCAGCTTTTGGCGCGCTTCGGCGTTGCAATAGGTCAGGCCCTCATAGCGCAGTTTGGCGGGATAGAAGTTGCTCAAAAAGTCATACAGCCCCCGAAAGCGGTCGATCGTTGGCGGGGGCGTTTTCGTCGTCTTCTGGCACATGGGGGCTGCACTCCCTTCTGCTGAAAAAATCTCTGCGTGCCGGAGTTTTCTTTCCTCTGCTCAATTCGGCTCTTGACAAGAATTAAAATAGGTGCTACTATATCCTCAATAATGTGGGTGCTACTATATCCCCGTTCAAAAGTGAATGGCGGCACCCCAAGCTACAAGGAGGTTCTTTCTTATGAGAATTTATTCCAACTACACCCCAGCCGAATATGAAGCCGTCGCTTCCCTGGCCGACGAGTTGGGCTTCAGCCTTTCTGCCTTTCAGCATTATTGCGTGATGCTCCACGCCAACCAAAAAGAGACCGCTATGACCATGGATCATTTGCTCTCAACGATGCTGCATCATCTGGACCTGAAAAAAAGCGGCGATACCTTCATCGTATCCTCCTTGCTGCCCGAGGAATGGCCCAGCTTATCCAGAAGCGAGAAGATGACCTTGGCCAAGCAGCTTTCCCGCCATATCAAGGAAAACGACAGCAAATACGTTCCATACAGAGTGGCCCAGGGAAAGACCACCATTTACAAAAAACTTTGAGGAACGCAGTCTGGTCAGAAGATCGTTTCTCACGGCGATCCCCATCCCCTGAAAGGAGAGAAGCCCCATGCTCTATGTGATCAGCGACATCCACGGACACTATGACAAGTACTTGGAGATCCTGCAAAAAATCGAATTCTCCGCAGATGACACCCTCTACGTCCTGGGCGACGTGATCGACCGCGGCCCGGAGGGCTGCCGTATCCTCCAAGACATGATGGACCGTTCAAATGTGGTGCCCATTCTGGGCAATCACGAGTTCACCGCCGCTGTCTGCCTGCCCTGGCTGATGGAAGAGGTCACGGACCTGAGCCTTGCCTCTTTGAGTGAGACGCAAATTGCGGCACTCAGCGAATGGATCTGTAATGGCGGCGGCCCTACGCTCCGGGCCTTGAAGCAGCTCTCCCAGGCGGAGCGGGAAGATCTGCTCGAATATCTCCAGGACATGGACCTTTACGCCGAGGTAACGGCGGGCGGGCGACGGTTTCTTTTGGTACACGCCGGGCTGGATCAGTTTTCCCGCGAAAAACCGCTGGAGGACTACGAGCTTCAGGACTTCCTGTTCTGCCGCCCTGATTGGAATACTGCGTTCTATGAGGACCGCTATCTGGTCTATGGCCACACGCCTACCCGGCTGCTCCTCCAGCAGGCCGGTGAACCGCCGGAGGATAGGATCATTCTGCGCGGGACCCAGATCGCGTTGGACTGCGGCGCTGCTTTTGGGGGGCGGCTGGGCTGTCTTTGTCTGGATACGCTGGAGGAATTTTATGTGTCCATAGAACCCTAAAAACGATGGTTTGGTCTGCGGACAACCTGGGTACAAAAGGTCTTTGTGCTCCCTCTCAGGCACAGGTTGTCAAAACCCCTGATTTTCTGCAAGGAAATCAGGGGTTTTGTCTGTTTGAAACCGGGCTTTACGGCAGATGCTGCTGGGCGGCGTCCTCCAAAAACAGCCCCACTTGCAGGCGGCCTGCTGCCGTGTCGAGGACCACGCCGATCCCGTTCTCCTGGCTGTCCACAGACCGGGAGAGGACCGGCGGACGGATGTCGCAGGGCAGGCCCCGCTTCACCAGGGCCGTGGCGCCGTTGCCGCAGGCGATGTTGGTCACTTCGCACAGGGCTGATTCCACCAGTTCGTCCACTTGGTCCAGCGTCATCATCGTCATTGCCTCCACCAGGCGCAGGGCCAGCTCCTCGGAAAAGCCAAAGATGGCCGCCCCGTTCACCTGGCCCACCAGGCCGATCCGCACAAAAATATCGCCTTGGGGGACATAGGACTGGCTTTCCTGGATCGGGAGCTCCGGCGAAACTCCTGCCATGGCTTCCAGGACCTCCAGGGCGCTGTGGGCAAAGAGCTCCACGCACTGGCGGAAGCGCCCTTCTTCCTGCACCGCGCCGGTCACGCTTTTCTGGTCGGTGTCCACCACATGATAGATCAGCCACGCAGTCACCGTGCCGGCCAGATCCTTCATGGTCTTCTCATCAAAGCCATTCTCTTTTAACCGCCGCCCATAGTTCTCCACCGTCTCGGTAAAGGCCTGGTGCTCCGCCTGATGGGCTGCCA
Source organism: uncultured Eubacteriales bacterium (assembly GCA_934597725.1). Lineage (GTDB taxonomy): Bacteria > Bacillota > Clostridia > Oscillospirales > Oscillospiraceae > Evtepia. The sequence continues at coordinate 137,600 of CAKTSK010000002.1, forward strand.
GGTCCCTGGCGTGCAGGGAGGCAAGATAGGCCTCCTCATCTCGAAAATGTTCGATCACATAGTCCTGCAAAAAGCCTACGGCTTTTTCATAGTCCGCTGCCGTGGCGCCTTCCTCGACCGCGTTCACCAGTTCCTCTGTCATGTCAAACAGCTCTCTGTGCTGCTGGTCGATCTGTTCCACGCCGAGACGATAGCTGTCCTTCCACATCATCGTGCTTCCTTCCTTTCTGCCTCTTTTGTGAGTGTTCCCCTGCAATTCTTTGTGTTTGTACAACAAAAAAACCTCGAAAACCGAAGTTCTCGAGGTTTTTTGGAGCTGCTGGGCGGATTTGAACCGCCGACCTCATCCTTACCAAGGATGCGCTCTACCGACTGAGCTACAGCAGCAGATGGGTGGGGTGTCACTCCCCAACCGTAGGGCCAATAAAGAAGCCTAAAAAAGTGGCGACGCGGAAGGGACTTGAACCCTCGACCTCCGGCGTGACAGGCCGGCGTTCTAACCAACTGAACTACCGCGCCATGATGGCAGGGGCAGAAGGACTTGAACCCTCGGCACGCGGTTTTGGAGACCGCTGCTCTACCAACTGAGCTATACCCCTATATGGTGGGCCTTCACGGACTCGAACCGTGGCCCGACCGGTTATGAGCCGGTTGCTCTAACCAACTGAGCTAAAGGCCCATTTCCGGTTTCCATAGGCTTTATGCAAACCTGGTCTTCCAGGAGATTGGTAAAGTGGCGCCCCCTGTAGGACTCGAACCTACGACACCGCGGTTAACAGCCGCGTGCTCTACCGACTGAGCTAAGGAGGCATATTGGAGGAGTAAACTCCTCCAGGAGTGTTGGCGTTACCTATTTTCCCGGTTCGTCTCCAAACAAGTATCTTCGGCGCAAGTGAGCTTAACTTCCGTGTTCG
>CAKTSK010000003.1 GCA_934597725.1 uncultured Eubacteriales bacterium
ATCCGGCTGCCCAGGGGGCGTGGATCGTTTGGTGGTCAGTCCTGGAAGAGGGGGGTGGAGAGGTACCGCTCGCCGGTGTCCGGCAGCAGGACCACGATGGTCTTGCCTCGGTTCTCCGGCCGCTTGGCCAGCTGCAGGGCAGCGTGGAGGGCCGCGCCGGAGGAGATGCCCACCAGCAGCCCCTCCCGGCGGCCCATGAGCCGCCCGGCGGCATAGGCCTCGGCCTCGGTGACGGGGAAGATCTCGTCATAGATCTGGGTGTTGAGGACCTTGGGGACAAAGTTCGCCCCGATGCCCTGCAAGCCGTGGGGACCGGCGGTCCCTCTGCTCAGCAGGGGAGAGGAGGCAGGCTCGACGGCCACGACTTTGATCTGGGGGTTCTGCTTCTTGAGATACTCGCCCACGCCGGTGATGGTGCCGCCGGTCCCCACGCCGGCCACGAACACGTCCACCTGGCCGTCGGTGTCGTTCCAGATCTCCGGGCCGGTGGTGGTCCGGTGGGCGGCGGCGTTGGCGGGGTTGTCAAACTGGCCGGGGATGAAGGCGTGGGGGAGGGAGCGGGCCAGCTCTTCCGCCTTGGCGATGGACCCGGCCATCCCCTGGGCGCCGGGGGTGAGGACCAGCTCTGCGCCGTAGGCGGTCATGAGCAGGCGGCGCTCCATGCTCATGGAGTCCGGCATGACGATGATGGTGCGGTAGCCCCGCACGGCGGCCACGGCGGCCAGCCCGATGCCGGTGTTGCCGGAGGTGGGCTCGATGATCACCGAGTCGGGCTGGAGGACGCCCCGGGCTTCCGCGTCGTCCAGCATGGCGGCGGCCACCCGGTCCTTGGCCGAGCCGGCGGGGTTGCACCCTTCCAGTTTGGCCAGCACCGTGGCCTGCAGCCCCTCTGCCCGCTGGATGCGGCGCAGGTCCAGCAGGGGGGTGCCGCCGATAAGCTCCTCAACGGAGGAATGGATATTAGACATAGCAGTCTCCTTCTTTATCTTGGAGTCCGGCCGTTCAGACGGCCGGAGGGTCCTGTTTCTGCTGTTATTATAAGGCGTTCCCCCGGGGTTTGTCAAGGCGGAGGGGACAGCCTGCAAGGGACAGGTTGTCCTTGACAGACTGTGCCGGCGGCCTTAAAATAAATACCATAGAAAGAACCTGCCAGAGGCCCTGGCAGCCGGCGGCAGCGCCCCGGCCTTCCAGGCCGCGGCCCGGGCGCAGAAAGAGAGGGAAGGGACCCATGGAATATCAGGTGAAGATGGTCTACCGGCAGGAGGATGTGGCGGCGCTGGTCAAGACGCTGGAGTTCCGGCGCAGGCCGGAGAAGAACCTGCGCCGGGCCCGGAAGATCGGCTATCCCATTTTCGGGGTCCTGCTGCTGCTCATGGGAACGGGGGTCATCGGCGGGATCTTCAGCATGGGCGTCTTTGCCCCGGTGACGATCCTGACCCTGGTGGTCTCCCTGGCCTGTATCCTGGGGGGCATCGCCCTGCTGCGCCGGGCGGACACCCGGGGGATGGAGCGGCGCTCCTGGGAGCGGTATCCCAACAAGGGGATGACCCTGACCTATACCTTTTATCCAGACCACTTTGAGGAGGAGGACGAGGTCTCCGGCCGGAATACATTTTCCTACCTGAGCATCAAGAGCGCCAACGAAGATGAGGGCCACTTTTTCCTCTTCACCAGCACCAACGCCGCCCACATGCTGCGAAAAGACTGCTTTGTGCAGGGCGACCCGGCGGCGTTTGCGGCCTTTGTGCGCAAGCACGCCGCTGTGACCATGGACCCTGTGGAATGACCACGCGCACCCCGCCGCCCAGGGCGGAAGGGGGGAAAGGAGAGCGAGATGAGCATTTTTACCAACGAGAGCATCCTGGCCTGGCTGAAGTATTTTTCAGACAACGCCGAGATCGACCTGTCCAACGTCCGCTTGCTGGACATCACCGGGGAGAACCGGAACCTGCTGCCCACGGTGCAGGCCAACCGGTCGGTGATCGTCTTTACCGACGGCAACCACCCGGAGGTCTTTTACAGCATGTGGGACGCTGGCATGGGGGACTGTGAGATCTGGTACAACGAGGGCTCGGACCCGTCCGGCCCCATGAAGCACAACCTCCTCTCGGAGATGATCGACCGGGGCGTGAACGTCTCGGCGGCCATGCTCATCAACAACCCCAACGCCCACTCGGCCTATCGCATCGGCCTGGACAACAGCAGCTTCTCCCCCGGCACCATCCGGTATGTGGACCCGGAGATCCGGGCGGTGATCCTGAAAAAGCTCCACCTGGACGAGCGGGAGACCATCTGCTGCGTCTCCGGCGAGAGCATCGCCGTGGAAGCCGCCATTGCCGTCCGCCGGGGCAACGTGGTGGCCGTGGAGTACAAGCCCGGGGACCGGCAGACCATGGAGGAAAACGTGGTCCGCTTTGGCCTGCAGAACGTGCTCATCGTGGACGACATGGAGAGCTACTCCCACCGCTGGCCGGTGCCGGACGTGGCGTTTCTGGTGGCCTCGCCCAAGCTGGAGCTGGAGCTGAAGACCCTGGTGCGGGTCAACCCCAAGATCCGGGTGGTCATCTATACCCTGGAGTTCAGCTTCATGAGCCGCATCCCCGGTATGCTCTGGGAGACCGGCATCGAGCCCACCGAGGTCATGCAGCTGGAGGTGTCCAAGGTGGGGCGGAAGGACGAGATCGAGGTCCAGCCCGCCCCCTGGATCTTCTCCGGTCAGGCCGGCGGCCCCCAGTGACAAAAAAAGCCCGGGCCGGGACGGAAAAACAGGAAAAATTGCGCCTTGACAAAGCCCCTGCCCCGTGCGTATAATAGCCTCAATCAAACAGCCAATGGCAAACGGCAATGATGGAGACAGTAAGCGCCGCGGAACCCCGCAGCGATTCGGGGATGGTGAGAGCCCGAAGGAAGTAGCGCGGCGGCCTGAAGATCCCTCCTGAGCTGCAGGCCGAACATCCCCGCCGGGGATCAGTAGGTTCTGCCGGAGTCCCCCGTTACAGGGAGCGCGTATGTTGGTACGCAGGTAACAGGTGGTTTTGCGAAGTCTTTTTCAGCCTTCGTCCTTTTACGGGACGAAGGCTTTTTTTGTGCGGCAGGGACCCTGCCCAGGTCTTGGAGGTGTACCATGAAAGAAAACGGTTTGATAGAATTTCGGTGGCATGGCCGGGGCGGCCAGGGGGCCAAAACGGCCTGCCTGCTGCTGGCGGACGCCGCCTTCAGCGCGGGAAAGTTCGTCCAGGGCTTCCCGGAGTACGGCCCGGAGCGCATGGGCGCCCCCATCACGGCCTATAACCGCATCAGCGACGTGCGGTGCAGCATCCACTGCAACATCGACCACCCGGACTATGTGGTGGTGGTGGACGAGACCCTGCTGGACACGGTGGACGTGACCCACGGCCTGTCCCCCGCAGGCGCAGTGATCGTCAACACCGCCCGCGCCCCCCAGCAGATCCGGGAAAAGCTGCGGGGCTGGACGGGCCGGGTGTGTACCATCGACGCCCGGCGGATCTCGGAGGAGACCCTGGGGCGGAACTTCCCCAACACGCCCATGCTCAGCGCGGCGGTGAAGGTCAGCGGCGTGCTGGAGGAGGCCCAGTTCAAGCAGGACATGGAAGAGAGCTTCCATCATAAATTTGCTGCCAAGCCCCAGGTCGTAGCCGGCAACATGGCCGCCCTGGTGCAGGCATGGGAGGAGGTGCAGGCAGGATGATCCGACCGGCAAACCAGATCGACGAGCATACCCCCTGGCAGGAGATGACCCTGGGCGGGGAGATCTATGAAGCGGCCACCGCCCGCTATGTGAACACCGGCGCCTGGCGCACCGACACCCCGGTGCTGGACCGGGAAAAGTGCCGCAGCTGTCTGCTGTGCGTGCCCTTCTGCCCCGACAGCTCTCTGCCGGTGGCCGAGGGGAAGCTGGTGGGCATCGACTACCAGCACTGCAAAGGGTGCGGCATCTGCGCCCAGGTCTGTCCCTTTGACGCCATTGCCATGAAGGAGGGGGGAGAAGCATGAATTACAACGAGCGTTTGTCCGGCAACGAGGCCATTGCCTTTGCCATGAAGCAGATCGACCCCGACGTGATGGCGGCCTTCCCCATCACCCCCTCCACAGAGATCCCCCAGTACTTTGCCCAGTATGTGGCCAACGGCGAGGTGAACACGGAGTTTGTCCCCGTGGAGTCGGAGCACAGCTCCATGTCCGCCTGCATCGGCGCAGAAGCCGCCGGCGGCCGGGCCGTGACGGCCACCTCCTCTGCCGGCCTGGCTCTCATGTATGAGATGATGTATGTGGCAGCGTCCAGCCGCCTGCCCATCACCCTGGCCTGCGTCAACCGGGCGCTGACCGGCCCCATCAACATCAACAACGACCACTCCGACTCCATGGGCATCCGGGATGCCGGGTGGATCCAGATTTATGCTGAAAATAACCAGGAGGCCTACGACAACTTCCTGCAGGCCATGCCCATCGGGGAGCATCCCTCGGTGCGCCTGCCGGTGATGATCTGCCAGGACGGCTTCATCACCAGCCACGCGCTGGAAAACATCGTCCTGCTGGACACCGAGTCGGTCAAGGCGTTTGTCGGCGAGTACCGCCCGGAGAACTACCTGCTCAAGGCAGAGAACCCCCTGGCCATCGGCCCCTATGACCTGGGCTGCCACTACATGGAGCACAAGGTCCAGCAGGCAGAGGCCATGAAGGGCGCCAAGGCGCGCATCCTGGAGGTCGCCGCCCAGTTCGAGGCCCTGACCGGCCGGAAGTACGGCCTGTTCGAGGCCTATCAGATGGAGGACGCCGAGGTGGCGCTCCTCCTCATCGGCTCCTCCGCCGGCACGGCCAAGGTGGCGGTGGACCAGCTGCGGGCCAAGGGGGTCAAGGCGGGGCTGATCAAGATCCGGGTCTTCCGCCCCTTCCCCGCCGAGGAGCTGGCCCAGACCCTGGCCGGGGTGAAGGCCCTGGCCGTGATGGACAAGGCCGAGAGCTTTTCCGCCAACGGCGGCCCTCTCTTTGCCGAGGTCCGCAGCGCCCTGTACGACCTGGAAGCCCGGCCCCGCACGGTGGGCTATGTTTACGGCCTGGGTGGCCGGGACATCACACCGGCCCATTTTGAAGCGGTCTTTGCCCGTCTGACGGACCTGGCCGCCGGCGGCGACCTGGGACCCGTCTACACGCACTTGGGACAGAGGGGGTAAGTGACCATGGAAAACATCGAGAGAACCTATCATTTCAAAAAGACCCTGGAGAAGAAGGAGCGCTTTGTGGGGGGCCACCGTCTGTGCGCCGGCTGCGGCGCGGGCATTGCCGTCCGGGGCGTCCTGCGGGCGCTGAAGGAAGAGGACCGGGCCGTGGTGGGCAACGCCACCGGCTGCCTGGAGGTCAGTTCCTTCCTGTATCCCTATACCGCCTATGAGGACAGCTACATCCACACCGCTTTTGAGAGCGCCGGCGCTTCTCTGTCCGGCGTGGAAGCGGCCTACAACGCCTTGAAGCGCAAGGGCAAGGTGAAGGGCGAGGTGAAGTTCATCACCTTCGGCGGCGATGGCGGCACCTATGACATCGGCTTCCAGTCCCTGTCCGGGGCCATGGAGCGGGGCCACGACCTGACCTACGTCTGCTATGACAACGAGGCGTACATGAACACGGGCATCCAGCGCTCCTCCTCCACCCCCCGGTTTGCCCGGGCCACCACCTCTCCGGTGGGATCGGCCATTCCCGGCAAGACCCAGAACAAGAAGAACCTCACCGAGATCATTGCTGCCCACAACGTCCCCTATGTGGCCCAGACCACCTTCCTGGGCAACTTCCGGGACCTGTATACCAAGGCCCAGAAGGCCATCTACACCCCCGGCCCCAGCTTTCTGAACATCATGGCCCCCTGCCCCCGCGGCTGGGAGTATCCGGCCGAAAAGCTGCCGGAGATCTGCAAGCTGGCGGTGGAGACCTGCGTCTGGCCTCTCTTCGAGGTCATCGACGGGGTGTGGCACCTGAGCTACGAACCCAAAGACAAGCGGCCGGTGGAGGAGTATCTGCGCCTCCAGGGCCGGTTCCGCCACATGTTCAAGCCCGGCAACGAGTGGATGATCGAAGCCGCCCAGCAGAACGTGGATGACAACTGGGAAAAACTCCTGGCCAAGTGCCAGGGCTGACCAGAACCCCAAAACGCCCCAAGGGACATCGTCCCTTGGGGCGTTTTTCTGTCTGTCAGAAGTCCAGCACCAACCCGGTGTGCAGCTGTTGGACCCGGGCGCCCAGGACCTCAGCCAGGATGTCATAGGCCGGCTGGCCGGTGCAGTGGCCGGTGACCACATGGCGCACCCCGGTCTCCGCCAGCCGCCGGGCGAAGGCCCGGACCTCCGGCTCGGGGGTCCGGTAGAGGTGGAACCCGCCGACAATGGCATAGAGCGGCTGGCCGGGGAAGGCCGCAGCGGCTTCGGTGACGATGGTGTCTGCCCCGGCGTGACAGCAGCTGTTGAAGATCACCAGCCCCTTGGGGGTGGTGAAGAGGAGGCTCTGCTCATGGGCAAAGTCGTCCGGGACCCAGTTGTCTCCCTCCCGCCGGTACATGCCGGCGGCCTGTCCCCGCTGGGCCAGCCCCGGCGTGGTGTGGGGCAGCAGGGTGACACCGGGCAGGGGAGAGGCTGTTCCCGTGACCCGGCGCAGCCGGTGGGCATAGGTCTCCAGCAGACCCCGCTGGATGCCCTCATACTGCCAGCCCCCCTCCGGCGTTTTGTCGTAGCAGGTCTCGCCGCACTCCTGGCGGAGATAGAAGGGGGCGGTCGGGTTGCGGGTGAAAAAGGTCTCCATGCCGTTGGCGTGGTCCCAGTGGGCGTGGGAGAGGACGCCGAAGGCGACCTTGCCCAGGTCCAGCCCCAGGGCATCGGCGTTGCGGGCGAAGAGGTCGCTGGCGCCGGTGTCCAGCAGGATCTGCCGGCCCTGGTAGTCCAGATAGAAGGCCAGCCCCCACTCGCCCTCCAGCCCGTTGGCGGACAGGTTGTCCACCAGTACAGTGGCGCGCATTGGATCAGCTCCTTGTCGTTCAATGTAGTGGTTTCAGTATACCGAACAGGAGAGGAACTGGCAAGAGGCATATCCCGGGGACAGGCCCGCATAGAATGGGGGCAAAAGGAGGTGACGGGATGGACGGATGGGAAACGCTGGACCGGATGCTCCCCCGGTTTCTCCGGGAGATGCTGGCCCATCTGGACCCAACGACCCGGCAGGAGGTGGAGGAGCTGCGCCTGCGGGAGGGCTTTCCGCTGGCCATCTGCCGCCGGGGAGAGGAGTGGGTCCACCCGCTCTGGCGGGCCCGCCCCTTGGCGGGGGAGGACCTGTCCCGGGTGCTGGAAACGGCCGGCGGCGGCTCGGTCCATACCATTTTAGAGCAGCTGCGCAGCGGCTATGTCACCGCCCCCGGCGGCATCCGGCTGGGGATCTGCGGGGAAGGGGCGGTCCAGGCAGGGGAGCTGCTGTCTTTTCGCCGGGTGACCTCCCTGGCCCTGCGGGTCCCCCACGCCCTGCCGGGCGTAGCCGCGCCGCTGCTGCCGGCCTTGTGCCGGGAGGGCCGTCTGCAAAGTACCCTGCTCCTCTCCCCGCCGGGGGTGGGCAAGACCACGCTGCTGCGGGACCTCATCCGCTGCCTGTCCCAGGGAGAGGGCATCGCCCCCCACCGGGTGGGCGTGGCGGACGAGCGGGGAGAGCTGGGGGCGGGCTTCCTGCGCCGGCAGCTGGGCCCCCGGACGGACGTGATGGAAAACTGCCCCAAGGCCACGGCGCTGCTCATGCTCCTGCGGGGCATGGCCCCCCAGGTCCTGGCCGCCGACGAGATCACTGACCCGGCGGATCTGCGGGCCATGGAGGAGGCCGCCGGCTGCGGCGTGGTCCTCCTGGCCACGGCCCACGGCAGCAGCCGGGAGGAGCTGCGCCAGCGGCCGGTCTACCGGCGGATGCTGGCGGCGGGGATCTTCTCCCGCTTTGTGGAGATCGGGCTGGTGGACGGCCGGCGGGTCTACCGGGTCCGGGAGGGGACCCCATGACGGCATGGCTGGGCAAGTGTTTTCTCTTTGCCGGCTGCCTGCTGCTGGGCCTTCTGCGGGGAAACCGCCTGAACCAGCGCCGGGATTGTCTGGACAGCTTTCGCCGGAGCCTGGCAGGGCTGTCCCGGGAGCTGGCCTTTTCCCTGCGGCCGGTGGACGTGCTGCTGGAGGAAGCGGCGGCAGGGGAACCGGGTCCGGCAGCGGCCTTTTATCACGCCTGCCGCCGGACCTTCCGGCAGCAGGGCGGAGAAAGCTGGGCCGAAAGCTGGGCGGCAGCGCTGGCGGCGGTCCCGTTGCCCCTGCTGCCGCCGGACCTGCTTCTCCTCCGGGAGGTGGGGCAGGTGCTGGGACGTTACGACGGCGCCTGCCAGCAGCAGGCCCTGGCGGGCCTGCTGGACCGCCTGACCCGCCAGCGGGACGAGGCCGGGGAGACCGCCCGGCGGTTGTTCCGGGTGGACGTGACGCTGGGGGTGACGGCGGGGCTGTTTTGTCTGATCCTGCTGTGACGTTGGCGGCATGTCCGCCGGGGCGGCGGCATACAGTGAGAAGGCAAACGGGAAAGGATGGCGGGAATGGACGTAGATCTGGTGTTCAAAATTGCGGCGGTGGGCATTCTGGTCTCGGTGCTCAACCAGGTCCTCACCCGGTCCGGCCGGGAGGAGCAGGCCACCATGACCACGCTGGCAGGGCTTATCGTGGTGCTGATGATGGTGGTGGAGAAGATCAGCGACCTGTTCACGCTGGTCAAGACCCTCTTCGGGCTGTGACGGGCCATGGATATGCTGGCTTTGGCGGCGGCCGGAGTGGCCGCAGCGTTCTGCGCGGTGGCGGTGCGCCAGCGGACCCCCGAGATCGCGGTGGTGCTGGCGGCGGCGGGCTGTCTGCTGCTGCTCTGGCACACGCTGCCCCTGCTGGAGACCATTCGGTCGGTGCTGGAGGAGCTGGCCGGTCTGGCGGAGCTTTCTCCGACGGTCCTGCGGCCCATGCTGCAAACGGTGGGGCTGGCCCTGGTGACCAAGCTGGCCGCAGCCCTCTGCCGGGATGCCGGCGAAGGCGGTCTGGCCGCGTTTGTGGAGACCGCCGGGGCGGCCGCCGGGGTGCTGGTGGCCCTGCCTTTGCTGAAAATGGTCCTCCAACTGGTCATGGGGCTGTTGTGAAGCGGCTGATCTTGCTGGTCCTGCTGGCGGTCTTTCTGGCCCCCACGGCGCTGGCCCTGGACCAGGAAACGGCGCTGCAAGAGCAGAGCCGGGCCTTGGGCATGGAAGAGCTGGGCCGGGCGGGAGAGGCCTACACCGGCCAGGACCAGGTGAGCGACGAGCTGGACCTGGATACCTCCTTCCGGCACATGGCCCAGCTGGGCAGGCAGGCCATGGGCGGGGTGGTCAAGCAGTCGGTGCGAAGCTGTGTGCTGCTGCTGGCGGTGACCCTGCTGTGCAGTCTGACCCGGGGCGTCCAGGCGGGGACGGGGGAGAGCAGCGGCCTGTCGGTGACCACCCTGGCGGCGACGCTGTCCATCACGGCGGTGGCGGTGGGGGATGTCCACTCGCTGCTGCACCAGGGAGAGGAGGCCATCTTCCACATGAAAAACCTGGGAGATGTCCTCCTGCCCACCGTGGCCATGGCCACCGCCGCCAGCGGGACCCCGGCCATGGCGGTGGTCAAGCAAGGGGCCACGGTCCTCTTTTCAGATTTCCTCATCCGGCTCATCCACTCCCTGCTCATCCCCCTGTGCTATGCCTTTGTGGCGGCCAACGTGGCCTGGGCGGCGCTGGGCAACGACGGGCTGAAACGGCTGGGGGGCCTGCTGAAGTGGATGATCACCATGCTGCTGTCCGGGGTGCTGCTGCTGTTTGTGGGCTACCTGAACCTGTCGGGCGTGATCTCCGGCGGGGCGGACGCGGCCACGGTGAAGGCGGCCAAGTTCACCATCTCGAACCTGGTGCCGGTGGTGGGCGGGGTGATCTCCGACACGGCGGAGACCCTGCTGGCCGGCGCCTCGGTGCTGCGGAACGCGGCGGGGGTGTTCGGGATGCTGGCGGTGCTGGGGATCTGCGTGGTCCCCTTTCTGAACCTGGGCGTTCATTATTTAATGTATCGCTGCACGGCGGCGCTGGCGGCGACCGTCTCCGAGGACGGCCGGCTGACCGGCCTCATCGAGGCCATCGGCACCGCCTTTGGGCTGATCCTGGCCATGACGGCCTCCTGCGCGGTGCTGCTGGTGGTGGCCATGGTCTCGACGGTGTCGGCAGTGGCCGGATAGGAGGGGAAGGATGGAACTCATGCGCGGCTGGATCCTCAGCGTGACGGTGTCCGCCATCGTCATCGCCGCCGCCGAGGCGCTGATGCCGGCGGGGACGGTGAAGCAGGTGGGGCGGCTCACCGGCGGCCTGATCCTCATGCTGGGGGTGGTGCAGCCTCTGGTCCAGCTGGACTATGACGATCTGTACGACCTGGTCATGGCCCTGCCCGCCGGGGCCATCCGCCAGGAAAGGCTGGAGGAGAGCCAGTATGGCCCCCTGAAAGCAAGCATAGAGGAAGAGCTGGGCGCATACATTGAGGACAAAGGCAAGCAGCTGGGCGCGGCCTGTACCGCCCGGGTGACCTGCACCCAGGCCGAGGGCGGCGTGCCGGTGCCCAGCCAGGTGACGGTGGTGGGTCCCCTCACCCCCGGCCAGCAGCAGGCCCTGTCCCAGTGGCTCAGCCAGGAGCTGGGCATCCCCCGCCAGGGGCAGATCTACCGAAGGGAAGACGTGCCATGAAGGAAAACGAACGGTTGCAGCGGCTGCTGGGGCAGGTGCGGGCCTCTTGGAAGCAGTATCGGCTGGTGTGGCTGGTGATCCTGGCGGGGCTGGTGCTCCTGCTGCTGCCCACCGGCGGGGACAAGAGCGCCCCGGTGGAGGAAGCGCCGCCCGGCTTTGACCTGGCGGCCACCGAAGCCCGCCTGTCCCGGGCCCTGTCCAAGATCCACGGGGCAGGGGAGGTGACGGTGGTCCTCACCGTGGCCAACGGCCCCCGGCAGGTGCTGGCCCAGGACGTGGACCGCCGGGGAGAGGAGGAACGGCGGGAGATCGTGGTCCTCTCCCGGGGCGGCGGCAATCAGGAGACGGTGACGGTCCAGGAGGTCTGCCCCCGCTACCAGGGCGCGCTGCTGGTGTGCGCCGGCGGGGATGACCCGGCGGTGCGCCTGCAGCTGACCCAGGCGGTGGCGGCGCTGACGGGCCTGGGCGCCGATAAAATCTCGATCAGTAAAGGAAAGTGAGGAACAACCTATGAAACTCTGGAAACGCAATGCCATCGCAGCTGCCATCGTGCTGTTCGTCTGTGGGGCGGTCTACCTGAACTGGAGCTACTCCCAGGACACCGCCGCCGGAAAGACGCTGGGAGAGGCCGCGCTGGTGGGCAGCCAGCAGGACCCCTTGACCGCCCCCCAGAAGGAGGAGGAGGCTACCGGGACCGAGCCGGAGCATGACCCCGCCGCCCAGAAAGACGGCAAGACAGAGAACAGCGCCGACGCGGGCAGCTACTTCTCCGCCGCCCGCCTCAACCGCCAGCAGGCCCGGGACAACGCCCTGTCCCTGCTCCAGGAGGCGGCAGGGGACGAAAAAGCCGACCAGAAAGCCGTGGACGAGGCCAACGCCGCCATCCAGACCATGGCCGACGCCACCATGACGGAGGCCCAGATCGAGAACCTGATCGTCGCCAAGGGATATGCCGACTGCGTGGCCTTCCTGGGGGAGGACAGCATCAGCGTGGTGGTCTCCGCCCTGGAAAACGGCATGACCGACGCCGATGCCGCCCGCATCGGGGAAGTGGTCATGGAGCAGACCGGCCTGAAAGCCGACCAGATCAAGATCATCGAGGCAGAATGAACCAACGGACCCCTCTCTTACAGCAGACAGCCCGGTAAGAGAGGGGTCCGTTGGCAGCATTTTTTGAGATCCTGTGGTATACTGGAGCAAATCCTTTGTTGGAGGTGCGCCATGCTGACCCCTGTGTTTCCCGCCTCTCCCCCGGTCCGCCTGCGGGGGGAAGAGACCTTCCTGCTGCCGCCGCCGGTCCTTGCCGCCCTGGAACGGCTGTGGGCGGCGGGGTTCGAGGCCTGGATCGTGGGCGGCTGCGTCCGGGACCTGCTCCTGGGCCGGACCCCCACCGACTACGACCTCACCACCAGCGCCCGGCCGGAGCAGACCAAGGCGGTCTTTGCCGGGGAGCGGGTGCTGGAGACCGGCATCCGCCACGGGACAGTGACCGTCCTGGGGGAGGGGATGCCCCTGGAGATCACCACCTACCGGGTGGACGGCGGCTACTCTGACGCCCGGCACCCGGACGGGGTGACCTTTTCCGCCAGCCTGCGGGAGGACGCCGCCCGCCGGGATCTCACCATCAACGCCATGGCCTATGCCCCCGGCCGGGGCATACAGGACTTCTTCGGCGGCCGGGAGGACCTGGCCCGGGGCCTCATCCGGGCGGTGGGGGACCCCCGGCGGCGGTTTCAGGAGGATGCCCTGCGGGTGCTGCGGAGCCTGCGCTTTGCCTCTGTGCTGTCCTTTGCCATCGAGGAGGAGACGGCAGCTGCCGCCCGGCAGGAGGCCGGGGGCCTGAGGCAGCTTTCTGCCGAGCGGGTCTTTCAGGAGCTGAGCAAGCTCCTCTGCGGCCCGGCGGTGGGGCCGGTGCTGCTGGCTTACCCGGACATTCTGGGGCAGGTGCTCCCGGAGCTGCGGCCCATGGTGGGCTTTGACCAGCGCAGCCGCCACCACTGCTACGACCTCTACACCCACACCGCCGTGGCGGTGGCCCATGTGGCCCCCCGCCTGCCTCTGCGGCTGGCCATGCTGCTGCACGACGTGGGCAAGCCGGAGACCTTTTCCCTGGGCCAGGACGGCCAGGGCCACTTTTACGGCCACGCCAAGCGGAGCGCGGCACTGGCGGAGGAGATCCTGGCGCGGCTGCGGGCCCCGAAAAAACTCCGGGAGGAGGTGGTGACCCTGGTGCGGCTCCACGACGCGCCGGTGGAGCCGGAGGGGATACGACGCTGGCTGAACAAGCTGGGGCCGGAGGGCTTCTTTGATCTGCTGGAAGTGCAGCGGGGGGATGCCGCCGGCCAGGGACCGGCATATTGCACAAGGATCAGCCGGACAGACGCGCTGGAGCGGCAGGCCCGGGCGCTGCTGGCCCGGCAGCCCTGCCTGACCCTCCGGGAGCTGGCGGTGGACGGCAGAGACCTTTTGGCCCTGGGATACCGGGGTCCCGCCCTGGGCGCGGCGCTCCAGAGACTGCTGGCGCAGGTGCTGGCCGGGGCGCTGCCCAACGAGAAAGGGGGACTTTTGCAATGGCTGCGTGAAAATGATGCAAAAAAACCAGAGTAAAAAAAGATCAAAAAGAGTGCGAAAACCTGTTAAACAAGGGGAAAAAATTTCCAAGGCAATAATTTATCTGAAAAATGAAATTTTCTCTTTATTTTTTCTATACAGTGTGATATAATGAAGCCACTCAAACAGTCCGTGGTATCGTCAAAAAGACGAAAGAACGGAACGGAGTACGGCTCGATTTGCAAAAGGAAAGGAGCGATGCGGTGACCCGGGAAGGTACAGCAACGCCAAGAAAGAAGGAAAGTACGGAGCGAATTTTCCTCAGATGAAGGAAGACATTCGAAGAAAGTTCACTCCTCCACCACACACTGAAAACAAAACAAGACATTCGGTCCGACGCAGGACTGAGCCAAGCGTCAGACTGAAGACCGCGTGCGAATGATAGTTGAAATGATCCGACTATACTTCAACAAGAAACGAGGTAAAATGTATGAGTAATCAGGGAGAGAAAAAAGGCGTAAGCGCAATTGACTTTTTCTGCATTGGTTTTGGCGCAATCGTCGGAGTCGGCTGGGCCGTCTCCATCAACGGCTGGATGACCAGCTGCGGCGGCCCTGTCCCCGCTGGTATCGGCTACATCGTGGCACTGGTGATGATGGTCCCCATCGCACTGTGCTACTGCGAATTGGTCCCCGCCCTGCCCGTCGCCGGCGGCGGCATGGCATTTGCCTTCCGTGCGTTTAACCAGCACGTTTCCGTCATCTCCGGCTGGGCGGCCTTCGGCGCATTCGTGTCGATCATCCCTTGGGAAGCCATCCAGATCACCGACGTTCTGGGTTATCTGATCCCCGGCCTGAAAGACGGCGAGCCCCTTTACAAGGTGGCTGATAGTGGTATCTATCTGACCACCATCATCATCGGCGTGGTTTGCTCCCTGCTGCTGTTCGCGCTGAACATGCGCGGCCTGGCGGCAGCAGCCATGGTCCAGAAGGTCCTCTGCTTCATCCTGGTGGGCGCTGCTGTCATCGGTGCCGTTGCGGCCCTGATCGGCGGCGACGCACAGAACTGGCAGCCCATCTATGACGTGAACGATCCCACCATTTACGGCAGTGCGAAGGAGGGCCTGAAGGAAGTCTCTCATAACGGCATGTTCGGTGGTATCCTGGCCATCCTGGCCTCCGCTCCCTTCTTCCTGGCTGGTTTCGAGACCATTCCCCAGGGCGTCGAGGATGCCGGCGGCGACATCAAGTCCGTTGGTAAGACCGTGGTGCTGTCCGTTACCCTGGCTTGTATCTTCTATGCCATCCTGCTGTTCTGCTTCGGCTACGGCTATCCCTGGCAGAAGTTTGCTCACCTGGGCAACCCCGCAGCAGCTACCATGTTCACCATCATCTTCCCCGGCGCAGCCGGCACCTTCCTGTATTGGCTGATCACCCTCGGCGCCATCGCCGGTCTGTTCACCACCTGGAACGGCTTCTTCATGGCCTCCGCCAACCTGCTCATGGGTATGGCCCGCGGCCGTCTGATGCCCAAGGTCTTTGCCAAGCAGAACGCCAACGGCATCCCCGTTCCCGGCCTGCTGGTCTGTCTGTTCCTCTCCGTCATCGGCCCCTTCCTGGGTGCTGGCCTGATCGGTGACATCACCTCCTTCTCCGCGGCAGCCTTCGTGTTATCCTGGACCCTGACCTCCTTCTCCCTCATCCGCCTGCGGAAGACGGAGCCTAACCTGGAGCGTCCCTATAAGATCCCCGGCGGTCTGGCCATGGCTTGGTTTGCAGCCCTGGTGTCCGCAGTGGTCTTCGTCCTCCTGTTCGTCCCCGGCAACCCCGTGTACATGGGCGGCATGGCCATCAAGATGTTCATCGGCTGGATGGTCATCGGTCTGGTCCTGTACCTGATCGCTGGCGGTCAGCGCAAGGGCATGAGCACCGAGGAGCTGCGTGCCGGCGTGTTCGAGGGCATGGAGGAGAGAAAGCACGAGCACGGCTGAGGCTCGGCTGAGGAACCCATTCCCAACCCGTTAGTTTGCCAGATCAAAGGAGTATCGCAATGAACGAAGCAGAAGCAGGAAAAGCCTTGCTGGAGGAGGCTGCCAACAGTCAGGTGATCATGACAGAAGTTGTGATCTATGCCATCATCAGCATCCTCCTCATCCTCCTCATGGATGCCTTCGCGGCCAGAGCCATTGGAGACAAAAACTCGATGGAGTACAAGGTCTTGAAGATCCCCCGGTACGTTTCCCTCTTTATCACTTGCGGGTTTACCGTGGTGATCGGCCTCCTGTGCATGTATAACAATGAGTTTTCCGTGACACGGGGTACGCTGACCTACTTTGGGTTGCCCTACTTCATCGCTTTGTTCTACTACTTGATCAAGATGTTACGAAGAGTCCGTTCCGTGCAGAAGCGGCGGAAACTCTGACCGACAAACAGAAAGCGCCGGAGCAAATTGCTCCGGCGCTTTTTTCGTGGGGCGGTCCGCCCGGCGCGGCAGGGGAGGCGGCCTGAAAAAGCGCTGCAAAAAGCCGGATGAACAAGCATCCGGCTTCTTGCAGTGTATTAAGGAAGAGAGAGAAAAGAGAGGTAATGTCATTTGCTTTTCGATTGCAAGGATAGAATACCATACCCTCTGGGAAAAAGCGTGGACAATTTACTAACTTTAAGTGAACAATTTGTGAACGCAAAAACCGGCAGTGCTTTGTTCATTCTGCTGCAACAAAATCCGACGCCACATAGCCCACCTGATCGCCAAACTGGATGAGCGCCCAGCCGTTGAACTGGTTGCGTACCATGACCTGCGCGCCGTCATACAGCTGGGCCACCGTGGAGGCGGCGGGGTCCGGCCGGCTATAGACCTCTGCCACCCCCAGAGGCAGGGAGATCCGGCCCGGCCAGGGGGAAGAGAAGGCAAAAAAGGGGATGCCGAAGTATTCCGTCAGGGACAGGACGAGGTTCTCGGCCATGGCGGACAGGTGGGTGACGATCCACTGGGCGTCGTCGGGGTTGTCGTGGAACCCCAGCTCCAGCAGCACCGCCGGGGCGCGGACCCGGCGGACCTCCCCGATGGTGGTGGTGGGCTCGGGGCGCACCAGATTGGGCAGGGGATAAATCGTTTTCAGGCCGTTGGCCAACAGCTCCGCCGCCCGCAGCCCCCGGCTGCTGCCGGGAAAGTAAAAGGCCAGGATGCCCCGGTTCTGCCCCTCCTGCCCCGGGCCGGAGGCGTTGGAGTGCAGGGCCAGGTGCAGGTCATAGTTGCCGGCGTTGGAGGCGCGGATGGCGGCGGCCGCCGTCCGGTCCGGGGGATTGCGGGTGTAGCGGATGCCCGAGGCAAAGAGCAGAGGCTCCATGGCGTCGGCCAGCCGGTTCATCTGTTCTTCCTCTGTGCCGAGGCCGTTGACATAGTGGTTGAACTCCTGGGTCGATGGCGATAGATAGAGATTTGGCAAGACGATCCCTCCTTGCCTCCAGTCTATGCGCCGGCGGCGGGCGGGTGCGCGGTTGTCGTTGCAATCCCGCGCCGCCTATGCTATGATGAAAAAAATACCAACGCCCAGGGAGGTATGCGCATGGATCTATGTAACCCCAAGGAAATCAAGGCCCTGTTGGGCCGGCACGGCTTTCGCTTTTCCAAGCAGATGGGCCAGAACTTTCTCATCCAGTCCTGGGTCCCCCGGCAGACGGCGGAGGCCTCGGGGGCAGGCCCCGGCGTGGGCGTGCTGGAGATCGGCCCCGGCATCGGCCCCCTCACCGAACAGCTGGCGGCCCTGGGCGCCAAGGTGGTGTCGGTGGAGCTGGACCGCACCCTGCTGCCCATCCTGGCCGAGACCCTGGCCGGGCGGGACAACGTGGAGATCGTCCCCGGGGACATCCTCAAGCTGGACCTGCCCGCCCTGTGCCGAGAGAAGTTTCCCGGGATGCCGGTGGTGGCCTGCGCCAACCTGCCCTATAACATCACCACCCCCATCCTCACAGCCCTGCTGCAAAGCGGCTGCTTCCAGCAGGTGACGGTGATGATCCAGCGGGAGGTGGCCCAGCGGATCTGCGCCCAGCCGGGAACGGCGGCCTACGGGGCCTTCACCCTCCTGTGCCAGTATTATGCCGACCGGGAGATCCTCTACGATGTGCCGCCGTCCTGCTTCCTGCCCGCGCCCAAGGTGGTCTCCTCGGTGCTGCGGATGACGGTGCGGGGACAGCCGCCGGTGCCGGTGGCGGACGAGGCGTTCTTTTTCCGCCTGGTCCGGGCGGCCTTTGGGCAGCGGCGCAAGACCCTGGTGAATGTGCTTTATCCTCTGCTGGAGAAGCGGGTGGACAAGCAGACGTTGGCCGCTCAGCTGGTTTCCTGCAATTTGACCGAGGACATTCGCGGGGAACGTCTCACATTTGCAGAGTTTGCCCAATTAACCGAGAAGTTGACCAATCTCGCTTGCATAAAAACTTGCAAAGAGATATAATGGAACCAGTCAAGGGAGGCTCGAAGGAGGGCATTTTACATGGAATTGACAAAAAATCGTGCGGTATTGGACTGGATCGACGAACAGGTCCGGTTGACTAAGCCAGATCAGGTGATCTGGATCGACGGCAGCGAAGCGCAGCTGGAGGCCCTGCGGCAGGAAGGCTGCAGCACCGGGGAGCTGCACAAGCTCAACGAGGAAAAACTTCCCGGCTGTTATCTCCACCGCTCCGACCCCACCGACGTGGCCCGGGTCGAGAGCCGGACCTTCATCTGCTGCAAGCGGCAGGAGGACGCCGGCCCCACCAACAACTGGATGGACCCGGCAGAAATGTACGCCAAACTGAACAAACTCTACGACGGCTCCATGAAGGGCCGCACCATGTACGTGATCCCCTATTGTATGAGTGTTGTGGGCTCGCCCTTTGCCAAATACGGCATCGAGCTCACCGATTCCATCTATGTGGTCCTGAATATGGCCATCATGACCCGGATGGGGGAGGAGGTCATCCCCTATCTGGACGAAAACTTCATCAAAGGCCTCCACGCCCGGGCCAACCTGGACCCGGAAGAACGCTACATCGTCCAGTTCCCCGAGGACAACGTCATCATGTCCATCAACTCCGGCTACGGCGGGAACGTGCTCCAGGGCAAGAAGTGCTTCGCCCTGCGCATCGCCTCCAACCTGGGCCGGCAGGAGGGCTGGCTGGCAGAGCACATGCTCATCCTGGGTGTGGAAAATCCCCAGGGTGAGGTGCGCTACATCACCGGCGCCTTCCCCTCGGCCTGCGGCAAGACCAACCTGGCCATGCTCATCCCCCCCGAGGGATACCGGAAGAACGGCTGGAAGTGCTGGTGCGTGGGCGATGACATCGCCTGGCTGCGGGTGGGTCCCGACGGCCGCCTGTGGGCCGTGAACCCGGAGAAGGGCTTCTTCGGCGTGGCCCCCGGCACCAACGCCGACTCCAACCCCAACGCTCTGGCCGCCACCCAGAAGGGCACCATCTTCACCAACGTGGCGCTGAACCTGGACGACAACACCGTCTGGTGGGAAAAGCTGGACAAGCATCCCCCTGAGCACGCGCTGGACTGGATGGGCAATCCCTGGAGCCCCAAGACGGCAGAGGGTCCTGCCGCCCATCCCAACTCCCGCTTCACCGCCCCGGCAGAGAACTGCCCCTGCATCTCGCCGGAGTTCAACAACCCCAACGGCGTGCCCATCTCCGCCATCATCTTCGGCGGCCGCCGGGCCAAGACCGCGCCCCTGGGCTATCAGTCCCGGAACTGGCAGCACGGCGTGTTCGTGGGCTCCATCATGGGCTCGGAAAAGACCGCCGCAGCCGAGGGCAAGGTCGGGGAGACCCGCCGGGACCCCATGGCCATGCTGCCCTTCTGCGGCTATCACATGGGCGACTACTGGCAGCACTGGCTGGACATGGAAGCCAGCGTGCCCAACCCGCCCAAGATCTTCAACGTCAACTGGTTCCGCACCGACGAAGAGGGCAACTTCCTCTGGCCGGGCTTTGGCGAGAACCTGCGGGTGCTGGAGTGGATCCTCAAGCGCTGCTTCGACGAGGCCGACGCCCAGGAGACCGAGATCGGCTACCTGCCCCGGGTAGAGGACATCAACCTGGAAGGGCTTGACGTGGACAAGGAGACCCTGGCCGGCCTGCTGTCGGTGGACCGCCCCCTGTGGCGGAAGGAAGTCGAGGGCATTCGGACCTTCTACCAGCAGTTCGGGGACAAGCTGCCCCAGGCCCTGCGGGAAGAGCTGGAGGCGCTGGACGCCCGGCTGCAGGACTGAGTGTCCGGGCAACATTTCTCTGTGCAACCAAAAACCTGTCGGCCGGTGCTCCGGCCGGCAGGTTTTTTGCCTTGCTGGCGTCTTGCGTCCGGCAAGGCTCCTATGCTATGATAGGAACCATCGACGAAGGGAGGGACAGAGGCATGACGATCCTTGGCATTGACCCCGGCTATGCCATTGTGGGCTTTGGGGTCTTGCAGGCCCAGCGGGGCCAGGCCCGGATGCTCCGGTGCGGGGCCATCAACACGCCGGCGGGGGTGCCCATGCCCCAGCGGCTGGTGCAGATCCAGGAGGACATGGAGACCCTGATCCGCACCTTTTCCCCCGACGTGATGGCCATTGAAGAGCTGTTTTTCAACACCAATGTGACCACCGGCATCGGCGTGGCCCAGGCCCGGGGCGTGATCCTGATGACGGCGGCCAAGCTGGGGGTGGCCATTGCCGAATATACCCCCTCCCAGGTCAAGCAGGCCGTGGTGGGTTACGGCAAGGCGGAGAAGCGCCAGGTGATGGACATGACCCGGCGGCTGCTGCACCTGACGGCGGTGCCCAAGCCCGACGACGCGGCGGACGCGGTGGCCATCGCCCTGTGCCACGCCCGGTCCCATACGTCCCGGCTGAGCCGGATGTGACAGGAAGGAGGTCCTATGTTCTACTATCTCAAAGGCAAGGTGGCCCATGTGGCCCCCCAGCTGGCGGTGATCGACTGCGGCGGCGTGGGCTATGCCTGCCGCACCACCAGCTACACCCTTTCCTCCCTTCAGGTGGGGCAGGAGGGGACGTTATACACCCACCTGAACGTCCGGGAGGACGCCATGGAGCTGTATGGCTTCGCCACGGAGAACGAGCGCAGCTGTTTTCAGATGCTGCTGTCCGTCTCCGGCGTAGGCCCCAAGGCGGCGCTGTCCATCCTCTCCTCCACCACGCCGGAGGGGTTGGCCACCGCCATCATCACCGGCAACGAAAAGGCCCTGACCGTGGCCCAGGGCATCGGCAAAAAAATCGCCCAGCGTATCCTGCTGGAGCTGAAGGACAAGCTGGCCAAGGGCCAGCTGCCCACCGCCGAGGAGAGCTATGGCGGCACCGGGATCACGGTGATCCCTCAGGACAAGGTCTCCGAAGCCACTGCCGCCCTGGCGGTGCTGGGCTACCAGCCGGGAGAGATCACCGCCGCCCTGAAAGGGCTGGACGTGGAACACCTGGCCCTGGAAGAGATCATCCGACAGGCGCTGCGGAACATGATCAAGTGAGAGGGGGAGGGCTATGAGCATTGATTTTTCCCAGGAAGAGAGCCAGACGCCGCTGATGACATCCGCCCTGCTGGGGGAGGACGAGGGAGAAGGCTCCCTGCGCCCCAAGCGGCTGAGCGAATACATCGGCCAGGAAAAGGCCAAGGAAAACCTGTCGGTGTTCATCGACGCGGCCAAGATGCGGGGGGAGCCCCTGGACCATGTGCTGCTCCACGGCCCCCCGGGCCTGGGCAAGACCACCCTGTCGGGGATCATCGCCAACGAGATGGGGGTGAACCTCCGGGTGACCTCCGGCCCGGCCATTGAGAAGCCCGGCGACCTGGCGGCGCTGCTGACCAACCTGAACGAGAACGACATCCTTTTTGTGGATGAGATCCACCGGCTGAACCGGTCGGTGGAGGAGATCCTGTACCCCGCCATGGAGGACTTTGCCATTGACATCATCATCGGCAAGGGCCCTTCCGCCAACTCCATCCGGCTGGATCTGCCCCGGTTCACCCTCATCGGGGCCACCACCCGGGCCGGTCAGCTCTCGGCCCCGCTGCGGGACCGGTTCGGGGTGCTGCTGCGGCTGGAGCTGTACAGCCCGGCGGAGCTGGGGCAGATCGTCACCCGCAGCGCGGGGATCTTGGGCGTTCCCATCGAAGAAGCCGGCGCGGCGGAGATCGCCCGCCGGGCCCGGGGGACCCCCCGGATCGCCAACCGCCTGCTGCGGCGGGTGCGGGACTTTGCCCAGGTCCGGGCCGGCGGCGTCATCACCCGGCAGGTGGCCGACCGGGCGCTGACCGCCCTGGAGGTGGACCAGCTGGGGCTGGACGCGGTGGACCGGCGGATGCTGCACAGCATCATCGTCCACTACGGCGGCGGCCCGGTGGGGCTGGAGACCCTGGCGGCCACGGTGGGAGAGGAGGCCGTGACCCTGGAGGACGTGTACGAACCCTATCTGATGCAGATGGGCTTCCTCACCCGGACCCCTCGGGGGCGGTGTGTCACCCGGCTGGCCTATGAGCATTTGGGGCTGTCGTTCCATGGGCAGGAGCAGCTGCATCTGTGAGCGGAGCCGGAGCCGGCAGGGTAGTGTAAAGTATACAAAAAAGATGTGTAATTCGATTTGATTTAGCATTAAGTTGATAATTTTCTTGACATTTCCATCGGCTTACATTATAATAAAACTGAAAACTATATGAATACGGAATTCGAAAACAACCGTGATATCACAGACGAGAGCCTCTGCGCCCGCGCCGCTCAAGGTGACCGCACTGCGGAAGAGACCTTGGTCCTGCGTCACACCCGCTTGGTCCGGGCTTGTGCCCGCCCCTTCTTTCTGGCAGGGGGAGACAGCGAGGATCTGATCCAGGAAGGAATGGTAGGGCTCCTGTCTGCAATCCGAGAGTTTCGGCCCCAGCGGGGCGTCCGGTTTCGCACCTTTGCCGCGGTCTGTGTCCGCCGCAGGATCATCTCCGTGGTGCGCGCCGCCGCCGCTGGAAAGCACACTCCCCTCAACGATGCCGTCTCTCTCGAGCCGACCCTCTTTTTGGCCCAGCAGGATTTTACCTCCCTTGGCACGGCATATCATCACCAGCGAAACCCCGAGGATGTCGTCATCCATGAGGAAAATCTCAGCGCCTTGGAGGAGGCGATCCGTGAAGGACTGACGGAGCTGGAAGCCCGCGTCCTGGCACGATATCTTCAGGGGCTGTCTTATGCCGAGATTGCTGAAGAGGTACAACGATCCACCAAGTCGGTGGACAATGCTGTGCAGCGCATTCGCCGGAAGATCGCACAGTACCTATCCCGCGGCGACTACAGCGAAAGCTGATCGCATATTTCATTTGACCCAATATGCTGGGTTATCAAGTCAAAGAGAGGGTTTTACAGCATGTACGAAGACAAGACTTTAGTGTGCAAAGAGTGTGGCAATGAGTTTGTATTCTCTGCGGGAGAGCAGGAGTTCTATGCAGAGCGCGGGTTCCAGAACGAGCCCCAGCGCTGCAAGGCCTGCCGGGATGCCCGCAAGGCTGCGTCCCGCGGCCCCAGAGAGTATTTCACTGCCGTGTGCGCTTCCTGCGGCGGCGAAGCCCGGGTTCCCTTCGAGCCCAAGTCCGACCGCCCTGTGTATTGCAGCGAGTGCTTTGCGCGGATGAGAGAGGCTTAATTTTCTGAAATTATGCCCATGCAAACGGTGTCAGGCAACTGACACCGTTTGTTTTCGTCCCCGGGTCTTCCGGGGGTATGGAGCGGGAGCAAAGCACATATCCTGAACCACAGCAGACCGAAGCGCCGACCAGGGGCCAGCCCCGGAGAGGAGAAAAACATGGAAGGATGGAAGAAACTCTTTCGCCGCAGACAGCCCCAGCCGGCCCCGGCCCGCTGCGCGGCGGTGATCGTGGCGGCCGGAAAGGCCACCCGCATGGAGGGGATCGACAAGGTCCTCACGCCCATGGGCGGAGAGCCGCTGCTGCTGCATACCCTGGCGCCCTTTCAGGCGTCGGACCGGATCGAGGAGATCATCCTCGTCACCCGGGAGGACCTGCTGGTCCCCCTGGGGACCCTGTGCAGCCAGCGGGGCCTGACCAAGGTGCGGCGGCTGGTGCAGGGGGGACAGACCCGGACCGAGTCTGTGCTGGCCGGGGTGGAGGCGGTCACACCGGGGGTGAGCCTGGTGGCGGTCCACGACGGCGCGCGGCCCTTCCTGCCCCCGGAGGTGCTGGAACAGGCGGTGGAAACGGCGGAAACCCTGGGCGCGGCGGCGCCGGCCATTCCGGTGAAGGACACCATCAAGGTGGCGCAGAACGGGGTGGTCAAAGAGACGCCCGACCGGGCGGCGCTGTTTGCCGTCCAGACGCCCCAGGTCTTTGACCGGGACCTTCTCTGGCTGGCGCTGACCAAAGCCAAGGAGGCCGGAGCCGCGCTGACCGACGACTGCTCCGCCGTGGAGCGGCTGGGGGTCCCCGTCCATCTGATCCCGGGCAGCGAGGAGAACCTGAAGATCACCACGCCCAGGGATCTGCTCTGGGCCGAGGCCATTTTGGCGGAAAGGATGAGACGATGAGGATCGGACATGGCTACGACGTACACCGGCTGGTGGCCGGCCGGAAGCTGATTTTGGGCGGGGTGGAGATCCCCCACCACCTGGGTCTGCTGGGCCATTCGGACGCCGACGTGGTGACCCACGCGCTGATGGACGCCCTGCTGGGGGCGGCAGCCCTGGGGGACATCGGCCAGCACTTCCCGGACACGGACCCGGCCTACGAAGGGGCCTCCAGCCTGCTGCTGCTGGGGCGGGTGATGGAGCTGGTGGCCCGGGCGGGCTGGCGGGTGGAAAACGCGGACCTGACCATCCTGGCCCAGCGGCCCAAGCTGAAGGACCATCTGCCCCAGATGCGCCAGAATCTGGCCCGGGCCATGGGGGTGCCGGTCACGGCCCTCAATGTGAAGGCCACGACGGAAGAAGGGCTGGGCTTTACCGGCAGGGAAGAGGGCATCGCCGCCCACGGCGTGGTGCTGCTGACAGCGCTGGCAGAGTGAGCCACAAAAAACAGACCGAGACCACCGGACAGGCTGCGGGAGACCGGCAGCCTGTCCGGTGGTTTTTTGGCGGGGGTTCGACACCGTTCTGCGCCTGGTGCATACACTGGTGCGGGAGGATCTTTCTTATGTTTTATCTCATTATGTGCCGTTCCCTGACCTATGCCCAGCGGGTGTCCAACGCCCTGGAACGGGCGGGGATCTCTGCCCGGGTCCTCCGGTCTCCCGGGGCGATCTCGCCGGCTGGCTGCAGCTACTCGGTCAAGATCGCGTCCCGGAACCTGTCCCGGGCGCTGACGGTCCTCAAGGGAACGGGTCTGCCCTATCTGGGCATCTATGTGAACACGACGGGATATGGTTACCGGGAGGTGGAGCTGTGATCTATCTGGACAACGCGGCCACCACCTACCAGAAGCCCCCGTCCGTGGAGCGGGCCATGCGGACGGCCCTGGCCACCATGAGCAGCCCCGGCCGGGGGACCTATGGCCCGGCGGCCCGGGCCTCGCAGACCCTGCTGGCCTGCCGGGAGGCTGCTGCCGCCCTGTTTCAGGTGGAGCAGCCGGAGCGGGTGGTCCTGACCAGCAACGCCACCCACGGGCTGAACATTGCCGTCCACTCTCTGGTGCAGCCGGGGGACCGGGTGCTGCTGTCCGGCTATGAGCACAATGCCGTCACCCGCCCCCTGGCCGCCATCCCCGGCCTGCGCCTGGAGGTGGTCCGGGCACCGCTGTTCTGCCCCAGCCTGTTTCTGGAGGAGCTGCGGCGGCGGCTGTGGCAGGGCGAGGTGGATGTGGTGATCTGCACCCACGTCTCCAACGTCTTTGGGTATGTGCTGCCTCTGGAGGAGATCGCCGCCCTGTGCCGGCAGCGGGAGATCCCGCTGCTGGTGGACGCCTCCCAGTCGGCGGGGGTCCTGCCGGTGCGGCTGGAGGACTGGGGCGCGGCCTTTGTGGCCATGCCCGGCCACAAGAGCCTGTATGGGCCCCAGGGGACCGGCCTGCTGCTGTGCCGCCAGCCGGGGGCCCCGCTGCTGGCCGGGGGCACTGGCAGCCAGTCCCGCCAGCCGGAGATGCCCGACTTCCTGCCGGACCGGCTGGAGGCCGGGACCCACAACGTGCCCGGCGCGGCCGGTCTGCTGGCCGGCCTGCGGTTCGTGGCGCGGCGGGGCGTCGGAGCCATCCTGCGGCGGGAACAGGCCCTGGTCCGGCAGGCGGCAGAGGGGCTGCGCCGTCTGCCGGGCCTGCAGGTCTATGCGGCCCAGGAGGAAGCCTGCCAGAGCGGCGTGCTCTCCTTCCGCTGTACCGGCCGGGACCCCGGCTGGGTGGCCGAGGCGCTGTGGCGGCGGGGGATCGCCGTGCGGGCGGGCCTGCACTGTGCGCCGCTGGCGCACACCACCGGGGGGACCGAGGCCACGGGCACGGTGCGTCTGAGCGTCTCCGTGTTCAACACGCCCCAGGAGGTGGAACGGCTCCTGAAAGGAATGCGGGCGCTGGTTTAGCCGGAGAGCGGCCGGTGCCGGGCGGGCGTTTGCGGGCCTGCCGCCTGGGAAAGAATACAGGCGGCAGGCCGTTTTTTGTGGGGCCGGCAGCGGGGGGAGGGGCGGAAAATTCCCTCTCTGCCGGGGTTGTAAATGGACCGGAAATACAGTATAATAACTTGAATTACCATGGGTAACTTAGCTGAATCTACCGTGAAGGAGGTGGGAGAGATGACATCCTTTTTTCAGTATTGTGTCAACGTGGCGGGCTATCTGCGCCTGATGACGGTGGCCGACCTGGTGGACATCATCATCTTATCCTTCCTGTTCTATAAATGCATTGGGATCTTCCAGCGCACCAACGCGGCGAAGGTGGCCCGGGCCCTGCTGCTGATCATTGTGGCCGTGTGGCTTTCGTACCAGTTTAACCTCAACGCCATCAACTTCATCCTGAACAAAGCCGTGGAGCTGGGCCTGCTGGCCCTGGTGGTGATCTTCCAGCCGGAGATCCGCCGCTTTTTGGAGCGCATCGGCAGCAACAAGGTCTCGCCCATCTCCCGGCTCTTCCGGGAGGAAGTCCCCACCAGCGACACAGAGGAGGCCATCAAGGAGACCGTGGAGGCCTATGCAGAGATGTCCAAAAACCATGTGGGCGCGCTGATGGTCTTTGAGCGGGAGAGCGACCTGTCCAACGTCATCTCCTCCGGCACCCCCTTCCAGTCGACGGTGACCAGCGAGCTGCTGAAGAATATCTTTTATCCCAACGCCCCCCTTCACGACGGCGCGGTGGTGATCCGCAAAGGAAAGATCGTGGCGGCGGCCTGTATGCTGCCCATGTCGGAGAGCATGAACCTGAGCAAGGAACTGGGGATGCGCCATCGGGCCGGCCTGGGGATGAGCGAACGGTCCGACGCCGTGGTGGCCATCGTCTCAGAGGAGACGGGGGCCATTTCTGCCGTGGTCAACGGCAACCTCCGCCGCCACCTGTCCCCGGAGACCCTGGGGCGCATCCTGCGCAACGAGCTGCTCCCCCAGGAGTGGGTCCCCACCGGAAAGGAGCGGCGAAACAAGCTGCTGTTCTGGAAAGGAAGGGATGGACAACCGTGACCAACCCAAAGAAAAACCGAAAAATTTTCAACAGCATTCTGGCCGTGGTCCTGGCCGTGGCCCTGTGGCTGTATGTCATCAACGTGGAAAACCCCACCAGCAGCGCCACCATCCGGGACATCCCCGTGACGGTGGTGGGAGAGGACACCCTGGACCAGCGGGGCCTGATGGTCACCGGCCAGAGCCGGGACAGCGTCAACCTGAAGCTGTCCGGGCGGAAGAAGTCGCTGATGAAGCTCTCCCGGAACAACATCACCCTGAAGCTGGACGTCTCCACCATCACGTCCCAGGGGGAACACACCCTCAGCTGTGACCCCAGCTACGCCAACAACGTGGCCGCCGACAGCATCTCTGTGGCCGACCTGGACGACTTGCAGGTGACGGTGACCGTGGAGAAGGAGGAGAGCAAGGAGATCCCCGTGCGCGGGGAGTTCATCGGCACCGAGGCCGAGCACTGTATGGCCGGCACGGTGACCACGAACCCGGCCACCATCCAGGTCAAAGGCCCCGCAGACACCCTGGACCGGATCTCTTACGCCCTGGCCTCGGTGGGCGGGAAGTCCATCAGCGACACCCTGACCGAAACCGTGGGCGTGGTCTTTATGGGGCCGGAGGGTGCGCCGGCAGACCGCCGGGGCGTGACGGCCAGCACCGAGACCGTGGAAGTGACGGTGCCGGTGCGCCGGGTGGAATCCCTGCCCCTGACGGTGGAGCTGACGGAGGGCGGCGGCCTGACCCGGGACGATGTCCAGGTGTCCATTTCGCCAAAGTCCATTACGGCAGTGTCGGGAGAGCGGGAGGACGGTTTGCCTGCGTCGGTCTCGCTGGGCAAGATCGATCTGCGTACCGTTCTGACAGATGCCTCCTACAGCGTTCCCATCCGTTTGCCGGAAGGGGTGACCCCCTGGGGCAAGCAGAGCCGCTATGCCACGGTAACCCTCTCTCTGAAGGACCGCGCGGCCAAACAGCTTTTTGTGGAGGAGATCTCCTTCCAGAACG
Source organism: uncultured Eubacteriales bacterium (assembly GCA_934597725.1). Classification (GTDB taxonomy): domain Bacteria; phylum Bacillota; class Clostridia; order Oscillospirales; family Oscillospiraceae; genus Evtepia. The sequence continues at coordinate 27,957 of CAKTSK010000003.1, forward strand.
TGCCGGAAGGGTACCAGGCGGAGCCGGTGACCCAGGGGATGTTCGTCTGGGTCCGGGGCAGCAGCAAGCTGGTGGACGCGCTGGAGGCCAGCCAGATCAAGATCACCGTGGACCTGTCCGAGGCGGCGGCCACCGGCAAGCTCCAGCGGTTCCCCGCGCAGGTGAGCCTGAGCCGAGAGGTGCAGGGCGACCTGGAGATCCTGGGCCAGCAGTACAGCGCCGCCTTGCGGCTGCACAAGAAATGACCCGCGGCAGCCTGCCGCGAAAGGAGGAAGCAGCATGGAACAAATCGCAATGGTAAAATCCGTCCGGGAGGACGGCATGGCCCAGGTGGCCGTGCAGAGAGAGACGGCCTGCGGCGCGGCCCACAGCTGTGCCGACTGCGCCGGCTGCGAAAAGATGATGACACGGACCGAGAACACGGTCCTGGCCTATAACGATGCAGGCGCCCATCCCGGCGACATGGTGACGGTGCGCAGCGAGAACGGAAACTTTTTCAAAACGGCGGCGATCGTCTACATCCTGCCCATGATCCTGGCCGTGGCCTGCTACATCGGGGCAACGGCGCTGTCCTTGGGCGGGGAAGGGCTGCGGGCTCTGTGCGCCGGGGCCGGCTTTGTGGCCGGCATCCTGCTGGCGGTGGCCTGGGACCGGCACATGAAGAAGGTCAGCGGGCTCCGGTTCCATATCGTGGAGATCAAGCGGGCATGTTCGGGTACGTAAGGGCGGTCCCCTCCCTTCTGGACCCACAGGAGGCCCAGCGCTATGAGGCCGTCTACTGCGGCCTGTGCCGGACCCTGGGGGACCGATACGGCAAAACAGCCCAGCTGATCCTGAACTATGATTTTGTATTCCTGGCGCTCCTGCTGGCCCAGCCGGAGGAGACGGGCCCCTTTCCCTGCTGTGCCTGCCCGGTCCATCCGTGGAAAAAGAAAGCCTGCTGGCTGGGCAGCCCGGCCCTTGCGGCGGCGGCCGACGCCACCGTGATCCTCACCTGGTGGAAGCTCCAGGACGGCCTGCAGGACGGCGGAGCAGGGGAACGGGCCAAAAGCCGCCTGGCTGCGCTGGCCCTTCGCAAGCACTACCGGCGGGCAGCGGCCTTCCGACCGGACTTTGACGAGACCGTCCGGGCCTGTCTGGCCCAGCTGCACCAGCTGGAGGCGGAGAACGTCCCCTCGCTGGACCGGCCGGCGGACACCTTTGCCCGCATCCTCCAGGCCGCTGCCACCGACCTGCACCCGGCCGCCCGGGCCCACGGGGTGGAACAGATCCTCTACCATGTGGGCCGGTGGATCTATCTGGCCGATGCCTGGGACGACCTGGAGGAGGACCGGAAACAAGGGAACTACAACTCCCTCCTGGCCCGGTTCGGCGACCGGGCGGCGCAGGCCCGGGAGGACCTGCGGGAGACCATGCACGTCTCCCTCGGCCTGGCAAAGACCGCCTATGCCCTGCTGGAGTGGGGAGAATGGGAGGGGCTGCTGGGCCATATCCTCTCCACCGGACTGCCCGCCGTGGAGGAGGCCGTGTTTACCGGCCAGTGGAAAGGGCAAAACCATCCGTTTTCCCGTAAGCATGGAGCCGGGCCCCAGCCCGGCCGGAAGATAGAAGGAGAAAAAGTATGAACGATCCCTATGCCGTGTTGGGCGTGAGCCCCTCTGCCAGTGACGACGAGATCAAACGCGCCTACCGGGACCTGGTAAAAAAATATCACCCGGACAACTATGCCAACAACCCCCTGGCCGACCTGGCCGAGGCCAAGATGAAAGAGGTCAACGAGGCCTACGACGCCATCGTCAAGGCCCGGACCCAGGGCGGCTACCAGTCTGCCGGGGGCTATGGCGGCGGCTATCAGCGCCAGCAGACCAACCAGAACCGGGGCGGGTACCAGAACCCCACCCTGATCCAGGTGCGCCAGCTCATCGCCCAGAACAATCTGGCGGAGGCCGAGCGCATCCTGCGCAGCAGCCCGGCCAACAGCGCCGAGTGGTACTACCTCATGGGCAGCATCGCCTATCGCCGGGGCTGGATGGACGACGCCCGGCAGAACTTCTGGACGGCGGCCAACATGGACCCGACCAACATGGAGTACCGGCAGGCGGTCAACAGCATGGGGATGCAGGCCCAGCGGGGGAGCTATGCCGGGGCAGACGACCTGGCCAACTGCTGCTCGACGTTGTGCTGCCTGAACTGTCTGTGCAATTCCTGCAACGGCTGAGGACCGGGAGAAGGGACCCAAGCAAAAAAGACCCACGCGAATAAGAAGAATGGGGTGTTTGCCTTGATACGAAGTATGACGGGATATGGCCGGGGAGAGCTGGTTCTCCACGACCGGACCATTACAGTGGAGCTGCGGGCCGTGAACAACCGCTATCTGGACTGCGCGGTGAAGATCCCGCGGCTGTATGTCTTTGCCGAGGAGGCCATCAAAGCCTGCGTTCAGAAGCAGGTGGGCCGGGGCAAGGTGGACGTGTTCGTGTCCATCGACGCCACCGCCGCCGATCAGGTGGCCGTGAGCCTGAACCGGCCTGTGGCGGACGGATACTACGCGGCGCTGAAGCAGCTGTGCCAGACCTATAGCCTGAAGGACGACCTTTCCGTGTCGCTGCTCTCCCGGTTCCCCGATGTGTTCCTGGTGGAAAAGGAGCAGGGGGACGCGGAGGAGATCGCCCAGGACATCGTCCAGGTCCTCACCCTGGCCCTGGCGGATTTCAACGCCATGCGGGAGCGGGAGGGCCGGAAGCTGGCCGAGGACATCCTGGGCAAGGCCGAGACCATCGAGGGTCTGGTGGCCCAGGTGGAGGAGCGCTCTCCCCAGACGGTGGCCGAATACCGGGAGAAGCTCTGCCAGCGGATGCAGGAGGTGCTGGAAAACACCCAGCTGGACGAGAGCCGCATCCTCACCGAGGCGGCCATCTTTGCCGACAAGGTGGCCGTGGATGAGGAGACCGTCCGCCTGCACAGCCACCTGGCCCAGCTGCGGGACATGCTGTCCCAGGGCGGCGCCATCGGCCGGAAGCTGGACTTCCTCATCCAGGAGTTCAACCGGGAGGCCAACACCATCGGCTCCAAGTGCAGCGACGTGACCCTGGCCCGGGTGGTGGTGGAGCTCAAGGGCGAGATCGAGAAGATCCGGGAACAGGTGCAGAACATCGAGTGAGGGAGGCGCGGCTTTGAAGCTTATCAACATCGGCTTTGGCAACATGGTCTCTGCCGGCCGGCTGATCGCCATCGTCAGCCCGGAGTCTGCCCCCATCAAGCGGATGATCCAGGAGGCCCGGGACCGGGGCGTGCTGGTGGACGCCACCTACGGCCGCCGCACCCGGGCGGTGCTTATCACAGACAGCGACCATATCATCCTCTCCGCCCTCCAGCCGGAAACTGTGGCTGGCCGGCTGGGCGGACGGGAAGAGAGCGTAGGGGAGGAAGAAGAATGAAACAAGGGACCCTTGTGGTGGTCTCCGGCTTTTCCGGCGCAGGAAAGGGCACCGTGCTGGCCCAGGTCCTGGCCCGGCGGCCGGATCTGTATTTTTCCGTCTCGTTTACCACCCGCCCCCCCCGGCAGGGAGAACAGGACGGGGTGAACTATCATTTTGTGACGCGGGAGGAGTTTCAGGCCCGCATCAACCGGGGAGAATTCCTGGAGTATGCCGAGTATGTGGGCAACTATTACGGCACCTCAATGCGGGTGATCCGGGAAAAGCTGGAGCAGGGGATCGACGTGATCCTGGAGATCGAGATCCAGGGGGCGGCCAAGGTCCGGGAAAAGATGCCCGAGGCAGTCTCCCTGTTCCTGGTCCCCCCGTCCTTTGAGGAGCTGTCCCGCCGGCTGCGGAACCGGGGGACCGACTCGGAGGAAAAGATCCAGCAGCGGCTGGAAGCGGCCCGCCGGGAAGTGCGGGAGATCGAACAGTATGACTACATCGTCCTCAACGACACGGTGGACCGGGCGGTGGAGGAGATCTTGGCCATCCTCACGGCCGAGGGCTGCCGGAAGGAACGGCGGCTTGCGTTGTTTACCTTGACTGAAGAAGGAGTGTAATGGATTATGATGCTGTATCCTGCAATGAATGAACTGTTGGCCCAGGTGCCCAGCCGGTACCAGCTGGTGAACGTGGTGGCGGCCCGGGCCAGAAAGATCGCCGCCCGGGCGGAGCAGGAGGACCTGATGCTGGAGGATAAGCCCGTCAGCATCGCCATCCGGGAGATCGCCGAGGGCTGCCTGGACGACCTGGAGGAGGAGACCATGACGGCGGAGGAGGACTGGACCGCCGAGACCCTCCCGGAGACCGGGGAGGAGACGGCGGAATGACCGGCCGTCCCGGCCGGGCCCGCCGATGAGGGTGGCCCGGATCGCCCTGGCGGCGGCGACCTTTGCCATTGACCGGCCCTATTCCTATCTGGTGCCCGACCGTTTGGCGGAGACCCTGGCCCCCGGGATGCGGGTGCTGGTTCCCTTTGGCCGGGGCAACCGGACCAGCGAGGGCCTGATCCTCTCTCTGGAGGACCAGGAGACCCCGCCGGGAAAGCTCAAGCAGGTCACGACGGCGCTGGATGACCGGCCCGTCCTGTCCAAAGAGAGCTTGCAGCTGGCGCTGTGGATGCGGGAGCGGTTTTTCTGCACCGTGTACGACGCGGCCCTCACCATGCTGCCTACCGGGCTGTGGTATGTGCTGAAAGAGGGCTATGCCCTGGCGCCCGACGCAGACTGGGAGCACTGGCAGCAAGAGACCAAGGACCGGCCCGGGACCCGCCAGGTGCTGTCCTTTCTGCAGGCCGCCGGCGGCCGCTGCTCTCTGGAGCAGCTGCAGGCCCTGCCGGGCCTGCACGATCCCCGGGGCGTTCTGCGGCAGCTGGAACGGGCGGGGCTGGTGGTCCGGGAGACCACGGCCCGGCGCAAGGTCCGGGACAAGACGGAGCAGATCGCCGTGCTGGCCATGGACCCTGCCGAGGCCCTCTCCCGTATGGAGGCCCGGCGGAAAAGCGCGCCCATGGGCTGGGAGGTGACCAGCCTCCTGTGCAGCCTGGGCAGCGCCAGTGTGAAAGAATTGTGTTACTTTACCGGGGCCTCCCGCCAGACGGTCAAGACCCTGGAAAAACGGGGCATTCTGACGCTCCAGGAACGAGAGGTGTTCCGCCGCCCCTTGCCGCTGGAGGAGGAGGGCCGTCCGCTGTCCGACCTGAACCAGCAGCAGCAGGAAGCCTATGAGGGCCTGTCCGCCCTGTTGGAGCAGGACAGCGCCGAGGCTGCGCTGCTGTATGGCGTCACCGGCAGCGGCAAGACCCAGGTCTATCTCCACCTGATCCAGCGGACCCTGGCGGCGGGGCGGGGGGCCATTGTCATGGTCCCGGAGATCGCCCTGACCCCCAGCCTGATGCAGCTGTTTCTGTCTCATTTTGGCCGCCGGGTGGCGGTGCTGCACAGCTGTCTGCCCTCGGGAGAGCGGTACGACGAGTGGAAACGGGTGCGGGACGGCGAGGCCACGGTGGTGGTGGGGACCCGCTCAGCGGTCTTTGCCCCTCTGGCGGACCCCGGCCTTATCATTCTGGATGAGGAGCAGGAGAGCAGCTACCAATCGGAGAGCATGGTGCGCTACCATGCCCGGGAGGTGGCCAAGTTCCGCTGCGCCCAGCACAAAGGGCTGCTGCTGCTGGGTTCGGCCACCCCGGCGGTGGAGAGCCGCTATGCCGCCCAGCAGGGGCAGTATCATCTCTTCACCCTGCCCCAGCGGTACAACACCCGCCCCCTGCCCCAGGTCAAGCTGGCCGACATGCGCCAGGAGCTGCGCCGGGGCAACGACAGCGGCGTGTCCCAGCTGCTGCGGGAGGAACTGGAGGACAATCTGCGCCGGGGAGAACAGAGCATCCTCTTTCTCAACCGGCGGGGCAACAGCCGCATGGTGGTCTGTTCCCAGTGCGGGCAGGCGCCCTCCTGCCCCCGCTGCTCGGTCCACCTGACTTACCACAGCGCCAACGGGCGGCTGATGTGCCACTACTGCGGCCACTCCCAGCCGCTGCCGGACCACTGCCCGGAATGCGGCGGCCGGCTGCAATTTGTGGGGATGGGGACCCAGAAGCTCCAGCAGGTGCTGCAAGGGTGGTATCCCGACACAGAGGTGCTGCGGATGGATGCCGACACCGTTTCGGCCACCCAGTCCCACGAGGTGCTGCTGGACCGGTTCCGCCGCAAGAACATCCCCATCCTGCTGGGGACCCAGATGGTGACCAAAGGGCTGGATTTTCCCAACGTGACCCTGGTGGGCGTGGTGGACGGGGACCTGTCCCTGTACACCGACAACTACCGGGCCGCCGAGCGGACCTTTTCCCTGCTGACCCAGGTGGTGGGCCGGGCAGGGCGGGGGGACAAGCCCGGCCGGGCCGTGATCCAGTCCTGGAGCCCGGACAACGATGTGATCACCTTGGCTGCCCGGCAGGATTATGACACGTTTTATGACCAGGAGCGTCAGATGCGGCAGCTTCTGCGCTTTCCGCCGTTCTTGGATCTGTTCCGGGTGACCGTCTCCGGCCTGGAAGAGACCCAGGTCCTGCGGGCCTGCGCCCTGATCCGCCGGAGCCTGGAACCCTGGGTCAAGCCCCGGCAGCAGGGGCCGGAGGGACCAGAACTGCTTGGCCCCGCCCCGGCCCCCATCCTGAAGGTGAACAACCGGTACCGGTACCGGGTCCTGCTCAAGTGCCGCAGCGGCAAGGAGATCCGGGCCTTGCTGGCCCAGATCCTGCGGGCGGCCCAGGAGGACAAGGCCAACCGGGGGCTGTCCATCTGGATGGATGTGGCCCCCATGGACTGACCTCTGCAACAGAGGATGACAATAGAAAAACAAGATACACTATGAGGAAGGAATGATCCGCCATGATCAAGAAGATTTTACAGAAAGAAGATCCCGTTCTGCACAAGGTCTGCCACCCGGTGACCAACTTTGACCGGAAGCTGGCCGGCCTGCTGGACGACCTGGTGGCCACCCTGAAAGACGCCCAGGGCCTGGGCCTGGCCGCCCCCCAGATCGGCATTCTCCGCCGGGTGTGTGTGGTGCTGGACGACGACGAGCAGTTCCTGGAGCTGGTGAACCCCGAGATCGTCAGCCAGGAAGGGGAGCAGGAGGGCTTTGAGGGCTGCCTGAGCCTCACCGGCCGCTATGGCATCGTCAAGCGCCCCATGAAGGTGAAGGTCAAGGCCCAGAACCGCCACGGCGAGCCGGTGGAATATGAGCGGGAAGGCGTCACGGCCCGCTGCTTCTGCCACGAGATCGAGCATCTGGACGGCCACATGTACTATGAAAAGGCCGACCGCCTGTTCACCGAGGAAGAGGTGGACGAGATGCTGCTCAGAGCGGAGGAAGAAGGGGACGCATGAAGATCCTGTTTATGGGCACGCCGGACTTTGCGGTGCCCTCTCTGGACGCTCTGGCAGCGGCCGGCCACCAGCTGGTGGGGGCCTTCAGCCAGCCGGACAAGCCCAAAAACCGTGGCATGAAGCTCCAGCCCACCCCGGTGAAGGTGTGTGCCGAACGCCTGGGCGTGCCGGTGTTCCAGCCCACCAAGCTCCGGGACGGCACCGCCCTGGAGACCATCCGTCAGCTGGACCCGGACCTGATCGTGGTGGCCGCTTACGGGCGCATCCTGCCCCAGGAGATTTTGGACTATCCCCGGCTGGGATGCATCAACGTCCACTCCTCCCTGCTGCCCAAGTACCGGGGAGCAGCGCCCATCCATTGGGCCATCCTCAACGGGGAGAAGGAGACCGGCGTGACCATCATGCACATGGCCCTGGCCCTGGACGCCGGGGACATCATCCGGCAGCGGGCCACCCCCATCGACCCCGATGAGACGGTGGAGGACCTCCACGACCGCCTGGCCCGGCTGGGCGCAGAGCTGTTGGTGGAGACCGTGGCTCAGCTGGCCGACGGCACCGCCACCCGCACCCCCCAGGAGGAGAGCCAGGTCACCCTGGCCCCCATGCTCAGCCGGGCTTTGTCGCCCATGGACTGGACCCGGCCCGCCCGGGCCCTCCACGACCAGGTCCGGGGCCTCATCCCCTGGCCGGCGGCGGTGACCGAGCTGGGCGGGGTCCGGTGTAAGATCCTGGCCACCACGGTCCTGGATGAGACCACCGGCAAGGCCCCCGGCAGCGTGGTGGCCGCCGACAAGACCGGCTTGAAGCTGGCCTGCGGTGACGGTCGTGTCCTGCGCATCGACCGGCTGCAGGCGGACGGCGGAAAACGACTGGCTGCCGCAGATTATCTGCGGGGCCATCCCATTCCGGTGGATTGAGCCGGGATGGAGAAGCGAAAGGAGGGACCCGGAACATGTCTGCCCGAGAAGCGGCGCTGCTGACCCTGGTGGCCATGGAGCGGCAGAAAGCCTGGTCCAACGGCCACCTGAAAAAAGTCATCCAGACCCAGGGGCTGGACCGGCGGGACGCCGCCCTGGCCACCCGTCTGTGCTTCGGGGTCCTTCAGAACCGGATGCTGCTGGACCACTATTTACAGCAGTTTTCCAATATGCGCCTGGAAAAAATGGAGAGCAAGGTGCGCAGCAACCTCCGGCTGGGGGCGTACCAGATGCTCTTTTTGAGCAAGATCCCGGTCAGCGCCGCCGTCAGTGAGGCGGTGTCGCTGACCAAGAAACACAGCAAAAATCCCCGGGCCGGCGGCCTGGTCAACGGCATCCTGCGGAATCTGGCCCGGCATCTGGACCGCCTGCCGCCGCTGGACCGGCAGGACCCCGTGGCCTATCTCTCCCTGCTCTACAGCCACCCCCGGTGGCTGGTGGAAGAGTGGGGCGAGCGGCTGGGACCGGACGAGCTGGAAGCCCTGCTCCGCCGGGACAACGGCGAGCCGCCGGTGAGCGTGCAGTGCAACACCTGCCGCTTCTCTGCCCAGCAGGTGCGCCAGAGCCTGGAGGAGGACGGGGTCACCGTGACCCCCCATCCCTGGCTGGCAGACTGCTTTCAGCTGACCGGAACAGGAGACCTGACCCAGACGACGGCCTGGCAGGAGGGGATGCTGTATCCCCAGGACCCTGCCGCCCGCCTGGCCGTGCTTGCCGCCGGCCTGACCCCCGGCAGCAAGGTGCTGGATGCCTGCGCGGCGCCGGGGGGCAAGTCCTTTGCGGCGGCGATGGTGATGCAGGACCGGGGCGAGATCGTCTCCTGTGACATCCATGCCCACAAAAAGGCCCTGATCCAGGCCGGAGCAGACCGGCTGGGCCTGCACTGTCTGACCGCCCAGGTGCGGGACGCCAAAAAGCCCCATCCCGCCTGGGAGGGGGCCTTTGACACGGTGCTGGCAGATGTGCCCTGCTCGGGGCTGGGGGTCATCGGAAAGAAACCCGAGATCCGCTACAAAGATCCCCGGGAGCTGGACGAGCTGCCGCGGGTCCAGGGCGAGATCCTGGACAATCTGTGTACCTATGTCCGGCCCGGCGGGGCGCTGCTCTATGCCACCTGCACCCTGCGGACCGGGGAGAATGAGGAGGTCATCCGGGCCTTCCTCTCCCGCCACCCGGCCTTTGCGCTGGAACCCTTTGCGCTGCCCGGCCCTGTGGGCGCTGTGACAGAGGGGCAGGTGACCCTCTGGCCCCAGCGGCTGGAGACCGACGGCTTTTTCCTGGCCAAGCTGCGAAGGGAGGGCGGCCATGACTGACTTGCGATCCATGACCCTGGAGGAACTGACCGCCTGGTGTCAGGCCCAGGGACAGCCTGCCTTTCGGGGCAAGCAGCTCTTTCAGTGGCTCAGCCGGGGCGCGGCCAGCACCGACGAACTGACCGACCAGCCCAAGGCCCTGCGGGCCAAGATCGACCAGGAGGGGGGACTGTTTCCCCTGACTGTGGCGCGAAAACAGGTCTCAAAGCTGGACGGCACCATAAAATATCTGTGGAGGCTGGCCGACGGCAACTGCATTGAGACCGTTCTCATGCGCTATCACCATGGCAACTCCGTGTGCATCTCTTCTCAGGTGGGCTGCGCCATGGGCTGTGCCTTCTGTGCCTCCACCATCGGGGGCAAGGTGCGGAACCTGACGGCAGGGGAGCTGCTGGCCCAGGTGGCCTTCACCCAGAAGGACGCCGGGCTGCCCATCTCCAACATCGTCCTCATGGGCATTGGAGAGCCGCTGGACAACTATGATCAGGTGCGGCGCTTTCTCACCCTGGTCAATCATCCGGCGGGGCTGAACATCGGGATGCGGCACATCTCGCTGTCCACCTGCGGCCTGATCAAAGGGATCGACCGCCTGGCAGAGGAGGGCCTGCAGCTGACGCTGTCGGTGTCCCTCCACGCGCCGGACGACGAGACCCGCAGCGCCCTGATGCCGGTCAACCGCGGCACCGGCGTGGAGGCGCTGCTGGCGGCCTGCCGGCGGTATTTTGCCAAAACCGGCCGGCGGATCTCCTACGAGTACGCCGTGATCGAGGGGGTCAACGACACCCCCCGCCACGCCGCCCTGCTGGCCGACCGGCTGGAGGGGACGGTGGCCCACGTGAATCTCATTCCCCTCAACCACGTCCAGGAAAGCCCCCTCAAACCCAGCACCCATGTGGCCGCCTTCCAGCGGCAGCTGGAGAAGCGGGGCATCACCGCCACCGTCCGGCGGCGGCTGGGCAGCGACATCGACGCTTCCTGCGGCCAGCTGCGGCGCAAGGCCCAGCAGGAGGAGCGGGCGTGAGAGCAGACGCGAAAGGAGATGATCCCCCATGGTTTCGGTATGGGGAATGACGGACAAGGGAATCGTGCGAAGGGAAAATCAGGATTCCTGCGCCTATGAAATCATAGAAGACAGCGGCCTGGCCTGGGGCGTCGTGTGCGACGGCATGGGCGGGGCCAAGGCGGGGGATGTGGCCAGCAAGATGGCCGTGGAGACCTTCTGCACCTACCTGGAACAGCTCAAGGACCTGGAAGGGCCGCCCCCGGCGGAAGACCTGCTGCTGGCAGCGGCAGAGGACGCCAACCGGGTGGTCTATCTCAAGGCGGTCACCGACGCCGACTGCGTGGGCATGGGCACGACCATGGTGGGGCTGCTCCTCCGGGGGACCGCCCTGTGGGTGGTGAACGTGGGGGACAGCCGGGCCTATCACATCAACGGCCAGGCCATCCGGCGCATCACCCGGGACCACTCGGTGGTGGAGGAGCTGGTGGAAAAGGGGGACCTGACCCCGGAACAGGCCCGGGTCCACCCCCAGAAAAACCTCATCACCCGGGCCCTGGGCACCTCCCGGCGGGTCAAGGCAGACCTCTTTGCCGAGACCGTGGCCGAGGGAGACTGGCTGCTGCTGTGTTCCGACGGCCTGATCAACGAGGTCACAGACCAGGAGATCCACCAGGAGATCCTGGCCGGCGGGACCCCGGAGGAGATCTGCCGGCGGTTGGTGGAACGCACCCTGGCCAGCGGCGCGCCGGACAACGTCACCGTCGTGCTGTTCCACCTGTGAGAAGGAGTGTGTTGCCATGAACCAATACATCGGTAAAATGCTCGACAACCGGTACGAGATCCTGGATGTGATCGGGGTCGGCGGCATGGCGGTGGTCTACAAGGCCTACTGTCACCGGCTGCACCGGTTCGTCGCCATCAAGGTCCTCAAGCGGGACCTGGCTGCCGACGCGGAGTTCCGCCGCCGCTTCCACGAGGAGGCCCAGGCCGTCGCCATGCTCTCCCACCCCAACATCGTCTCGGTCTATGACGTGAGCAAGGGGGACGACCTGGACTACATCGTCATGGAGCTTATCGACGGCATTACCCTCAAGCAGTATATGCAGAAAAAGGACGGCCGCCTGAACTGGCGGGAGTCGCTGTATTTCATCACCCAGATCGTCCGGGCCCTGGGCCACGCCCATGGCCGGGGGATCATCCACCGGGACATCAAGCCCCAGAACATCATGGTCCTGCGGGACGGCAGCGTGAAGGTGGCCGACTTCGGCATCGCCCGCATCATGTCTGCCGCCCAGAACACCCTTACCCAGGAGGCCCTGGGTTCGGTCCACTATATCTCCCCGGAGCAGGCCCGGGGCAGCCACATCGACGCCCGGGCGGACATCTATTCCGCCGGCGTGGTGCTCTATGAGATGCTCACCGGCCGCCTGCCCTTCGACGGGGACTCCCCGGTGTCGGTGGCCATCCAGCACATCAGCGCCCGGCCCATCTCCCCCCGGGAGATCAACCCGGACATCCCCACCGGCCTGGAGGAGATCACCATGAAGGCCATGTCCTCCCGCATCGACCTGCGGTATCTCAACGCCGAGGCCATGCTGCGGGATCTGGAAGAATTCCGAAAGAATCCCCAGGTGGAGTTTCACTATAATCTGGCCAGCTTCCACGGCAGCCAGCCCGTACCCGACGAGCCTACCCAGGCCATGGACAGCTCCAGCTCTCTGGGCCGCCAGCGGGCCCCCAGCCGGACGCGCACCGCGCCGCCCCCCCGACGATATCCTCCCGACGAGGAGGAGTATGAGGACGAACAGGAGCGCAAGCGCAACCTGATGATCCCCATTGTGGTGGTGATCTTTCTGGTGGGCGTGGGGATCTTCCTCTGGGTGACGTTCTTCAGTGATCTGTTCCGCTCCCAGGAGGAGGCCCTGCGGGTCCCCAGCCTGCTGGGAGAACAGATCGACGAGGTGAACAAGGACCAGGAGATCCTAAAACACTTCAAGGTAGTGGAGACCTCCCGTCAGGCCAGCGACCAGTATGAAGAAGGCGAGATCATCGACCAGGACCCCGACGCCGGCACCGAGGTGACGGAAGGGGAGGGGCTGATCACCATTCATGTGGTGGTAAGCTCCGGCAAGGAGACGGTCGAGATGATCGACGTGCTGGGCGACACCTATGAAACGGCGGTGGCCCGCCTGCAGCAGATGGACCTGAAGGTGGATACGCCCTCCCGGGAGCCTTCGGACGAGGTGGAGGAAGGCAAGGTCATCTCCAGCGACCCCAAGGCCGGCGAAAAGGTCAGCCCCGGGGACACGGTGAAGCTGGTCATCAGCTCCGGCCCGGACACCAAGCCCATTACGGTGCCCACCCTCACCGGCATCAGCCTGGAAAACGCCAGAAGCCTGGCCAGCGGCGTCGGGCTGCGGATCTCCAACGTGACCGAGATCTACAGCAAGCAGCCGGCGGGGCAGGTGATCTATCAGAGCATCCCCGCCAACACCACCGTGGAAGAGGGGACGGCCATCACCTTGCAGGTGAGCAAGGGGCCGGAGCCGGAGACCCCCACGCCGCCCACCACCCACACCAAGACCATTGACATCACGCTGCCCCAGCCCGGCGAAGGAGCCGAGGGGGCGACGATCGCGGTGCGGGTCACGGTGAACGGGGCCGAGGCGTATGCCGACGACGTGAACCCGGAGCAGGGGACCATCTATGTGCAGATCTCCGGCTCCGGGACCCAGGAAGTGTGCGTCTATTTTGACAATCAGCTGCACGAAAGCTATTCGGTGAATTTTGACGAATGAACGACAGACAAGCGGAAGGGGTCATCCGTAAGGCCCTGAGCGGATTCTACTACGTCCAGGTGGGAGCGGAAGAGGTGACCTGCCGGGCCAGAGGGAAGTTCCGCCACAAAAAAATCGTGCCCCTGGTGGGAGACCGGGTGCAGATCACCTGCCAGCCCGACGGCAGCGGCAGCCTGGACGAGATCCTGCCCCGCCGCAACGCCTTCCAGCGCCCGGCGGTGGCCAACATCGACCAGCTGGTGATCATCGCCTCCGGGGCCATCCCCGTCAGCGACCCGTTCCTGCTGGACCGGATCATCTCCCTGGCCGAGAGCAAGGGCTGTCAGCCCATCCTGTGCGTGAACAAGTGGGATCTGGTCCCGGCCCGGGATCTGCTGGACCTGTACCAAGCCGCCGGCATCCCCACCCTGGCGGTGAGTGCCGTCACCGGCCAGGGGATCGAGGAACTGCGCGGCCTGCTGGCCGGCAAGATCTCGGCCTTCACCGGCAATTCCGGCGTGGGCAAGTCCAGCATCCTCAACGCCCTGGACCCGGCCTTTTCCCTGGCCACCGGGGAGATCAGCGAAAAGCTGGGCCGGGGCCGGCACACCACCCGCCATGTGGAGCTGTTTCCCGTGGCCGGGGGGCTGATCGCCGACACGCCGGGGTTCTCCGCCTTTGACCAGGAAAAGGGCGGCGAGGCCCTGGACAAGGACACCCTGGCGGAGACGTTTCGGGAATTCCGCCCCTATCTGGGGCAGTGCCAGTTTGTGGGCTGTGCCCATGTGAAGGAAAAGGGCTGCGCCGTGCTGGCCGCTGTGGAGGAAGGGAAGATCTCGCCCAGCCGCCACCGCAGCTATGTCCGGCTGTATACCCTGGCCAAAGAAAAGAAACCCTGGGAAAAGCCCTGACCATGGAAACAGGAACCACCCGTCCTCTCTCGGCATAGACTGAGAGCGGACGGGTGTTTTTTTGCCCGGGAAGGGAGGCGAGCACATGAAGATGGTGGTGGTCAATGCCCCCAAGGCCCTGGCGGGTCTGCTGAAAAAACTCTTTCGGATCTGAGCCGGTCATATCCGTCTGCCGCCGCGCATAGGCTTTGGCAGATACTTACTTGACACGAGAAAGGACTGGTCACAGTGATGGAATTGGAACTGCGGCAGGAGACCATGCGGGGCTGGCAGACGGTCTGCCGCACGACGCTGGAGCAGGAGGAGACCGGGGAGACCATTGTCCCTGACGCCTGCCCGGACATCTGGCAGGTGCTGGACGGCGAGGCCCGCCTGCTGCTCCAGCGCAAGGAGTGCCAGGAGGGCCGGGGGGAGTTTTCGGGCCTGCTGAAAACCACGATCCTCTATCAGCCGGAGGGAGAGGAAGGGGTGTGCGCCATGGAGGTGGCCCTGCCCTTTTCCGCCTCGCCGGAGCTGAAGGGGCTGACCCGGCGCAGCCAGCTGCATGTGCTGCCCCGAGTGCTGTCGGTGGATGTCCACCTGCTCAATCCCCGGAAGGTGCTGGTCCGGGTGGGGTATTGCCTGGAGATCGAAGGCTTTGCGCCCCAGGAGCAGCGGCTGACCGCGGCAGTCGAGGACGGGGAGAAGCAGGGCATCCGGCAGAAAACGGGCCAGCTCCAGAGCTTTCAGACGGTCTATGTCCAGGAGAAGAACTTTACCTACCAGGATGCGGTGGTCCTGCCCGCCGGCCGGCCGGACCCGGCCCAGCTGCTGCGGACCCGGGCCCAGTGCGTCTGCACGGAGGCGCGGATCATCGGCAGCAAGCTGGTGTTCAAGGGCGAGGCGATCCTCCAGCTGCTGTGCCGGGGGGAGGACGGCGCCCTGTTTACCGGGGAGTTCCACCTGCCCTATTCCCAGATCATGGACGCCGGGGAGGACGCCGAGGAGGGCCTGTGCCACATGGACCTGCTCTTCACGGAGGTCAAGTGTACCCCCAGCCAGGAGGACCGCCGGACCTTTCAGGTGGAGCTGGCTTTGCAGGCTCAGGCGGTGCTGCGGCGGGAAGTGATGGCTGACGTGCTGGAAGATCTGTACAGCACCGACTACCAGCTCCAGACCGAGGAGGAGACCCTGTCCCTGTGCCGCCTGCTGGGCCAGGGGGAGGAGCAGGAGACCTTCCGGGAGACGGTGGAGACCGGCGGCGCGCCGGGCAACCTGCTGGACTTGCAGCTCCGCCTGGGCCGGACCAGCCAGAGCCAGGAGGGAGAGGACCGGGTCCTCACCCAGGAGGTGGAGGCGGTGGTCCTCTATGAGACGCCCGAGGGCGTTGCCGCCGCCCACCACCGGGGCGCGGTGCAGCACCGTCTGCCCGGCCAGGGCGAAGGGCTGTGCCGGTTTACTGCCGAGCTGCTCCGGGAACCCACGGCCACGGCCCAGGGGGAGAGCGTGGAGGTGAGCGCCCCGCTGTCCTTCCGCTGGATGACCCTGGCCCAGGAGGAGACCCCGGTCCTGTCCCGCATCCTGCTGGGGGAGAAGCGGGAGGAGGCCGAGCGGCAGCCCTCTGTGACCCTCCGGGCGGTTCGGCCGGGGGAGGACCTGTGGTCGGTGGCCAAGGCCTACCTGACCACGGACCGGGAGATCCTGGAGGCCAGCGGGCTGGCCTCGGAAGAGCTGTGCCCCGGTCAGATGCTGCTCATCCCCCGCAAAAGCAGCTGAAGAACGAAGACCCCCGGCGCACACTGCGCCGGGGGCCTTTCTGCTGTCCTGGAAGATGCTGCTTAGTCGGTGGTGAGGACCTTTTTCAGCTTGGCAAAGCGGGGCAGTCCGTTGTCCAGAGGCCGAGCGGCCTCACCCTGGATGAGAGGCAGGGCGTAGTCGACGAACGCCTGCTCCACGCCGTTGCCGGCGGCGTTGATCCATTCCCGGGGGACCTTGCGCTCGGTGTTGGCGGCTTGGGTCAGGGGAACGAGCTTGGTCTGGCAGCGATAGCCGTCGGCGTCCCGGACACAGTCCAGGCCCACCATCTGGTCGGTCTTGCCGTCCACGGCGGCCTCCACGGCGGCCTTGCCGGCGTTGTAAGCCTCCTCCACGTCGGTGCGGGAGGCCAGGTGGGAGCCGCAGCGCTGGAGCAGGGACAGCTCGATGCCCCGGACCTTGACCCCCATTTTTTCCTTGACCACGTTGGCCAGCAGCGCGGCCAGACCGCCCAGCTGGGCGTGGCCGAAGCCGTCGGTGGCAGAGGTCTTGGCCTCGGAGACGAAGGTGCCGTCGGCATAGTGGATGCCCTCGGAAACGGCGACCAGGCAGTTGCCGGTGGCCTCATAGATCCGCTGGACATCGGCCAGGAAGTCCTCCATGGAGAAATCCACTTCGGGCAGATAGACCAGGTCCGGTCCGGCCCCGGCCCAGGTGGCCAGCCCGGCGGCCCCGGCCAGCCAGCCGGCGTGGCGGCCCATGATCTCCACGATGACCACGGTGCCGGTGTCATAGACCCGGGCGTCCTGGTACAGCTCCATGCAGGAGGTGGCGATGTACTTGGCGGCGCTGCCGTAGCCGGGGCAGTGGTCGGTGCCGGACAGGTCGTTGTCGATGGTCTTGGGCACGCCGATGATGTTGCAGGCATAGCCCACCCGCTGCATATACTTGCTGATCTTGTTGCAGGTGTCCATGGAGTCGTTGCCGCCGTTGTAGAAGAAGTAGCGCACGTCGTACTTCTGGAAGATCTCCAGGATGCGGCGGTAGTCGGTGTCGTCCTGGTCCGGGTCTGCCAGCTTATACCGGCAGGAGCCCAGGGCGGAGGAGGGGGTGAACTGGAGCAGGTCCAGCTCCGCCGGGTCTTCCCGGCTCATGTCGTAGAGCTGGTCTGCCAGCACGCCCTTGATGCCGTGGGCGGCCCCCAGCACCCGGGTGATGTGGGGGGAAGCCAGCGCGGTCTGGATGACCCCCTGGGCGCTGGCGTTGATGACGGCGGTGGGTCCGCCGGACTGGCCGATGATGCAGGCCCCGTTCAAATGTTCCATATAAAAAACCTCCCGATAGAAAATCTGTGGAAACAAGCGGTGGTGTCGGAGTGTTCCTTGCCAGCATCATAACATATCCCATCCGCTCTTGCAATTCTTCTGGAATACTGGTACAATAATTTATCCGAATTCTTTGGAAAGGAGCGGTATTATGCCGTTAGTGACTACCACAGAAATGTTCCGCAAGGCCTATGAGGGCGGCTATGCCATCGGCGCCTTTAACGTCAACAATATGGAGATCGTCCAGGGCATCACCGAGGCGGCCCGGGAGACCAACTCCCCCCTGATCCTCCAGGTGTCTGCCGGGGCCCGGAAGTACGCCAAGCACGGCTACCTCATGAAGCTGGTGGAGGCCGCCGTGGAGGACACCGGCCTGCCCATCGCCCTGCACCTGGACCACGGCGAGGATTTTGAGATCTGCAAGGCCTGCATCGACGGGGGCTTTACCTCGGTGATGATCGATGGCTCCAAGCACAGCTTTGAGGACAACATCGCCCTCACCCGCCAGGTGGTGGACTATGCCCACCAGCACGGCGTGGTGGTGGAAGGGGAGCTGGGCCGTCTGGCCGGCATCGAGGACGACGTGAACGTCTCCGCTGCCGACTCCTCCTATACCGACCCCAACCAGGTGGAGGAGTTTGTCCGGGCCACCGGGGTGGACAGCCTGGCCATTGCCATCGGCACCAGCCACGGCGCCTTCAAGTTCAAGCCCGGCACCAAGCCCCAGCTGCGCTTTGACATCCTGGAAGAGGTCTCCCGCCGGCTGCCCGGGTTCCCCATCGTGCTGCACGGGGCCTCCTCGGTCACCCCCCACTATGTGGAGCTCATCAACGCCAACGGCGGCCAGCTCAAGGACGCCATCGGCGTGCCCGAGGACCAGCTGCGGCAGGCGGCCAAGATGGCTGTGTGCAAAATTAACATCGACTCGGACCTGCGCCTGGCCATGACCGCCGGCGTGCGCCAGCAGCTGCTGGCCGACCCGGCCAACTTCGACCCCCGCAGCTATCTGAAAGTGGGCCGTCAGTACGTCAAGGACCTGGTCAAGGACAAGATCCTCCATGTTCTGGGCAGCAACGACACCCTGTAAGCCCCAGGCACGGCACTTCAAAGGACAAGAAAAACGGTACAGCCAACGCTGTACCGTTTTTTAACAGAAAGGAACGAGAGATGACAACACGCCCCCTCCTGAAAAACAAAGCCTATCTTTACCTGACGGAGTTCTTTGCCGGGGTCTCCGTGATGGCCGTGGAGCTGGGGGCCAGCCGGCTGCTGGCCCCGTATTTCAGCTCCTCCCAGATCGTCTGGACCATCATCATCGGCACCATCATGATCGCCATGGCCCTGGGCAACCTCTGGGGCGGCCGGACGGCGGACAAAGACCCGGACACCGACCGGCTCTACCGGCGGCTGCTGGTGGCGGCGGTGTGGATCGCCGCCATTCCCGTGGTGGGAAAATACATCATCCTGGGGATCTCCGGGGCCTTGGTGCTGACCATCAACACCAATTTCCTCATCATCGCGGCCTTTTGCGCCTGCATGGTCCTCTTTGTCTTTCCCCTCTTTCTGCTGGGGACGGTGACGCCCTCCCTGGTCAAGTATACCGTGGACAGCCTGGAGGACAGCGGCAAGGTGGTGGGGACCCTGGGGGCCTTCAACACCATCGGCAGCATCCTGGGCACCTTCCTGCCCACCTTTGTGACCATCCCGGCGGTGGGGACGGCGGTGACCTTCCTGCTCTTCTCCGGCATCCTGCTGGTCATCGGGCTGGTCTACTTCCTCAGCGCCAGAGTCCGGTGGAAGACCTGTCTGGCGGCGGCCCTTCTCTTTGTCCTGTGCGCGGTGTTCGGCAGCACCGGCGGGTTTGCCTTCTGGGAAAAGGACCTGACCTATGAGGGAGAGTCGGTATACAATTACCTGCAAGTGAAAGAGACCCAGGACCGGACCATCCTCTCCACCAACGTCCTCTTTGGGGTCCAGTCGGTGAAGATGAAGGAGGACGGCATGACAGGGATGTACTACGACGACGCCCTGGCCGCCCCGGTGATGGCGGGTTTACAGGACAAGCCGGGAAAGATCCTCGTTCTGGGCAATGGGACCGGCACCTTTGCCCGCCAGTGTACCCGCTATTTTCCCAAAACTTCGGTGGAAGGGGTGGAGATCGACGAGAAGATCACCCGCCTGGCCCACACCTATTTCGACCTGCCGGACCAGGTGGATGTGACCACCTATGACGGGCGGGCCTACCTCCAGGCGGTGGAGACCCAGTACGACGTGATCCAGGTGGACGCCTACCAGGACATCACCATCCCCTTTCAGATGTCCACCACCGAGTTCTTTACCCTGGTCCGGGAGCATCTCGCCCCCGGCGGGGTAATGGTGGTCAACCTCAACATGCACTCGGACGGGGAGGGGAGCATCAACCAGTCCCTGTGCGACACCATTGCCAGCGTCTTTCCCTATGTGGCCACGGCAGACGTGCCCCACACCACCAACCGGGAGCTTTTCGCCGCCCTGGACGGAGACCCCCTCCAATGGCTGGCAGAACGCCGGGAGGGCGTGACCGCCCCGGACCTGGCCCAGCAGATGGACCAGGTGTCCCGCCGCCTGCGCCCGTACACCGGCGGCGACCACATCCTCACCGACGACAAAGCGCCGGTGGAGGTGCTGGGGATGCGGGCCATCGACGGCCTGATCCAGGGAGAGCTGGAAGTCTATCAGAAGATCTACCGGGAAGAGGGGCTGTCGGGCCTGCTCTCCCGGTTCTGAGGGAGGAAGGACCATGCTGCGGATTCTCACCGGCCGGGCCGGCAGCGGAAAGACTGCCTGGACCCTGGCCCGCATGAAAGAGGAGGGGACCCGCCGGCCCCAGCTGCTGGTGGTGCCGGAGCAGGCCTCCTTTGAGATGGAAGTGCGCCTGTGCCGGGACAACGGCAACCAGGCCGGGGCCTATGGGGAGGTGCTCTCCTTCACCCGTCTGGCCAATCGGGTCCTGACCCGCACCGGCGGCGCGGCCCGCCCGGTGCTGGACGAGGGGGGACGGCTGCTGACCATGTACGACGCCCTGCGGGGGGTGCAGGCCAACCTGACCGTCTATGCCCTGCCCGCCCGGAAGCCGGAGTTTCTGGCCAGCCTGCTGACCACCATGGACGAGCTGAAAAGCTGCTGCGTCACCGGCAGCCAGCTGCTCCAGGTGGGGGAGGAGACCGAGGGACTGGACGGAGAAAAGCTCCGGGACCTGGGCCTCATCTTCGGGGCCTATGAGGCCCTCACGGCCCGGGGGGCCATGGACCCCCGGGACCGCCTGACCCGTCTGGCAGAGGGCTTGCAGCAGACCCCTTTCTTCCGGGACCGGGATGTGTATCTGGACGGGTTTACCGACTTTACGCCCCAGCAGGGTCTGGTGCTGGAACAGATGCTCCGGCAGGCCCCCACGGTCACCGTCTCGCTGACCTGGGACGCGGCAGAGGACGAGGGGATCTTCGCGCCGGCAGCGCAGACCATCGCCCGGCTGAAGCGTCTGGCGGCCCGGGTGGGCTGTCCGGTGACAGAGGTGACCTGTGTGTCTGACCACCCCCAGAGGACCCCGCCCCTGGCCCATGTGGAGCAGGCCCTGTTCCGGCCGCCCCTTGCGCCCTACCAAGGCCCCTGGGACGACAGCGTCGTCGTGCGGGTGCTGCCCTCCCCCCGGGAGGAGGTGGCCTGGGCGGCGGGCGAGATCCGGGAACTGGTGCGGCGGGGAGAGGTCCGCTGCCGGGACATCGTGATCGCCGCCCGGAACATCGACCCCTATTGGGAGCAGCTGGAGGGCATCTTTGCCCAGTATGAGCTGCCGCTGTTCCAGGCGGACAAAACGGATATTTTGCAAAAACCCCTCTTCACGCTGGTCACCGCCGCCCTGGATACCGTGACCGGAGGCTATCTTTACGAGGATGTCTTTCGCTATCTGAAAACAGGGCTGGCCGGCCTCACCCCCGAGGAGTGTGACCGGTTGGAGAACTATGTCCTCACCTGGGACCTGTGGGGCAGCCGCTGGACGGCCTCCCAAGGCTGGACCCTCCACCCCGGCGGCTACCACCAGCAGTTCACCCCCGAGGACGAAGCCGAGCTGGCGGACCTCAACGCCCTGCGCCTGCGGGTCATCACCCCGCTGGAACATCTGCGGAAGCAGGCGGGGGGGACCCTCGGCCAGCAGGTGCTGGCGCTCTATCGCTTTCTGGAGGAGATCCAGGCCCCGGAGGCCCTGGAAGCCCGGAGCGCCCTCTTGCTGGACCGGGGCGAGCCGGAACTGGCCCGGCAGGTCAGCCAGCTTTGGGAGATCTTCTGCGGCGCGCTGGAACAGTGCTACGGGATGCTGGGGGAGAGAGAGGCCGAGCTGGGCGAGTTTTCCCGGCTGCTGCGGCTGCTGCTGTCCCGGTACAGCGTGGGGACCATCCCGGCCTCTCTGGACCGGGTGACGGCCGGCGACGCCCAGCGGCTGGGAGGACGGGCCTGCAAGGTCCTGTTCCTGCTGGGCGCGGACGAGAGCGCCATTCCCCAGGTCACCCCCGGCCAGGGCCTGCTCACCGACCGGGACCGGGAGCTGTTGGAGGACTACGGCCTGACCCTCTCCCCCCGGCTGGAAGAAAAGATCAGCCGGGAAAACACCATCGTCTATACCACCTGTGCCCAGCCCACCCGGCGGCTGTATGTCTCCTGGGCCGCTCAGGGGGAGGGCGGCGGCGAAAAGCGGCCCTCCTTTTTGGTCCGGCGTCTGGAGACCCTCTTCCCCCAGGCCGGGGGAACGGGGCGCCCCGCCCCTTCCCCTGACCGGCTGCGGGCCATGGCGGCCCGTCTGCCGGAGGTTCGGGCGGCGCTGTCGGAAGATGCCGCCTGCCGCCGGGTGTTCCGGCAGCTGGAACGGGGCCGGCAGTGGCGGCGGGGGCATCTCTCTCCGGGGGCGGTGCGGGCGCTGTATGGGGAGAAGGTGGCCATGTCCGCCTCCCGGATGGATCAGTACCGCTCCTGCCACTTTGCCTACTTCCTCCGCTATGGGCTGGGGGCGCGGGAGCGCCGGCCGGCGGGGTTCCACGGGCCGGAGTACGGCACCTTCATCCATTTTGTGCTGGAATTTGTCCTGCGGGCGGCGAAAGAGGAGGGGGGCGCTCCGCAGCTCTCCGACCAGCGTCTGGAAGAGCTGACCACCCAGGCGATCGCGGCCTATGTGGCCCAGGAGCTGGGCGGGATGGCCCAGCAGACGCCCCGGTTTCAATACCTGTTCCGCCGCCTGGAACACAACGTCCGGGCGGTGGTGCAGAACGTGACCGAGGAGCTGCGGTCCTCGGACTTTCAGCCGATCCTGTTCGAGCTGGGCTTCGGGCCGGGGCAGACCTTGCCGCCAGTGGAACTCAAGGAGGCCGGCGTGACTTTGCGTCTGTCCGGCTTTGTGGACCGGGTGGACGGTTGGGTCCGGGACGGTCGGCTCTATCTGCGGGTGGTCGACTATAAGACCGGCCGCCAGTCCTTCGACTTGACAGAGGTCTGGCACGGGCTGGGCCTGCAAATGCTGCTCTATCTGTTCACCCTGGAAGAGCGGGGGGAACGGCTGTTCGGGCAGCCGCCCATTCCGGCGGGGGTGCTCTACCTGCCTGCCCGGGACGCCATGATCGCCGGCAGCCGCACCATGGACGAGGCCACCCGCCGGAAGCTGCTGGACAAGGAGCTGGTGCGCCGGGGCCTGGTGCTGGACGACGAGGCGGTCTTACAGGCCATGGAGCACAGCGAAGGGGGCCTGCGGTTCCTCCCTCTGCGGGTGAGCGCCCGGACGGGAAAGATCACCGGCGACGCGCTGGTGAACGCCCAGAAGCTGGGACGGCTGAAAAAGCACATCCAGCAGGTATTGAGCGAGATCTGTCAGGAGATCGCCCGGGGCAACATCGACGCCGATCCCTTCTGGCGGGGGCCGGAGAAGAACGCCTGTCAGTTCTGTCCTTTCTTCCGGGCCTGCCAGTTTGAAGCGGATCAGGACCGGCGGCATTGGGTGCCGTCGGTGAAAAACAAGGATTTCTGGGACTGGCTGGCCCAGAAAGAGGAAGGAGAGGAAGACCATGGCGGTCAAACGGACGCCTGAACAGGAGGCGGTGGTCAAAAACCGGGGCGGCGGTCTGCTGGTCTCCGCAGCGGCCGGGTCGGGCAAGACCCGGGTGCTGGTGGAGCGGCTGATGGACCGCATCCTTTCTGAGGGAAAGAACATCGACGAGTTTTTGATCATCACCTTCACCCGGGCCGCCGCAGAGGAGCTGCGGGGGCGCATCGCCCAGGAGATCGCCGAGGCCCTGGCCCAGCAGCCGGACAACGCCCACCTGCGGCGGCAGACCGTCCGGCTCTACCAGACCCAGATCTCCACCATCCACGCCTTCTGTACCGTCCTGCTGCGCCAGTGGGGCCAGCTGCTGGACCTGCCCGGGGACTTTATCCTCTGCGAAGAGGAGGACGCCCAGGTCCTCATGGTGCGGACCCTGGACCGGGTGCTGGAAGAGCGGTACGAAGGGATCGACCCGGAGGGAGACTTTGCCAAGCTGCTGGACATCCTCACCGCCGGCCGGGACGACAGCCGGCTGATGGACATTGTGCTGGACATATACGGCAAGACCCAGAGCGCCGAGGACCCGCTGGCCTGGCTGGAAGCCCAGCGGCAGGCCCTGGATCTGTCTGCGGTCACCGACGTGGGCCAGACCCTCTGGGGCGCCCTGCTGCTGGAGGAGGCGGCCCAGACCGCCGCCTATTGGGAGCGGCAGCTGGCCCGGGCCTGTGACCTGGCCCAGACAGACCCCGCCCTGGAAAAAGCCTATCTGGACAGTTTGGAGACCACCCGGCAGGACTTGGTGCAGCTGGTCCAAGCGGCCAAGGAGAACTGGGACCGGGCGGCTTCTGTGACGATCTCCTTCCCCAAGCTCAAGGCGGCCCGCGGCGTAGAGGACCCGGCTGTCCAGGAGCAGATCAAAGCCATCCGCAGCCGGTGCAAGAAGGCGGTGGAGGAGCTGGAAAGCCAGTTCGTCAGCCCCAGCGCGCCGCTGTTGGAGGACATGGCCCTGGTCTACCCGGCTATGGCCGGGCTGCTGGACCTGGTAGAAACCTTTTCCCAGGCCTACAGCCAGGAGAAGAAAAAGCGGTCGATGCTGGATTTTTCCGACCTGGAACACTGTGCCGTCCGCCTTCTGGTGGACGAGCATGGTCAGCCCACCCCGCTGGCCCGCCAGTGGGGCAGCCAGTATGTGGAGATCATGGTGGACGAATACCAGGACACCAACCAGGTACAGAACACCATCTTCCGGGCGTTGTCCCAGCAGGGCCGCAACCTGTTTATGGTGGGGGACGTGAAGCAGTCCATCTACCGCTTCCGTCTGGCCGACCCCACCATTTTTCTGGAAAAATACCGCACCTTCCTTCCCCACGATCAGGCGCAGCCGGGGCAGGACCGGCGGATCACCCTGTCCAAGAATTTCCGCTCCCGGCCCCAGGTGCTGGAAGCGGCCAACGATCTGTTCCGCAACATCATGTCCGAGCAGCTGGGTGAGATGGCGTATACCGACGCGGAAGCCCTCTATCCCGGCGGGACCTTCCCGGCAGGAGCGGGCTATGAGACGGAGCTGCATGTGCTGGACTTTACCCAGGACCCCGCCCTGACCGAGGACAAGCAGAACCGGAGCGCGTTGGAGGCCCGCTTCGTGGCCCGGCGGATCGCCGCCCTGCTGGCAGAGGGCTTCCCCGTCTCAGACGGCGCCGGGGGGACCCGCCCGCTGCGGTCGGATGACATCGCGATTCTGCTGCGCTCGCCGGGGCCGGTGCGCGCCTACTATACCCAGGCTTTGGATGAGCAGGGGGTGGGCTGGTCTGCCGAGGAGGGGGCCGATCTGTTCCAGACCACGGAGATCTCTGTGGCGCTGTCCTGGCTGCAAATCATCGACAACCCCCGCCAGGATATCCCCCTGCTGGCGGTGCTGCGCTCGCCGGTGGTGGGCTTCTCCGGGGACCGGCTGGCGGAGATCCGCACCCTGGCGGAGGGCTCGTTCTATGCTGCGCTGCTGGCGGCAGGAGAACAGGGGTGGCCGGACTGTGTGGACTTTCTGGCCCTGCTGGCCGACCTGCGCTTTGTGGCGGGGGAGCAGAGCAGCCACCAGATCCTTTGGGACCTCTACCGGCGCACGGAGATGCTGGAGGTCTTTGGCGCGCTGCCCGAGGGAGACCAGCGCCGGGAAAACCTGCTGACCTTTGTGCAGCTGGCCCGCCGGTTTGAGGGAACGGGCCACAAGGGCCTCTTTGGCTTCCTGCTGCACCTGGACCGGGTCCGGGAGAGCGGCGGCCTGCGGCAGCCTCCCGGCGCGCCCTCGGAGGAGGCCGGGGTGAAGATCTTGTCCATCCACCGCTCCAAGGGCTTGGAATACCCCGTGGTGTTCCTGTGCGGCCTGGGGCGGCGGTTCAACTACAGCGACCTCCAGAAGCCCGTCCTCTTTCATCCCAAGCTGGGGCTGGGCCCCAAGGGGCTGGACCGGGAGACCATGGTGGCCTTCCCCACGCTGGCCCGGTCCGGCGTGGCCCTGGCCCTGAAAAAGGAGCTGCTGGCAGAGGAGATGCGCCTGCTCTATGTGGCCATGACCCGGGCCAAGGAGAAGCTCATCCTCACCCACAGCCTGTCCTATGGGGTCACGGACCTGAAGAACCTGGCCGAGGGGGTCAGCTGTCCTGCCGATCCCCGGGTGCTGGCCGGGTGCAGCAGTGTGGGGCAGTGGGTCCTGCTCACGGCCCTGGCCCGGCCGGAGGGGACCGCCCTGCGGCAGGCCATGGAGCGGGAGGCTCTCCCCCTGCCGCTGGCCGACTTCGGCCCCCCTTGGAAGATCTGTTACCATGGGGGCGCCGTCTCTCAGGAGGTGACGGCCCGCCCCGCCGCCCAGCACCGCCAGGAAGAAACAGACTTGTCGCCAGAAGAACTGCTGGCCCGGCTGCGCTGGCACTCCCCCTATCAACAGGCAGCGGCCACCCCCGCCAAGGTCACCGCGACGCAAGTCGCGGCTGAGGAAGGGGAGGAGACCGGGGTGTTCCTGCTGCGCCAGACCCAGCCGGAGGAACCCGCCCCCTTCTACCGGCCCCAGTTTGCCCAGCGGGCCCTGGGCCTCACCGCCGCCCAGCGGGGCACGGCCATCCACACGGTGATGCAGAGCATCCGGCTGTCCCACACCGATTCGGCAGCAGCGGTACAGCAGGAGGTGGACCGCCTGGTGGCCCAGGAGTACCTCACGCCGGAGCAGGCCCGGACCGTGGACCCGGCTGCCGTGGCCCGGTTTTTTGCCAGTCCGCTGGGCCGGCAGCTGCGGCAGAGCGACAGCCTCCGCCGGGAGGCCCCCTTTTCCGTCCTGGCCGAGGCCCGGCAGTTCTATCCCCAGGTCCCACCGGGGGAGCAGGTGCTGCTGCAAGGGGTCATCGACTGCTGGTTTGAGACCCCCGAGGGGATCACCCTGGTGGATTTTAAGACCGACCGCATCCCGCCCGCCGCGCTGGAGGAGCGCAGCCGGCGCTACCGGGGGCAGATGGCGGCCTATGCCTACGCCCTGGAACAGGTCACCGGAAAGCCTGTGGTCCATCGCCTGCTGTGGTTTCTGGCCCTGGGCGTGGGGGTAGACGTGTCGTGAGTCCAAAAAAAGTTCAAGATTTGTGAAAAAAAGAGTTGCATTTTCCTGCGAAAAGTGCTATCATTTATCATGCGCTTGCGGAGCGCACATATTTTTTGATACCAGAAAGAGGTGAACACGCATGAAGGAAGGCATCCATCCCAATTATGAGCAGACCACAATCCGTTGTGCTTGTGGCAACGTGATCGAGACAAGATCTACTAAGAAGGACATCCGAGTAGAAGTTTGCTCCAAGTGTCACCCCTTCTTCACCGGCAAGCAGAAGATGGTGGATACTGGCGGACGCGTCAGCCGCTTCAACAAAAAGTTCGGTTTGGAAAACTAAAAGATTTTGTCTTTGGACCCGTGCCCTCCCGGCACGGGTTTTTCCGTTTGTCGAAACAAACGGGGGTTGCGTCCCGGCAGGCCGCATAAACTGGACCAGAGACCTGGTGACAGGTCCCGTGAAAAGAGGAGGTACGCGCCATGTTTCGCTCCATTGACCCCAAAGACCTGACAGAAAATGTCTTTTCCCTGCTGGCCGACCGGTGGACCCTGATCACCGCCGGGACCCCCCAGCGCTGCAACACCATGACCGCCAGTTGGGGCGGCCTGGGTGTGCTGTGGAACAAGCCGGTGGCCACCATCTATGTGCGGCCCCAGCGCCACACCTTTGCCTTTCTGGAGGAACAGGAGAGCTTTACCCTGTCCTTCTTCTCGCCCCGGTGGAAAAAGCAGCTGGCCTACTGCGGCGCGGTCAGCGGCCGGGACGAGGATAAATTTGCCGCCTGCGGCTTCCATGTGGCCGGGGAGGGGCAGGCGGCCTATCCCCAGGAAGCCGACTTGGTCCTGGTGTGCCAAAAACGCTACTGGAACGACCTGGACCCGGCCCACATGGACCAGGAAGCCCTGACCCATTACCCGGCCAAGGATTACCACCGGATGTATGTGGGCGAGATCACCCGGGTGCTGGTGAAAACCCAGGAACAATAAACAGACAAAGGAGGTCTCCTATGACCGAATATCGCACCGAAGAAAAACGCAACCGTGCCGTTCTGGTGGGCCTGAACGCCAACAGCCTGTCCCGGGAGGACAACGCCACCGAAACCAGTATGGAGGAATTGGAGGCCCTGCTGGAGACGGCAGGGGGGGTCTGCGTGGGCAGCGTTCTGCAAAACCGGGACACCCCCGAGGCCCGGACCTTCATCGGCGAGGGCAAGGTGGCCGAGGTGACCGACCTGGTCAAAGCCCAGGAGGCCGATCTGGTGGTCTTTGACAACGAACTGTCTCCCTCCCAGCAGCGGGTACTCACCGAGGAAATGGGCGTCCAGGTCATCGACCGGGCCGGGCTGATCCTGGACATCTTTGCCCAGCGGGCCCGGACCAAGGAGGGCCGGCTCCAGGTGGAGCTGGCCCAATACAAATACCTGCTGCCCCGCCTGACGGGCATGTGGGGCCATCTGGTGCGCCAGACCGCCTCCGGCGGCAAGTCGCCCATCGGCACCCGCGGCCCCGGCGAGACCCAGCTGGAGACCGACCGCCGCCACATCCGCCGCAAGATCGCCAAGCTCACCGAGGACCTGGAAGAGGTGCGGCGCATCCGGGCCGTCCAGCGGGACCGGCGGGAGAAGAACGAGGTCCCGGTGGTGGCCATCGTGGGCTATACCAACGCCGGAAAGTCCACCCTGCTCAACGCCCTGACCGACGCGGGCATCCCGGCCCGGAACCGGCTCTTCGACACCCTGGACACCACCACCCGGACGCTGGAGATCTCCGACACCTGCACGGTGCTCATCTCCGACACGGTGGGCTTTATCCGCAAGCTGCCCCACCACCTGGTGGAGGCCTTCAAGGCGACCCTGGAAGAGCTGAGCTACGCCGACCTGATCCTGCACGTCATCGATGCCTCCAACCCCGAGTGGCGGGAGCAGGCGGCGGTGGTGGAAGCCCTCATCTGCCAGCTGGGCGCAGAGCGCACGGCCCGGATCGACGTGTTCAACAAATCCGACGTCTATGTGGGGGAGATCCGCCCCCATGGGGAGGACATCGTCTCCATCTCCGCCAAGACCGGCGAGGGGCTGGACAAGCTGCTGGCCATGATCGGCAAGCGGCTGGACACCGGGTTCCACCGGGTCACCCTGTCCCTGCCCTATGACAAGGGGGGCGTGCTGGACATGCTCTACCGGGAAGCCAAGGTGGAGTCGGTGGAGTATGACCAGACCATCCTGGTCCAGGCGGTCTGCTCGGAAAAGACCGTGGGCCAGGTCAAGGAGTATGTGACCGGGGGCTGGCAGCCCCCTAAGGAATTCTGGGAGGATTGACATGGCGGAATACTACGTCCCCGCCCGGGACAGCGAGACGGAATTTACAGAGAAACGCTCCCGGTTCATCGGCCACCTCTGGAAGGTGGAGACCGAGGAGGAGGCCCGGGAAAAGATC
The DNA here is from genome assembly GCA_934597725.1 of uncultured Eubacteriales bacterium. GTDB lineage: Bacteria > Bacillota > Clostridia > Oscillospirales > Oscillospiraceae > Evtepia. The sequence goes on from CAKTSK010000003.1 coordinate 57,446, forward strand.
GCCCAGATGAAGGCCAAATACCACGACGCCCGCCACAACTGCTGGTGCTACCTGCTGCGGGAGGGGAACATCACCCGCTATTCCGACGACGGCGAGCCCCAGGGCACCGCCGGCCAGCCCATGCTGGAAGTCTTCCGGCGGGAAGGGGTGGAGAACGTCTGCTGCGTGGTCACCCGCTACTTCGGCGGGGTCCTGCTGGGCACCGGCGGCCTGCTGCGGGCCTACACCCGCTCGGCCAAGGACAGCCTGACCGAGGCCGGGATCGCCGTGGTGCGCCAGTGGGCGGAGACCGCCGTGGAGTGCCCCTATCCGCTGCTGGAACGGATGAAGCAGGAGATCGCCGCCGCCCAGGGGGTGCTGGGAGAGATCGAGTACGGCGCCCAGGTCCGCATCCCCGCCCTGCTGCCGGCCGAGAACTGGCCGGCCTATGAGGCCCGGATCACCGAGGTGAGCGCCGGAAAGGTGGCAGCCCAGCGGCTGGGGGAGGTCTTTCGGGCCGCGCCGGTGGGGGAGCCCTGAGCCTGCCAACAAAAAATTCACAAAAAGTTTTCCTGAGAAGCAGGAAACCACACATTTTTTTCGTATAAACTTTTAGACATTCCCTGGATGTGGCGAATGCCCGATGCTGAGGAAAGAGAAGTGAGCAGACATGTCCCTGCGTGAGATGACCGAGGCCCTGGAGGCCCAGCACCTGTCCCCCTACGCCGCCCTGGCGTCCCGGTCCCGCGGCCGCCAGCGGCCCCTGGAACCCTGTGAGATCCGCACCTGCTACCAGCGGGATGTGGACCGGATCGTCCACTGCAAAGCCTTCCGGCGCCTGATGCACAAGACCCAGGTCTTTCTTCAGCCCGAGGGGGACCACTACCGCACCCGGATGACCCATACCCTGGAGGTGGCCCGGATCGCCCGGACCATCGCCCGGGGCCTGCAGCTGAACGAGGACCTGACCGAGGCCATCGCCCTGGGCCATGACCTGGGCCACACCCCCTTCGGCCACGCCGGAGAGCGGGTGCTGGACGAGATCCTGCCCGGCGGCTTCCGCCACAACGAGCAGTCCCTGCGGGTGGTGGAGCGGCTGGAACAGGAGGGCGAGGGCCTGAACCTCTGCTACGAGGTCCGCCGGGGCATCCTCTGCCACACCGGGCCGGACAAGGCCGAGACCCTGGAGGGGCAGATCGTCCGCCTGGCCGATAAGATCGCCTACATCAACCACGACATCGACGACGCCATGCGGGGCGGGATCATCTATCCCCTGGACATCCCGCTGGAGGTGTCTCAGGTGCTGGGGTTTGACCACAGCGGGCGGATCAACACCCTCACCGGGGACGTGATCCGGGCCAGCCAGGGGAAGGACGAGATCGTGCAGTCGCCGGCCTGCGGACAGGCCATGGCCGCCCTGCGGAGCTTCATGTTCGAGGCGGTCTACCACAATCCCCTGGCTAAGGGAGAGGAATCCAAGGCCCAGGAGATGATCGCCCGTCTGTTTGAGCACTATCAGAAAAAGCCCGACGAGCTTCCGCCGGATTACCAGGACATCCGCCTGCGGGAAGGGGTGGACCGGGCCGTGTGCGACTACATCGCCGGGATGACCGACAACTACGCCGTGGAAAAATACTGCGAGGCCTTTGTGCCGCTGGCGTGGTCGGTGAAATAAACGGAAAGGAGGCCCAGCCCATGATCCCCGCGGCGTTTCTGGATGAACTGGTGGCCCGCAGCGATTTGGTGGACGTGGTCTCCGATTACGTCCGCCTGACCCCCAAGGGGGGCAGCTATTGGGGGCTGTGCCCCTTTCACGGGGAAAAGACCCCCTCCTTCCACGTTCTGCCGGACCGGCAGCTGTACCACTGCTTTGGTTGCGGCAAGGGGGGCGGGGTGCTGTCCTTCATCATGGAGGTGGAAAACCTGCCCTTCGTGGATGCGGCCCGCCTGCTGGCCAAGCGGGCGGGGATGGCCTTTCCCGAGGGGGACAACGACCAGCGGGGCCGCCGCAAACGGGGCCGTCTGCTGGAACTGAACAAGCAGGCCGCCCGGTTTTTCCACCAGCAGCTCCACAGCCCGGCCGGGCAGGCGGGGCTGGCCTACCTGCAAAGCCGGGGTCTGTCCCGGGGAATTCTGACCCGCTTTGGCCTGGGCTTTGCCCCGGACAGCTGGGACAGCCTCATCGGGGCCATGGCCCAGCTGGGCTATGAAAAGCAGGAGCTTCTGGAGGCCGGTCTGGCGGCCAGCAACCAGAAGGGGCGGATCTACGACCGCTTCCGGGGCCGGGTCATGTTCCCCATCATCGACCTGCGGGGCGATGTGATCGGCTTCGGCGGCCGGGTGCTGGGGGACGGCACGCCCAAATATCTGAACTCTCCCGACAGCCCGGTGTTCAACAAGAGCCGCAACCTCTTTGCCCTGAACCTGGCCAAGAACACCAAGCTGGGCCGGATCGTCCTCACGGAGGGGTATATGGATACCATCTCCCTCTATCAGGCGGGCTTTGACTGCGCCGTGGCCAGCCTGGGCACCGCCCTCACGGCAGACCACGCCAAGCTCATCTCCCGCTTTACCAAGGAAGTGGTCATCTGCTACGACGCGGATACCGCCGGGGTCCAGGCCGCGGGACGAGCCATTCCTCTGCTGGAGAAAACAGGCTTGCAGGTACGGGTGCTCCGGGTGTCCGGGGCCAAGGACCCGGATGAATTTCTCAAAAAATACGGACGGGATGCCTTTGCCCGCCTGCTGGACCAGTCGGAGAACTATGTGGACTATAACCTGCGCCAGCTGCAAGGGAAGTATGACCTGACCGACCCGGTCCAGACGGTGGAGTTTGCCCGGGCCGGAGCGGACCTGCTGTCCCGGCTGGACAGCCCTGTGGAGCGGGAGGTCTATGCCGGCCAGCTGGCCCAGACGGCCGGCGTGGGCAAGGACGCCCTGCTCCAGGAGATCAAGCGCTGCCGGAGCCAGCGCCTGTATCAAGCCAAGAAGAAACAGGAGCGGCGGGACTTGCTTCCGGTGAACCGGGTCCAGCCCAAGGCCCGCCAGCTCCATTATGACAATCCCCGCTCGGCCCGGGCGGAAGAGGGCATCCTGCGGCTACTGATGCTGGACAGCTCCCTGGTCAAGCTGACCCAGGGATTGCAGCCGGAGGACTTCTCCTCGCCGGTGCTGGGCAGGCTCTACGGCCTGCTGCTGGACCACCTGGACCAGGGCAGATCCCTCCAGCTGGGCGCGCTGGAAGGGGAGCTGACGGGGGAAGAGAGTACCCTGCTGGCAGAGATCTTAGGCCAGCCGGCGGCACTGGAAAACGGGGCGGCGGCTATGGCCGACTATCGCGCCGTGCTGGAAACCGAACGCATGAAACAGCAACCCACCACCGATGAAGCGGTGCTTTTGGCCGCAAGGGAAACCTATCGGAAAAAGAAAAGTATATAGGAGATGGATACCATGAGCGAAAAAAAGACACCGGAAACCAAGCGGGAAAAGGAAAAGCTGATCCATGTCACCGAGGAGCAGCTGCAGGCGGGCAAGGCGGAGATCATGAAGATCGTGGCCGGCCTGAGCGGCGCGGAAAAGCTGGGCGATCTGCTGGACAAGGGCCGGAAAAAAGGCCGTCTGTCCTCCGGGGAGCTGATGGAGGCTCTGGAGGAGATCGACCTGGAATCCGAGCAGATGGACAAGATCTATGACGTGCTGGAGAACATGGGCATCGACACCGCCGGCGAGGACTACCTGCCCGAGCTGAGCGGGGAGAACATGCCCCCCATCGAGGAGATCGAGGAGATCCCCGAGGAGGAGATCGTGGACCCCAACACGCTGGTGGATTCCTTCGGCATCGACGACCCGGTGCGGATGTACCTGAAAGAGATCGGCAAGGTGGACCTGCTCACCAGTGAGCAGGAGGTGGCCCTGGCCCAGACCATGGTCACCGGCCAGGAGACCAAGCAGCAGCTGGAAGAGATGGAGGCCGAAGGCGTGGAGCTGGACGCCGAGACCAGACGGCAGATGGAAAAGCTCATCAAGGCCGGCGAGCGGGCCAAGCAGAACCTGGCCGAGGCCAACCTCCGTCTGGTGGTCTCCATCGCCAAGCGGTATGTGGGCCGGGGGATGCTCTTCCTGGACCTCATCCAGGAGGGCAACCTGGGCCTGATCAAGGCGGTGGAGAAGTTCGACTACACCAAGGGCTATAAGTTCTCCACCTATGCCACCTGGTGGATCCGGCAGGCCATCACCCGGGCCATCGCCGACCAGGCCCGGACCATCCGCATCCCCGTTCATATGGTGGAGACCATCAACAAGGTCATCCGGGTCTCCCGGCAGCTGCTCCAGGAGCTGGGGCACGACCCCTCTCCCGAGGAGATCTCCGAGGAGATGAACATGCCCGTGGACAAGGTCCGGGAGATCCTGAAGATCGCCCAGGAGCCTGTCAGCCTGGAGACTCCCATCGGCGAGGAGGAGGACTCCCACCTGGGCGACTTCATCCCCGACGAGGATGCCTCCGAGCCGTCGGAGGCCGCCTCCTTCACCCTGCTCAAGGAGCAGCTGGTGGACGTGCTGTCCACCCTCACCCCCCGGGAGGAGAAGGTCCTCAAGCTGCGCTTCGGCATTGAGGACGGCCGCACCCGCACCCTGGAAGAGGTGGGCAAGGAGTTCAACGTCACCCGGGAGCGCATTCGTCAGATCGAGGCCAAGGCCCTGCGGAAGCTCCGCCACCCCAGCCGCTCCAAGAAGCTGAAAGATTTCCTCAACTGAGCGACCAAAACAAACCACCCGTACCGGGGGCCAGACAGCCCCGGTGCGGGTGGTTTCTTGCGTTCAGCGGAGATATTCTTCCAGGCACAGCCCAGCGGCCTGGATGGCTTTGGCGTGGTCCCGGCCCACATAGCGGTAGTGCCAAGGCTCGTAGATGATGCCGGTCACGGCCTGTTTGCCGGTGGGGTAGCGCAGGATGAAGCCGTACTCCCAGCAGTGTTCCAGCAGCCATTGCTGCACGGCGGTGTGGGCCTGGTCGTGGTCCAGCAGCTGGTAGCCGGCGTCCACAATGTCTACCGCCAGCCCCAGCTGATGCTCGCTGGTGCCGGGGACCGCCACTTCCCGGGCGGCGTCCTGGGCGGCCTGGGCCGGGCTGCTGCCCCGGCGGCGGAGCTTTTCGACCAGATCGTTGTACAAGGCAGCTTGCTTCTCCGGGCTGCGGTACGAGGAGCAGACCACCGGGGAGAGGCCCGCCGCCCGACAGTCCGCCAGCATGGCCTCCAGCGCCGCCGCGCAGCGCCGGTCTACCTGGTGCCCGTGTTCGGCCACGGTGAGATCCGGCTGCCAGTGGTCCGGCAGGGGGTGGGCCGCGTTGACCAGGGTCAGCAGGTCGTCCGTCCGGTCCGGCGTCTGGCTGACGGGGGCGGCGGAGACGGGAGCAGAGGGGGGTGCTGCAGGCGATCCCGCCGCCATCTGCTTCCTGCCCAGCCCCAGCAGCCCGACCGTCAGAAGGCCCAGCAGCGCAAGGAAGAAGGAGAGCCGTCGGATGGTCATGTCCATCACCTCCTGATGGGACAAGCCTATCAGGAAACGGGGACAAACCGTCCGCCAAACGCCCTCCGAACGGCATCAAAGCGCCGGAAAGTTGAAGGTCAGAGTCAGAAATTCCCGGTCGGCATCCAGCTGCAGCGACAGCGGGACGGTGCTGCCCTGGTCGGTGACAAAAGGAAACCGATAGCTGGCAGGCGGCAGAAATTCCGGGGGATCGAATTGATCCGGGTCGATGGCGTAGTATTCCTGGCAGAACGCCTGCATCGCCTGGGCCGACGCCATGGAGAAGGAAAACGCCTCGCCGCCGTCCGGCAGGGGCCTGCGGTAGTGAAAGGACAGCATTTTCTGAAAGCTGTCATCCAGGACCAGCAGCAGCTCCTGTCCTTGGGCGTTGGTGAAGGTGCAGGACCAGAAGATCTCTGCCACAGCGTTCTCCACGACGACATACTTGTCACGAGCGTTTCCTCTGTCGTTGGTGCGGAAGAGACGCTGGGGCACGACCGAGGGCGACACCGCCACGCTGCCCACCGCCACAAAGGGGGTGGCAGAGGAAAAGGTCCATCGGGCCGGAGAAAACAGATCCTCCTGCCCCAGAAAGGAGAGGCCGGCCTCCGCCATGGCCGCCAGCGCCCGGCGGGCCGCGGTCTCAGCCTCGGCAGGGGAGAGGGCGCTGCTGTCGCCCTGGTCCAGCGAAAGCTGTTCATAGCCGCTGGCCGCCAGCTGGAGGTGGGAGAACAGGTCGGACAGCGCCGCCGGTTTGGTCTGGTAGGAGAGGATCTGCCCCTCCGCCTGCCGGTCCTGCCAGCCGGAGACCACCCAGGGCAGGAGGAACCCGACGGCGGTCAGCAGACCTGCCAGCAGGATCAGCAGGGGGGTCATTCTGAAACGCATGGCCGGCCTCCTTTCAGGCAAACGGTGACGGTGGTGCCCTGGCCGGGCTGGCTGGCAAAGTGGATGCTTCCCCCGTGGAGGGAGACGATCCGCTGGCACAGGGCCAGCCCCAGCCCCGCGCCGCCCTGGGCCCGGGAGCGGGACTTGTCCACCCGATAGAAAGCCTCCGTCAGGTGGGACAGAACGTCGGGGGGCATCCCCCGGCCGGTGTCCTGGACGGTGAGGCAGCAGCCCTGTTCCGTCAGGGACACGGTGACGGCGATGGTCCCGGTCCCCTCGATGGCTTTGCGGCTGTTGTCCAGCAGATCAAGGACCAGCGAGCGGAACAGATCGGGTTCCAGCAGACACAGGCCCGCCTCTCCCTGGACGGTCAGGGCGATGCCCTGGGCTGCCAGCCGGGGCGCCAGGGGTGCGGTCAGGTCCTGGAGCAGGGCTGTCGGGTCCGCAGGGACCAGGGCGGGAGACTGATGCTCCGCCAGATGCAGGTCCAGCAGCTTGAGCGACAGCCGTTCCAGCCGCTTCCCCTCGGAGAAAATATAGTTTGCGGCCTGGGCTTGTTCGGCGGGGGAGAGGGTCCCCTGCCGCAGCAGGTCCGCATAGCCCAGAATGGCGGTCATGGGGGTTTTCAGCTCGTGGGTAAAGCTGCCGATGAAGCGGTCCTGGCCCTCCATGGTGGCTTGCAGGGCGGCGATGTGGGCCTCCTGCTGGGCGGCCATGGCGTCAAACTCCCGGGCCAGTGCGCCGATCTCGTCCCGGCTGGTGATGCCCGAGCGGCGGGAGAGGTCGCCGTCTGCCAGGGCCTGGGCGGTTTTGGCCAGCTTGTCCAGGGGACGGGTGAGGACCCAGGCGGTGCTGTAGGAGACCAGCGCACAGACCAGCAGCAAGGCCAGAAAGATCTGCCCAAAGGCCTGCTGCTGCTGCTGCCGGGTCTGGTAAACGGGGGAGATGTCATAGGCCACGTTCAGCAGCAGGGGCTGCCCCAGCAGGTCGATCTGGCCGGCCAGCTGGAGATAGTGGCGGTCCTGATAGGAAAACGTGGTCTGCACGATGTGCTTCTGGTCGGCCAGTCCCTTCAGGTCTTCCAGACCCGGGGCGGCATCCCCCTGCAGGACCAGGACCTCTTCGGCGCTGACCAGGGACAGGGCGGCGCAGGCCAGACTGCCCTGGGCCGAGAGCTGCTGGACCACCCGGGCGGCCTCCTGCGGGGTGGTCCAGACCTCGATCCGGGACACCAGCTGCACCGTGTGCAGGAGCAGGGTATAGGCGGCTTTTGCGGCCTCCTGCTCTCTGGCCAGGGCGCTCTGGAAGGAGAGGGCGATGAGCGCGCTGCTCCCCCCGCCGAACAGCAGGGAGAGCAGGCAGACCAGACAAAGGGTGGTTTTCAGGCGGAACTTCATTCGGGGACCTCCAGCCGATAGCCGATCTTGTTCACCGCCCGCAGCTGGGTCTCCCAGCCCACCTTTTTCCGCAGGCGCTGGACGTGCAGGTCCACGGTCTTGCTGCCGAAAGCCAGCTCTCCGCCCCACACCCGTTCATAAATGGTGTCCCGGTACAGGGCGGCGTTGGGGTTGCGGAGAAAGAGCAGCATCAGGTCAAATTCCTTGGGGGTCAGGGCGATCTCCTGTTCCCCCCGCCAGACCTTCCTGGCCCGGGGATCGGCCCGCAGGCCGGCCAGGGTGAGGACGTCCTCCGTCCGGTGGAACCGGCGCAGCACGGTCTCCACCCGGGCCAGCAGCTCCGCGATGTCAAAGGGCTTGACGATGTAGTCCTCTGCCCCCAGCTTCAGCCCTCTGACCCGGTCGGCCACTGCGGTCCGGGCGGTGACGAAGATCACCGGCAGGTCCAGCGCGCGAAAGTATTCCAGCAGGGCGAAGCCGTCGGCCCCCGGCAGCATCACGTCCACCAGGGCCAGGTCATAGGGGTGGGAAGCGGCCAGATCGGCGGCCCGCTCCCCGTCAGCGGCCCAGGTGCAGCGATACCCGGCGCGTTTGAGCGCCATGGTGATGAGGTCGGCGATGGGCTGCTCGTCTTCTGCGATGAGGATGTTGACCATGGGAGTCCCTCCTTTCCTTCTATCCTCATAGGATACCACAAAAAGGCATCCAAACGGCAAAGTCATCAAAAAGCCGGAGGGGAAAGTCCCCTCCGGCAGACGGCGGCGTCAGGATGGTTGTCCGTCGGAACGGACCTGGATGGTCTGGTCCCCCAGCTGCACGGCGTGGATCTGATCCGGCAATGTGGGGACAAAGGACTGGGCCGTCAGGGACAGGGCGTTCTCCTCCTGGTGGACGGCGGCGGCCTGGAAGCTGGGCAGCGCCTGCCCGGATGCATCCAGGAACGCAAAGGTCTCCTGTAACTGGGCCGCTGTCAGCTGGGCCAGGGCGGCGTCCTGGAGAGTGAGGTGGGCCGAGAAAAGGGACAGGGCGGCGCTGCCCACCACGGTGCCGTCCTGGCGGACCAGCTCTGCCTGCCGGGCCGGGGCCTCGGTCTGGAGCGTCCAGGAAAAGAGGTGGGCGGACTGCCCCAGGTGGTCCCGGTAGAGCAGGGTGACCTCCTTGCCCGGCGTGAGCAGCGGGGGATCGCAGGAGACGGTGAAGAGGAGGTTGATGGTGTGTTCCGAGACCTGAGAGCCCTGGCAGGTGATGTGACACCCGTCGGAGAAGGAGGTCTCGGGCATCTGGCTGGGGTCCGTGATGGTCCCTTCTGCCAGGACCAGGTTGTCCTGAAGCTGCTGGGGAGCGTCGGACAGGTCCACGCGGTCGGGATAGGTGACCTCTAAGGTGAGATAGAGCAGCCCGGCGTCCCCCACCGCCTTTTGCAGCGTGGCCTGGACGTCGTTGTCCTGGCTGGTGAGGGCCAGGGCCTGGCTGGCGGCGGCGGCGGTCTCCTCCGGCAGCTGGCGCAGGTCCAGATAGCCGGTCAGGGGATCGTTGGGGTCCAGCTGGATCTGGGCCTCGTCCCCGCCGTCGATGGGCATGGGAACGGCAGAGGCCGCGGGTTTGCCGCCGCAGGCGGCCAAAAGAAAGACAAGGGGCAGGAGGAGAAGCAGGAAGCGTTTCATGGCAGACTCCTTTCATTGGTGGCAGCCTGAACCCGCCGGTCCGGGCCGCAGCCGCCCCTATGGCCGGGGCGGCGCACTGCCCTCATTGTAAAGGATGTTCCTTCCAGAGTCAACGAGAGTTTTTCCCGATGGTTTTCCATGAAAAACCCCCGTCCGGCGGCGGGACTTCTGTGGGATTCGCCCCTTGTTTTTTTCTGGCGGTTGGAGTAAGATATGGCATCCTTTCAGGCGGCTGCCAGCGGCAGCCGCCCGACATACTGTAGGGGAGAGGAGGCTGTCCATGACAAGACAGGAATTGGAGTATCTGGTGGAGTATACCCTGAACATTGGCCGCCAGATGATGGAGTGCGGCGCGGAAGGCTGGCGGGCGGAGAACACCATGGCCCGGATCTTCCGCGCCTACGGCTTGGAGGTGCTGGACGCCCACGTCATGGCCACCCAGGCGGCGGTGACGGTCAAGACCCCCGAGGGGGTCCACTACACCAGCACCTGCATGATCCTGCCGGACAAGACCGGGACCGACCTGGAGCGGCTGGAGCTGCTCAACGCGGCCTCCCGGCACATCTGCCAGGAGCCCCCGGCCATGGAGGACCTCCCCCTTGCCATGAAGCGCCCGGCGGTGCGCTGGTCCTGGCGGGAGCTGCTGGGCTATGTGGTGGCGGCGGGCGCCTTTGCGGTGTTTTTCGGCGGGAGCGTTCTGGACGGTCTGGCCTCTGGGTTTATCGGGGGCCTCATCTACCTGATGGAACAGGTGCGCCGGGTCCACCACCAGAACCGGATCATTTACACCGCCGTGGCCTGCTTCCTCTCGGGCCTGTTGGCCCTGGGCTGTGTGGGTGTGGGCTTCGGCGCGGACCTGGACCGGATCATGATCGGCGACATCATGCTCTTCATCCCGGGGCTGGCCATGGTCAACGGGGTGCGGGAGTTTTTTTACGCCGACATCCTCACCGGGGTCTACCGGCTCATTGAGGCCATGCTGATCGCCGGCGCCATTGCCCTGGGCTATGCCGTGGCGCTGATGATGGGAGGGAGAATGCTATGACAGAAGAAGTGCTGCAGGTGCTGTGCGCCGGCTTAGGGACCCTGGCCTTTGCGCTGTTTTTCCATGTGCGTCCCAATCATCTCTTCCTGGCGACCCTGGGCGGGGCGCTGTCTTGGGTGCTGTATCTGGTGGTGCGGGGACAGACCGGCTCGGTGTTTTGCAGCGCGCTGGTGGCGGCCATGGGGATCTGTTTCTGGGCCGAGTGCTTTGCCCGGCTGCGGAAGGCCCCGGCCACCATTTTCCTCATCCCCGGCATCGTGCCCCTGCTGCCCGGCGGCGCGCTGTACTACACCATGAACGCGATCATCTCGGAGGACATGGTCCGCATGATCCAGAAGGCCAAGGAGACCGGGATGATGGTCCTGGGGATCGTGCTGGGGATCCTGATCGCCTCGGAGATCGTGCGGGTGCTTCAATGGCTCTATTTCCACCGGGATAAGTTCGTCCGGCGGCGGACATTGCCGCTGCCGCCGTCGAAAAAGCAGTGACCTTATGAAAAAAGTTTCGTTTGGGGCTGTTAAACGGGGAAAAAATTCCGTATAATAAAAAGCAGAACAACGGGCAGCAGAGGAAGGTCTTCTCTGTCCGCAGAAAGAATCTGGAACGAGGTGCTGTCTATCATGTTAGAGCAAATTCGAAACGAAGCTCGTCTGGCTGCGGAGCAGATCTGCCAGGCCGGGAAGCTGCAGAAGGGACAGATCTTGGTGGTGGGCTGCTCCACCAGCGAGGTCACCGGCCACAAAGTGGGCAGCGATTCCAGCCCGGAGATCGGCCAGGCCATTTATGAGGGCATCCAGCAGGCCCTGCAGCCCAAGGGGATCTGGCTGGCCGCCCAGTGCTGTGAACATCTGAACCGGGCCATCATCCTGGAGGCGGAAGCCGCCGGAAACGCGGAGATCTGCAACGTGGTCCCCCGCCCCAAGGCAGGCGGTTCCTTTGCCACGGCAGCGTACCACGGCTTCCAGCATCCGGTGGCGCTGGAAGCGGTCCGGGCAGACGGCGGCCTGGACATCGGCGGCACACTGATCGGGATGCACCTGAAGCATGTGGCAGTTCCCGTCCGGCTGGAGCAGGACCACATTGGCGAGGCCATGGTGCTGGCGGCGCGGGTCCGTCCGAAGTACATCGGCGGTGAGCGGGCCGGCTATGACGAACAAATGAAATAATATCGCCCCCTGTTCCGCCCTCCGGCACAAAGTGCCGGAGGGCGGATTTGCGCTGCTGAGAGGGACACACTGCTGAGAGGGACAAGAAAGGGCCGAACCTGTACAGGTTCGGCCCTTTTTTTCGGAAGGGAAAAGAAGGAGGAAAATCAGGCAAACAGGCCCTTGGAGAGGACGATCTTCTGGATCTCGCTGGTCCCCTCATAGATCTGGGTGATCTTGGCGTCCCGCATCAGGCGCTCCACATGGTACTCCTTCATGAAGCCGTTGCCGCCCAGCATCTGCACGGCGTCGGTGGTCACGCGCATGGCGGTCTCCGCAGCGACCAGCTTGGCCTTGGCAGCGGAGGCGGAGAAGGGCTTGTGCTCGTCCTTGTCGCAGGCGGCCTTGTAGACCAGGTACTTGGCCATCTCGATCTCGGTGGCCAGGTCGACCATGCGGAAGGCCAGGTGCTGGTTCTTGTACAGGGGCTTTTTGAACTGCTCGCGCTGCATCAGATACTTCCGGGCGATCTCAAAGGCGCCCTCGGCGATGCCCAGTGCCTGGGAAGCGATGCCGATGCGGCCGCCGTCCAGGGTCTTCATGGCGGCCACGAAGCCCTTGCCCGGGGGGGTGATCATGTTGGCCACGGGCACGCGGACGTTGTCGAAGTGCAGCTCGCTGACCATGGCGCTGCGGATGCCCATGGTGTCGTGGCGGGTGCCGATGGTGAAGCCGGGGGTGTTCCGCTCCACCACGAAGGTGGCGATGCTCTTGGGGCCCAGCTCGTGGTCGGTCAGAGCATAGACGCAGAAGTAGTCGGACAGCGGGCCGTTGGTGATGAAGCACTTGCTGCCGTTGATGATATATTCGTCGCCGTCGCGCTGGGCGAAGGTGAGCATCCCGCTCACGTCGGAGCCGGCGGTGGGCTCGGTCAGGCCGAAGGAACCCAGGTGCCCATCCCGGAGCACGGGAGGCATGAACCGCTTGAGCTGCTCATCGGTGGCCTCGGAGAAGTACAGGCTGCCGCCGTACAGAGAGGTCGCCACAGAGAAGGACACGCCCAGAGAGGGATCGACCTTGGAGATCTCCTCCACGGCCAGAGCGTACTCCATGTAGCCCAGCCCCTGGCCGCCATATTCCTTGGCGTAGGGCAGGCCGATGAAGCCCAGATCACAGAGGTCCTGGTACAGAGATACGTCGTACTCCCGGGACTCATCCCGCTCCAGTACCTTGGGAGCGACCTTTTTCTCGGTGAAGTCACGGGCCATCTTTTGGATCGAAAGTTGCTGTTCGTTCAGTTCAAAATTCATGATGGGGTTTTCTCCTTTTTACATTGGTAAGAACCAACTGGCCTGACTGAAAGCGCTGTCACGGTCGACAGAGATCTCGACAATCGTTTCCGGCCGAGGACAAATTGTACTATTACACATTACCATAAGATGTGAAAAAAATCAACGCCGTCTTACAGATTTTTTATACAATGAGCAGGTTTTTTTCACATAGGAAAAAACAAAAGTACCCCGGTGAAACGCAATAAAAACCAAAATGGACGAACACAAAGGGGGATTTCTCTCCCGCTTGCGGGGCAGAAATCCCCAAAAGACAAAAAGGAACGGCAGCGACTTCCCAGATCGCTGCCGTCCTTTTTAAGAGAGAAAAGAGAGAGAAAAGAGAGTGTGTAAGTTAAGGCAGAAGGTTTTTGATCTCTGCTTCTTACAGGTGTTATCTTACAGAAGAATTGTGACCAAAATATTGGAATGATGTGGCCAAATTATGAATTCCGTGACGGTTTTGTAAACGATTTCTAAAGAGTTTCTTACGGCCTGTCCGCAGGTGCAAACGGCTCAGCCGCCGCTGTTCACCAGCCCCTTCTGCACGGCCTGATCGTAGTTGTGATAGGCGGTGAACAGATCCAGCTTGGCGGCCTGGACCTCCCGCTGGGCGCTGTGCAGGGTGACCTGGGCGTCCAGCAGGGCGTTGTTGGACAGCAGGCCCAGCGCATGCTTTTTCTCGGCCACAGCATAGACCTGTTCCTCGTAGTCCAGGGCGGCTTCCTTGTCGGTCAGCGCGGCCTGGGCCGGGGGGATGGCTTTGTACAGATTTTGGAAGGCCAGCTCAAACTCTGCCACCGTGGCCTGGTCCTGGTAAAGGGCGGCCTGATAGGCGTAGGCGGCCATCTTGTACTGGTAGCTGTCCTTGCCCTCGTCCCGTCTGGCGTCGTTCATCTCCTCCTCTGCGTTCTCCACCGCCCGGGTGGAGGCATAGAGGGTGTAGCTGCGTTCCTTGGCCCGGGTCAGGCCGGTGGCGTAAGACAGGGCGGACAGCTGCTGCTCGGTGACGGAGGGGATGTTGGTGAGGGTGAGCTGGCCGGTGGCCGGGTCTCCCATCAGGGTTTGCAGGGAGCCGGTCAGCGAGGAGAGGGTGTTCTCCAGGGAGGCCAAAGAGGTCTCCACGCTCTGGTAGCCGTTCTGGGCCTGGAGCAAGGTCAGCTGGGACACCTGGCCCAGGTCATAGCGCAGCTGGACCTCATCCAGAGACCGCTTGGTGCTTTCCAGGGTCTCCAGCAGGCTCTCCCGCTGCAAATTGGTGGACAGGATGGTGAGGTACAGGGACTCCGCGCCGGAGACGGTCTGGTCGGCCGCATAGTCGATCTGATGTTCCGTGTCTTCCAGGGTCTTTTGGTAGTCCTCTTTCTGTTCCTTCAGGTCTTCCAGCTGGGTCTCCATGGATTCCAGAGAGGCTTCCAGGCTGGCCGCCTGCATTTTGCTCAGCTGGCTGGCGGTGTTGAGGGTGTTGACCAGGATCAGGCTGTTGGCAAAATCCTGCAGGCCGGAGATCTGCCCCCCTGCCACAGTGATCTTTCCGATGGCAGCGGCCAACTGCTGCTGGGCCATTTCCAAGCTGCCGGTGGTGCTGTTGAGCAGCAGCTCGAGTTGGTCCTCCATCTCGTCGATGGCGTCCTGTAGCTCGCCGATGGGCTCGTCCCAGTTCATGGCCTGGGCGGATTTCAGGTTTTCCTCGGCGGCTTTCAGGCTGCGGTTGTTGGTCTGGACCCGGGCGCGGATGCCCTCAAAGGAGATGGTCCCGTCGGTGGGCATGGTGACCGAGGTGTTGCCGGTGACGGACTGGGCAAGCCCGCTGCCATCGGTGACCCGGGCCGCCGACACAGGGGTCGCCAGCAGGGCGGTGCAGGCCAGGCACAGAGCAAGGTGGCGTTGAAACATGGGAAGCTCCTCTCGTGGGGATGGGTTGTTAGAATACGGACAAAAAAAGTGTAGCAAAAGCATGTGAAGAAAGTATGAACGGGCAGAAAAAAAGAAGGCCGTTGCCGGCCTTCTTGGGGCTTATGCCGAGGGATCGTCCTGGCAGGGCAGGAGCGCGGACAGGGAGATCTCAAAAGCCGTCCGCTCCTGTACCGTCTCGTCGATGACCTTCCGGTACAGCCGGCTTTGCAGCCTGCCTTCCAGACGCAGGCAGTCCCGGGTCTCCATCTGGCTGCACTGGTGGGCCAGGGCGCCCCAGGCGATGCAGGGCAGGTAGTCTGCCCGCCGGTAGCGGCGGTTCACCGCCAGCAGCAGGTCGCAGATCTCCCGGCCCAACGGGGTCCGGCGCAGGGTGGGCGGCTTGCACAAGGTCCCCTGCAGGAACACTTGGTTGCAGGGCGCGCCCTGGCCCGGGACGATGGACCGGGCCAGCACGGTGATGACCAGCCGGCTGCCCACGCCGCTGCGGTTGTTGAAGGAGCGGACCTCCCCCGTGATCTCCACATACGCCCCCCGGTCAGGCAATGTCTCCGCCGGGCCGGGGCAGAGGATGTTCAGCACATCCTCCCGCCCGGACAGCCGGGGAACGGCAAGGGGAAAACGATAGAAGTCGATGCCGTGGACCTGGTGGGACAGCACGGCAGTTCCGGCGACGGTCCCCCGCAGGACCACCCGGTTTTCCTTTTGTTCCATGTTCAGACCGCCTCCAAAATTGCTCAGTTCGTTGCCTGTCTGAACCATATGCGGGGCGGGGGAAAACTATGCCGTCAGTCCTTGGCCTTGTAGTAGAGCATGCAGTGGCAGTAGCCCTCGTAGTCGGGGTCGGCGATCTGGTCTTTGAACTCCTGGCAGATGCACTTGGTGGCGGGGGAGACCTCCAGCTTGCAGGGACAGTAGCCGCCCTTCTGTTTCAGGCCCTCCCGGATCTTGGCGACCATCGCCTTGTCTTCATTCAAACGAACACCCATGGTTCTTGCCTCCTGTGGTGGTTTTTGGCCGGGCCTCATCCCAGGGCCACGTCCAGCACCATCATGACAGAAAAGCCCACCAATGTAAAGAGGGCCATCCAATCTTTGTTCTCGTTGGTCTGGCTTTCCGGGATCAGCTCTTCCACCACCACATAGATCATGGCCCCGGCGGCAAAGGCCAGCAGGAAGGGCAGGCAGGCTCGGACCTTCAGCACCAGCAGCGCCCCCAGCACGGCGGCAATGGGTTCCACAATGCCGCTGAGCTGGCCGTAGAAAAAGGCTTTCCCTGCCCCGTAGCCCTCCCGGCGCAGGGGCAGGCTCACGGCCATGCCCTCGGGCAGGTTTTGCAGGCCGATGCCCACCGCCAGCATCCACGCCCCGGCAGAGGTGGACCCGTCCAGCCCGTAGGCCAGCGAGCCAAAGGCCACGCCAATGGCCATCCCCTCGGGGATGTTGTGCAGGGTGATGGAAAAGACCAGCATGGCGCAGCGCTTGAGCCCGGTGGGAGACGTGGCGGCGGGAGTCCGCCGGGCGGAAAGACGGGTGAAGAGCCGGTCGCCGAAAAACAGCAGCACGCCGCCGCCCAGAAAACCGGCCAGGGCGGTCAGCCAGGGGTTCATGGACAGGTCCTCCGCCATGTCGATGGCGGGGGAGAGCAGGGACCAGAAGGCCGCCGCCACCATCACCCCGCCGGCCAGCCCCAGCATGGCGTCCATGACGTTCCGGTTGGGCTGCCGCACCAGAAAGACCACGCAGGCGCCCAGGGCAGTCAGCGCCCAGGTCAGCAGGGTCGCGCCCAGGGCCTGGACAGGATAGGGCAGCTGAAAAAAGCCGTCAAGCATGAAATTCCTCCTCAGGTTCATCTCTCCCCGGACGGCGGCCCGCCCGGGGACAGTCTATCCTATGAGAAGGCAGGGGAAAGGGTCCCGGTTTTGCAGAAGAAGGGGGGAAATTTGACGCAGCGGGAAAAAGGGCGTATGATAAGGCCGATCCCAACCCCAAGGAGAGGAAGCAGCATGGAGAAAGCGATTCAGTTTTGGTTTCACGGCTTTGCCCGGGGCCTGGACAGCCTGGAGGAATCCCAGCGCCAGACCCTGCTGGCCCAGTGCAGCAAGGCCTGCCTGCAGCGGGGAGACCTGCCCCCTTACCGCAGCCTGTATGAGCAGGCGGAGGGGGACTGCAACCGGTTCTTTGAAAAGCTCAATGAGGTGGACGGCGTGGACAGCGAGATGATGGTCCCCAACCGCCAGTATTGTCTCTACTTCAAGCAGTGTACCTGTCCTCTGGTCCGGGAGGGCTATCTGCACACGCCGCATCTGTGTGAATGTTCCCGGCAGAGCATTCTGGAACTGCTCCGGTCTTTCTGGCCGGAAAGAACGGTGACGGTGGAGGCCTGCCGCACCATTTTGCGAGGGGACGAGGACTGTAAATTTCTGATCACCATGTCTTGAACAAACTGCCAAGAAAAAATGCCTCCCTGGCCGAAACCAGGGAGGCATTTTTTGCGTTGCAGCAGGGGCAGACAGAGGGAGCTTAATATTCTACGGTGCCCTCATAGACCATTACGGCGTCACCGGTGAGGATGACTTCGTGGTCGGTGTAGTTGACCACCAGGTCGCCGCCCACCAGCTTCACGGTGATGTCCTTGCCCTTTTCCACATAGCCGTTTTCCGTGGCGGCAATGACGGCGGCGCAGGCGCCGGTGCCGCAGGCCACCGTCTCGCCGTTGCCCCGCTCATAGACCCGCATACGCAGGGTGTCGCGGTTGACGATGCGCACGAACTCGGTGTTGATCCGCTCGGGGAAATACGCGGCGTATTCAAACTTGGGGCCGAGGGTCTCCAGATCCAGGGCAGAGGGGTCCTCGCAGAAGACCACGCAGTGGGGGTTGCCCACGCTGGCGCAGGTGATGTTGTAGGTGCTGTCGGCGATCTCCACCGGCCGGTTGATGATGGTGGCGCCGGGCAGGGTGGTGGGCAGGCTTCTGGTGTCCAGGTCGGCCTTGCCCATGCCCACGCTGATGGTGTTGGCCTTGCCGTTGCGGATGTACAGCAGCAGGCTGCGCACGCCGCCGGCGGTCTCGATGGTCATGTATTCCTTCTTCACCAAGCCCTTGTCATACAGGTACTTGCCCACGCAGCGGATGGCGTTGCCGGCCATGCCGCCCTCGGTGCCGTCCCGGTTGAAGATCCGCATCTTGGCGTCGGCCACCTGGGAGTCCTCGATGAGGACGATGCCGTAGCCGCCGATGCCGTAGTGCCGGTCGCAGAGGCTCACGCACAGGGAGCCGGGGCTGGAGATAAGCCCCTGCCGGTTGTCGAAGAAGATGTAGTCGTTGCCGCAGCCCTGCATCTTGGCGAAGGGGAGCAGCTGCCGCTCCTTGCGCATGTGGTTCAGGTCCACCAGCTCTGTGTTGTACAGGTGGAAACGGCTGGCCATCATGTTTGCCATGGCGTTGGCGGTGTCCAGGGCGGTGATGCAGGCGATGGAGTGCCGGATGGCCTCCCGGTGCAGGTCGATGTACTCCCGGATGGTGTCGTCATACAGCGCGCCGGTATAGACGATCAGGCCGATCTCCCCCTGCTCCATGAGCTGGTAGGTCTCCGAGCCGGGGACGATGTGGGGGACCTCCGTGACCTGGATGCCCAGGGAACGGATGGCCTCGGCGGTGTCCTTGGTGGCGTACATGGGGATGGACAGATCGTGGAACTTTTTGGCCAGACCCACCACCTCGGGCAACTCATGGTTCTCCACGCTCAGCAGCACGCCCTTGCCGGCGTAGTGCCGGTAACCGGCGGCGGCAAAGCCCTTATACAGGGCTTCGTTGAAGGTCCGGCCCAGGCCCAGCACCTCGCCGGTGGACTTCATCTCCGGACCCAGCAGGGAGTTGGCGTCGGTGATCTTCTCAAAGGAGAAGACGGGGACCTTGACGGCATAGTAAGGCGGGATCTTCCACAGGCCGGAGGGATAGCCCAGCTCCTTCAGGGTGGCGCCCATCATGATCTTGGTGGCCAGATCCACCATGGGGATGCCGGTGACCTTGCTCAGGTAGGGCACCGTCCGGGAAGCCCGGGGGTTGACCTCGATGACGAACAGCTCACCCTGATAGACCAGGTACTGGATGTTCACCAGCCCCTTGGTCCCCAGGGCCAGGGCCAGCTTTTCCGAGCATTCCACCACCACCTGGGTCATCTTGTCGGTGAGGCTGTAGGGGGGATAGACGGCGATGGAGTCGCCGCTGTGGACGCCGGCCCGCTCGATGTG
Source organism: uncultured Eubacteriales bacterium (assembly GCA_934597725.1). Taxonomy (GTDB): domain Bacteria; phylum Bacillota; class Clostridia; order Oscillospirales; family Oscillospiraceae; genus Evtepia. The sequence continues at coordinate 76,588 of CAKTSK010000003.1, forward strand.
TTCCATGATGCCGGGCATGAGCACGTCGGTGCCGTCGGAGATGACGTCCACCTCCAGCTCGGTGCCGGGCATGTACTTGTCCACCAGCACGTCGTTCTTGATGCCGCCGGAGAGGATGACGGTCATGTATTTCTCCACGTCCTCCCGGCCGTGGGCGATGACCATGTTCTGGCCGCCGATGACGTAGGAGGGCCGCAGCAGCACCGGGAAGCCCAGGGATTCCGCAGCGTCCAGGGCCTCCTCCAGGGAGGTCACGCTCAGGCCCTTGGGCCGGCGGATATTCAGGTCCTCCAGCAGGGCGTCGAAGCGGCCCCGGTCCTCGGCCATGTCGATGCCGTCGGCAGAGGTGCCCAGGATGGGGATGCCCTGCTTGTCCAGGAATTCTGTCAGGGAGATGGCCGTCTGGCCGCCGAAGGCCACCACCACGCCCACGGGCTTCTCCACGGCGATGACGCCCATGACGTCCTCGGGGGTGAGAGGCTCGAAATAGAGCCGGTCGGCGGTGTCGTAGTCGGTGGAGACGGTCTCGGGGTTGTTGTTGATGATGACCACGTCATAGCCCAGGGCTTTCAGGGTCTGGACACAGTGGACGGAGCTGTAGTCGAACTCGATGCCCTGGCCGATGCGGATGGGGCCGGAGCCCAGCACGATGACCGTCTCCCGGCCGGTCCGGGGGAAGTTCCGGGCGTCGCAGTGTTCGTCATAGGTGGCGTAGAAATACGGCGTCTGGGCCTGGAACTCGGCGGCGCAGGTGTCGACCATCTTGTAGCTGGGCAGCCGGTGGGGGAGGGCGGACACGTCCACGCCGGCCAGCCGGGCCAGGGTCTTGTCGGGATAGCCATAGTGCTTGCCCTGGAGGTACTGGGCCTCAGAGATGCCGCCCTGCAAGGAAGCCTCAAAGCTGACCAGATTTTGCAGCTTGCAGATGAACCAGGGGTCGATCTTGGTGATCTCGTGGATGTGCTCCACGCTCACCCCCTGGGACAGGGCCTCGAAGATGGTGAACAGCCGCAGGTCGTCCATGGAGGCCAGCCGCTCGTCCAGAGACCGGCCGCTGGTGTCCTGGTAGTGGAGGCTGTCCAGCTTGATCTCTGCGCCCCGGACCGCCTTCATCAGGGCGGCCTCGAAGGTGTGCTCGATGGACATGACTTCGCCGGTGGCCTTCATCTGGGAGCCCAGCTTCCGGCTGGCGCCGTGGAACTTGTCAAAGGGCCACTTGGGGAACTTGACCACCACATAGTCCACGGCAGGCTCGAAGCAGGCGTAGGTCTCGCCGGTGACGTCGTTCTTGATCTCGTCCAGGGTATAGCCCAGGGCGATTTTGGCGGTCATCTTGGCGATGGGGTAGCCGGTGGCCTTGGAGGCCAGGGCGGAGGACCGGGAGACCCGGGGGTTGACCTCGATGACGGCGTACTCGAAGCTGTTGGGGTTCAGGGCGAACTGGCAGTTGCAGCCGCCCTCGATGCCCAGCTCCTCGATGATCTTCAGGGCAGCCGAGCGGAGCATCTGATACTCCTTGTCCATGAGGGTCAGGGCGGGGGCCACCACGATGGAGTCGCCGGTGTGGATGCCCACGGGGTCGAAGTTCTCCATGGAGCAGATGGTGATGGCGGTGCCCTTGTGGTCCCGCATCACTTCAAACTCGATCTCTTTCCAGCCGAAGATGTATTTTTCGATGAGGACCTGGGTGATGGGGGAGTAGTCCAGACCCACGGCGCCGATCTCCCGGAGCTGCTCGGCGTTGTAGGCCACGCCGCCGCCGCCGCCGCCCAGGGTAAAGGCGGGCCGGACGATGACCGGGTAGCCGATGCGCTCGGCGATGGCCAGACAGGTTTCGATGTCGTTGGCGGTGTCCGAGGGGATGGTGGGCTGGCCGATGCGGGCCATGGCGTCCTTGAACAGCTGCCGGTCCTCGGCCTTGTCGATGGCGTCGGCGTTGGTGCCGATGAGGCGCACGTTGTGCTCTTTCAGGAAGCCCTCGTGGTCCAGCTCCATGGCGATGGTCAGGCCGGTCTGACCGCCCAGGCCGGCCAGCAGGCTGTCGGGCTTGGTCTCCAGAATGATGCGCTTGATGGTCTCCGGGGTCAGGGGTTCCAGATAGACGGCGTCGGCCATGGTGCTGTCGGTCATGATGGTAGCGGGGTTGGAGTTGACCAGAATGGTCTCTACCCCCTCCTGCTGCAGCACCCGGCAGGCCTGGGTGCCGGCATAGTCAAACTCGGCAGCCTGGCCGATGACGATGGGGCCGGAACCGATGACAAGAACCTTTTTGATGGATGTATCCTTCGGCATTACAAGCCCTCCTTCATCATGTCAATAAAGCGGTCAAAGGCGGTCAGGCAGTCCAGGGGACCGCCGTGGGCCTCGGGGTGGAACTGGAGCGAGAAGGCGCGGTGGGCGGGATAGTCCACCCCTTCGCAGGTGCCGTCGTTGACGTTGACGAACCGCAGCGTTCCGCCAGTGCCGGCCAGGGTCTCCTCGTCCACGGCATACCCGTGGTTCTGGCTGGTGATGGAGACCTCGCCGGTCTCCAGGTCCAGGGCGGGCTGGTTGGCGCCCCGGTGGCCGAACTTGAGCTTTTTGGTCTTGGCGCCGGCGGCCAGCGCCAGCATCTGGTGGCCCAGGCAGATGCCGAACATGGGCAGCTTGCCCAGCAGGGTCTGGATCTGCTGGATGCAGTAGGGGTTGTCCGCCGGGTCGCCGGGGCCGTTGGAGAGCATCACGCCGTCATAGCTGCCGGCCAGGATGGTCTCTGCGGGGGTGTTGTAGGGGAACACGGTGACCTGACAGCCCCGGGCCAGAAGGGAGTTGCAGATGCTCTCCTTGGCGCCGTAGTCCAGCAGGGCCACGGCGTATTTGGCCTCGCCCTGGGGCTGGCGGACCTGGACCTCGGTGCTGCTGGTGTTCTCCACAGACTGGGTCACCCGGTAGTTCTTCAGCGCCGCAAAGTCGGGCTTGGTCTCCTCGGTGGTGATGACGGCGTTGAGCACGCCGCCGTCCCGCAGCAGCTGGGTGAGCATCCGGGTGTCCACCCCGGCGATGCCCACCACGTTCTGGGCCTTGAGGAAGGCGTCCACGGATTCCTCACAGCGGAAGTTGGAGGGGGTCTGACAATATTCTCGGACCACTACGCCGCCCATCTGGCAATGGGGGCTCTCCTTGTCTTCCTGACAGATGCCGTAGTTGCCAAACTGGGGGAAGGTGTAAACCACCAGCTGCCCATAGTAGCTGGGGTCGGTCAGGCTCTCCACGCAGCCGGTCATCCCGGTGGTGAAGACCAGCTCGCCCATGGCGGTGCCGGAGGCGCCGAAGCTCTGCCCCTCCAGGACCTGACCGTTTTCCAAATAGAGATATGCTTTTTTCATCGTGTCCCTCCATGATCAGGAATCAAACGGTAGTTTTTTGCTGGCACGTTTTGAAGAAAACGTAATTTTCTAACTTTTAAGTATACCTGAAAAATCCTCTGCCGTCAATGTGTTGCAGCGGCCCGCTGCGAAAAATCAGCGCGGGTAAACTTTCATATTCTTTGGTAAACTTGACGAAAAGATTGCATAAAAAAGAAGAAGTATGAATAAATATTCGGATACCCACAAAAAACCGGGGGAAACCGATGGTGGTTTCTCCCGGTGTGAGGGGGCAGCTCAGTACATGACCATATACTTGGACACTTCCCAGCTGGACACCCGTGTGCAATACTCGTACCACTCCTTCTGTTTGCCGGTGAGGTACTGGGTGTAGATGTGGGGGCCGAGGACCTGGGCCATGAGGGGATCGGCCTCCATGGCTTCCAGGGCGTGCTCCAGAGAGTTGGGCAGGTCTTCGATGCCGCAGGCGGCCCGCTGGTCGGCGTTCATTTCAAAAATGTTTTCGGTGATCTCCTCCGGGGGCAGCATCTTCTTTTCGATGCCGTCCAGGCCGGCGGCCAGGCAGGCGGCCAGGGCCAGATAGGGGTTGCAGGAGGGGTCGGGATTCCGCAACTCCACCCGGGTGGACTGTCCGCGGGCGGCGGGGATGCGGATGAGGGCGGAGCGGTTGGAGGCCGACCAGGCCAGATAGCAGGGGGCCTCATAGCCGGGGACCAGCCGCTTGTAGGAGTTCACCAGGGGGTTGGTGATGGCGCACATGCCCTTCACATGGGCCAGCAGGCCGGCGATGAAGTGATAGGCATCCTGGGAGAGCTGCCGGGGGCCGTCGGGATCGAAGAAGACGTTTTTGCCGTCCTTGAACAGGGACATGTTGATGTGCATCCCCGAGCCGGCGGTGCCGTAGATGGGTTTCGGCATGAAGGTGGCGTGCAGGTCGTTGGCATAGGCGATCTTCTTCACCGTCTGCTTGAAGGTGATGATGCTGTCGGCGGCGTCCAGGGCTTCGGCATACTTGAAGTCGATCTCGTGCTGGCCGGCGGCGCACTCGTGGTGGGAGGCTTCGATCTCAAAGCCCAGGGCTTCCAGGGCCAGGCAGATCTCCCGGCGGGTGTGGTCGCCGTGGTCGATGGGGCCCAGGTCAAAGTAGCCGGCCTCGTCGTTGGTCTTGGTGGTGGGCTTGCCGTCCTTGTCCATCTCGAACAGGAAGAACTCGCACTCGGGGCCGACGTTGAAGGTGTAGCCCAGGTCGGCGGCCTTTCGGAGCACCCGCTTCAGCGCGCCCCGGGGGTCGCCGATGAAGGGGGTGCCGTCGGGGTTGCACACGTCGCACAGCAGCCGGGCCACCTTGCCCTGCTGCTCGTACCAGGAGAGGATGGTAAAGGTATCTAAGTCGGGATAAAGGTACTGATCGGACTCATGGATCCGGGTAAAGCCCTCGATGGAGCTGCCGTCGATGGAGATTTGGTTGTTTACGGCTTTCTGGATCTGGGAGGCGGTGATGGCGACGTTTTTGGCCTGGCCAAACATGTCGGTAAACTGCATACGAATGAAGTCGACGCCTTCCTCCTCGACCACGCGGATGATATCTTCCTTGGTGTACTTGCTCATAATGATCAGTGCCCCTTTCAAAACGAAAAAAAGGACCAGTAAACTTCGGGTCATGAAGTGCTCGTCCGTTCTTCTAAAGTATAGTATCCCGGGGCGGACCTGTCAAGAAAAAAGTCGTGTACCCTGGTTTTCTCCTCGCTGGCAGAAGGGGATTTGGACAGGATGGCGGGGAAATCTTTCTTCCGTTCCGGCGGCATGGTGAAAAATGATAAAAACATGGCAGAAAGCACGGGGAACCCATTGCAAATTTCTTGGGTTTGTGGGAGAATAAAGACCGTTGTAAGCCAGACTGCGGCAGGACGCCGCGCCCGCCGCCAATCCCACAGAAAGGGCCGAGGAACATGAAGAAACTTGCGCAGATCTATGAAGGAAAGGCCAAAAAGGTCTTTGCGACCGAGGACCCGGCGTGTGTGCTTGTGGAGTACAAGGACGACGCCACCGCCTTTAACGGACAGAAAAAGGGGACCATCCAGGGCAAGGGCGCCATCAACAACCGCATGACCAACCTGCTCATGCAGATGCTGGAGCAGAACGGCGTCCCCACCCACTTTGTGCAGGAGATCAGCGACCGGGAGACGCTGGTGAAAAAGGTCTCCATCGTGCCGCTGGAGGTCATCGTGCGCAACCTCTCCGCCGGCCACTTTGCCCAGAACTATGGGGTGGAGGAGGGGATCGTCTTCCCGTCGCCCACCATTGAGTTCTCTTATAAAAACGACGCCCTGGGCGATCCGCTCCTGAACAGCTACCACGCCCTGGCGCTGGGGCTGGCGACCCAGGAGGAGATCGACACCATCGTCCGGCTGGCCTTCCGGGTCAACGAGCTGCTCAAGGAAATTTTTCTGGCCGCAGGCATCTGTCTGGTGGATTTCAAGCTGGAGTTCGGCCGGCTGGCAGACGGAGCGATCGTCCTGGCAGACGAGATCTCGCCGGACACCTGCCGTCTGTGGGACAAGGACACCAAGGAAAAGCTGGACAAAGACCGCTTCCGCCGGGACCTGGGCCAGGTAGAAGCTGCCTATCAGGAGGTCATGGGCCGCCTGCTGGCGCAGCAGGCCCAGCCGGCACAGTAAAAATAAGGAGGAAACACCTATGTGTGGAATCGTCGGGTTTACCGGCAGCCAGAATGCAGCCCCCATCCTGCTGGACGGGCTGAAGAAGCTGGAATATAGAGGCTACGACTCCGCCGGCATGGCGGTGCTGGGCCAGGACGGCATCCAGATGATCAAGACCACGGGCATGATCAAAAATCTGGACAGCAAGACCCAGGGGGGCGCGGCCCTGCCCGGGACCGCCGGCATCGGCCACACCCGCTGGGCCACCCACGGGGAGCCCAATGACGTCAACGCCCACCCCCACATGAGCAACGATGACAAGTTTGCCATCGTACACAACGGGATCATCGAAAACTATGCCCAGCTCCGGGAAGAGCTGACCGCCAAGGGCGTGACCTTCAAGAGCGAGACCGACACGGAGGTCATCGCCCAGCTGCTGGGCCAGTATTACGAGGGCGACCTGAAAAAGGCCGTGCTCAAGACCGTGGCCCGGCTGGAAGGGGCCTATGCCCTGGGCATCCTCTGTGCGGAGGCCGGCGGCCGCCTCATCGCCACCCGCCACGCGGCCCCGCTGATCGTGGGCGTGGGCATCGGGGAGAACTACTTCGCCTCGGACGTGACCGCGCTGGTGGCCTATACCAAAAACGTGATGTATCTGGAGGACGGCGAGATCGCCGACCTCACCCCCGAGGGGATCACTGTTTACGACAGCCTGGGCCGGGAGATCCAGAAGGACATCTCCCGCATCACCTGGGACATCGCTGCAGCGGAAAAGGGCGGGTACGACCACTTCATGCTCAAGGAGATCATGGAGCAGCCCCACGCCATCAAGTCCACCATCGAGCCCCGGATCAAGGACGGGGAGGTGGTCCTGGACGATTTCTCCCTGTCGGACGAGGACCTGAAGCAGATCAACAAGGTCCTCATCACCGCCTGCGGCTCGGCCTTCTACGCCGGCAGCGTGGGCAAATATGTCATCGAGGAGCTCTGCCGCCTCCCGGTGGAAGCCGACCTGGCCTCGGAGCTGCGCTACCGCAACCCGCTGGTGGATGAGCACACCCTGCTGGTGGTGGTCTCCCAGTCGGGCGAGACGGCGGACACCATCGCCGCCATGAAGGAGTGCAAGGCCCGGGGTGCCCGGGTGCTGGCCATTGTCAACGTGGTGGGCAGCACCATTGCCAAGCTGGCCGACGACGTGATCTATACCTGGGCCGGGCCGGAGATCGCCGTGGCCACCACCAAGGGCTACACCACCCAGGTAGCGGTGATGGATCTGCTGGCCGTCTACCTGGCCCGGCGGATGGGCAAGCTGTCCGACGAGCGGAACCGGGAGCTGGTGGAGGCCATTCTGCAATTCCCCAGCCTGATCCAGCGGGCCATCGACCTCAACCCCAGCCTGCCCGCCCTGGCGGAGAAGTACCACAGCCACAACGATGTGTTCTTCATCGGGCGGAACCTGGACTACGGCGCCAGCATGGAGGGTTCCCTGAAACTCAAGGAGATCTCCTACCTCCACTCGGAGGCCTACGCCGCCGGAGAGCTCAAGCACGGCACCATCGCCCTCATCGAGAAGGGGCGGCCGGTGATCGCCCTGGCCTGCTATGAGGCGCTGTTTGAGAAGATGATGAGCAACATCAAGGAGGTCAAGGCCCGGGGCGCTCAGGTGCTGGCCGTGGTGCTGGAGGGCAACCGGCAGATCTTTGCCGAGGCCGACGACGTGATCTTCGTCCCTCGGACCGAGGCCCTGTTCAACTCCCTGCCGGAGATCGTCCCCCTGCAGCTGTTTGCGTACTATGTGGCCAAGGCCAACGGCTGTGACATCGACAAGCCCAAGAATCTGGCCAAGTCCGTCACCGTGGAATAATCAGAAGGAGAGAGCGACCATGCGAAACTACGCGGAAGAGACCGAAAAGCGCATCCAATTCATTCGTCAGGCAGTGGCAGAGGCCCACGCAGACGGCATCATTTTTGGCAACAGCGGCGGCAAGGATTCCGCCCTGGTGGGCATCCTGTGCAAAATGGCCTGCGAGAACACCGAGGGGATCATCCTGCCCTGCAGCTCCAAGCGGAACTTCACCATCGACAAGGACGACGGCATGGAGGTGGCTGACCAGTTCGGTATCAAGACCCGGGTCATCGACCTGACCGCCCAGAAGGAGCTGGCCATGGAGACCCTCTCCCAGGCGGCCACCCTCTCCCAGGCGGCCATCGGGAACCTGGCCCCCCGCCTGCGGATGATGACCCTGTACGCCATCGGCGCCAGCGAGAACCGTCTGGTGGCCGGCACCGGCAATGCCAGCGAATATTACATGGGCTACTTCACCAAGTGGGGCGACGGGGCCTATGACCTCAACCCCATCGCCGACCTGACGGCCACGGAGGTCTTTGAGTTCCTGCGCTATCTGAAAGCGCCGGAGGCCGTGATCACCAAGGCCCCCTCGGCGGGCCTGTTCGAGGGCCAGACCGACGAGGACGACATGGGCGTGACCTATGCCGCCATCGACCACTACATCACCACCGGCGAGGCCAACGACCACGACAAGGCCATCATCGACCGGTACCATGCCCGCAGCGAGCACAAGCGCCGGGAGGCAAAGCGGTACGGCAATTCCTGAGAGAAGGGTTGGACCGGCCGCGATCAGACGAGCGCGGGAGCATACGTTTTTTGGAAGGGCTGCGGGCCCCTGCCGGCTTGGAGCGGTGGGGGCCCGCCCTTTTTGTTTGGGATACAAGGAAGGAGGCTGCGTGTGAAACTGCTCTATGCAGAGGACGAGCCTGCCATGGCGGAGGCCGTGGAAGACATCCTCACTTATCACCACTATCTGGTGGACCGGGTGGCCGACGGCGAGGAGGCCCTGGCGTATGCCCGGGCAGAGACCTATGACGGGATCATCCTGGACATCATTTCGTTACAAAATATTTACAAACGCTTCCGAGAATGCTGTTCTCGGAGGCGTTTTTCTAAGTTAAGCATAAGGTCCGTTTGGTAAAATCCAGGTAAACCAAGAGGAAAGGAATGAAGTGTATGCAACTGCGCCATGAATGGAAACACCGGCTGCTGCCCGGAGACCTCCCCCTGCTGCGCCAGCGGCTGAAGCTGGTGGCCCGGCCGGACCCCTACGCGGTGGGCGGTCGCTACCATATCCGCAGCCTCTATTTTGACACCCCCTCGGACAAAGCCCTGCGGGATAAGCTGGATGGAGTGAACAACCGGGAAAAATTCCGCATCCGGTGCTACAACCGAGACCCGGGTTTGATCCACCTGGAGAAAAAGAGCAAGCGCAACGGCCTGGGCAGCAAGGAAAAGGTCCGGCTGCAGCCTTGGCAGGTGCTGTCCCTGACCTCGGGAGACTGGTCGTGGATGCGCGAGGAGGAGACGCCGCTGCTGCGGGAGCTGTACTGGAAAATCACGGTCCAGGGCCTGCGGCCCAGGACATTGGTGGATTATTTCCGGGAGCCTTTTGTCTACGCCCCCGGCAACGTGCGGGTGACCCTGGACTATGACCTGCGCACCGGTCTGCGGTGCGTGGACTTTCTGGACCCGGACTGTATCACGATCCCTGCCAGGGATGCGCCCGCGATCCTGGAGGTCAAGTGGGACGCCTTCCTGCCGGACCTCATCCGGGACGCAGTCCAGATCCCCGGCCGCCGGGCCGCCGCCTTTTCCAAGTACGCCGTGTGCCGGATGTACGACTGACCATGCAGCGAAAGGAGATCATTTCTGATGACGACATTTCAAGATGTTTTCAAATCCAGCTTTTTGGAGAATGTGACCAGCGTGAGCATCCCGGACATTCTCATCGCCCTGGCGCTGGCCTTTGCCCTGGGTATGTTTATCTTCCTGATCTATAAAAAGACCTATGCCGGCGTGATGTATTCCTCGGGCTTTGGCGTGACCCTGCTGGCCCTGACCATGATCACCACCCTGGTCATCCTGGCGGTGACCTCCAACGTGGTCCTGTCCCTGGGCATGGTGGGCGCGCTGTCCATCGTCCGGTTCCGCACGGCCATCAAGGAACCGCTGGACATTGCCTTCCTCTTCTGGTCCATTGCCGTGGGCATCGTGCTGGCCGCCGGGATGCTGCTGCTGGCGGTGATCGGCAGCCTGGTGGTGGGCGCGGTCCTGCTGCTCTTTGCCAACCGCAAGCCCCATGTGCGGCCCTACATCGCCATCCTGCGCTGTGACTGCCAGGAGAGCGAGCATCAGGCGACGGACTATCTCAGCCGCCGGGCCCGCCGCTGCGTGGTCAAGAGCAAGACCGTCCAGCAGGAGGCGGTGGAGGTCAACCTGGAAGTCCGCCTGAAAGACGAGGACACCACGTTTCTCAACGAGCTGGCCGCTCTGCCCGGTGTGGAGAGCGCGGTGCTGGTCAGCTACAACGGCGACTACATGGGATAAGGAGGTGGGGCCATGTCGACCCATAAGCATGTGGACGGGATCTGTCTGGCGCTGATCCTGGCGATCTTGGCAGGGGCCCTGTCCTTGGTATTCTTTGCTGCGCCGACGACAACGGAGCAAGGCCAGACAAAAGCCTATGAGACGGGCCTGTTCGACACCGCCGCGGTCCATACCCTGGACATTTCCATTGATGACTGGGACGGCTTTTTGGAGACCTGCGAAAACGAGGAATATGTGTCCTGCGACGTGACCATTGATGGTCAGACGGTTTCCAACGTGGGTCTCCGGGCGAAAGGAAATACCTCTCTGTCCCAGGTGGCGTCCTATGGCAATGACCGCTACAGCTTCAAGGTCGAGTTTGACCACTACCAGGACGGAGGCAATTACCAAGGGCTGGACAAACTGGTCCTGAACAATCTCATCCAGGACAACACTTATATGAAGGACTATCTGACCTATCAGATGATGGCGCGCTTTGGAGTGGACGCCCCTTTGTGCAGCTATGTGTTCGTCACCGTGAACGGGGAGGACTGGGGCCTGTATCTGGGCGTGGAAGCGGTGGAGGAAAGTTTTCAGGAACGGAACTATGGCAATGGGTCCGGCCAGCTCTATAAGCCGGAAAGCATGAGCGGCAACGGGGGCGGCGCCCCTGGTGCAGGTGGACAGGGGCCGGACCGGCAGGAGGGCGGCACACCCCCTGCGCCCCCGGAAGCAGGGGACCGGGAGAGGCCGGCGCAGCCGTTCCAAGAAGCTGTGGGCGAACAGACGGAACCGGCAGCACAGAGTGCAGAGACGGCGCAGAATGTGCCGGAAGAACAAACCGGAGACCAGGGGTCCCCAGACCGGCTTCCGCCGGGGAGAGCCGGCGGGATGGGGGCCGAGGACGTCAAGCTGCTCTATACCGACGAGGAGCTGGACAGCTACAGCAACATCTTTGACCACGCCGTTTCCGACCCCACGGAACAGGACAAGAAACGGCTCATTCGGTCCCTGAAGGTCCTGAACGAAGGGACGGACGTGTCCTCTGTGGTGGACGTGGAAGAGGTCATGCGCTATTTCGTGGTCCACAATTTTGTCTGCAATGGGGACAGCTACACCGGGCAGATGGTCCACAACTACTATCTCTATGAGGAGGACGGGGTGCTGTCCATGATCCCGTGGGACTATAACCTTGCCTTTGGGGGCTTCGAGGCCGGCGGAGATGCCGCCGGGGTGGTCAACATGCCCATCGACACCCCGGTGTCCGGCGGGAGCATGGAGGACCGGCCGATGGTGGCCTGGTTGTTCCAGGACGAGGAGACGACGGCACAGTACCATGCGCTGTTCGACCAGTTCCTGACGGAATTTCTGGAAAACGGCGTGGTGACAGAGGAGATCCAGCGAGTCACGGAGATGCTCGCCCCCTATGTAGAGCGAGACCCCACCAAATTCTGCACCGAAGAGGCATTCCAGGCCGGCAGCGCGGCGCTGGCAGCCTTCTGCACGCTGCGGACAGAGAGCATCCGGGGACAGCTGGCGGGGACCATCCCCTCCACCAGCGACGGACAGCAGGCCGAGGGCAGCACGCTGGTGGATGCGTCGTCCCTGGACCTGTCGGCCATGGGCTCCATGGGCTTTGGCAGAGGCGGCGGGCCGGCGGGCGACGCTGCGGCAGCGCGGTCTGCCGGCCCCGGCGCAGGAGGGACGCCGCCGTCTGGCACGCCCTCCCCAGGGGGTGAACCGGAGCGGGGCAGCAGCGAAGGAACAGAAAAATGAGGCCCAAGTCCGCCGCCGCGATTGACAAGAACGCCGGGATTGGGTAAAATAAAAGACGCAAGGAAGCTGGACAGCCGCGGGGGCAGGCCGAAAGGCCGTCCGTGAGGAAAGTCCGGGCTCCACAGGGCAAGAATAACGGGTAACGCCCGCCGAAGGCGACTTCAGGAAAAGTGCAACAGAGATATACCGCTGGTGAGCGGCCGGTTGAAACTGGTACGCGCCAGCAAGGGTGGAAAGGCGAGGTAAGAGCTCACCCGCCGGCGCGGAAGTGTCCGGTGCTGTAAACTCTATTCGGAGCAACACCGTGGAGGGGAACATGACCGGCCCGGTCTCCCCGGGGAGGTGGCTGGAGCGTGCTGGCAACGGTACGCCTAGATAGATGGCTGTCAAAACAGAACCCGGCTTATAGGCTTGCTTGCATCAGATCATATTCAAAAGGCCCATGCGGCCTCCGCCCGGCGGGCGGGGGCCTGTGGGCTTTTTGAAAAGGCACCGGTATGTCACGCGAAGGAGGAGAAGTCCCATGCACATCCCAGTGATCACCATTTCCAGAGAATACGGCTCCGGCGGCCGCGCCATCGGCGAACGCCTGGCCAAGGAACTTGGGGTCCCGTTTTATGACAAGGAACTCATCCTGATGGCCGCCAAGGAGAGCGGTCTGTCGGAGGAGTACATCAAGAAGACCGAGCAGATGAAGTCCACCAGCTTCCTCTACGGCCTGTACATGGGCGCCCAGCAGCTGCCCATGAACGACCAGATCTTCCTGGTCCAGAGCAAGATCATCCGCCAGGTGGCCGAGGAGGGGCCCTGTGTCATCGTGGGCCGCTGCGCCGACTATGTGCTGCGGGAGCGGCAGGACCTGCTCAACGTCTTTGTCCACGCCCCGCTGGCCTTCCGGGCCCGGAGGGCCAAGGAGGTCTATGAGAAGCAGGCGGGAAACATGGAGGACTTTGTGCGGAAAAAGGACAAGAAGCGCGCGGCATTTTATAACTACTTCTCCCAGAACAAGTGGGGCGATGCCCGCCACTACCATCTGGCGGTGAGCAGTGTGTACGGCGTGGATTTCGCCGTGGAAGTCCTCAAACATGCGGCAACCACCTTCCCGGGAGAGGAGCGTCCGTGAAAGAACACGACCAACCGATCCAAGAGAATAAGATGGGCGTCATGCCCGTCCACCGGCTGCTGCTGAGCATGTCGGGGCCGATGATGCTCTCCATGCTCATCCAGGCCCTGTACAACGTGGTGGACAGCGTCTTTGTGTCCTACATCAGCGAGGGCGCGCTGACGGCGGTCTCCCTGGCCTACCCCATGCAGAACCTGATGATCGCCGTGGCCACGGGGACCGGCGTGGGCGTCAACGCCCTGCTGTCCCGGAACCTGGGGGAGAAAAACTTCTCCATGGTCAACCGCACGGCGGGCAACGCCCTGTTTCTGGGCCTGGTCAGCTATGTGGTCTTTGCGCTGCTGGGAGCGTTTGGCTCCCGGGCCTATTTTGCCGCCCAGGTGACCGACCCGGAGATCATCCGCATGGGACAGGAGTACCTGTCGGTGATCCTGGTGCTCTCCATCGGCTGCTTTGGGCAGGTGCTGCTCTCCCGGCTGCTCCAGTCCACCGGCAAGACCTTTTACAGCATGGTCATCCAGATGGTGGGCGCGGTGCTGAACATCATCCTGGACCCCCTGCTGATCTTCGGCCTGGGCGGCTTCCCCGCCATGGGCGTGGCCGGCGCAGCGCTGGCTACCGTGCTCAGCCAGCTGGTGGGCACGGCCCTGGGGGTATACTACAACCTGCGGAAAAACCCGGAGATCCGCTTTTCCGTTTCCCAGGTGCGCCCCAGCAAGGGGATCATCGCCCGCATCTACAGCGTGGGTGTCCCGTCGATCCTGCTGCAGACGGTGGCCTCCCTGCTGATCTTTGGCCTGAACCAGATCCTGGTGTCCTTCTCCGAGACGGCCACCGCCGTTTACGGCGTGTATTTCAAGCTGCAGGGCTTTGCCTTCCTGCCCATCATCGGCATGAACAACGGCATGGTGCCCATCATCGCCTACAACTACGGGGCCAAAAAGCCCGAGCGGATCTTGCAGACCATCAAGCTGGCCATCCTCTATGCGGTGGGCATCATGGTGGCGGCGGTGCTGCTGTTCCAGATTTTCCCGGTCCAGCTGCTGAGCTTTTTCCAGGCGTCCCCGGAGATGCTGGCCATTGGCGTGCCGGCGCTGCGGACCTTGAGCCTGTGCTTCCTGGTGGGAGGCTTTACCATCGTCTCCTCCTCGGTGTTCCAGGCCCTGGGGAAGGGGCTGCTGAGCATGTCCATCTCGGTGTTCCGGCAGCTGCTGCTGGTGCTGCCCCTGGCCTATTTCTTCTCTCTGACGGGAAATCTGAACATGGTCTGGTGGGCCTTCCCGGTGGCAGAGGTGCTGGCGGGCCTGCTGGCGGCCTACTATCTCTGGCGCGCCTATCACCGGGTCATCCTGCCGCTGAGGGATCAGGATTTCCGTTTTTGAGGGTCTCGCTGGGTGCATTAGAAAAATGTAGTATATAAATTGGGAATTTAGTTAATTAGTCCGATTTATTTTGTTGAAATTAGGCAGTATCATTGAACATGAAATTGAATGAATCTGTTGCGGTTGCATGGGCCGGGAAGGGCTTTTTTCCGGCGAATTAGCCGCACAGAGGGTTCAAGATCACCGTTGATTTTACACTATTGTGAAAACAATTGCCCTGACTCTGGACTGGTCCGGGACCAGGGCAGTGTTTAGCTCGCCTGTCAAGGGTGGGCGATCTTTGTCAGCGAAACTTTATTTTATGGAGGTAGATTATCATGCGGTTACTGACTGAAGAACAGAAGCATTGGGTAGAAGTGATTGGCGATTTCTGCAAGAAGGAAATTGAGCCCATCATGCTGGATTGGGACAAGGTCGTGGATCCTTCCAAGGCTATCCCCTTTGAGCCCTATGCAAAGGCTTTCAAGCTGGGCCTGAACTCCTTCGAGATCCCCAAGGAGTACGGCGGCAACAAGGTCGACCTGGCTACCGCTGAGGTCATGTACGAAGAGATGGGCTACTATGACGGCAACTTCGCTTCCGTCATGCAGACCACCAACCTGGCTCTGAAGCCCATCCTGATCGGTGGTACTCCCGAGCAGGTTCAGTACTTCTCCAAGCACATCCTGGAGGGCAAGGGCTACGCTGCTTTCGCTCTGACCGAGCCCCAGTCCGGTTCTGACGCTTCCAACGTGAAGACCACTGCTGTCAAGGACGGCGACGAGTGGGTCATCAACGGCGAGAAGTGCTTCATCACCAACGGCGGCGAGGCTGACATCGTCTGCGTGTTCGCTTCCACCGATCCCACCGCTGGCACCAAGGGCATCTCTGCTTTCATGGTTCCCACCAGCTTCCCCGGCTTCTCTGTCACCAAGTATGAGGACAAGAGCGGCTTCCGCACCATCTCCACCTGCTCCCTGAAGTTCGACAACGTCCGCGTTCCCGCTGCCAACCTGGTTGGTGGTGAGGCTGGCCTGGGCAAGGGCTTCGGCTTCGCTATGAAGACTCTGGACAAGTCCCGTGCTTGCGTCGGCGCTCTGGCTGTCGGTATCGCTCGCCGCGCTCTGGACGAGGCCATTGCCTTCGTGAAGGAGAGAGTCACCTTCGGCGCTCCCGTCTCCAAGAGACAGGGCATCCAGTGGATGATCGCTGACATGGCCACCAAGATCGAGGCTTCCCGTCAGCTGGTTTCCCACGCCAACGACCTGCAGAGCAAGGGCCTGCCCTTCTCCAAGGAGGCCGCTATGGCTAAGATGTTCGCTACCCAGAGCGCTATGGAAGTCTGCACCGACGCCATCCAGCTGATGGGCGGCAAGGGCTACATGAAGGAAGACTGCGTGGAGAAGCTGTTCCGCGACATCAAGGCTTACTGCATCTTCGAGGGCACCAACCAGATCCAGAAGATCGTTATCTCTGGCGCTGTTCTGTCCGGCAAGGGCCACTAATCCTTAGTGCTTCCTGTTCTTGACACGATGAATTGTGTCTGATCGCTCCCCCGGTCGAGTTTCTCGACCGGGGGAGTTTTTTCTTTCCGGGACAGGGGAGAGCGGCTGGGTCGGAGAGGACCCATTCAGGAAAGGGGTACACTGAGATGTTGATTTTAGGGATCTTTTTTGTGATTGCAGCCTTGTTCCCTGTATATCTAAAATACAGAGTTGTTTTTCACGGCGAAAAGTGCAAGGGAAAAATCATTGGGATCAAAGAGGAAAACGCAGGATATGTGATCCGCGGCGTTCCTGTCAAAAAACATGCCTATCTTGTGCAAATCAAAAAGAAAAGATATTACACGGCACACGGCTGTCTCTTGGTATCTTTGGGAAAACGAAAAATTGGAAAAGAGATCCTTGTCTTCAAAAACGAAAAATACGGGAGAGAAGTTTTTCAGTGTTTTGATTTTCGGACCGAAGCGCTTGCTCTCCTGATCCTGTTGCCCGGCCTCTTTCTGATCGTGGAGAGCCTTCGGTGAAGTCGATCAGCCTTTTCGGAAACGCGGCTGATGCACGCTGTAAAGCCTTCTGGCGCGATTCAAAGGAAGATAAGGGTTTTCTCCTCTCACCTGTCTCGCCGCCTCCCAGGGGCTGCCAGAGGCCCTCAGAGGCGATGCCCTGTTCTCCCTCAGAACGCACGATCTTTTCCAACCTGCCGAAACGCCAAACGCAGCCCGACCCGGAACTCCGGCAAGGGCTGCGTTCTTGTTTGTGATGGTATTATTTGTTTCTTCTGAGCAGGACCACACTCTGATAGAGGAGAAAAGGAATGGAACCGATCACGCCGGCAAGGGTATAAATGGGAAAGGCGATCACGCCAAGGAGGATTTTCGGGGCCATCGGCGTGAGCCACTTCTGAGCGATGCCATTGTAAAAAATCAGCCCCGTAGGGATTCCTGAAAACAGCAGTCCAAATGAGAGCATACTTTTTGAAACCCCCAACGGTTCTGGAACGGGCATATTTTTGCTGCTCCAAAAGGCGAGATACGCTGGATCTCTCCGTTGATCTGCTTGAACAGCGGCGACGCAAGAACCAAGCATACAACCGATCAAAATAAATGCAGCAATAACGAAGATTTGTTTCAGCTCTTTTTTCATCCTTCATCGTCCTTCTCTGTGTTGTCGTGGCAGTATGAGTTGAGACAGGAAACGCCTCCCCCGGAACACCGGGGGAGGCGGAGGAAAGGAAGGTCAGTTGATCTTCAAGGTCTCCCAGAGGGAGTTCATGTGGTCGAGCATGTCGTTGGACAGATTGCGGTACGCAAGCTTGTTGTACTGCTCAGAGAAGTGGGTGACATCGGGGTAGAGGATCTCCATGGCCTCCTCACCCATGTCCTCCTGGTAGGTCTCGTTCTCATAGACCAGGGAGTTGGGAGAGGCGTACCAGATGTACTCGGCGTTGGCGATGGCAGGCTCCTCACTGAGCATGTAGTTGATGAAGATCTCCGCCAGCTCCTGGTTCTCGCAGCAGGAGGGGATGCACATGGCATCGACGAAGTAGTTGGTGGGTTCGGGATAATAGAACTGCAGGTCCACGTTTTCGGCCTGGGCGTCCACCATGGTGAAGTAGTCCCCGGCGTAATAGGCGCCGATAGAAGCCTCGCCGGCTTCCAGCGCGTTGAAGATCTCATCCATCACATAGGCTTTCACCAGGGGGCGCTGCTTCAGCAGGGACTGGAGCGCCTGCTCCCACTGGGCCTTGTCGGTGGTGTTCACGTCGATGCCTTCCTTGTACATGGCGGTGCCGAAGGCGTCCCGGGAGTTGTTGAACTGGAGGATCTTGCCGGCGTACTTCTCGTTCCACAGGAGGTCCCAGCCGTTCGCGTCGGCCTGGTCCACCTGGTTGGCGTCGTAGATGATCCCCACCACGCCGTAGGTATAGGGGACAGAATACTCGTTGGTCTCGTCGTAATACAGCCCCTTGAAGCTGTCTGCGATGTACTGATAGTTGGGGATGTTGTCAAAGTTCAGCGGCTTGAGCATCTCCTCTTCCCGCAGGCGGGCGATCATATAGTCCGAGGGGATGATCACGTCATAGCTCACAGCGCCGCTTTTCAGCTTGGCATACATGTCTTCGTTGCTGGCGAAGGTGGAGTAGTTGACCTTCACCTTCTGGCCGTAGGTCTCCTCATACCACTGCTCAAAGGCTTTGATGGTGTCCAGGGAGCCGTCGGAGCCGTCGGAGATGTACTCGCCCCAGTTGTAGACGTTCAGGGTCAGGGTGTCTCCGCCGCCGCCGCAGCCGGCCAGACACAGGCTCAGCACAAGGACCAGGGCGAGGGCGAGGGCAGTCAGCTTCTTTTTCATGGAATGTCCTCCTTTGTTGGGGTGGGGTGGATTATATTTGCCGCGGCTGCGGCAGATATGCGGGGTCAGCTGTGCTTGCGGTGCTTCCGGCGCTGTCTGGGCGCTTTGTCCTCCCGGTCAGACAGGTTGGTGAACAGCAGCAGCGCCAGGATGACGAAGAAGATCAGGGTGGCCAGGGCGTACATCTTGGGGGTCACGGTCTTTTTCGTCATGCTGTAGATGCGGATGGGCAGGGTCTCAAAGCCGTTGCCGGTGGTGAAGTAACTGATGACGAAGTCATCCAGGGAGAGGGTGAAGGCCATGATGAACCCGGTGAGGATGCCCGGGAAGATCTCCGGCAGCTCCACTTTCAGAAAGGCCCGCATGGGGGTGCAGCCCAGGTCCATGGCCGCTTCCGGCAGGGCCTTGTCCATCTGGCGCAGCTTGGGCAGCACCTGTAAGATCACATAAGGCAGGCAGAAGGTGATGTGGGCGATGAGGATGGTGCCGAAGTTCAGGCTGGTGGACAGGCCCATGAGCCGCCCGGCAAAGACGAACATCAGCATCAGGGAGATGCCGGTGATGATCTCGGGGTTGACCATGGGCAGGTTGGTCACCGTGTTCATGGCCACCCGCATATACCGGCTGCGCAGCTTGTTGATCCCCACGGCGGCGGCGGTCCCCATCACTGTGGACAGGGTCGCGGCGCAGAGGGCCAGCACCAATGTGTTGCGCAGGGCTTCCAGGGTGTTGCTGTCGTGGAAAAGCTCCTTGTACCAGTACAGGGAAAAGCCGGAAAAGACCGACAGACTGTTGCCGCTGTTGAAGGAAAAGAACAGCATGATGGCAATGGGGGCAAAGAGAAAGAGAAAGATCAGGGCTGTATAGACTTTTGCAAGGGGTTTCATGGCTCACAGCCCTCCTTCCGCGCGGTGTCCCACCAGTTTTCGCATGATGGCCATGCAGACCAGCAGCAGGATCATGAGGACAAAGGCGATGGCGGCGGCGAAGTGGAGGTTGTTGGCCACATACTGCCCCTCGATCACGTCGCCGATGAGCATGATCTTGCCGTCGCCCAGCTTCTGAGAGATATAAAAGGTACTGACCGAGGGGATCAGGACCATGGTCACCCCGGAGATCACGCCCGGCAGGCTCAGCGGCCAGATCACCCGGCGCAGCACCCCCAGGCTGTTGCAGCCCAGGTCCCGGGCGGCCTCGATGAGCTTTTCGTCCATCTTGGCCATGATGGAGTACAGGGGCAGGATCATGTAGGGGATGTAGTCATAGACCATGCCGATGACCACGGCGGCCTCGGTGCCGATGACGTGGATGCCCGGCAGATGGAGCAGGGAGAGGAAATTGTTGAAGATGCCGGTGTCCTGCAAAATGGTCATCCAGGCGTAGGTGCGGATGAGGAAGTTCATCCACATGGGGATCATGATGATGGTCATAAAGACCTTCTGGACCTTGGGCTCTGCCCGGGCCATGATATAGGCCAGGGGATAGGCCAGCAGCAGGCAGATGACGGTGGAGATCACAGCCAGCTTCAGGGAGCGCCAGAAGATGACCAGATAGGTCCGCACCTCGGTGGTGGACCCGTCGTCCTGGAGCACGCTGGAGGTGGCGGTGAAGAACCGCTGGACGTTTTCCAGGGTGAACTGGAAGCTGTCATCGGTGAAGGCGTAGTAGGCCACAAAGGCCAGCGGGACCAGGACAAACAACGCCGCCCAAACGGTATAGGGGGCCAACGCCCCGTGCTCGGCCCGGAGGATCTTGCGCTGGTTCCGGGAGACGGTCTCTCTCATGCGTCCTCCTCCTCTTCGGTGACCTCGGACAGCTCGTCCAGCTCGTTGGAGAAGGAGGAGTAGTCGCCGTACAGGTCGGAGTATTCGGATTTCTTCATGATGTGGATGGCATCCGGCTCCAGCTCGATGCCGATGTGTTCGTCCACATCCACAAAGTCGGTGGTCTGGATCATCCACTTGAAGCCGTCCACGTCCACGATGATCTCATAGTGGACGCCCATGAAGGTCACCGAGGTGACCACGCCGGTGAGCTGGCCCCTCTCGACGGGGACGATGTCCACGTCTTCCGGGCGCACGACCACGTCCACGGGCACGTTTTTGCCGAACTCTTTGTCCAGACATTGGAAGGTCTGGCCGGAGAAGGAGACCTTGTAGTCCTCCAGCATGATCCCGTCCAGAATGTTGCTCTCGCCGATGAAGTCGGCCACGAAGGCGTTCTGAGGCTCGTTGTAGATGTCGATGGGGGTGCCGATCTGGTGGATCTTGCCCTCGGACATGACCACCACGGTATCGGACATGGACAGGGCCTCCTCCTGGTCGTGGGTGACAAAGACAAAGGTGATGCCCGTCTGCTTCTGGATCTTTTTCAGCTCCACCTGCATGTCCTTGCGCAGCTTCAGGTCCAGCGCGCCCAGGGGTTCGTCCAGCAGCAGCACCTGGGGATGGGCCACCAGGGCCCGGGCGATGGCCACCCGCTGCTGCTGGCCGCCGGAGAGGCGGGTGACCGACCGGTGCTCAAAGCCCTTGAGGGCCACCAGGGAGAGCATCTCTGTGACCTTGGTCTGGATCTCTTCCTTGGGGACCTTCTTTTCCCGCAGGGGGAAGGCCACGTTTTCAAAGACGTTCAGGTGGGGGAAGAGGGCGTATTTCTGAAAGACGGTGTTGACGCTGCGCTGATAGGGAGGCACGTCGTTGATCCGCTTGCCCAGGAAGAGCACGTCGCCTTCGTCGGGGGTCTCAAAGCCGCCGATGAGGCGCAGCATGGTGGTTTTGCCGCACCCGGAGGGGCCCAGCAAGGTGATGAATTCGTTGTCGTAGATGTCCAGGTTGACGTTCTTCAGCACCGGCTCCCCGTCGAAGGACTTGGTGATGTTTTTCAGTTCGATGATCTTTTTCATACACACCCTCCCGCAAAGAAAAAAGTGACTGCGCACCAAAAAGCACGCAGTCACTTGGAAAGACCCCACAAAAGCTCCCCGGGCAGGGGAAAAGAACGAGGGAAAAGAAATCAGGAGATGAGAGTCTATATAGCAAAGAAACTTACTTTTACTACTCTTATTGACCATTTCACAAGTTTGCATGCCCGTTCGGGCGCTGCGTGCTCTGAGGAGCACTGGTTTATAGTTACCAACTTATAAAACTTGGGCTTTCAACCCAATCAATAAGGCAACAGAAGTTGCCGCCGCATCACGCGGAACTCGGCATTCGACCCGGCTGTCCGTGTGGCCTTGGCCCTGGGGCAGGGGATGCCCGTCCGGCGGTCGTGTCTTGCTTTGGAAAGACTCAAAGAACCTGATTTTCCAATTTAAGATATGAGGTATTGTAGCAGATAACCTGCGCCCTGTCAAGGAGCGCGCGGCGGAAGAAGAGAAAAAAGAGAAAAACTTGTCACTCTATCTGGACTCCCGGGAAATAGGTCTCCACAAAGGGGACCTGGCTCACGGTCCAGGTCTTGCCGTTGAGGGCGGCCAGGCAGCCGGCGTCGGTGGTGAACCGGAAGGTCAGCTTGTAGGAGTACAGGGCCTGTCCGCCGGTGCGGCCGTGGCGTTTGTTCTCCCGCTCCCGGCCGTATTTTCCGTCGCCCAGCAGGGGGTGGCCGGCGGCGGCGAACTGGGCCCGGATCTGGTGGGTCCGGCCGGTGATCAGGCGGCACTCCACCAGGGACAGCCCGTTGCGGCGGGCCAGGGTCCGGTAGAGGGTGACGGCGGTGCGGCCGCCGGGGACGGGGGTCTTGTGGACGGTGACCTGGTTTTTCTTCTCGTCCTTGACCAGAACGTTTTCCAGCTTCCCCTCGGCAGGGGACATGCTGCCCAGGATGACGCACAGGTAGGACTTCTCCACCTCCCGGTCCCGGATCTTCTGGTTCATCACCCGCAGGGTCTCGGCGTTTTTGGCGGCGATGACGATTCCGCCGGTGTTGCGGTCGATGCGGTTGCACAGGGCGGGGGCGAAGGCGTTCTCCCAATAGGGGCTCCAGGCTTTCTTCTGGTAGAGGTAAGCCTGGATGTGGGTGATGAGGGTGTTCACCCGCTCCTGGTCGTCGGGATGGACCACCAGACCGGGACGCTTGTTCACCAGCAGCAGGTCGTCGTCCTCATAGAGAATATCCAGCTGCGGCTTGAACACCGACAGGAAGGCATTTTCCGGGGTGGGCGTGTCGAAAAATTCATCGTTGATGTACAGCTGCAGCACGTCGCCCCGGGCCAGCCGGGTGTCCCGCTTGGCGCCTTTGCCGTTGCATTTGACGCGCTTGATGCGGATGTATTTTTGGGCCAGCGGGCCGGGGAGCAGGGGGAGGGTCTTGGCCAGCCAGCGGTCCAGCCGCTGGCCGGCATCGTTGGGACCTATGGTAAATTCCCGCATGGGATCACAGCCTTTCAGTTCTCAGAGTTCACCACGCGGAGGCTTCGGTGCTGCGTGGTGCCGGGCGAGCCGTGCCCCTATTCTATCATAGGAAGGGGCGGGATTTCCAGTGCTCTCCGGCAGCAAAGGAACTTATCCGGTAAACCCGAACCAGAGCAGCAGAGCCACGCCGCAAAGCAGGAAGAAAACGCCCACCTGCTTGAAGGGGGCTTCCTGGTATTCCCGGTACTTGAACAAAAGAGCAAAGGCGATGCCGAAAAACAAGAGCGACAGGGTCCCTTTCCAGGCGGGGTTGCCCTTGACCAGACAGATCACGGTCAGGATCTGGGTGGCGGCAGTCATCCATTCCAGCGCGTAGCTTTTGGCGTGGACTTCGATCTCGTTGTCTCGTTCGTCTTTGATGGGACGTTCCCGAGGGGGTTGTTTCATGGCGGTTTCCTCCTGTTGTAAGATATAAGGTTAGGGTTTCTGATATTCCTTACCGACAGAGACATCAGAAAAGAGAAGTTCATTTCTGGTGAAACTAATTTCAGTTTACTGCGTAGAAGACCTTTTGTCAAGAAGAGAAATAAAAAAGTTCCCAGGAAATAGGTCTGGGAGAGGGCAGAAAAAAGTGAGATTTTCCTCTTGACGAGGGGGGAAAACAGGTGTATTCTATCGAGTTAGCGGCGATGTGATGCTTTTTTCGGGCCGCTGTCCCAAGGACGGCGGAAAAAAGAAAGAAAGTATTTGACAACCGTGTAATTTTTTGATATAATAAACCCTGTACCATGTGAGGAGTGTGCTATGCGACTGGATCTTCGAGAGATCATTCATGTGCCCGGTGCCAGCCTTCCCTTTTCGTTCCAACTGGATCTGAGCCAGGAGGAATTTTTTGGGGAGCATCCCATCCCCCGGCCGGTAACGGTGGAGGGAAGCGTGAAAAACATCGCGGATGTGCTGGTTCTGGAGGGCGAGGCCAAGTCCCTGCTGGACTATACCTGCGACC
This sequence comes from uncultured Eubacteriales bacterium, assembly GCA_934597725.1. Classification (GTDB taxonomy): domain Bacteria; phylum Bacillota; class Clostridia; order Oscillospirales; family Oscillospiraceae; genus Evtepia. The sequence goes on from CAKTSK010000003.1 coordinate 100,460, forward strand.
GATGCATGAGCGGATTCAGCCGGGAAAAAACGGTCCCTCTGTCCTTCCTGCTGGCGGAAACGCTGGAGGGGGAAGACGACGGCGAGATCGTCCTGCTGGAAGACGGCGAGATCGACGTGGGAGAACTGGCCTACACGGCGTTCATTCTCGATATGGACACAAAACATCTATGCTCAGAAGACTGCAAGGGGCTTTGCCCCGGCTGTGGCGTGAACCTGAATCAGGAGCCCTGCCGGTGCAAGAAGCAGGCCGATCCCAGATGGGCCGCACTCGAGCAGCTACTTAATAAAAACTGAGTAGTCCAATCCACTTTGCCCGACCAGGGCATCACCAAGGAGGTGTCTCGAAATGGCGGTTCCGAAGAGTAAAGTCTCGAAGCAGAGACGGGATAAGCGGCGTGCCAACTGGAAGCTGGCAGCTCCCGCTGTCACGACCTGCCCCAAGTGCGGCGCGTATCGGCTGCCCCACCGGCTGTGCAAGGCCTGCATGACCTATGACGGCAAGGTGTTCGGCCAGGTGCAGCAGGAGAACTAATAGGGGAAAAGAAAGAGGGGGAGATCCCCTCTTCTTTTTTTCTCTTTTTTGACCACAGCGGCGGCGGGAAGCCCCGCCGGAAAGGGAGGCAGATTCATGTCCCGAACAAAGATCCAGGAGGTGGCCCCCGGCTCGCCTGCCCATCAGGCAGGGGTCCGGGTGGGGGAGACCCTGGCCGCCATCAACGGCCATCCCATCGTGGATGTGCTGGACTACAAATATTATTCCTATGACCCTGAGCTGGAACTCACCCTGAAAACCGAGGCCGGCCAGCGGCAGGTGACCCTGTCCAAGGACGTGGGGGAGGATTTGGGGCTGACCTTTGAGACCTATCTCATGGACCGGGCCCGCTCCTGTGCCAACAAATGCGTCTTCTGTTTTGTGGACCAGATGCCCCAGGGGATGCGGGACACCCTTTATTTTAAGGATGACGACGCCCGGCTGTCCTTCCTCATGGGCAACTACATCACCCTGACCAACCTCAGCCGCCGGGAATTGCAGCGCATCTGCGACCTGCACATCTCGCCCATCAACATCTCCGTCCACGCCACCGACCCGGAGGTGCGGCGGGTGCTGCTGGGCAACCGCCGGCGGGGCGGGGAGTGCCTGGAGATCATGAAGGACTTTGCCCGGGCGGGCATCGTGATGAACTGCCAGATCGTCGCCTGCCCCGGCCTCAACGACGGAGCGGTCTTACAACAGAGCATGGAGGATCTGGCGGCCCTCTATCCCCAGGTTAAGAGCGTTTCTGTGGTCCCGGTGGGGCTGACCAAGTATCGGCAGGGACTCTACCCGCTGCGGCCCTATCGGAAGGACGAGGCCCGGGCCGTGGTGGCCCAGGTGGAGCGCTTTGGGGAGACCTGTCTGGCCGAGCAGGGGAGCCGGATCTTCTGGTGCTCCGATGAGTTCTACCTCCAGGGCGACCTGCCTCTGCCCGAGGACGAATTTTATGAGGAGTACACCCAGCTGGAAAACGGCGTGGGGATGCTCCGCCTGCTGGAAGTGGAGCTTTACGGCGCCACCCTGGGGGCGCCCCATCACATTCCGGTGGCACCCTTTTCCATCGCCACCGGCGTGGCCGCCGCCCCCTTCCTGCGAAAAATCATTGACAGCGCGGCGGCAAAATGTCATACTGAATTAAATTACCATCTCTATCCGGTGGTCAACCACTTTTTTGGGGAGACCATCACCGTGGCCGGTCTGCTCACCGGCCAGGATCTGCTGGCGCAGCTCAAGGGCAAGGAGCTGGGGACCCGGGTCCTCCTGCCCCAGAACACCCTGCGCCACGGAGAGACGGTCTTTCTGGATGACATGACCTTGGAACAGCTGTCTCAGGGCCTGGGGGTCCCGGTGATCCCCGTGGACCAGGACGGCTTTGCGCTGTTTGAGGCCATTTTCGGGGTCTGAGCCCCGGCAAGAGAGAACACGATTAACGAAGGAGGTCAATCCCATGGCAAAACCCCTTGTGGCCATTGTGGGCCGGCCCAATGTGGGCAAATCAATGCTCTTCAATAAACTGGTGGGCCGTCGGCTCTCCATCGTAGAGGACACCCCCGGCGTCACCCGGGACCGCCTGTACGCCGAGTGCGAGTGGCGGGGGCGGACCTTTGACATCGTGGATACCGGCGGCATCGAGCCGGGCACCACCACAGAGATCCTTGCCTTCATGCGGAAGCAGGCGGAGATCGCCATTCAGAACGCCACGGTGATCGTCTTTTTGTGCGACATCAAAACCGGCCTGACGGCGTCGGACCAGGACGTGGCCAACATGCTCCTCCGGGCCCGCAAGCCGGTGGTGCTGGCGGTGAACAAGATGGACCAGGTGGGCATGACCAACCCGGACATCTATGAGTTCTATAACCTGGGCCTGGGCGATCCCATCGCCGTCTCCGCCGTCCACGGCCACGGCACCGGCGACCTGCTGGACGCCTGCTTTGAGCACTTCCCGCCGGACGACGAGGAGGAGGAAGATCCCGACCTCATCAAGGTGGCCGTCATCGGCAAGCCCAATGTGGGCAAATCCTCCCTCATCAACCGCATCCTGGGGGAGGAGCGGGTGATCGTCTCCAACATGGCCGGGACCACCCGGGACGCGGTGGACAGCTTCTTTGAGAACGAAGTGGGCAAGTTCCTCTTCATCGATACCGCCGGGATGCGGAAAAAGTCCAAGGTCAACGACGCCATTGAAAAATTCTCTGTGCTGCGGGCGGCCATGGCCATCGAGCGTTCCGACGTTTGCCTCATCATGATCGACGCCAACGAGGGCGTCACCGAGCAGGACACCAAGGTGGCCGGCATGGCCCACGAGTCGGGCAAGGCCTGCATCATCGTGGTCAACAAATGGGACGCCGTGGAGAAGGACGGCAAGACCATGGACAAAATGCGGGACGACATCCGCCGGGATCTGTCGTACATGACCTACGCCCCCATTGTCTTTATCTCGGCCCTCACCGGCCAGCGGGTCCCCCGGCTGTTCCAGCTGATCAAGTATGTGGACGATCAGGCGGCCATGCGGATCACCACCGGTATGCTCAACAGCCTGCTGGCAGATGCCACGGCCCGGGTCCAGCCGCCCACGGACAAAGGCCGCCGGCTGAAGATCTATTACATGACCCAGGCGGGGATCCGGCCGCCCCACTTCGTCTGCTTCTGCAACGATGCCCGCCTGTTCCACTTCTCCTACCAGCGCTATCTGGAAAACCAGATCCGCAACACCTTTGGTCTGGAGGGCACGCCCATCCGGCTGACCATCCGGCAAAAAGGCGACAAGGAGGACTGACGGGCATGGGTTTGACGCAAAGCACCCTCTCCCTGCTGGGCGAATGGGGGAGCGCGGTCTGGCTGCCGGCCCTGGTCACAGCGGCCATCGCCTACTTCTGCGGCTGCTTCAACGGGGCGGTGATCGTCTCCAAGTACATCTTGCGGGACGATGTGCGGACCCATGGCAGCGGCAACGCGGGCCTGACCAATTTTTATCGGACCTTCGGCGGGCCGCTGACGGCGGTGGTCATCCTGACGGACGTGATCAAGGCCATCGTGGCGGTGCTGGTGGGCGTGTGGCTTGCCGGCCGGATGCTGCCTCTGGACAGCCCGGCGGCTGCGGAGACGGCCGCTGCTGTGACGGAATACTGGACGGGATTGTTCTGCCTGCTGGGACACATGTTCCCCTGCATGTTCCAGTTCAAAGGGGGCAAGGGCATCCTCTCCGGCGGGACCATCGCCATCCTGATCGACTGGCGGGTGGCCCTGGTGGTGTGGGGCGGCTTCCTGATCCTGGCCGTGCTCACCCGCTATGTTTCCCTGGGCTCCAGCTCCACGGGGATCACCCTGCCCATCATCACCTGGCTGGTCTACCGGGACGGGATCATTCTGCTGCTGTCGCTGATCATCGGCGGACTCATCCTCTTCAAGCACCGCAGCAACCTGCAGCGGCTGGCCCGGGGGACGGAGTCGAAATTTGCGCTGCATAAAAAAGGAAAGTGAGGTGCCGGCGATGAAGATCGCGGTCTTAGGCAGCGGCGGCTGGGGCACGGCCCTGGCCATGCTGCTGGTGGAAAACGGACATGAGGTGACCCTTTGGTCCTATCTGGAGGAGGAATCTCAACGGCTGCGCGAGACCGGGGAGAACCCCTTGCTGCCCGGGGTGAAGCTGCCCCAGGGGCTTCAGTACACCTGGGACTTGTCCTGTGTGAAGGGCTGCGGGGCGGTGGTCCTGGCCACGCCCTCCTTCGGGGTGCGGACCACGGCGGAGCAGATCCGGCCCTATCTCACCCCGGAGACCATCCTCATCTCTGTCTCCAAGGGGATCGAAAAGGGGACCTCTCTGCGCATGACGGAGATCATCCGTCAGGTCACCGGAGACCTGTGCCCCGTAGCGGCGCTGTCCGGCCCCTCCCACGCGGAGGAGGTGGCCCGGCGCGTGCCCACGGCGGTGGTCTCCGCCTGCCCGGACCGGGTGGTGGCAGAGCAGGTGCAGGACCTGTTCCTCAACGATCGCTTCCGGGTCTACAGCAGCAGCGACGTGATCGGCGTCGAGCTGGGCGCCGCCCTGAAAAATGTCATGGCGCTGTGTACCGGCTGCTGCCGGGGCATGGAGTTCGGCGACAACACCATCGCCATGCTCATGACCCGCGGCCTGGCAGAGATGGCCCGGCTGGGCGTGGCCCTGGGCGGCCGGCGGGAGACCTTTGCGGGCCTGGCCGGCATGGGCGACCTGATCGTGACCTGTACCTCCCTCAACTCCCGGAACTACCGGGCGGGGATTTTGATCGGCCAGGGGGTGCCGGTGGACCAGGCCATTGCCCGGATCGGTGCGGTGGTCGAGGGCTATTATGCGGTGGACTCGGCCCGGGAGCTGGCTGCCCGGCTGGGGGTGGAGATGCCCATTACCCAGGCGGCCTATGAGGTGCTCTATGAGGGCCGCGCCCCCCGGGAGGCCCTGCAGGCCCTCATGCGCCGGAAAAAGCGCCACGAGATCGAGGAAACCTGGATCTGAGCGGTCTGTCGGCGGGATTTTTCAGAAAACCGTAAAATAGGTCTTGCTTTTTTTCTCGATTTCTGCTATCATACTAACCGATGCTTTTTCAATCAACCAAAACACCAACCCACAGGAGGGTTCGCCCTCCGGTGGAGTCATAAAACAGCGAGGAGGTTCAAGCGAATGGCTAAATGTGAATTTTGTGACAAGGGCGTCGTGTTCGGCATTCAGGTTTCCCACTCTCACCGCCGCTCCAATCGTCCCTGGAAGCCCAACGTGAAGCGCGTGAAGGCGATCGTCAACGGCACCCCGAAGCACGTCTA
>CAKTSK010000004.1 GCA_934597725.1 uncultured Eubacteriales bacterium
CCCTGGCTTGGCGCTCCCCGAAACAGGTCTTATTTGCTTTCCATAATGTGTAACACATCATTGACAAACCTACAATACCCCATGGCGGGGAAAACATCTGTGATAGGGTCACACGCCGGGGAAGTTATTTGCGGGAACGGTCGTCTGTTGGGGGAAAAGGGGCCTGTTTGTGTGGATCACCTTGAAAAATTTCCCCCAAAATATTGACGGGTCAAAAACAAATGTATATAATAAACAAAAAAAGAAGGACATAGCAGGCATACAGTGGACAATATAGAAAATATTGTCCGTTTGAACAGGGGGGATTGAACGCCATGAAACCTGAAATTCGCCGCTCTCTCCGAAACGCTCTTATCGTGACTGTGATCGTATGGTTTCTCACTTGGTTCTTCTATGGGAGCAATGTGGCCCCGACGAAGGAGGACGCGATCTTCTTATCACTGGCCTGCCTCCATGGTGTCGTCGTGTTCTGCACCGGGCTGATCCTGTCAAAGTTAAACCGCCAGCCGGAGGAACCAAAACCAGGAGCACCAAAGCCGGAACCACCAAAACCAGAATCAGAAGCGCCAAAAGAATAAAAACACCGATGCGCTGCGGCAAACCTCTGCCGCGGCGCTTTTTTGCGGCCTGGGGACGAAAAAACCGGGAGGAAGCAACGCTTCCTCCCGGCACAGAGATCGAAAGAATCAGGTCAGCTGCAAGCTGCTCTTGGCGCTCATGAGCAGGTTCACCACGCTGGGCGCGTCGATCAGCTCAAAGCGGGGGTCCATGTCCTCGGGGCTGAACCCGTTGTGGATCATGCAGGCGTTGCAGATGCACACCTGGCCGCCCAGGCTCAGGAACTCTTCCAGCTGGCCGCTGACCTCGGCAAAGGGCGCGCCGATGTCAATGCCCTTGGTGGCGCCGGGCTGGCCCAGCTCCACGGCCTCGACCATCAGGATGATGGTGGCGGTGTGGCCCTGCTTGAGGGCGTTCAGGCCCATGACCATTCCCACGGTGAGATAGTTGGGGTTGGACTTCCCCTGGAACAAAGTGACAACAAAATCCGTCGTGCGCATATCGCATCCTCCTCAATCATCTTGTCCGCCCGTTGGCGGCGGTCTTGTTGTTTGCTGAGGTTAGGATAGCGGATTTTCCCCGGGAAAACTGTGAGGCAGTTACATTTCCCCTCCTGCCGGGTGCCGGGGGTTCTGGGCCACGGTGTTGCAGGCGAAGATCACCTGGGAGAGGATGTCCGAGCGGAACTCATCCCGATACAGGCTCATCATGGGCGGCATGGCCGGCAGGGGCAGCACCACATACTTGGACGGCAGGCGGGACAGGGCCAGCGCCTTGGCGTCGGCCAGACAGCGGGGGCACTGGCACATGTTGGCGGCTTTGCCATACCGTTCCAGCCCTTCGTCCACCAGCAGCTCCATGACGTTCAGAAACATCCCGTTGCCGGGCAGCAGGATGGGGTCGGCCTGGTCGGCGGAGTTGGTCGGGGCCGGAGGCTGGTGGGGTTCGGGCTTGGGTTCCGGTCTGGCTGCGGGTGCCTCTTGCGCGGGTTCCGGCTCAGCCACGGGGGCAGGTGGTTCCTGTACGGGTTCCGGTTCAGCCACGGGTGCAGGTGGTTCCGGTATGGGTTCCGGTTCAACTACGGGGGCGGGTGGTTCCGGTATGGGTTCCGGTTCGACCACGGGTGCGGGTGGTTCCGGTATGGGTTCCGGTTCAACTACGGGCGCGGGTGGTTCCGGTATGGGTTCCGGTTCGACCACGGGCGCGGGTGTTTCCAGTACGGGTTCCGGCTCGACTACGGGTGCGGGTGCCTCTTGCACGGGGTCCGGCTCGACCACGGGTGCGGGTGCTTCTTGCACGGGTTCCGGCTCGACCACGGGCGCAGGCGCTTCCTGCACGGGTTCCGGCTCGACTACAGGCGCGGGCGGCTCCTGCACCGGCTCCGGCGCGGGGGGCGGCTGGTTGGCGGCTTCGTCCTCGGCCAGGGCCTGCTCCAGGGCGGAGCAGATGGTCTCCGACAGCCGGTCGTTGTTGCTGCGGGCGGCGGCCAGGATGGGCAGCGTGGGGGGCGTCACCGCCGGGGGGACCGGGGCGGCAGGCGGCTGGCTGACCGGCGCGGCGGCGGGGGCCGCTGCGGGGGCTGCCGGGGTCTGGGCGGCGGGTTCTGCCGCTGGCGGTGTGGCCGGCGTCTCCGGCGCCTCCGGGGGCCGGGGGACTGCGCCGCCCAGCAGGTGGAGCACATGGTCGGTCTTGCTGCTCTTGCTCCCCTTGCCGCTTTTGGCGGCGGGGCGCTTCTTGGTCTCCTTCTCCATGGGCCTCAGTCACCTTCCTCGGCAGGGGGGAAGTCTGCGCCGAAAAGCTCCTGGCACAGCCCCTCAAAATCCTGGCTGGGCTTGGCCGAGGGGGAGAAGTCCACCACGCTCACCCCGTGGGCCGGGGCGGCGGCCACGGTGACGCTGGAGCGGATCTTGTTCTCGCACACCCGGGTGCCCAGCTGGTCGGCAATGGCCTGGGCCAGCTCCAGGATCTCCCGGTTCAGGTTCAGCCGGGCGTTGAAGCGGTTGAGGAGGATGCCGGCCACCTCCAGGTGGGAGTTGTAATAGGCCCGCACGCTCTCGATGGTCTCCTTGATCTGCGACACGCCCAGCAGGCTCAGCACCTCCGGGGCCATGGGGATGAGCAGCTTGTCCGTGGCCACATAGGCGTTGACGGTGAGCAGGTTCAGGGCGGGGGGCGTGTCGATGATGATGACGTCATAGTTCTGCTCCACCTTGGACAGGGCGGTTTTGAGCAGATATTCCCGGCCGGGCTTGTTGAACTCCAGCTCCGCCGAGGCCAGCAGGATGTTGGAGGGCAGGATGTCGCAGGTGTCGGTGTGGACCAGGACCTCCTCCGGCTGGGCGCTGCCCCGGAACACGTCGTACAGGGTGGCGCAGCGGTCGATGTCCAGCCCCAGGCTGAAACCCAGGCTGCCCTGGGGGTCCATGTCCACCCCCAGGACCCTGGCCCCCCGGCGGTGCAGGCAGGCCAGCAGGGCCGCGGCGGTGGTGGTTTTCCCCACGCCGCCTTTCTGGTTGGTGATGGTAAGTGTGGTGCAAGGCAAGGTGGTAGCAGCTCCTTCCCGAAGGGGCGCGGGGAAAGAAAATTTTCCGCGCCCCTTATTTTTTGATGAAGAGGGACGATATAAAAGATAAGAGAAAGACGGTTTGTCTTTTCCTCATTTTATCGAAAAGAAAAAGACTTGTCAACGTGCCCCCTGTCCCCCGCCGGGCGGGAGCGGAAGGGGGTCCCGTTGCGACCCTATCATAGAAAAAAGGAGGGATCGATATGGCATCGATCAGCAGCTTGATGGGAGGCACCTCTGCTTCCAGCAGCATTTACGGCAGCCGAAATGCCAACATCATCTCCGGCCTGGGCAGCGGCCTGGACACCGAGTCCATGATCGAAGGCCTGGTCCAGAGCTATCAGCAGAAGATCACCGGCCTGCAGCAGGACCGCACCAAGGTCCAGTGGAAGCAGGAGGCCTATCAAAGCGTGTCCGACAAAATGGTGGAGTTTTACCGGACCTATATGTCCTTTGCCTACAACTCCCCCACCAACCTCTTCAGCTCGTCCTTCTTCAACAGCGCCGTCAAGACCAGCGCCGCCGGCGAGTTTGCCAACCTGGTCAGCGCCGTGGGCAAGAGCAACAGCGAGATCGTCCTCAACAGCGTGACCCAGCTGGCCAAAGCCGCCCGCTACACCACCAGCGGCACCGATGCCCTGATCAACAACAGCAACATCACCGTTAGCGGCGGCAAGATCACCGCCACTGGCGCGGCCATGGTGGAGCAGACCCACATGAGCAACCTGGAAGGGTCCCTGAGCGTGAAGTACAGCAATCAAACCGTGTCCATTGATCTGGGCGCGCTGGACCTGATGGGAGAAGGCAGTGACGGCACCGGAAAGCTGGACCCCAAGAAGCTGGAAGAAGCCATCAATAAGCAGTTGAAAGAGCAGACGATCAAGGTCGGTGAAAACAACAAAACTGCTGACCAATGCATTGAAGTAACGGTTTCTGAAACGGGCGAGATTTCGTTCAGTGATAAGACAACTGCTAAAAACGCCGTCACAGTCACCAGTGCCAGCGGCAAGCTGTCCAGCGCCTTGACAGCAGCGCCGGACGGAAAGAGCGGCACCATCCAGCTCAAGCAAGAGGTTGTGGACAACACAACCACCTCCAAGAGCACCGCAGAAGCCCTCACCGGCAAGACCGTGACCGTCACCCTGGACGGCAAAACCAAGACCTTTACCCTGGGGAAAGACCTGAAAGATGGGGAAACCTTTAAGAGCCTGGACCAGGTGGCCGAAGATTTGAAGAAGCAGGTCAACGATGCGTTCGGCGCGGGCGTGGAGGTAGGATTCAAAGACAATACCCTGTCCTTCAAGGTGGCCGAAGGCTCCTCCCTGTCGGTGACCTCGGAAGCCGGCGAGGCCCTGGGCCTGGGCAAGTCCGGCCTGACCAGTTATGTGAACGCCGGCAAGACCCTGGGAGAACTCCTGGGTGACAACATGGGCGGCCTGACGGGCAAGGAGATGCAGACCACCAAGGCCATCAAAGAAGTCAAGGCAGACGACGGCACCGTCACCTATGAGGATGCCGACGGCAGCAAGGTGGACAAGGATGGATACTTCCTGAACGAGGACGGCAGCAAGAAGAAGTTCTACGACCTCACCATCAACGGCAAGACCGTCGGCTCCTTCACCAAGGACGACTCCCTGGACCGGGTCATGAACACCATCAACAACAGCGACGCTGGCGTGAAGGTCCAGTTCTCCAAGACCACCGGTCAGTTCGTCTTTACCGCCAAGGAGACCGGCGCGGCCGGCCGCATCGAGATCAAGGACGACACCCTGGGTGCCAAGCTCTTTGGCGCGGTGGACCCGGCTGGGAACGACCCGAACTATACCAAGGGCCAGGACGCGGAGTTCAGCGTGACCGTCAACGGCAAGACCATGGAGCTCTCCCGCTCCACCAACGCCGTGGAGATCGACGGCATGACCCTGAACTTCAAGGGGACCTTCAACACGGACCCGACCAAGACCGGGGAACCCGTCACCTTCACCAGCGAGACCGACGCGGACACCATCGTGGACGCGGTGAAAAAGATGGTGGAGGACTACAACAAGATCCTCGACAGCGTCAAGGACCTCTACGGCACCCGGCCCCTCACCCAGGGCAACGGCAAGGGCTACGAGCCTCTCACCGCCAAGGACGCCGAGGACATGACCGAGACCGAGATCAAGAACTATGAGGAAAAGGCCAAGACCGGCCTGCTGTACATGGACTCCGACCTCTCCTCCCTCTACAATTCCCTGCGGGGGGTGCTCACCAAAAACAGCGGCCTGCTCAAGTCCGTGGGCCTGTCCACCGAGTACAGCAACGGCAAGACCTCCCTCAAGCTGAACGAGACCGCCCTGCGTCAGGCTTTGGCCGAGAACCCTGAGTCGGTGAAGGACGCCTTTGTCAGCAGCACCGAGAACGGCGGCGCCACCGACGGCCTCATGGCCCAGATGAAGCAGGTGGTGGACCGGTACGCCGGCACCAGCGGCGCCACCAAGGGCATCCTCATCGAGAAGGCGGGCAGCAAATACTCCCCCACCGCCGCCCTGAACAACACCATGCTGGACAAGATGAACGACATCGACAAATCCATCCAGAAGTGGCAGGATAAGCTCTCTGACCGGGTGGATTACTACACCAACAAATTTACCCAGATGGAAGTGCTGCTGCAGCAGATGAACTCCCAGAGCTCGGCCCTGGCCGGTCTCATGGGCGGCTGAGTGCGGCGGCCAGACAGGAAAGGATCTGCGCAGCGATGGATATGAGAGGATACCAGCGGTATCGGGAAGATGCCGTACACACCATGACCCCCGGCGAGCTGCTGCTGCTGCTGTATGACGAGCTGGTCAAGCGCCTGACCATTGCCGAGCTGGAGCTGAAAAAGCAGAATTACCCCGCCTTCGAGGCCGCTGTGGACCGGAGCCTGGCCATCGTCCACTACTTCGAGGACACCCTGGACCGGCAATATCCCATCAGCAGAGACCTGGCGCGGCTGTATGAGTACCTCTGCTATGAGCTGGGCCGGGTGAAGATCGGCCGCAACGAGACCGAGCTGGCCCGGGTCAAGGGCATGGCCGGCGAGCTGCGGGACAGCTTCCGGCAGGCAGAGAAGAACGTAGCCAGCGAGGGGGCCGGACAATGACCAAAGACGAGGCCCTCCTGGCCGCTTTGGGCCACACCCAGCAGATCTACCGGGCCCTGGCCGAGCTGAGCGACCTGACCACCGAGCTGGAACAGGCCACCGGCCAGAACGACCCGGTGACGGTGAACCTGTTTCTCAAGCTGCGGGCCGAGCCTCTGGGCCGGGCCTGGGAGCACAAGCGCCAGCTGCGGCGGCTGTGCGCCGCCCTGCCCGGCGAGGAGGGCGAGCGGCTGCTCCAGCTGCTCTCCGATCAGGCCGCCGACCCCGGCCCCCAGGAAGCCCCCCTGCTTCAGCAGGTCCGCCGCAACCAACAGCTGCTGGAACGGGTCCTCCAGGCCGACAAGCGGGCCAGCCTCCGCCTGGGCCGGGAGCGATCCTTTTACCAGCAACAACCTGCCCGATAATACCACCAGCAGCGCCTGCCGGCCTTCGGGGCGGCAGACGCTGCTGGTCTTGCGCTGTCTATGGGGGGGCTGCGGATTACGGCCCCACGGGCACGAGGAAGCCCCACAGCGGCCCACCGCTGTCGGTGCTGGCCGAAAGCTCGTCCAGCAGCAGCTGAGGGTCCCAGGCCACCAGGCTCCGCTGGCGGCTGTTGGGGTCGGCCACCAGCACCCGGCCGTCCATGGTCACGCCCCGCAGGACGATGAAGTGGCCGCTGTTGGTGAAGTGCCCCGGCCCCATGAGGGCCACGAACAGACAGCCGGTGGACAGGGCCTGGAGCAGCTGGTCCCCCTGCCAGTCCTGCCGGGGCAGCAGAGAGAGGCCGTAGGCCTCCGCCGCCCCCTGGACCAGGCTGTGATAGGAGCCGCTGCCTGGGGCGCAGTAGCCCTCCCCGGCGGCCCAGTTGGCCATCCGGGCCGGGTCCGCCGCCCGGTCGGTGAGGGTGCTGACCACCATGGCCATGGCCGTGGGGCCGCAGCCGTAGCCGCCGATGGGGTCCGGCCCATAGGGGCTGTCCTTCCAGGGGTCCTCCCCCTGGTTGAAGTACACCAGGGGCATCGTGCCGCCGGTGAGGACCTCCCGGTCCCCCTGCCGGACAAAGGCCGTCACACGGGGATCTTCCGCCGGCTGGTCGGTGGGCAGGGCGGGCTCGGTGGCCTGCTGGTTCGAGGCCGCGGCCTCCCGCAGGCGGTGGGAGAAGGCCCGGAAGGTCTCCGCCGCCTGGTCCAGCGCCGCCCGGGCGGTGTCCAGCACAGTGTGGGCCGCTGCCCGCACCGGGGCCGTGAGGCGGGCGTACAGGGCAGGCTCCGCCACCCGGCACACCGCCAGCTCGGCCCCCAGCACACACACCAGGGCCAGCAGCGCGATGAGCCAGCCAAAGGACCGTTTGGACCGCTTCGGTCGTTTGTCTGAGGGGGGAGCCTGCCGCAAGAAAGCCGCCTCCTTTTTGCCCCGGGGCGCGCTGCCGCAGGGGGCGTAATCAAAACCAGTATACCAGATTTTGCATCAAAATCCACCCCCCAAGATCCCAGCGGGGGGAAGACGAAGGAAGGGATGAGCGTGCCAGACATCCGGCTGGAAGGGGTAAGCAAATTTTATAAGAATGACCGCAGGCAGTTTGCCGCAGTCGCCGACATCAACCTGACCATCAGGCAGGGGGAGTTCGTCTTTGTCACCGGCAGCAGCGGCGCGGGCAAAAGCACCCTGCTCAAGCTCATCTGCGGCGAGATCGCCCCTTCCGTGGGCAAGGTCTACCTGGGCACCAAGCGCGTGGACCAGCGCCGCAGCGACGAGCGCATCCGCGCCAGCTTCGGCAAGGTCAGCCAGACGCCCCAGCTCATGCGGAAACGCACCATCGCCGAAAACCTGGAGGTGGTGGCCCGCACCAAGCGAGGCAGCCGCGGCCCCAGTGTGCAGAAGCGCATCCAAAAGGTCCTCAGCGTGGTGGACCTGCCCGACGCGGCCAGGAAATACCCCGTGGACCTGTCCGGTGGCGAGTGCCGCCTGGTGGAGCTGGCCCGTGCCCTCATCAACAGCCCGCCGGTGCTCATCCTGGACGAGCTGACCGGCAACCTGGATGAGGAGACCATCTGGGACATGATGCACCTGCTGAGCGAACTGAACCAGCGGGGCACCACCGTCGTCATGGCCACCCACGCCAAGCAGTTTGTCAACCTCATGCGGAAGCGGGTGATCACCCTGGTGGACGGCCAGATCCGGGGCGACGTGGCCAAAGGCCGCTACGGCGACCTGGTCTGACCACCCGCCCCAAGCCCCCCTGCCCCACCGGCAGGACAGACCCAGAAGAGGAGGAGTCCCGTTGTTTCGTCGATACCATCTTCCCGCCCTGCTGCTGGCGGCGCTGCTGACCCTGTCCGGCTGCGGCGGCAAAGAGGCCATCCCAGAGACCTATCCGGTGAGCAAGGAGGAGACCATCCCCTCCTTCACCCAAAGCCTGCCCGAGGAGACCCGGGCCGCCCTGGGCTACACCCCCCAGGGCAAGGACAAAGAGGCCCCCAACCGGGAGGGCTATCTGTACAGCGGCCTGACCGACACGGGCCGGGCCGTGAAATCCTATGTGGCAGACCTGAAAGAAGCCCACGACTGCCAGGTCCTGAACGAGACCTTTGCCGTGGTCCCCGACCCGGACTACACCCAGCCCGAGGGCGCCGTCACCGTGGGCAAGGAGAGCGAGGACGGGGTCTTTACCCTCTGCCTCACCTGGACCGCTGACACCTGTCTGGCCGAGCGGGACTTCCACCAGGGCGAGAGCATCACCCAGCCCAAGGCCCGCTCCCTCACCGGCGGCGCGGAAAAGGTGCAGGAGTGGCTCACCCGCCAGGGCGAGGACTTGAAAAACTACCGGGTCTGGGCCGACGAAGGTCTGGTGCGGGTGGACGACACCGTCTGCATCCAGGTAGAGGTCTACACCGCCGCCGAGCACGCCTTTGTGGCCACCTATCTGGTGCCCACCGCCGGCGAGGGCCTGTACCAGCTGGACCGGGATACCCGGCAGGTCATTGTCCTGGAGGACCCCGCCGGGGCCGATCAGGGTGACGAAGGCGCAAAACCAGAAGAAGATGCAAAACAAAGTGACAAAAAGTGACAAAAGGGCTTAACTTTTTGTCAAAACGGACGATGTTAAAAATGGAACCCCGTGCTTGCCGGGTCCGTCCCGGCAAAATTTACATCACGTTGGAGGGATGTCATCATGAAATATGAACTCACGCCCGACCTGGTCACCGGCAACGCACTCATCGACCGGGAGCACCGCCAGCTGTTCGACGCCATCAATCGCCTGATGGATGCCTGCGGACAGGGCCAGGGACGGGCCGTGCTGCAGCAGACCCTGAACTTTTTGAACGATTATGTCAAAAAGCACTTCGGCGATGAAGAGGCCCTGCAAAAGAAAAGCAGCTACCCCGGCATGGCCGCCCACAAGCAATTCCACGAAAACTATCGCAGCCAGCTGGCCGACGCCAGCAGGGTCATCGCCGCCGAAGGGCCTACCATCAAGGCCATCGGCGACCTGAACCGCCTGGTGGGCATCCTGGTGACCCACATCCGCCGGGAGGATAAAAAGCTGGCCGCTTACCTGAAAGAAAAGGGGATCTGACCCCCTTCCTCCCAGCGCTGCCTTTTCCTCAGCGCACCGCATAACACAAGCAAAGGTGGCAATCGCAATGTCCCGATTCAAACGAGAGAAATTCCATTTGGAGCGAAGCTCCGCCAGAAGCATCAAACAGAAATTATTGGTCACGTTCCTGCTCCTCACCGCCCTGCTTGCCGTGGTCTGCTGCGGCGTGGGCTGTGTGTTCAACTACGTCACTGCCCGCGACGACATGGAACGCCTGCTGGTGAGCACCGCCGAGCACTCGGCCAATGAAGTCCGCTACCAACTCAACGACTATAAAAATACGGTCGATTCCCTGGGTATGACCCCCGCCCTGAGCAAAGAGGACGTGGAGGCAGCCCGAAAGGGAGAGATCATCAACGAATGGGTCAGCCACTTTGGGCTGGAGCAGGGCGACCTGCTCGACCGCAGCGGCCGCAGCCTGATGGGCACCGGCGACCACAGCGGCGAAGCCTACTTCCAGAAAGCCCTCAGCGGCGAGACCTACATCAGCTCCCCCGCTGTGGACAGCAGCGGCGACATCGACTTCGTCA
The DNA here is from genome assembly GCA_934597725.1 of uncultured Eubacteriales bacterium. GTDB lineage: Bacteria > Bacillota > Clostridia > Oscillospirales > Oscillospiraceae > Evtepia. Next base: position 10,353 of record CAKTSK010000004.1, read on the forward strand.
TCTCGGCCCCCGTCTGGAAGGACGGCATCCGGGATTCCACCGTCACCGGCGTGGTCTGTCTGTATCCCAAGGACAGCTTCCTGGTGGAGAACATGAAGGACCTCACCGTCAGTGAAAACGGCAACGCCTACATGATCGACGCCGAGGGCTACACCATCGCCGACACCGTGAAGGAAAACATCGGCGTGGAGAACATCGAAGAAAACGCCAAGAGCGACAAGGACCTGGAAGCCCTGGCCGCCCTGAACGCCGAAATGCGCCAGGGGAAGAGCGGCGTGGGCCGCTACACCTACGGCGGCGAAAAGAACAAGATGCTGGCCTATGCCCCCGTGCTGGACACCGACGGCTGGGCCCTGGCCATCACCACCCCCGCCAAGGACTTCATGACCGGCGCTTACCAGAACATCGCCATCACCATCATCCTGGTCCTGGTGGTCATGACCGCCTGCGGCGTGGTGGTCATCCGGGTCTCCCGGAAGATCAGCCAGCCCATCAAGGAATGTGCCCAGCGGCTGGACAAGCTGGGCCAGGGCGACCTGACCTCCCCCGTGCCCCAGTACGACAGCAAGGATGAGATCGGTACCCTCTCCACCGCCACCGGCAACATCGTCGCCGGCCTGCACAACATCATCCGGGACGAGGACTACCTGCTCAAGGAAATGGCCGCCGGCAACTTCGCCGTCACCACCAAGCACCCCGAGGTCTATGTGGGCGACATGGCCGCCGTGCTGGACTCCCTGCGCCACATCAAGACCAACCTCAGCTCCACCCTGCGCCAGATCGAGCAGGCCTCCGACCAGGTAGCCGCCGGCGCAGACCAGGTGGCCTCCGGCGCCCAGGCCCTGGCCCAGGGCGCCACCGAGCAGGCCAGCGTGGTCCAGGAGCTGTCGGCCTCCATCGTGGAGATCGATGAAGGCTCCCAGAGCAACGCCAAGGCCGCCGGCGAGGCCCGGGATCTGGTGGACGAGGCCGTGGGTCAGGTCCGCCTGAGCCACGAGAAGATGACCGACCTGCGGGCCGCCATGCAGGACATCCTCCAGGGCCACGAGGAGATCAGCCAGATCATCTCCACCATCGAGAACATCGCCTTCCAGACCAACATCCTGGCCCTGAACGCCGCCGTAGAGGCCGCCCGGGCCGGGTCCTCCGGCAAGGGCTTTGCCGTGGTGGCCGACGAGGTCCGCAACCTGGCCGCCAAGTCTGACGAGGCCGCCAAGCAGACCAAGCAGCTCATCGAGCAGTCCACCCAGAACGTGGAGCGGGGCGGCCAGCTCACCGAGGACGTGAGCACCGCCCTGGACGAGGCCGCTGCCGTGGCCAACAACGCCCAGCAGAACATCGCCAACGTGGTGGAGAGCATCATCTCCTCCGCCGGGGCCATCGACCAGGTGACCAGCGGCATGGACCAGATCTCCAGCGTGGTCCAGGCCAACTCCGCCACCGCCGAGCAGAGCGCCGCCGCCAGCCAGGAGCTGTCCGGCCAGTCTCAGGTGATGAAGGAGCTGGTGGACAAGTTCACCCTGGTGGACCTGACCGGCTCCCCGGCCACCCCCACCCCGGCCCCCACCACCCGATCCGCCCCCACCCCCGCCCGGGACAGGCGCTTTTCCCATTCCCCCCCCAAAACATTACCCCCCCACCCCCTTAACTTTCCTCCCCAACCCGCCGATAAAGAAGATGTGGAGCAAAAAGCCGGCGTCCACACCCCATTCCTCCCCCTTGCGAAGGCCTGCGAGCGGGAGGACCCAACGAACGGGAAAGGAGTCCTGTTCGATTTTTCAAGGAGGAACTTTTTTATGCGTATCCAACACAATATTATGGCGATGAACGCCTACCGCAACTACACCGGCAACACCTCTGCCCTGTCCAAGAACCTGGAAAAGCTGTCTTCCGGCTACAAGATCAACCGCGCCGGTGACGACGCCGCCGGTCTGGCCATCTCCGAGAAGATGCGCGCCCAGATCACCGGCCTGAACAAGGCCCAGGACAATGCCAAGGACGGCATCTCCCTGGTGCAGACCGCCGAGGGCGCCCTGACCGAAGTGCATGACATGCTCAACCGCATGTATGAGATCGCCGAGCAGTCCGCCAACGGCACCTATGAGGATGCCACCGACCGTGAGCAGCTTCAGAAGGAAGTTACCCAGCTGAAGGACGAGATCAACCGCATTGCGGATTCCTCGAACTTCAACGGCATTAAGCTGCTGGATGGTTCTTTGGCAGATGCAAAGCTGGATGTTAGCTCGATTTCTATGGCTGGCGGTACTGCGGCTACTGAGATTGCTGCAACGCAGGGAACATCTACGTTTACTGTTGATACGGCTACTGGTGCAAATGAATACACCATGTCTGTGGAGTATATTGATGCCAACGGAAAGGCCAACAAAGTTGAAGTTAAGTATACTGGCAACACGACTTTGAAAGATAATGGTGAAGCTATTCAGAAAGCCCTGGCTGGAAACAGTGAGATTTCCAGCGTGTTTGATGTTGCTGTGAATGCTACTGGCCAGCTTACCCTGACATCTAAGGTTGCTGGTAAGGATGGAGCAAAGCTGGTTAGTGTAAATACTGGCGATAAAGCTCTTACTGCGGCCGTTGCAACAACTGCTGGCGCAGATGCTTATGTCAAAGTCACAAATGGTGCAGACGCGGATATGGCTGCCGGTAACTTTGTCACGATTAACGGTAAGACTTATGAATTTGTTGATGACGCCAGCAAAAAGCCGACAAAGGATGGAGCGATCGCAGTTCAAGTTGGTGCTAATAAGAACGCTTCTATTGCCAACTTAAATAAGGCCTTGGAAGGTACCGGCATCAAGGTTGAGATTGCTACGAACGATTTGAAGTTTACTACTGATAAGGGTGGTGCTGGCCTGACCCTGCAGATCGGTGACACCTCCGAGAAGTTCAACCAGCTCAATGTTACTGTGAAGGACTGCCACACCACCGCCATCGGCATCGACGGCGTGAACATCGGCAACCAGGCTGGCGCAGCTGCCGCGCTGGACACCATCAAGGCCGCCATCAACTACGTCTCCGACGTCCGCGGCACCTTGGGCGCAACCCAGAACCGTCTAGACCACACCATCAACAACCTGTCCGTCATGGAAGAGAACATCCAGGACGCCGAGTCCACCATCCGCGACACCGACGTGGCCGACGAGATGATGGCTTACACCAAGAACAACATCCTCATCCAGTCTGCCCAGGCCATGCTGGCCCAGGCAAACCAGGTGCCCCAGGGCGTGCTGCAGCTGCTGCAGTAATTCCCCAACGGCATCCAGAGGATACCAAAAAACAGGGCGGGATCTCCCGCCCTGTTTTTCTATGCCCCCTTTGCGTAAAGGGGGGACGCGGCGGAGCCGCCGGGGGGATCGACGTGGCTGGGGCGTGAGTCTGTGGCTGTCGAGCGGATCTGTCCATGCTGCGCGGGTCAGTCCGACGTGTGGCGTTCTGAGGAGACAGACCCACGGACCAGCCACGTCGCCCCCTCCTGTCTCGGCGCAGCCGAGCCTGTCCTCCCCTTACGCAGGGGAGGCTTCTTTCTGTTGGGAAGAAGATTGCTTGCTTTTTTCTTTCTTTTTGCGTATACTATGGGGAGGAAAGGGGTGTTTTTTATGGCACGCACCGTGAACGTCAATATCAAGATGGACGAGGACGTGAAAAAAAGAATGGAACGGGCTTGCGCCGAAATGGGCCTGTCCATGAGCACAGCTTTCACCCTGTTCGCCAAGAAGGTCGGCCGGGAGTATCGCATCCCCTTTGAGGTCTCCGCCGACCCGTTCTATTCCGAGCGCAATCTGCGCTATCTGGAGAACGTCATGCAGGACGTGCAGACGGGCAAGGCCCACTTTGCCGCCCATGACCTGATCGAGGTGGAGGAATGAAACTGCTGTGGGAGGACCGGGCCTGGAGCGAGTATTTGTATTGGCAGACGCAGGACAAAAAGACGCTGAAACGCATCAATGCGCTGATCAAGGACATTCAGAGAAGTCCCTATGAGGGCATCGGGAAGCCGGAGCCGCTGCGGGGGAATCTGAGCGGCTGGTGGAGCCGGCGCATTGACGAGACGAACCGCATCGTTTACTACGAGCAGGGCGGGATCGTGTATCTGATCTCCTGCCTGGGGCATTATGAGGATTGACACAGAAACAGGACGGGTCTCCCCGCCCTGTTTTTTTGCCCCCTTTGCGTAAAGGGGGGACGCGGCGGAGCCGCCGGGGGGATCGACGTGCGCCTGCAAAGTCTTTCCTCCTCTTGCGCGGGGGAGGTTGGGGAAAAATGAGGAGGGAGTCTTATTTATTTTTGGGTTTGGCCGATATATAAGTATGAGAAGAGTAAATTCCCCCGGCGCACCGCCCGCCCGGGGCGAAGAAAGGAGCGCTGGAACATGCCGAGGATCGCACAGACAGGGGCCAGCCCTGTAACAAGAATGGCGGCAGCCCACTGGGCGCGCCCCGCCGCGCCGGGCACAGGCAAGGCCGAGGACCGCGGCCGCTACGATCAGACCACCTTTTCCCGGGTGCTGGAAAGCACCGAAAGCCATGTCATGGAACTCACCGGCCGGGTGAGCCAGCAGCTCCGGGCCCGCCACACCGCCGGGGAGCTGGCCGAGCTGGGCCAGCAGGTGCGCCAGGGGACCTATCAGCCCGACCCCGCCGCCATCGCCGCCCGCCTGCTGCTGCTGCCCCAGGGAGGGAACGACCGTGGAATTTGAAGCCTATCTGACCTTTTTACAGAAACTGGGCGACTGCTTCGCCCAGCTCACCGCCGTGGAGCAGGAAAAGCTCCAGGCCGTGAAAGACGGCAGCCTGGCCCGGCTCAACGACTGCATCCGCCAGGAGCAGGCCAGCGCCCTGACCCTGCGGGGCATGGAGCAGCAGCGGACCCAATGGCTGACCCGCCTGGGCCTGGCCGACGGCAAGCTGCGCAGCCTGCCCGCCCAGTGCCCCCCCGACCTGGCCCCCCGGGCCCGGCAGGTGGCGGAGCGGGTGCTGGAGCAGTATCAGGTCCTGGAAAGCGCCCGGGAGGCCTCCCGCAGCCTGCTGGAATGCCAGCTGCACCGCATCGAGGGCGCCATGGCCCGCCAGGGCATCGGCCCCGAGGCCGACGACCCCGCGCCCCCCGCCGCCTCCGGCCGGACACTGACCGACTTTCGCGCATAATGCCCCACGGGCAGGAGGAACACTACCATGAGAAATGTCAGCACCTTTGGGTCCTTTACCACCGCCCGCCTGGGCATCTACGCCGCCCAGAAGGGCCTGGAAGTGACCGGCAACAACATGACCAACATCAACACCACCGGCTACACCCGCCAGCGGCTGGACCAGATGAGCTTCGTCTCCGGCGGGCCGGACTACTATTCCGTCCCCATGGGCACCAAGGTGGGCAACGGCGTCATCACCACCGGCGTCTCCCAGCTGCGGGACCCCTTCCTGGACATCGCCTACCGCAACGCCAACACCAACGTGGGCCAGGCCGACACCAAGCTGGCCTGGCTGGAACAGGTGGCCGACGTGCTGGACGAGGTGGGCAAGGGCAGCGACGACAACGGCCTGCTCTACAAGCAGATGCAGGACGTCATCGACGCGGTCAACCAGATGATCACCGAGGGCGCCGGCCACCAGGAATACGACGCCCTAGTCCGCACCGCCGCCCAGGGCCTCACCGACCTGTTCAACACCTACGCCAAGGGCCTGGAACAGAAGAAGGAAAACCTGGAAACCTCGCTGAAACAGGACGTGGAGACCGTCAACGGCCTGCTGAAAAACATCCAGGAGCTGAACGACAGCATCCGCAAGGCCGACGTCCGGGGCGACAGCGCCCTGGAACTGCGGGACCAGCGCAACCTGGCTCTGGACGAGCTGTCCAATTATATGAAGATCGAAGTCTCCTACGAGATGGAAGATGTCGGTTCCGGCACCATGGTAGAAAAGCTGGTGGTGAAAGTGGCCGACATGAAGGACAAGAAGGGCAACCCCATTAAGCTGGTGGATGGCAAATATGTTACCCAAGCCGAGGTGGTTGGGGACAAGTATCAGATTAGATTGGGAGAGCTTACGGATAAGTTTGGGACCAAAAACCCCGATCCACAGCCTAAATTGCGCTTGGGTGAGACCCTGCAAGGCTCCCTGCAAGCCAGCCGGGATATGCTCAACGGCAAGGGAGAGTTTTCTTCGGAAGCAGATATCAAGGCAGATTCCAACGCCACCACCAAGCGCGGCATCCCTTACTATCAGAAATCGCTGGATCTGCTGGCCAACAAGTTCGCTCAGGTAATGAACGATGCAAACCAGCCGAAGGATAAAGCAGACGCTACAGGAAATACAAAACTGGGTGGCGTTTTGTTTAGCAACAGCAGCGATGGCAATGAGATCGATAATATTACTGCTGCAAATATTTCCATTTCCAAGAATTGGAGTACCGGTGCGACCCAACTCCAGTGCAGCGCCGATTCCAAGGCCCCCGCCAGTGCCACGGACAACCTGGCTCACATTCTAGCCGAGTTGACCGGAAAGGGACATGAATTCAAACCGGGGGCTGTGCAGCAGAAGCCTGCTCCCGGCGACCCTGACACCCCCCTCTTCACCGGGTCCTTCCAGGACATGTTCCTGAACATCCAGGGTGTGCTGGGCAACGACATCAAGAACACCGCCGTGGTCCTCAACAGCTACGCCACCACCCTGGACGAGGTCTATGTGGACCGGGACTCCATTTCCGGCGTGGACCTGAACGAGGAAGCCACCAACATGATGCAGTATCAAAAAGCCTACAGCGCGGCCTGCCGCCTGATGACCACCCTGGACCAAGCCCTGGACAAGCTCATCAACGGCACCGGCGTGGTGGGCCTGTAAGGAGGGAGGAGCCATGATCCGCATTACCACCAACGGGACGCTGCGTAACTACAAGTCCCAGCTGATGAACAGCACCAAAAACCTCAACGACCGCTACAACGCCGTCCTCACCGGCCGCCGCTTCAACGCCTACTCCGAGGACCCGGTCTCCGCCACCCAGGCCTTCCGCCTGCGCAGCTCCCTGGCCACCAACGCCAAGCAGACCAGCAACAACGACACCGTGGTGAAAAAGTTCAGCACCGCCTGGGACATCATCGGCGACGTGCATGAAGATCTGGTGGTGAAGATGGGCAAGGTGCCCGCCCTGAGCGGCAGCAACGACACCAACCTGTCCGTCCTGCCCGAGCTGGGGCAGGTCCTCTCCGCCGGGGCCGACGCCATCGTCCAGGACATGAACGCCAAGTACGGCGACAACTTCATCTTCGGCGGGGCCGACACCTTGGAGGTCCCCTTTGAGTTCAAAGACGGCAAGCTGCTCTACCGCGGCCAGGACGTAGATACAATGGAAGCTACGTCAAAGGACCCGAACGCCAACACCTACGAAAAGATCGACGACAAGCTGTATGTAGACGTGGGCCTGGGCTTCCAGGAGGGCCAGAACGGCGGCGGCATCATCAGCAGCAGCGCCTACGACTCCGCCCTCAACGGCCTGGACTTCCTGGGCTACGGCACCGATGGCGAGGGGCTGCCCAACAACGTCGTGTCCATCATGAAGGAACTGGGCGAGATGTTCCAGAGCTACGACACCAAGACCAACACCTGGGTCAAGGGCAGCGCCGAGGAAGCCCAGAAGCTGATGAACAAGCTGGAACAGGCCAGCGACCGCCTGAACAAGGCCCACGTGGAGCTGGACGCCAAGACCACCTTCCTCAAGACCAACCAGGACCGCCTCACCGCCACCGGCGACAACCTCAACGAGCAGGTGGTCAACGTGGAGGACGTGGACCCCGCCCAGGCCATCATGGAGCTGGTGTGGGCCCAGCAGGCCTACAACGCCGCCCTGAAGGTGGGCACCAACATCATTCCCCAGTCGCTGCTGGACTACATGAACTGAAAAACCACGCCGCTGCAGGCAGGATAAACTTTGAGAGGAGGGAGCGACCTTGTATCCGCTCATTGAGATCAAGACCGTACCCATAGAAATCGAAATGAAGCTGACCCACGCCAAGCTGGAATATGCCCGTGGCACAGCAGAGATGGAAGTCTCCCGGGACAAAGGGGGATTACAGATCAAAAGCCGCCCCATCCGCGTGAATCTGGATACCTTTGAGGCGCGCAACTCCGTCCTGCCGACCGTGGCCACCAGCATCAGACAGGCGGCCCAGCAGGGCCACCAGGCCGTCTACGAGGCCACCGCCGCCTATGCCCGCCAGGGCCGGATGATGATGGAGACCAAGCTGGGCGAGGACGTCATGAACCAGGTCGCCGCCGCCTCGGCCAACGTGGGCCGGGACGTGAACGTGAACGTGGAGTTTTTGCCCTCCGCCGCCCCGGAGATCAGCTGGGAAGGAGGAGAGATGAACATCCGCTACGAGATGGACAAGATGAACTTCGACTGGCGGATGCAGAAGATGAACTTCCAGTTCACCCCCGGCGACATCGAGATCTCGGTCAAGCAGCGTCCGGACGTGATCATCAAGTATGTGGGCGGCCCCCTGTATGTGCCGCCCTCGGCCGACCCGGACCACGAACCGGTGGACGTGCGGGTCTGAGGAAGGAGAACGGCTGTGAAGCTGCGGACCAAATATTTTCACGACATCGACTACCAGCCGGAGGACATCCTCCGCTTTCCCAACGGCCTGTTCGGCTTTGAGGAGGAAACGGAATTTCTGCTGCTGCCCTTTGCCGGCAGCGACGGCACCCTGCTCAGCCTGCAAAGCGTCCAGACCCCGGCCCTGGCCTTCGTGGTGATGAACCCCTTTGCCCTGCGGCCGGACTACGCCCCCCAGCTGCCCCCGGACCAGTTACAGCAGCTCCAGGTGGAGCGCAGCCAGGAGCTGTGCTTCTATGTGCTCTGCGTGGTGCGGGAGCCGGTGGGGGAGAGCACCGTCAACCTCAAGTGCCCCGTGGCGGTGAACATCGACCGCCGGGAGGCCATGCAGGTCATCCTGGACACCCAGGACTACCACATGCGCCACAAGCTGGCGGACCTGTCCGCCCCCAGGGAGGCGGTGGAGGAATGCTGATCCTGACCCGCCGGCCGGGGGAGTCCCTGTCCATCGGGGACAACATCCGCCTGACCGTCCTCTCGGTGGCCGCCGGAGACAGCGGCAGCGTGGTGCTGGGCATCGACGCCCCCCGGGAGGTCCTCATCCTGCGCAGCGAGCTGCAGCAGGCCATTTCTGTCAACCAGGACGCCGCCCAGGCCGACACCACCCCCCAGACGGTGGCCGCCCTGGAGCAGGTGCTCCATCAAGCGGCCGGCAGCCCCCGGCCGCCGGAAGGAAAGGAATGAATCCTATGGAACTGATCAATTCTGTCGCATCCACTGCCACGGCCATGCAGGCCCTGCAGTTTCAGCAGAGCTACGCCCTGGCCGTGACCAAAAAGGGCATGGAGGTCCAGGAGCTGGCCGGACAGGAGCTGGTGAAGATGCTGCCCCAGCAGCCGCCCATGCCGGCCGGGGCCTCCCGCCACCTGGATGTGTACGCCTGAGCAGGGGAAACGCGAACGCACGGAACACGATCGCGCAGACTGCAAAGGCAGCTGCAAACGCAGAACCCCCTGTCGGGACCAGCGGTCCCGACAGGGGGTTCTGTGTATCTGGGAAGAAAAGAGAGCTTACAGTTGGTTCAGGTGGGACAGCAGGGCGGCGGCAATGCCCTCGCAGGGGGCCTGCACCGCCACCGCGCCCAGCTTATAGGCCTCCATGGGCATGCCGTACACCACGCAGGAGTCCTTGTCCTGGCCGATGGTATAGGCCCCGGCCTGACGCATGGCCAGCAGGCCGCTGGCCCCGTCCCGGCCCATGCCGGTCATGATGATGCCCACCATGTGGCACTTCACTGCGCTGGCCATGGAGGAGAACAGGTGGTCCACCGACGGGCAGTGGCCGCTCACCTTGGGGCCCGGCTGGCAGGCCACCGTGTAGCGGTTCTGCATCCGCACCACCTTGGTCTGCACCCCGGCGGGGGCGATGAGCACCAGCCCCGGGCGGATCTCGTCGCCGCTCACGGCCTCCCGCACCTCCATCTGGCACAGGCGGTCCAGCCGCTCGGCGTACATTTTGGTAAAGCCCACGGGCATGTGCTGGACCACCACGATGCCGGGGGTGTCCTTGGGCAGCCGCCGCAGCACCTCCAGGGTGGCCTCGGTGCCGCCGGTGGAGGCCCCCAGGCCGATGACCACCTGGGGCTGCCGGGCGCTGGGCGCAGGGCCACGGCGGGCCGTGGGCGCCGGCCCGGCGGGCCGGACGGTCCGGGGCCGGGCCGAGGAGGCGATGAGGACCTTCTGGGTCAGAGAGGCCAGGAAGGCCTCCCGGTTCTGCTCGGGGCCGGGCTTGCGGACAAAGTCCACCGCCCCGGCGGCCAGGGCGTCGAACACCCGCAGGTTCAGGGAGGAGACCAGGATCACCGGCAGGGGATGCCGGGGCAGAAATTCCTTCAAAAAATCAATGCCGCTGGTGCCGGGCATTTCCACGTCCAGGGTCATCACATCGGGGGAGAGGGCCATGGCCTTTTTCCTGGCATCGGCAGCGTTGATGGCTTCGCCCACCACCTCGATCCGGGGGTGGGCAGAGAGATGACGGACGATCATCTGGCGGGCCAGCATGGAGTCGTCCACCACCAAAACGCGGATCTTATGCATGGCTGCAACATCCTTTCTTCAAGGTCCGGTCAGGGGAGCCGCTGGTAGATGGCCGGGGCCAGCATCCGAAACAGGTTGGTCTGGCCCAGGGATTCCGACTGACTGATAAACAGGTAGCCGCCGGGCTGCATGGCGTGGTAGAACCGGCGGACCAGGGCGTCGCGGGTGGCCTGGTTGAAATAGATCATCACGTTCCGGCAGAAGATGATGTCGAATTTCAGCCGGAACTGGATGGGGTCCATGAGGTTGAAGGGGCGGAAGATCACGTTGTTTCGGATCTCCGGCGTGAGGGTATACTCCCCGCCCCCCGCCGGCCGGAAAAACTGGTGCAGCCAATCGGTGGGGATGTCGGTGGGGTGCTTGTAGCGGGCGGCTCTGGCCTTGGCCATGGCCTGCTCGGAGATGTCCGTGGCCAGGATGCGGGTGTCCCACTGGGAAAACTGCGCCCCGAAATAGCTCTTGAGGGCCATGGACAGGGTGTAGGGCTCCTCGCCGCTGGAGCAGCCGGCGCTCCAGATGGCCAGCACCTTGTCCCGCTGGTGGCGGGCGGACAGGGCGGGCAGGATGTTGGACTGGAGAAAGGAAAACTGCTCCGGCTCCCGCATGAAATAGGTGTAGTTGGTGGTGAGCTTGTCCAGCACCAGGCGCAGGTCCTCGGGGTCCTGCTGGCGCAGCAGCTTTTCCAGGAACTGGTGAAAGCTGGTGTATCCCTGGCGCTTGAGGCTGTGGGAAAGGCGGCTGACCACCAGCTGCCGCTTTTTGCTCAGGTCGATGCCGTAGTTCTGCTGCAAAAAGGCCACCATGCGCTGGAACTCCTCATCCGAGATGGTCAGGTCTTGAAAATAATCCAACGTATCACCGCCTTGTCAGAACTGGTCCAGCAGGGTGTCGCAGTCAAAGCGCAGCATGGTCTGCCCGTCGGGCAGGGAGCACATGCCGGAGACCAGCTTCTGGTCGTTGCGGGTGGGCACGGGGGTGATGGAATCCTGGCGCACGTCCAGCATCCGCTGCACCGAGTCCACCACGATGCCGACCAGGGTGTCGTAGATGGTCAGGATGATCATGCAGGTGTCCTCCCCCTGGGGGTGGTCCAGCAGCCGGCGGATGTCCACGATGGGCAGGATCTGTCCCCGCAGGTTGATGATCCCCCGCACATAGTAGGGCAGCAGGGGGAGCTTGGTGATGGTGTGGTTGGTGATGATCTCCATCACATGGTCGGCGGGGATGCCGAAGAGCAGGCCGCCGGAGTGAAAGAGCAGATATTTGTCCGTCAGGATCTCTTCCTGGGCCTCCTCCTCGGCGGCGAGGGCGTCCAGGGCTTCCTGGGTCTCCAATACGACGTTTTGTTCCATAAGGCAGCGAAACCTCCTAACAACAGAGTGTGCCCCGCAGGGGGCGGGTGGGGAACGGACACCTTACTGGTAGTAGGCGAAGAGGTTGTTGATGTCCAGAATGATGCTGATGTTGCCGTCGCCCCGGATGGTACAGCCGGCGATGCCGTGCTGCTTGATATTGAAGCGGTTGAGGTAGGAGGGCAGGGGCTTGACCACCACCTGCTGCTCTCCCAGCAGCTTGTCCACAAACAGGCAGTAGGAGCACTCGCTGGTCTCCAGCCAGATGAGGATGCCGTCCTCGATCTCCGTGCAGCCCTCGTCCATCTGGTACAGGTCCCGCATACGGATGACGGGATAGAACTGGTCCATGCACTTGAACAGCTCGCCCCGGGCGGCATCCTGCAGGATGTCCTCGGTGCGGATGTTGAAGGACTGGCGGATGTTGTGGATGGGGATGGTAAAGACCGAGCTGCCCACCGACACCTCCATCCCGTCCATGATGGCCATGGTCAGGGGGATCTTCAGGGTGGTGGTCATGCCCTGGCCGGGCTCGCTGGTGATGAACACCGAGCCGCCCACCTCTTCCACGTTCCGCCGGACCACGTCCATGCCCACGCCCCGGCCGGAGAACTCCGTGACCTCGGTGTTGGTGGAGAAGCCGGGGGCCATGAGGAAGTTGAGGATCTCCTTGCGGGAGTAGTCCCCGTCGGGGTCGGCCAGCCCCCGCTGGACGGCCTTGTTCAGCAGGGCGTCGTAGTTGACCCCCTGGCCGTCGTCCCGGATCTCGATGATGACCTCGCTGCCGGTGTGCCGGGCCGAGAGGACGATGGTGGCCACCGGGTCCTTGCCGGCGTCGATCCGCTGCTGGGGGTCCTCCTCGATGCCGTGGTCCATGGAGTTGCGGACGATGTGCATGATGGGGTCGGCGATGGTGTCCACGATGGTCTTGTCCACCTCGGTGTCCTCGCCCTCCAGCACCAGCTGGGCCTGCTTGCCCAGCTTTTTGCACATGTCCCGGACGATGCGGTGCATCTTCTGGAAGGTGCCCGAAACGGGGACCATGCGCAGGGACATGGACACGTCCTGCAGCTGGTCGGTGAGCTTCCGCAGCTGCCGGGCGGACTTGGTGAAGGCGTCCAGCTTCAGCCCCTGCAAGTCGGGGGAGGAGGTGACCATGGACTCGGTGATGACGATCTCGCCCACCACAGCGGCCAGCTCGTCCAGCTTGCTCAGGCTCACGCTGATCAGGCTCTCCCGATGGGGGGCGTGGGCCGGGGCGTCGGAGGGATGCTCCTTCTGGGCCGAGGGAGCCGGCGGCGCGGCCTGGGTGGCCGGCGCAGGGGCGGCCGGCGCGGCCTGGGGCGGGGTGTCCTCCGCCGGGGCGGGCGCTGCCGGGGCTTCCGTCTCCTGGGGCGCGGGGTCGATGGTCTCGTAGGATTTGACAAAGCCGGCGCTGGTCACGCTCTGGATGGCGTGGTCCCGGTCCTCGGCGGACCGGAAGCGCAGCAGGAAGCCGTGGTCGATGATCTGCGGCGCGGCCTCGGGGTCGTTCTGCAGGTCCTCGGGGGTGTGGCGGAAGCTGTCGTCGGGGCACAGCTCCTGGATGGCGTTGACCAGCATCACCGCCCGCAGGTTTTCCATGCCGCAGCCCTCTTCAAACAGCACCTGCAGGTGGTAGGGGAAGCCGTCGTCGGCGGGGCTGTCCGGGGCCTGGGCGCCGGGGTCGGCTTCTGCCGGCGCGGGAACGGGATCTCCTTGAATTTGTGCGATGAACCTATTAACTTTTTCCAGCAGACTGTCGATATTAACAGTAAGTGGCTGGTTTTGCTCGATGCGCTCCACTTCGCCGCGGAAGAAGTCGATGGTCTGGAACAGCAGGTCGAACAGTTCCGGGCGCAGGGTTTCCGGCACCACGTCAAGAGAACGGTCTCGGATGATCGAGAACAGGTCCTCCGCCCGGTGGGCGATGGTGGTCAAAGATTGAAACTCCATCATGGCCGAAGAGCCTTTGACGGTGTGCATGATCCTAAAGATGGTGTTGACGTCTTCTTCTGAGAAACTGTCCTGCTGTTCGGCGGCCAGGACTAAGCTGTCCAGCTGCTCCAGGAGGGAGTTGGTCTCGAAGAGGTAGGCGTCCAGAATGCTGTCGTTGCCAGTACCCATACGATAACCTTCCTTTCGGTATGAACTCTCATACTACACTATCGACCAATTTGCCGAAAACTTAAGGCCGAAACAGAGAAAAAGACCGGCTTTTTTTGGAAATTGCCGCCCAAACAGACGAAACTGACGGAAATCAGGTGATGCAACACTATGGCAGACCTACTCGGGGCGACCAACCGCGTCGCTGGGTATGAAAGCATACAAAACAACCGCACCCCCCTGCCCACCAACAAGCCCGACCCCCGCATCCAGAACGCCCCGGACCCCAGCCGGATCAGCCGCCCGGATGCCCGGACCGAGCAGCAGGGGGCGGACAACCCCCTCCAGTCCGGTGCGCTGCGGTACGACTCCAACTTCCAGGCCTTCCTGGCCCAGCTGCGGCAGGCCCCGGACCTGGCCCAGATGCTGGGCCGGCTGGTGGTGCTGCTGCGGTCCACCGTGGCCACCCCCGGCATGGCCCCGGGCATTGCCCAGGAGATGGCCACCCTGCTGGGGATGCTCCGCATGGACCGGGAGACCCTGCTGACCTTCTTCACCAACCAGATGCAGGGGGAGAGCCGCTTCGGCGGCCCGCTGTTCGACCTGCTGCGCCAGGCCTACCGGCAGATGCCCGACGAGGGCGCCCGGGGGGCCATTCTGCGCTTTGCCCAGAAGTACATCGACTACTCCAGCCTGGGCCACATCAGCGAAAACCTGAACCGGGGCCTGCGCCAGATCCAGGACTACCTGCCCCAGAGCTGGCGGGGCCAGCTGGCCGAGTGGATGGCCCAGCTGGAAAACGACCTGGCCGCCGGCAGCCGGGAGAGCAGCCTCAAGCTCCTCCAGGGCCAGATCCTGCCCTATCTGGGGGCCTATGTGGAGCGCTCCCACAACGTGGGCACCATCCGCACCCTCATCGGGATGCTCTGCCTGGACATGGCCCGGCTGGAAAACACCTCCCAGCAGGGCCTGCTGGCCGCCTTCCGGCAGCTGGCGGGCTACGGCGGGGTGCTGGGCAGCCTGAACCAGCTGGACGACACCGCCCTGCTGCGGCTGATGCAGCAGACCCCCTTCCAGAAGGCCGCCCAGCAGGACGCCTTCGCCCAGCAGCTGGCCGCCGCCGCCCGGCGGGCCCTGGCCGGAGAGCTGGGCGTGGACGCCCGGGAGGGCTTTCAGGAGATCCTGCGCTCGGTCCTGCTCAACGAAAGCGTCTATCTGCCCCTGAACCACATCATGCTCCCCCTGGAATGGGAGGGGAAGATGCTCTATTCCGAGGTGTGGGTAGACCCCGACGCCGGCCGGGACAAGCGCCGGCGGGGAGAGGACGGCCAGCAGCTCCAGTTCCTCTTCAAGATGGACGTGCAGTCCCTGGGGGCCATGGAAATGGTCCTCAGCGCCAGCCAGGACCAGGGCGTGGCCCTGCGGGTGCTGGGGCCGGACACCCTGGCCCGGCACCAGGCCCTCATTGCCCGGGACCTGGAGACCATCCTCACCGACCGGGGCCTGCACAGCCGGGGCATCCAGGTGGGCCAGCTGAAAACGCCGCTGACCCTCACCGAGGTCTTCCCCGGCCTCTTTGACGGAAAGGAGGGAGTGGATGTCAGGGCGTGAACCACGGGCGGCCTCCGCCGCCCTGCGCTACGACGGCGCCGGCGCGCCGGTGATCGTGGCCTCCGGCATGGGCCACCTGGCGGAAAAGATCGTCGAGGTGGCCAGCGAAAGCGGCGTGCCGGTGTATGAAGACAGCTCGCTGGCCACGGTGCTGGCCCAGATGGAGCTGGGCCGGGAGATCCCCGAGGAGCTCTATCAGGCCATTGTGGAGATCTATATCTACTTTTTGGAGTTTGACCCCAACGACCCGGAAAAATTCCGCCGCCGCCGGGCCGAAGCGGCCCAGCAGCAGGCGGACGCGGAGAGAAAGGCAGGCGAAGCACATGGCGGATAAATACCTCATTCTGGACAGCCGGGGCCAGCCCCTGGCCCACGGGCTGGCAGACGTCCGGCCGGGCCAGGAGATCTGGACCCTGACCGTAGACCGCCGGGACCTGGACGCCGTGCTGGACCACGAATATGTCCAGCTGGTGGGGTCCTCCTCCCTGGTGGCCCCCATGGAGGGGCGCATCCTCCGCAGCCGGGGGACCCGGCTGGAGGTGCAGAAGCTGCGGAGCATCGACAGCGAGATCCGCCAGAACCTGCGGATGCCGGTGGCCTTTGCCACCTTCCTCTATCCCGTCAGCGGCGCCTGGCAGGGCCGGCGCAAGATCCTCAGCCACGACCTCAGCTGCGGCGGCATCGCCTTCTTCACCCACAAGCCCCTGGAAAAGGGGGAGATCGTGGAGGTGGTCATCCCCGTGACCTCCGAGCCGCTGCTGGTGCGGGCCCATATCCTGGGCCGCCGGAACAGCATCGAGGGCACCCTGCTGTACGCCGCCGCCTTTGACCGGCTCACCCCCGGCGAGGAGGCCCTGCTCCGGGAGGCCGTGTTCTCCCTGCAGGTCGGCCGCGCCGACTGAATCACCCACGCAACGAAAGAAGGGAACAGCATGAACAGACAATCACATCGCACCGTTTCACTGGGCCGCCGGATCGTTGCCTGCCTGCTGGCACTGGTGCTGGTCCTGGGCCTGGTCCCGGCCGCCCTGCCCCGGGTCGCGGCCGTTTCCGTGAACGAGGCCATGCAGAAGGTAGTGGACTGGGGCTTTATGCGGGGCGACATCAACGGCAACCTGCGCCCCAACGACCCCATCACCCGGGCCGAGTTCGTCACCATCGTCAACCGGGCCTTTGGCTACCATGTCATGGGCAAGGCCCCCTTTACCGACGTGAAGGACG
Source organism: uncultured Eubacteriales bacterium (assembly GCA_934597725.1). Classification (GTDB taxonomy): domain Bacteria; phylum Bacillota; class Clostridia; order Oscillospirales; family Oscillospiraceae; genus Evtepia. Next base: position 27,322 of record CAKTSK010000004.1, read on the forward strand.
CCGACTGGTACGCCCAGGACGTGTCCATCGCGTATACCGAAAACTACATCACCGGCACCACCGCCACCACCTTCTCCCCCAAGGGAAAGCTCACCCGGGAGCAGGCAGTGGTCATCCTGGCCCGGAACATGCGCCTGCAGGCCTACCCCGGGGAGGACACCAGCTTTTCCGACAGCCGGGATCTGCAGGAGTGGAGCCGGGGCCTGGTGGAGCAGGCCGTGCGCTACCATCTGGTCAGCGGCTACCCCGACGGCACCTTCCGCCCCAAGCGGGCCATCACCCGGGGCGAGGCCGCCGTGCTGCTGGTCAACGCCGTGGGCAACCCCGTTCAGGAAAAGGGCGTGCACACCCTGGACGGCGTGTACGGCAACGTGACCATCACCGCCTCCGGCGTGACCCTGCGGGACACGGTGGTGGCCGGCAACCTCTACATCACCGACGGCGTGGACCTGGGCAGCATCCTGCTGGAAAACGTGCGGGTGCTGGGCCAGATCGTGGTCTGCGGCGGCGGCGTCAGTGAAAACGGCGACGACAGCATCGTCCTGCGGAACGTGGACGCCCAGGAGCTGATCGTCGACACCCAGCGGGGCCAGGAGATCTCCCTGCGGGTGGAGGGCGACGGCACCATCCAGAAGGCCACCGTCCGCACCAACAGCTTCCTCAAGGACAACACCGGCGACAGCGTGGGCATCCGGGAGATCGTGCTGGACGGGGGCAAGGACGCTAAGCTCTCCCTGGCCGGCAACCTGAAAAAGGTGGTCAACAAGACCCCCGGCTCCACCATCAACCTGGTCAGCGGCACCGCCGCCTCCATCACCGTGGACGAGGCCGCCACCGGCTCCACCCTGAACCTGGAGGCCGGCACCCTGGCCGACGAGGTGAACCTGGACGTGGGGACCACCGTCACCGGCAAGGGAGACATCGGCAAGCTCACCGTCAACGCCCCCGGCAGCACCGTGACCATGCTGCCCGACCAGATCATCATCCGGCCGGGCCTGAACGCCACCATCAACGGCACCGTCATGGACAGCAACGCCGCCGCCGAGGCCTCCGCCGACCCCCGCCTCATGGGCGGCTACCCCAGCGTCACGGACCTGGCTCCCACCAGCGCCCAGGTCAAGTTCCGGGGCAACAAGGCCGGCACGGTCTATTGGGCCGTCACGCCCATCACCGCCGGCTCCGTGGGGGCCGGGGACCTGATCAACCCGCCCTCCTACAGCACGGAGATCCTCAAGCACGGCACCGCCAGCCTGAGCGGCTCCGCAGCGGAGAACACCACCAAGCTCACCGGCCTCACCTCCGGCGGCTCCTATTACCTCTCGGCGGTCTTCGTGGACGCCCGGGAGACCCAAAGCCCGGTGAAGGTCATTTCCTTCTCCACCCCGGACAACACCGTGCCCAACTTTGCCTCGGGCTACCCCTACCTGTCCAAGATCGAGAATATCTCGGCCCAGGTGACCGTGATGGCAACCAAGACCTGCCAGCTTTACTACGCCCTGCTGCCCAAGGGAGCTACGGCACCCAAGCCCGACGATTTCAAGGCCGGGGCCGGTGCGATTCCTGGCAACCGAGGGTTTGGGACGATAGCGGTAGTCAAGAACGAAACCTATCCCTTTGAGGTGAACAATGTTCCCCTGCAAGAATTGGAATCCTACGACCTCTATCTGTGGCTCACCGACCGGGAGGGCGGCGCAAGCTCGGCGGTGAAGAAGCTGAGCTTCACCACCGTGGACCGGACACCCCCCAGATTCAACGTGGAGGCTACCGTCAACAAGCTGCAAGCCACTTCGGTGGGCCTGTATGCCAACCTCAATGAGAAGGGGACCCTCTATTGGGCCGTTGTGCCCGAGGGGGAGACCTATCCCAAGCCGCTGGCCGGCAGCGACCCCAGCAGCACCGTGGACCTGAGCAGCGACAACGCCAAGCTGCAAGTGGTCTCGGGCATGAATGCCTTCAAAAATGGCAAAGTGTCTATGACGGAGAACAAGGATGTGAACTTCACCGTTTCCGGGCTGGAAAAGGAGAAGTCTTACGACCTGTATTATGTGGCCCAGGACACAGCGGGCAACTACTCGGACACGGTGAAAAAGCTCACCATTCACACCCTGGACCAGAGTGCGCCCGAGGTGACCCAGGAGTTTACCCGCTTTAACAGCGGCGACCCCACCCACCCGCTGCCGGATACGGATATTCGCCTGGTATTTTCGGAATCTGTGATGGATGTGGAGTCGCAGAAGACCTATGCCCAGCTGTATCAAGCTGTGCTGGATGCCGGAACGCCCGAGGAGGAAAAGATCGCCAGAGAGGACATGGCCAATGTTCTGCGCAGCAACATTCTGCTGTATCAGAACGTCAATGGGATCGAAAACAAGATTGAGGACGCAGCGATCATATCTGGCCTTGACAAGAAGACAGGGGACTGGACCATCGACTATCGCTATGCCAAGATCACCTTGGAGGAAGGCAAGATGGTTGTCACATTCCCTACAGAAGAGGAAAATCCGGAGCGGAGCGCCCTGAAATTGAAGAGCGGGGGAACCTATTTCTTCAAGATCGAAAATATTGCGGATACTTCTTCGGGGCAGAACAAAATGCCTGTGGAAAGACTGGATGAGTTTACGACGGTGTTTGCACAAGTGAATCTGTCTACGGCGGGCAACACAGATACGACCGAGATTGAGAACAATATTGTCGATGCCTATTGGAGACTGAGCCCTGTTTCGACCAACAACGTCGATGACGCGATCAAGTGGGACATGTTGCTTTGGTCAGACACCTCAATTAAGTTTAAGATGTGGCAGAGAGAGGATGGTGGAAAGTGGACCCAGATTGGGAATGGGAAGGAAACAACAATCTCTCCCGTTCCTGACTTGGGAGAGTATGGCGCATCCAGCTATACTTATAACGTACTGGGGAAAAAAGAACGAGAGTTTGAGTCCCTGAAAACGTTGAAAGAGGGCAGCGTCTATGAATATGCGGTTTCCTTTACCTATGTTGATGGGATACCTGTTGATAAGCGTGATGAATGGAGCGGAACGGTCAATCTGAAAGTGAATGTTGTGGCGGGAAGTTCGAACGACCTTCACAACTTAGCTTCCAGAATCGAACAATCCTGGGACTCTGCGGGAGAGAATGGTGTGACCAACATCGGGCAGCCCCAGACCCTGAATATCCGCGTTCCGTTCCAAGACTCGACACCGCCTAACTTTTTCACAGGCTATCCTGTCATGACCCCGGGTGATTCTGTGGTAAAACTGTCACTGCTGTTGACGCGGCCGGGTACGGTTTACTATGTCGTGGCACCGCTGGGAGAGATCCCTACCATTTTGGAACAGGACAATGAGAATATTGCAGAGCAGGAAAAGGACCCCATCACAGGGGAGATAAGCTATCCCAATTATGAAAAACTTCCGAGAGGAGAGGAAGATCAGAAGATTAAAGACGTGACCACGCCGACATCGGATCAGATTGTCAATGGCGCAACCTTGGCCAACGGGAACCCGAATGTGAAGTATGGGACGACAAAGGTTTCTGGTTCTGTTCAGTATCCTGTGGTAACGGGGTTGAAACCCAAATCGAATTATGTGGCCTATTTTGTGACACGCGGAGAATCCCCGCAGTCCCGGTCGAAAGTGTTCTGCTACCAGTTCCAGACGGGGGACGTGACGACGCCGATTATTGAACTGACGGAAAGTAACCCCAGCGTTGGATTCAAGACAACAAATGGGGAAACGGCGAACTTGAACTACGCGCTGTTTGCAGACAACCAGCTACCGACGATCTTTAAGGAGAAAATGATCAATCATGTTGAAACGGGAGATCAAGATGCCTTTAAGAATGCGCTCACGCAGCTAGGGGTACCGAATAAAGAACAGAAAAATTATACTGTCATTAAAGCGCTGGAACAAAGTTCTTCGGACGGAAAGACATCCTCTCTGTTTGACCAGTTTGCAAAGGAAAAGACCAAGGTTATTGTGAGAGAAAGTATTGACCGTACCACTGGATCTGGTGGACCCGTGGCTTCCGGTCTGATCAATAATCTGGAGCAGGTTTATCAGTTTAAGGATTTCACCACGGCAATGAATGAAGATACTGCGTCGAACTACCATTGTCTTGCAGTGGCACAGAATGTACTGGGTGGAGAATATACGTTTAAGGGCGTGTATCCCATTTTTGCACCGAAGAAGACGCCTCCGCAGCTGACGGTGACAAGCACATTTACACCGCTGTCGGGTCAAGCGGGCAAGTATGAAGGAACAGTGACATTCCGGTTTGATGAGACACTCTATCTACTGCCGCCAAACGGAGATACCTCTGGATTAAAACCTGTCTATAATCTTTCGTATGCAGATAAAGACGCAGCATTTGTATCCTTCCTGCAGAATCTTTCCGGCAGTAGTGTATTGACAAAGCAATTAACGTGTCCTTCTTTCTCCTGGACACCGTCAAATTCTTTCACTTTGAAGTATAGCGGGACACAAGTGGGAGACACAATAGAGGTGTTCGGCGGCAATGGTTACATTAGTGGCGTAAGAGGGAACAGTAGCAGACAATCAACTACTGTAGTGTTTACAAAAATGAAGACAGGTGAAGGAACAGGCTTTGACACCTATGGATGGAAACCGATTTCCTGACATCTGAAATTGAAAAAATAGGCACAACAGAAAACCGAAGGCGGCAGGCAGTTTCTGCCTGCCGCCTTGCCATAGGACCAAAGAACGGGGGTTTTTATGAAACAAACAATAGGAAAACGAATGATGGCCCTCCTGCTGACCATTGCGCTGGTTGGAACGTGGGCGCCTGCTGCGTTTGCGGCAGACGCCCAGGGAACAGGGGATGACCTCTCTGTTTCGCTGAATCCAGATACCTTGAATTTTAATGTGGGGGGTACGGAAACGCTGACAGCGACCGTCACAGGAGACGGAAAAGATACTGCAACACTTAAATTTGAAAGCAATAACGAGAGTGTTGCAATCGTAAAACCGACAGAACAAAAACCCGTGGCAGATAGCCCTCTTACGGCGACGGTTACAGCAGTCTCGCCGGGTACGACTACCATTACAGTCATTGCAGAGGCAGATGGTGAGAAAGCGTCTGCGACATGTACTGTCACGGTTATCTCGACCGAAGTCACAGAAATCACGCTGAACAAGACAGAACTGAACCTGGATGAAAAGGAGACTGGTGTGCTGGTTGCCACCCTCAAACCGGAAACGGCCACGGAATCTGTTACTTGGTCCAGCGAAGATGAAACGATCGCGAAGGTCAGCGGCAACGGCACCACCGCTACGGTAGAAGGTGTTTCCACCGGCCAAACCCGCATCGTCGCCAAGGCGGGGAAACGGCAGGTTTCCTGTCAGGTTAACGTCAAGGGAATCCGTTTGCAGGACGACATGACGATGACGGTGGGAGACAAGACGAGTCTGAAACACACCGCCTATGGGTTGGGAGACAAGTATAATCTGATTTGGAGCAGCAGCGACCCGGACATTGTACGAGTGGAAGAAACCACGGGTTACTGCTACGCCTTGGCGGAAGGCACCGCCACCATCAAGGCCAAAGTGGACGGCTTTGATTACGAGGACACTTGTAACATCAAGGTAAAAACCAACACCGCCGCCGTCATCACGCCCCCGGGCCAGTTCGTCGCCGGTGCCCCCCTGCGCTTTGCGGACATAACCGGGGAGTTTCAGAACCGTTGCTTCACCGTCTTGGGCCAGTCTTTGCAATACATCTCCGGCCTGTCCGTGGACGACACCCGGCAGGGGACCTTGTACTATCAGTACCGCTCCGCCGACGACACCGGCCGGGGCATTGCACCCAGCGACACCTTCTATCTGAACGCTTCCACCGGGCAGGCGGTGTTGGACGAGGTCTATTTCCTCCCCAAGCCGGGCTTCTCTGGCACGGCCACCATCCGCTACACCGGTTACGCCGGTGCGCTCTCCTTTTTCAGTGGCACCATCGAGGTCCCCGTCAAGGAGCAGCAGCACCTGACCTACACCGCCTCCGCCGGCGAACCCCTGCAGTTCCGGGGCGACGACTTCAACACCATCTGCACCGGCACCACCGGGCGCAACCTGAAGCACGTCCGCTTCTCCCTGCCCGACGCCAGCCGGGGCGCCCTGTACCGGAACTATATTTCCCCGGAAAACCCCGGCATCGCCGTCCGGGACACCGACACCTTCCAGTACAACGGCGCGCCCGCCCTGTCCGACCTCTACTTCGTCCCCGCCGTGGGCTATGAGGGCACCGTGACCCTCAGCTACACCGCCACCGACGTCAACGGCCAGACCTTCCGCAGCCGGGTGGAGATCCAGGTGAAGGCCCAGCGGCCCGGCGGCGACGTGAACTACACCGTCTCCCAGGGGGGCACCGTCACCCTGAACAAGGAGGACTTCACCGCCCTGTGCAAGGACTTCACCGGCGGGACCCTGGACTACATCCGCTTCATGGACCTGCCCCCGACCGGCCAGGGGACCCTGTACCACGACTACAGCAGCGCCTCCCGCCCCGGCGCAGCCGTCACCACCAGCCAGAGCTACTACGCCTCCGGCTCCCCCCGCATCAACAAGGTGACCTTTGCCGCCGCCGACACCGGCGCGGGGGTAGTGGCCATCCCCTTCCAGGGCTGGGACACCCGGGGCAATAACTTCTCCGGCCAGGTGGAGATCTCCATTCGGGTCTCCAGCGCCGGAGACCTGCGCTACACCGCCGACCGCCGGGGCGAGGCCGTCTTTGACGGCGCGGACTTCAACACCCTCTGCAAGGACCTGACCGGCAAGACCCTGAACTACGTCCAGTTCTCCCTGCCCGCCGCCAGCCAGGGCGCCCTCTACCGGGACCGCACCGGCAGCAGCAGCGGCAGCAAGGTCTCCGCCAGCCAGAAATTCTACTACAGCGGCAGCCCCAACCTGGACAAGGTGACCTTCGTGGCCGCCGGCGGCTTCTCCGGCACCGCGTCGGTGAGCTTCACCGGCTGGAACCAGGACGGGACCAGCTTCACCGGCGTGGTCTCCGTCCAGGTGCGGGACAGCGGCGGCGACAGCAGCCAGGTGGCCTACACCCTCCGCCAGGGCAAGTCCGTCACCTTTGACGACGGCCCCTTCCAGAGCCTGTGCCGGGAGGAGACCGGCCAGGACCTGCGGGAGGTCCGCTTCGCCCTGCCCGACGCCGCCTGGGGCGCCCTGTACTACGACTACAAGGACGGCAGCGGCACCAAGGTCACCGCCGACCGCAGCTATTACCGCAGCCGCTCCCCCTATCTGGACCGGGTGAGCTTCGTCTCCGGGGGCAAGACCGGCACCTTTTCCATCCCCTTCGACGGCTGGAGCACCGGCGGCGAGACCTTTGCCGGGTCGGTGAAGATCACCGTGGAGGAGAACCCCGACGGGACCATCGCCTATACCACCTCCTCCGCCCCCGTCCGCTTCCAGCCCTCGGACTTCCTGCGGGCCTGCCGGGAGCAGGGGCTGAGCGAGGTGGCCTCGGTCTCCTTCACGCCCCCCGCCAGCAACTGGGGCCAGCTCTATTACCAGTACACCGGCCCCCTGCACTACACCTCCAGCGTCCGGCCTGCCACGGCCTACCGCCTCACCGGCAGCCCTGCCCTGGCAGACATCTCCTTCGTGCCCAAGGCCGAGACCCGGGGCACGGTACGCATCCCCTATGTGGCCACCGGGACCAACGGCAAGACCTGCGCCGGCACCGTGCAGATCACCCTGCAGCCCAACACCACCAGCCAGCACTTCACCGACCTGGGCCGCTATTCCTGGGCCGCCGCCGCCGTGGACTATCTGTATGAAAACGGCATCTCCACCGGCACCGGCAGCGGCCGCTACCAGCCCGCCGCCGCCATGACCCGGGGCGACTTCATGGTGATGCTGGTCCGGGGCCTGAGCCTGTCGGCCACAGGGGACAACTTCCCCGACGTGCCCGCCGACAGCTACTACGCCCAGGCCGTGGCCACCGCCAAGGCCCTTGGCATCGCCGGGGGCTATGAGGACGGCACCTTCCGGCCCCGGAACACCCTCTCCCGCCAGGAGGCCATGGTCTTCCTCCAGCGGGCCCTCCAGGCCGCCGGCTGGTACCTGGGCGACGGCAGCGAGGCCACCCTGGCCATCTTCCCCGACGGGGGACAGGTGGCCGGCTTCGCCCGGGGCGCGGTGGCCGCCATGGTGGAGCGGGGCATCCTCTACGGCAGCAGCGGCGGCAAGCTCAACCCCCGGGGGAGCCTCACCCGGGCCGAGATGGCCGTGCTGCTCCACCGCAGCCTGACCCTGTGACCCCCGCCCTGCGGGGCGACCGATCCCTCCCGCGCCGTCCGGCCCCAGAGCCGCCCGGCGCGGGAGGGAATTTTTATTCGTTTTCCAGGAATATCCTTTGGGGGGGGCGGAGGCCGCTGTCCTGCGGCGCGCCGGGGGAGAGGACGGCGGAGAAAACTGGGGGGGACCAGAGAAAAAATGGAACAGGGGGTTGAAATTTGTAAAAAATAACGCTATCATATACAAAGAAATTCTGTCGGAATTTGACGGATGTTTTTTGCAAAATCGGGCCGATGGCTGGTGGCAGTATCCGCCGTTCCAGCCCGAGAGACCGTGGCCGCCGGCCGGCCCTCTCCAGAGACCCCAGACGAAACGAGGGAAGCAACGTGAATTTCGGACTGATCAATACTTCGCTGATGCTCCAGCGCTCCATCGACTTTCTTTGGAGCAAGCAGACCTGCATCACCGACAACCTGTCCAACGCAGAGACCCCGGGCTACAAGCCCAAGTATGTGACCTTTGAGGAGTCCCTGCGCACCGCCCTCCAGGCGGCCGACAAGACCGCGGCCCCCGTGCACGGGATGCGCCGCGCCCTGGAAAAGACCCCCGTGGTGGCCCACCAGGCCGAGGAGACCACCCGCATGGACGACAACGGCGTGAACCTGCTGGACCAGACCGTGGAGCTGGCCCGGAACGCCTACCAGATGCAGTACGCCATGGACGCGCTGAACCGGGATTTTTCCACCCTGCGCACCGCCATCCGCGGCTAACAGAAGGAGGAATACCTATATGGCTTTTATGAACGCAATGAGCATCGTAGGCTCCGGCATGACCGCCCAGCAGCTGCGGCTGGATGTGGTGGCCGAGAACATCACCAACGCCAACACCACCCGCACCGAGGCCGGCGGCCCCTACCGCCGCAAGCTGGTGGTGATGGAAGAACAGCCCCTTTCGCCCTTCCAATCGGCCCTTCAGCGGGTCATGAACGGCGTCCAGGGCCAGGGCGGCGGCGTGCGGGTGACCGAGATCGTGGAGGACGACAGCCCCTTCAAGCTGGTCTACGACCCCACCCACCCGGATGCCAACGAGCAAGGGTATGTGGAACTGCCCAACGTGGACACCGTGCTGGAAATGGCCGACGCCATGGCCGCCAATCAGGCCCTGTCGGCAGACATCACCGCCTTTAACGTCTTAAAGACCGTCGCAGCCAAGGGGTTAGAGATCGGAAAGTAACCGAGACGAAACAAACCATCACTGCGTATTGTGTGCGGGGTGATGGTTTGTGGTGTGTTATCCCCCGGAGACACCCCGGGGCGCGGCCGCCGTCCGGCCGCCAGACTACAGAGAAACGAGGGACCGACCATGGAATTTCAGCCCATTACCTTCCTCCGGCCCACCTGGCTGGAGAGCTTTTCGTCCGACCAGCAGCAGCCTGCCGCCCAGGCCGCGGACCTGCCCTTTGCCGACGTGTTCCGGGCTGCCGTGGAAAACGTGAAGCAGACCGACGCGGAAAAGAACGAAATGGAATACCTGCTGGCCACCGGCCAGCTGGACAACCCCGCCAAGCTCACCATCGCCGCCACCCAGGCCTCCCTGTCGGTGGACCTGCTGGTGCAGCTGCGGAACAAGGCGGTGGAGTCCTATAACAGCGTGATGCAGATGAACCTGTGATCTGCCCGCGCCGGAAACCATGAGACAAGCAAAGACTAACAGCCGGTGGGGATGAATGTGCAAGAGAAAGTAAAAGGATTTTTTGGAAAACTAAAAGAAAAATGGGGCGCGCTGTCCAAGCGTGTCAAGATCGTCCTCTGCGGCGTGCTGGCTGCGGTGGTGGTGCTGGTGGTGGTGCTGCTGGCGACCATGACCGGCCAGTCCTATGTGCCGCTGTTTTCGGGGCTGAACAGTACGGATCTGTCCTCCGTGGTCACCTACCTGTCGGACAATGGTGTCAGCGACTATAAGGTACAAGACGACGGAACGATCCTGGTGCCGGCGGACCAGGAGGTCCAGCTGCGGGCCAATCTGCTCATGGCGGATTACCCCACCTCCGGCTTCAGCTACAGCACCTATCTGGACAACGTGGGCAGCCTGACCACCGAGGCCGAGCGGGAAAAGCTCTCCCTCATGGAGATCCAGGACCGCCTGGCCGCCACCATCCGCTGCCTGGACGGCGTCAAGGACGCGGTGGTGAACATCAACCTCTCCCAGGAGAGCACCTATGTGCTGGACCGGGAGGACGCCGTGCCCGCCACCGCCTCCGTGGTGGTGACCATGAAGGACGGCGGCTCCCTGCCCGAGGGCATGGTCAAGAGCATCCAGACCCTGCTGCGGACCTCCATCCAGAACCTGGATATGGAGAACGTGGGCATCGTGGACTCCCTGGGCAACACCTACTCCGACGGCACCGACCTGGCCGGGGCGCAGGACGCCTCCCAGCTGAAGGTGAAGCTGGAGCAGCAGCAGAACAACCTCATCCGCACGGACATCCTGCAGCTGCTGGCCCCCCTGTACGGGGCGGAAAACATCCGCGTGAGCGTGCGCACCACCGTGAACGTGGACCGCAGCGTCACCGACGCCAAGGACTACTCCATGGAGGAGGACGCCACGGGCAACGAGGGCCTCATCGGCAAAAAGATCTACGACCAGCAGATCATCCGCGACGGCGAGACCGCCGCCGGCGGCACCGTGGGCACCGACAGCAACGCCGACCTGAACACCTATGTCAACGAACAGTACCGCCCCGACGGGGACGAGCAGGCTTTGGTGAACTCCGGGCAGAACGACTACCTCTATGACCAGAAAAACACCCAGACCGAGCATCTGTCGGGGGTCATCACCGACGTGATGGTGTCCATCACCATCAACGAGGAGACCGCCGGGACCACCGCCACCAACCAGCTGGTGACCCATGTGGCCAAGGCCGCCGGCATCAGCGAGGACGTGCAGAACGACAAGATCTCCATCCTCACCGCCCCCTTCTATGAAGAGGAGAACAAGCCTCTGGTGGATGTCTCCGGCATCCCGGAGTGGGTGCTGTATGCCGCCGCTGCGGGCCTGGCCGCCTTCGTGCTGCTCATGGTCCTGCTGGCCCTCCTGCGCCGCCGCCGGCGCAAGCGCCTGGAGGAAGAGGGGGAGCTGGACAGCAGAGAGTATTACGAGCCTGTCGCCGCCGCCGCGCCGCCTCCCACAGAGGGCGCGGACATCATGAACGTAGACACCGAGCAGAGCATCGAGATGCGGCGCAAGGTGCGTAAGTTTGCCGAGACCAGCCCAGAGATCGCCGCACAGATGGTACGCAACTGGCTGAAAGAGGGGGATGAACGGACATGAGCGAAGCCGAAGCAACGGTGCGGACTTCGTCCAAAATGCCCAAATACACCAGCGCCCAGAAGGCTGCGGCGGTGATCGTGGCCCTGGGGACCGAAAAGGCCTCCCAGCTCTACCAGTACATGGACCCGGCTGACGTAGAGCAGCTGACCCTGGAGGTGGCCAAGCTGGGCTACCTGAGCGCGGAGACCACCGAGGAGATCCTCAACGAATATTACCAGGAGTGCATGACCACCAAGGCCGTCACCGAGGGCGGCCTGGAATACGCCCGGGCCGTGCTGGAGCGGGCCTATGGCCCCCAGATGGCAGAGACCCTGCTGAGCAAGATCACCAAGTCTCTGAAAAACCGGGAGTTTGCCTTCCTGAACAAAGCCGACGACCGTTCCCTGCTGGCAGCCCTGCAGCACGAACGGCCCCAGACCATCGCCCTGGTGCTGTCGTACATCGACCCCACCAAGGCCGCCACGGTCATCGAGGCCCTGGAGCCTGAGTGCCAGGTGCGGGTGGTGGAAAACATCGCCTGCATGGAGAGCGCCTCCCCCGAGGCGGTGAAGATCATCGAGGCGGAGATCGAGAAGAAGTTCTCCAACATCCTGGTCAGCAACAACGTCAAGGTGGGCGGCATCGACTATGTGGCCGACGTGATGAACAACCTGGACCGCTCCAGCGAGAAGGGCATCTTCGACCTGCTCTCCGACCGCAACGGGGAGCTGGCCGAGGAGATCCGCAAGCGGATGTTCGTCTTCGAGGACATCGTCACCATGGACGACCGCTCGGTCCAGCGCTTCCTGCGCGACTGCGACCAGCGGGATCTGGTCCTGGCCCTCAAGGGCGCCAACGGCGACGTGGCCAACAAGATCTTCGCCAACATGTCTGTGCGAATGGCCCAGAGCATCCAGGACGACCTGGAGATCACCACCAACGTCCGCATCCGGGACGTGGAGGACGCGCAGCAGCGTATTGTTGAGGTCATCCGTGACCTGGAGGAGAAGAATCAGCTGATCATCATCAAGGGCGGAAAGGATGAGATCATTGCCTAATATTTTCAAAAACTTTCTCCGGCCCACCGCCACCAAATACGTCCTGCCCGACGCAGACGAGATCCAGCTGGAGGAGGACGTGCCCGCGCCGCCGCCCCCTTCGGAGGACGCCCCGGACGGGGAGCCGCCCCGGGAACCGGAGCAGCCCGACGAGGACCAGCAGGCCATCAGCTTTGCCCAGATCCAGGCGGAAAAGATCCTGGAAAACGCCCGGGAACAGGCCGAGGAGCTGCTCCAGGCCCGCCGGGCCGCCGCCGAGGCCGAGATCCAGGAGGAGCTGGCCCAGGCCCGGGAGAACGGCTACCGCCAGGGCTACGCCGAGGGCCTGACCCAGGGCCAGGTGGAGGGCCGCCGCCAGATGGAGGAGCAGCGCCGGGAGCAGGCCCAGCAGGTCCAGGACTTCCTGGACCGGGCCACCCAGGCCCGGGAGGCCCTCATCGACCAGACCAAGGACGAGCTGCGGGACCTGAGCATCGCCGTGGCCGAGAAGGTCATCCACATCAGCCTCAAGAGCAGCGGCGAGGTCATCGCCCGCATGATCCAGTCCGCCACGGAAAAGCTCAAGCGCCGGGAGTGGGTCCACATCTACCTGGCCGACTGCGACGCCAAAAACCTGACCCAGGCCGCCCCGGAGCTGACCACCGCCCTGGCCGGCCTGTCCGACCACATCAAGTTTATGCCCATGGCCGACGATGAGCCGGGCACCTGCATCATCGAGATGCCCGACGAGATCATCGACGCCAGCGCCGCCACCCAGCTGAGCAACATCCGCCAGCTGCTGCGGGACCAGTGAGGAAAGGAAGGAGAGGCCCATGTTTGAACAGATGATCGAGCGGGTGAAGAAGGCGGAGACCGTCAGCTACACCGGCAAGATCGAAAACATCGTGGGCATGTCCATCGAGGCCTCCGGCGGCCGGGCAGCCATCGGAGACATCTGCCGCATCTACAGCGGCGAGTCCGGCGGCCAGGTGCTGGCCGAGGTGGTGGGGTTCAAGAACGACCACATCCTCCTCATGCCCTATGCCAACATGGACGGCATCTCCGCCGGCAACTTCGTCCGCAACACCGGCAGCCGCCTGAACGTCACCGTCGGCCCCTTCCTCAAGGGGCGGGTGATCGACGCCCTGGGCCGTCCCATCGACGGCAAGGGACCCTTTCCCGGCGGCACGCCCTTCTGCGTGGAGAAGTCGGAGCTCATCAACCCCTTCCACCGCCCGCCCATCCGGGAGCGGATGGAGTTCGGCATCAAGGCCATCGACAGTATGCTCACCATCGGCAAGGGCCAGCGTGTGGGCATCTTCGCCGGCTCCGGCGTGGGCAAGAGCACCCTCATGGGCATGATCGCCAAAAACGTCAAGGCCGACATCAACGTCATCGCCCTGGTGGGCGAGCGTGGCCGCGAGGTGCTGGAGTTCATCGAGAAGGACCTGGGGCCGGAGGGCATGAAGCGCTCGGTCCTGGTGGTGGCGACCTCCGACCAACCGGCCATGCTGCGGAAGAAATGCCCGTCGGTGGCCACCGGCATCGCCGAGTATTTCCGGGACCAGGGCTGCGACGTGCTGCTCATGATGGACTCCCTCACCCGCTTCGCCATGGCCCAGCGAGAGATCGGGCTGGCCGTGGGCGAGCCGCCGGTGGCCCGGGGCTATACCCCCTCCATCTACGCCGAGCTGCCCAAGCTGCTCGAGCGCAGCGGCAACTTCCGCAAAGGCTCCATCACCGGCATCTATACCGTCCTGGTGGAGGGCGACGACACCAACGAGCCCATCGCGGACACCGTCCGGGGCATCCTGGACGGCCACATCGTCCTGTCCCGGAAGCTGGCCAACAGCGGCCATTTCCCCGCCATCGACATCAGCGCCAGCATCTCCCGTCTCATGAACGAGATCGTGCCGGAGGAACACCGGAAGCTGGCCGCCCGGGTCCGGGACGTGATGACGGTGTATGAGAAAAACGCCGACCTGGTGTCCATCGGGGCCTATAAGCAGGGGACCAACCAAAAGCTGGACTACGCCCTGAGCAAAATGGACGGCATCGACCAGTTCCTCACCCAGGGCATGACCGAACGCTTCTCTTATGAGGAGGACATGGCCGCCATGGAGGCCCTGCTGTAAGAGGAGGCATGGCATGAAGAAATTTCACTTCAGCCTGGACACCGTTCTGGGCTACAAACAGCAGGTGCTGGACAACCTGCGCAGCGAGCACGCCGCCCTGCTGCGGCAGGTGACCGAGCAGGAGGCCGTCGTGGCCGGGCTGGTCCAGCAGCACCGGCAGCTGAACGCAGACTTCCGGGAAGCCGAGCGGGAAGGCATGACCATCGCCCGGGCCAAGACCTACGAGATGGGCCTGCGGGTGCTGGAACAGCAGATCCAGGCGGCCACCGTCCGCCTGCGGGAGCTGGAACAGGCGGCGGAGGAAAAACGCCGTCAGGTGGTAGCCGCCCGGCAGGAGACCGCCTCCCTGGAAAAGCTCCGGGAGCAGAAGCTGGACAGCTACCAGAAGAGCGTGCAGAAGCACGAGGAACAATTCATCGACGAGCTGGTTTCCGCCAGCCGGGTGGCCTCCCCCGTGGAGGCCGGCTGACGAGCCACAGAACTTCCCTTGAAAGGAGGTGAGAACGCAAATGACAACGACACAGATGCTGCTGCAGATGAGCGCCCAGCTCCAGAGCGTCACCCCCCGCCCCTCGGCCCGCCCGGGCAAGGACAACGCGGACGGCGGCGACTTCCAGTCCATGCTGGCCGAAAAGCAGCACCAGAGCGCCCAGCCCGAGGAACAGCAGGCCCCCCAGGCCCCCCAGGCCCCTCAGACCGAGGAGACCCCGGAGACCCTGGACACCGCCCAGGCCCAGACCCTGGCCGCCCTGCTGATGATGCCCGCCGCCGTGCCCCAGCAGACCGTGACCCAGGGCGAGGAAGTCCTGCCGCCGGTGCTGCTCCCCACGGGAGAAGTGGCCCCGGCCGCACCCCAGGCAGAGCAGGCCGTCCTGCCCATGCAGACCGCGCCGGAAGCCCCGGCCCAGCCCGCCGGCAGCCAGACCCAGCCCGCCGGCAGCCAGACCCAGCAGCCCCAGGCCGCGCCCCTGTCCCAGCCGGTCCAGCCGGAGGCCCAGACCCCCCAGGCCCAGACGGCCCCGTCTGCCGCCCCCGCCGGGGAAGCACAGACCCCCGCCGCCCCGGCCCAGCAGGAGGGTCCCCGCCAGGAGACCGCCGGCCAGCAGAGCAAGCAGGCCAGCCAGCCCCAGAGCAAGGCTGAGGTGACCCAGGCCCAGACCGCCCCCGCCGCCCAGCAGCCCCTCTTCCGTCAGGTGGAGACCATGCCGGTGAAGGTGGGCCAGGGCGTGCCCGTGGACACCACCGCCCCCGACTTTGAGGCCCAGACCGCCAAGGTGCTGACCGCCGCCCTGGAAAAAGGGTTGGATAAGGTGGAGCTGAAACTCTCCCCCGCCAACCTGGGCAACGTGACCGTGGAACTGACCCGCACCGCCGAAGGCGTGCTCCATGTGGTCATGACCGCCGAGCGGGAGAGTGCCATGCGCCTGCTGTCCGACCACGCCGGTCACCTGGGCAGCCTGCTGCAAAACAATACCCAGGGCGAAGTCCGGGTAGAGGTGCCCCAGAACCAGCGCCAGTCCTGGCAGCAGGACAGCCAGGGCCACCAGCAGCGCCAGAACCAGGACGCCCCCCGCCGGCAGACCAAGGAACAGGAGCAGGAATCCTTCCTGCAGCAGCTGCGCCTGGGCCTGCTCGACCCCGAGGCCCTCGCCTGAGCGGCCCCGCCGAAAGGAGATGTGCTGATGAGCATCAGCAGCGACTTTATGATGATGCCCCTGACCAGCCGCACCGGCAGCAGCCAGCAGACGGCAGGGGTCAAGAGCGACGACTATCAGGCGCTGGTGGACGCCGGCTGGAAGATCCAGGACAAGAACGACATGGGCCTGGATGTCAACGACTTCCTCCAGCTCATCGTCCAGCAGTTCCAGAACCAGACCATCGACGAGACCGCCTCCACCACGGACATGATCAACCAGATGGTGCAGATGTCCGTCATCCAGGCCCTGACCACCGTGACCAACAGCATCGGCACCATGGTGGACGCCAGCACCCTCACCTATGCCGCCTCTCTGGTGGGCAAGGAGGTGACCATCGGCCAGTATGACGACAAGGGCAACCTGACCGAGATCGTGGGCACCGTGACGGGCACCGGGACCTACAAGGGCCTGCCGGTGATCTTCGTCAACGACAAGCAGTATTACCTCAACGAGATCCTGGCCGTGGGCCGGGTGCCGGAGAAGCCGGAGACCCCGGAGGAACCCGAGAACAAGCCGGATAACGGCGGCGCGGAGAGCAAACCGCTCTGAGACAGCGCACAGAAAGGAACGCGGGAACATGATCGAACCCATCTCACAACTCCAGCGCATCGAGGCGATCTCCCAGAGCCAGCGTGCCCAGGCCGCCCTGGCCGGACAGACAGCCCGCCCGGCCCAGACGGCAGACCAGAACGGCTTTGCCGCCCTGCTCCGGCAGAAGCTGGACCAAAGGGGCATCGAGTTCTCCAAGCACGCCAAGGCGCGGGTGGCAGAACGGGGGCTGGAGGTCACCGACACCCTGCTGACCCGGCTGGCAGACTCCGTGGCCCGGGCCCAGGCAAAGGGCGCGGTGAACATCCTGGCCCTGGATCAGGGACAGGCCTTCATCATCAACGTGCCCAACGGCCGGGTGATCACGGCCATGGACCGCAGCGAAATGAAAGACAACGTCTTCACCAACATCGACGGCGCTGTGATCCTGTGAACACAGAGGACAGGACCGCAAGGATGTCCTGGCGGCCGCCCGACTGGCGGACTGCCGGCAGCGCCTACGGACAAAAAAGGAGCGAACACACAGCATGACAGGAGCAATGTACGCGGGGATTTCTGGCCTGAAATCCCACATGAACAAGCTGAACGTCATTGGCAACAACATCGCCAACGTCAACACCTATGGCTATAAGACCGCCCGGACCACCTTCCGGGAGGCCATCTACACCACCATGACCGCCGGCTCCGACGGCACCGATCTGGTGGGCGGCACCAACCCCAGCCAGATCGGCTACGGCTGCAACATCGGCACCATCGACCTGGACATGAGCAACGGCCCCGCCGTGCCCACCGGCGTGAACCTGGACTGCATGATCCAGGGCGACGGGTTCTTCATGGTTGGCGACAAGAGCGGTGTCAAGCCGGAAAACCTGGACAGTCTGAATCTGACCAAGGTGGGTAACTTCCACTTTGATGACGATGGTTTCCTGGTGGATGGCAACGGACAGGTCGTCTATGGGTTTGTAACGGTTGCTGGTGAAACACAGAATGGCCAATTTAAACCCGGTACTGAGGCCTTGCCCGACAAGGGGACAGGTACAACGGGACCCAGCACCCAGTTGGTGCCCATCCGGTTGCCGTTGGCAGCGTTAAAGGATGATGATGCGAAGGGCATCAAGGCTGGAGACCCCATTTATCCGGGTATTAATGCAGACGGGACAAATAAACAACCCGAAGCTGATGTGGCTGACCCCAATAAGACCGTTGCTGTCAACGTGGACAGCATTGCTGTGGATAAAACCGGCAAGATCACGGCAACCACGGAAAACAACAAGGTCATCACCGTAGGCTACATCGCCCTGGGCAAGGTGGAAAACCCGGCAGGTCTGACCCACCTGGACGGCCCTTACTACCAGGCGTTGAGCGGCGCCGGTGACCTGGCCGTGACCACCGCCGGCGGCGCAGTGAGCGGCTGCCTGAATAACCAGGATCCGCAGCAGAATCAAAATGCTGTCCGCATCGTCGGCAGCGACAACTCCCTGCTCTCGGGCTTCCTGGAAGGCTCCGGCACGGACCTGGCCACGGAATTTTCCGAGATGATCACCACCCAGCGCGGCTATCAGGCCAACACCCGGATCGTCACCGTCACCGACTCCATGCTGGAGGAACTGGTGAACATGAAGCGCTGAGCAGCACAGACATAACCCATGACAGGTCCTGCCGGGGCCTCCGGCCCCGGCAGGACCCACAGAGGAAGGAGGGCGCACGATGATCGTATTGCAGAAGATGAACGGGGAGCGGTTCCTGGTCAACCACAATCAGATCGAGTGCATCGAGATGATCCCGGAATGTAAGGTGGTCATGATGAACCACGACTACTATCTGGTGCGGGACCGGGCAGAGGAGATCGTGCAGAAGATCGCCGACTACAATGCCAAGGTGATGGACATTCACCGCCGCGTGACCATCTCGGACATGCGGGACGACTGATCGCCGGGCATGGCGGAAAGGAGAAGGGGAAGACACTATGAATATCATCTACATCCTCGGCACAGTGATGGCCATCCTCTTTGCTGTGTTCGGCATCATTGTGGGCATTACCATCACCCCGGGAGGCTCGCCCATGTTCGCGGTGGAGTTCACCCCGGATGCCCTTTGGAATTTCTTTGATCTGTCCAGTATCCTCATCGTGGTGGGCGGCACCCTGGCCGTGGTGGTGGCCTGCTACCCCAAGCAGATCAAAGCCCTTCCAAAGCACTTTCGGGTTTTGCTGCGGGCCAATGCCTTCGAGCCCACCCAGTATGTGGAGCAGCTGACTGAACTGGCCCAGATCGCCCGGAAAAACGGGCTGCTGGCCCTGGAGGAGAAAGCCAATGAGCAGGAGGACCCCTTCTTCAAGCAGGCCATCATGCTCATCGTGGACGCCAACGACCCCGACCGGGTGCGCAGCATCCTGGAAAACGACATCGAGCAGACCTCAGAGCGGCACATGGAGGCCGTGGCCATGTATGAGCGAGGGTCCAACGCGGCCCCGGCCTTCGGCATGGTGGGTACCCTCATCGGCCTGATCAAGATGCTGAAAAACCTGTCCGCTGCGGACATGAACTCCATCGGTCCGTCCATGTCCGTGGCCCTCATCACCACCCTGTACGGCACCATCCTGGCCCACGTCTTCTTCACCCCCATCGCGGCCAACCTCACGGCCCGGGACGAGGAGGAGATGCTGTGCCGCCAGATCATCGTGGAGGGCATCATGGCCATCCAGTCCGGCGAGAACCCCAAGTTCCTGCGGGAGCGTCTGATGACCTTTATGCAGGAGAAGCAGCGGGACATGGAAGCCAGCGCCGGCGGCGCAGAAGAGAAAAAGGAGCGGGGCGGCAAGCGCCGCAAGAAGAAGGACGCTTGAGCCAAGCCGGGAGCCAAAGGGGGTAACACGGAATGAAACGAAAGAAAAAAAGCGTGGGCGGCGCGGACTGGATGGCCACCTATGGCGACTTCGTCACGCTGCTGCTGTGCTTTTTCGTCATGCTCTACTCCATGTCCTCGGTGGACTCCCAGCGCTGGATCGCTCTGGTGCAGTCCTTTAACCCGGACGCGGTGGAGACCCAGGAAGGGGTCCCCCCCCAGGGGGAGTCGGAAGGGGCGGCCCCTGCCGGCACCTCGAACGTGGAGCAGGAGATGGAGGCCATCTATCAGGAGCTGGTGACCTATATGGCCGAGGAGGAGATGCAGGACCAGATGACGGTCACCAGCGGCAGCGGATATGTGTTCATCACCTTCGACGACACCGTCTTTTTCAACCCCGACAGCCCGGTGCTGCTGGACTCGGGCAAAGGGGTGCTGGATCAGGTGGGCCAGTCGATCCAGGCCCACAGCGCCTCCATCGGCGAGCTGCGGGTGCTGGGCCACACGGCCCAGGGCGACCCCACCCACCCCAACGACCCGGTGGTGGACCGGACCCTGTCCTCCAGCCGGGCCAACAACGTGACCTTGTATCTGCAGGAGAAGCAAGTGGTGGAGCCTTCCAAGCTGGTCTCCATCGGCTATGGCCAGTGGCGGCCCATCTCCAGCAACGGCACCCAGGAGG
This sequence comes from uncultured Eubacteriales bacterium, assembly GCA_934597725.1. GTDB lineage: Bacteria > Bacillota > Clostridia > Oscillospirales > Oscillospiraceae > Evtepia. The sequence goes on from CAKTSK010000004.1 coordinate 47,839, forward strand.
GCCGGGCCAAAAACCGGCGGGTGGAGCTGATCGTGACGGGGATGGACATGGAGTCCATGACCGGAGACAGCACGGAGCAATACTATACCATGCGCGACGGCGGGGATCCTTCCGCCTCCTGACCTGCTGAGGGGGACCCGGGCCGGTGGCCCGGGGGCGCGAAGGAAGTAGGAGAACAAGTATGTCGGAAGTATTATCGCAAAGTCAAATCGATGCCTTGCTCAGCTCCATGCGAAGCGGCGGCAAGGCTGCCGGCGAGGAGGGCGGCGAACAGCAGGAGAAGCGGTACCGGAAGTATGATTTTTACAGCCCCCGGAAGTTTACCAAAGATCACCTGAAAATGCTCAACGGTGTCTTTGAAAACTACACCCGCATCATCACCTCCCGCATCAACGCCTGGCTGCACACCACCTGTGAGGTGGAGGTGGAGTCCATTGAGGAGCAGCGGTTCTATGAATTTTTCAACGCCCTGACCGAAGGGGAGGTGCTGGCCCTGGCCGACGCCGACAGCGACGGCGCCTCGCTGGAGACCGAGGACAACCCGGTCATGCTCCACTTCACCACCCCGCTGATGCTGAACATGATCGACCGCCTCATGGGCGGCAGCCAGGAGGAGGACAGCCGCCAGCTGACGGGCTACCACTTCACCGACCTGGAGCTGCGGCTGTATGAGACCGTGGCCAAGAGCATGATCTCGGTGCTGGGCGGCAGCTGGGAGAACTACCTGCCCCTGTCCTTCACCTTCCGCCGCATCGAGAACAACCCCACGCTGGTGCAGCTCATCGGCCTGGACGAAACGGTGATCATCGTGTCGGTGAACATCAAGTTTCCCAACTGCACCGGGCGGCTGAGCGTGTGCCTGCCGGGGATGATGCTCAGCAACATCTTCGGCAAGATCGCCGCCCTGAACCAGAGCGGCCGCAGCGTGGGGGAGAACCACCGGGAGGAGATCCTGGACATCCTGCGCGGATCGAACCTGGAAATCGTTGCCGAGCTGGGGCGCACCACCCTGGCCCTGCAGGATCTATATTATTTGAACCCTGGGGACGTGATCTCCCTGGGCCACCACAAAGACGAGCCGATCTACCTGCGTATCGGGGGCTCCCCCTGGTTTGGGGGCAAAATGGGGGTCCAGAAAAACAACATCGCCATTAAGATCGGCCAAGTCTACCACAACGAGGGAAGAGGGGACAGTTGAGAACTATGAGTCAAACGGTATTTAACCCCATGCAGCTGGATGCCATCGGCGAGGTAATGAACATCAGCCTGGGGTCCTCTGCCACCGCAGTGTCGAACCTGCTGAACAAGCGGGTGGACATCACCACGCCCAAGGTCAAGGTGGTGGCCATCGACGACTTCAGCCTGGGCGAGCTGGAGCCGGCCATCGGCGTGGAGATCAAATACGTCTCCGGCCTGGAAGGCAGCAACATCATGCTCCTCAAGCGCAGCGACGTGAAGGTCATCCTGGACATCCTCATGGGCAGCGAGACCCCGGAGGAAGAGTTTGAGATGAACGAGCTCACCATCAGCGCCGTGTGCGAGGTGATGAACCAGATGATGGGCGCGGCGTCCACCGCCCTGTCCACCTTCCTGGGCTACTCGGTGAACATCTCCACGCCCCAGTCCTTTACCCTGGACGACCTGGAAAAGTTCAAAATCGAACACTTCCGGGACCTGGGCACCCCCCTGGTGGTGGTCACCTTCATGCTGGACATCGAGGATGCCCTGCGCAGTGAGTTCGTCAACGTCATGTCCGTGGATCTGGCCCGGGAGCTGCTCAGCGGCTTCGGCATGGGCCTGGAGATCATGGACGAGGAACCGGAGCCTGCCCCTGCGCCGGCCCCGGCGGCCCCCGCCCCCGCCCCCAGCGGCGGCGGCGCGTCCCTGTCCCAGGAGGAGATCGAGCGGCTCATGGGGCAGATGGGTTCCCCGGAACCGGAGCCTGCCCCTGCCCCCGCCCCTGCCCCCGGCGGCGGCGGCGCGTCTCTGTCTCAGGAGGAGATCGAGCGGCTCATGGGTCAGATGAGCGCCCCGGAACCGCCCCCCGCGCCGGCCCCTGCGCCGGCCCAGACGCCCCCGCCCGTCCAGGCGGCTCCCGTGCAGGCTGCCCCGGTGCAGGCCCCGCCGGTGCAGGCGGCCCCCGTGCCGCCCCAGCCGGTGATGCAGGCCCAGCCGGTGATGGCCCCGCCGGAGCCGAAGATGATCAATACCCAGCCCATCCAGTTCTCCTTCGACAGCGCGGAAAAGCGCCTGGGCAAGGAGCAGGCGGACAACCTGGAGCTGATCCTGTCGGTGCCCCTGGAGGTGTCGGTGGAGATCGGCCGGACCACCCGGAAGGTGGAGGAGATCCTGACCTACTCCAAGGGCTCTCTGGTGGTGCTGGACAAGCTGGCGGGCGACCAGGTGGATCTCTATGTCAACGGCATGTGCGTGGCAAAGGGAGACGTGGTGGTCATCGACGACAACTTCGGCATTCGCATCACGGAGATCGTAAAAAAACCCGGCTTGGCCGATCTGGCCGCCAAATGACGCCCGCCCCCAGGGCGGCACACAAGCGCACAAACAACGTTTGAACAAGGGCTGAGACAGCTCGGAAAAAGTGGAGGATGAAACGAAATGGCAAAGATTATGGTTGTTGACGACGCGGCCTTCATGCGAAAGGTCATTCGGGACACGCTGACCAAGAACGGGTACACGGATATCCAGGAGGCGGTGGACGGCGCAGACGCCGTGGAGAAGTACGACGAGTTCAAGCCCGATCTGGTGCTCATGGACATCACCATGCCCAACATGGACGGGCTGGAGGCCCTGAAGGCCATCCGCGCCAAGGATGGCAACGCCAACATCGTCATGTGTACCGCCATGGGCCAGGAGGCCATGGTCGTGGAGGCCGTCCAGGCCGGGACCAAGGACTTTATCGTCAAGCCCTTCAAGGAAGACCGCCTGCTGAAAACCGTCACGTCCATCATCGGCGCGCCCTGACCGGTGAACGACGAGGGAAACGTGGTGCTCTCTCTGCTGGGAACGCTGGTGGTGGTGGCCGCGGTGCTGCTGCTGGCCTATGTCACCACCCGCTTTCTGGCCCTGCGCCTGCCTGGGGGCGGGGGCAGGAGAGGCAGGACCCGCCGCCTGACGGTGGTGGAGCAGCTGGCGGCGGGCAAGGACGCCCGGCTGCTGCTGGTGCGGTGCCAGGACCGGTATCTGCTGCTGGGGGTGACCCCGGGCGGGGTGACCTGCCTGAAGGAGTTCTCGCCCCAGGAGACCGCCGGCTGGGACCAGGACAGCGGGGAGGACGGCCCGACCGCCGCCCCGCCGTCCTTCCGGGACCAGCTGCAAGCCCTGCTGGAGCGGAAAAAGCCATAGAAGGAGAGCGTAGCTTATGCCCCTGATCAATGTAAACGGAGACTCGGTCACATCCCTGCAGACGATCCTGTTTTTGACGCTGCTGATGCTGCTGCCTTCGCTGCTGGTGATGATGACCTCCTTTACCCGGTATGTCATCTCCTTCTCCTTTCTGCGCTCGGCCATGGGCCTGCAGCAGAATCCCCCCAACATGGTCCTGATCGGCATGGCGCTGTTTCTGACCCTGTTTACCATGGGGCCGACGATAGACGAGATCCGCACCCAGGCCTATGAGCCCTACCGGGCCGAGGAGATCTCCCAGGAGGAGTTTTTTGACCGGGCCCAGGTCCCCCTCAAGCAGTTCATGCTGCGGGAGACCGAGACCAGCTCGCTGAACCTGTTCTGCGAGCTGTCCGGGGCCGAGGTGCCGGAGACCGGCGCCGAGGACCTGCCCCTGCGGGTGATCGTCCCCTCGTTTATGACCAGCGAACTCAAGCGGGCCTTCGAGATCGGCTTTTACCTGTACATCCCCTTTGTGCTCATCGACGTGGTGGTCTCCTCCACGCTGATGTCCATGGGCATGATCATGCTGCCGCCGGCCATGATCTCCATGCCCTTCAAGCTCCTGCTGTTCATCGCGCTGGACGGCTGGCAGCTGCTCTTTTCGACCCTCATCCGAGGATTCCACTGAAGGAGGTCTGAGCCATGGAAGTGGTGGACATCATGCGGGAGGCCATCCTGGTGGCGCTGAAGCTGGGCGGCCCCGTGCTGCTGCTGAGTATGCTGGCAGGCATCCTGGTGGCCATCTTTCAGGCAGTCACCCAGATCCATGAGCAGTCGCTGGCCTTCATCGTCAAGCTCATCATCGTCGTCCTCATCCTGGTGGTGGCGGGGGGCTGGATGCTGGAGACCCTGCTGGATTTTACCCGTTATCTATTTACCCTCATGCAGGGGTAAGAGGAGGAGAGGCCCTTGGACTGGCGATCCCTTTACCTGCTGGAGCTGATCCTGACGCGGATGACCGGCTTTGTGCTGCTCAACCCGCTCTTCGGGCGCGGCACCATCCCGGGCCTGGTGAAGCTGGGCTTTGCCGGGGTGCTGGCCCTGTTCACCTTCCGCTATGCGCCGGGGCTGGCGCTGCCGGCCCTGCCGGCCACGGTGCTGGAGTTTTCCCTGCACCTGCTGCTGGAGCTGGCGGTGGGCTTTGTGCTGGGCTTTGTGATGCGGCTGTTCTTCTCGGTGGTGCAGTTCGGCGGCGAGATCATCGACGCCCAGATGGGCATGACCATGTCTCAGATCTACGACGCCAGCAGCCAGGCCAACCTGACCCTCACCGGGTCGCTGCTGAACATCCTGCTGGTGCTGAACTTCTTCGCGGCCAACGGGCACTACACCCTGCTGCGGATGCTGACCCTCTCCGGCACGGTGCTGCCCTTTGGGCAGGCCGCCCTGGCCGACGGGGTGGCGCCCTACATGGCGGAGCTGTTTTTCACCTGCATGGTCCTCGCCGTCAAGCTGGGGCTTCCCATCCTGGCGGCGGAACTTTTGAGTGAGGTGGGCATGGGGATCCTGATGAAGGCCATTCCCCAGATCAATGCCTTCGTCATCAACATCGAGTTGAAGGTCATCGTGGGCCTGGTCCTGCTGCTGGTCTTCCTCTACCCCATGAACGAGTTCGTTCTGGGGGTGGAACAGGAAATGCTGCAAAGCCTGGAGCGCGCCTTGGGGATCCTGGCGGGCGCGGGCTGAGCCCCGGGGGAAGTGAGATACCTTGGCCGACAGCCAGAAAACCGAAAAAGCGACCCCCAAAAAGCGACGGGACGAGCGAAAGAAAGGCCACGTCTTCTTCAGCAACGACGCCGTGTCGGTGGTCACCCTGGTGGGCAGCTTTGCCCTGCTGTGGGCCTTTGGCCCGGGCATTGCCCAGCGGCTGAAGGAGCTGCTGTATTACTGCCTCTCCCTGGCCGCCGGCCTGCCCGACGGCGGCGGCCTGCGGGCCCAGGAGGCGTTCCTGGCCGCCCTCAAGACCCTGGCGGCCACCGCCGGCCCGCTGCTGGCGGTGACGGCCCTGCTGGCCGTGGCGGCCACCTTCTTTCAGACCAAGCTCCTCTTCTCCTGGGAGTCCATCAAGCCGAAGTTCAGCCGTATCAGCCCCTTGCAGGGGTTCAAGCGGCTCTTTTCCTTTCGCAGCGTGGTGGAGGCCCTGAAGGGGATCTTGAAAATTTCCATCCTGCTGCTGCTGATCTACCGCTACCTGGGCAACGTGGTGGATCTGTTTGCCAAATACCTCTACACAGACCTCACGGCGGCCTGCGGCCACCTGTTCCGGGAGACCTTCTCCCTGGTGGTGCAGATCGGGCTGGCCTTCGCCATCCTGGCCGCGGCGGACATCTTCTACCAGTGGTGGGAGTATGAGCGGCAGATCCGCATGTCCAAGCAGGAGGTCAAGGAGGAGTATAAACAAACCGAGGGCGACCCCCAGGTGAAGGGGAAGATCAAGGAAGCCCAACGAAAAATGGCCCAGTCCCGCATGATGCAGCAAGTGCCCCAGGCGGACGTGGTCATTCGGAACCCCACGCATTTTGCCGTGGCGCTGCGCTATCACCCGGAAGAGGACCGGGCGCCGGTGGTGCTGGCCAAGGGCCAGGACCAGGTGGCCCTGCGGATCATCCAGGTGGCCCAGCAGCACCAGGTGGCGGTGGTGGAAAACGTCCCCCTGGCCCGGGCGCTGTATGCGTCCTCGGAGCTCAACGGGGAGATCCCCCCCGCCCTGTACAACGCGGTGGCGGAAGTGCTGGTCTATCTGTACCGGATGGACCAGGGAGACGGACCGCAATAAGAACAGAGGAGCCCTCATCATTATGAGACAAATTCGCGTATGAGACAGATTGTAAGACAGATCCTGAGAAACTATGCCGTGGTGCTGGCTGTCGTTGTGATCGTGCTGTTCCTCATCATCCCGCTTCCGCCGGCGATGCTGGACGTGATGATCATTCTGAACATCTCTCTGTCGATCATGATCCTGATGATCACCATGACCATCCGGGATGCTTTGGAGTTTTCCATTTTCCCCTCCCTGCTGCTGGTGACGACCCTGCTGCGGATCGGACTGAACGTATCGTCCACCCGGCTCATCCTCTCCAACGGCGGCTTTGCGGGAACGGTCATCAAATCCTTTGGCAACCTCATGACCCAGGGCAACCTGGCCATTGGTATCGTGATCTATCTGATCATCGTCCTGGTGCAGTTCATCGTCATCACCAAGGGCGCCGAGCGGGTGTCCGAGGTGGCGGCCCGCTTCACCCTGGACGCCATGCCCGGCAAGCAGATGGCCATTGACGCCGACCTCAGCTCGGGCATCATCGACGAGATGGAGGCCCGGGTGCGCCGGGGCAAGATCCAGCGGGAGGCGGACTTCTACGGGGCCATGGACGGCGCCACGAAGATCGTCAAGGGCGACACGATCATGTCCCTCATCATCACCGTCATCAACTTTGTCGGCGGCATCGTCACCGGCATGGTCATGGGCGGCAGCGACCTGGCCACCGTGCTGGGGACCTATACCATCGCCACCATCGGCGACGGCCTGGTCTCCCAGCTGCCGGCCCTCATGATCTCCACAGCCACGGGCATGATCGTCACCCGGTCGGTGTCCGAGGAGAACCTGAACACCGACGTGCTCCAGCAGTTCAAGAGCCAGCCCAAGGCCATCCTGTCCACGGGCGTGATCCTGCTGCTGCTGGGCCTGTTTCCCGGCACCCCCACCCTGCCGCTGCTGCTGGTGGGCGCGGGGCTGGGCACCGTGGGCTTTTTGATCAACCGCCAGATGAGCCGTCAGGCCCAGCAGGAGGCCCTGGCCCAGCAGGAGGCCCAGGCCGAGCCGGCGCCCCCGGCCGGCGAGACCGACTACTTCAAGGACATCAGCCACGTCTATGACCTGCTGGCGGTGGAACCCATTGAAATGGAGTTCGGCTACAGCCTCATCCCCCTGGTGGACGAGGCCAGCGGCGGCAAGATGATCAACCGCATCGTCATCTTCCGCCGGCAGTATGCCCAGGAGATGGGCTTTGTCATCCCCTCCATCCGCCTGCGGGACGGCGCGTCCCTGGGGACCAACCAATACATCATCAAGATCCGCGGCGAGGAAGTGGCCCGGGGCGAGATCCTGGTGGACTACTACCTGGCCCTGGAGCCGTCCAGCCCCGCCGGCGAGATCGACGGCATCGAGACCGTGGAGCCGGCCTATGGCATCCCCTCCCGGTGGATTTTGCCGGAGAACAAGGAGATGGCGGAGATCTACGGCTACACCGTCATCACCCCCCTGACGGTCATGCTCACCCACCTGTCCGAAACGGTGAAGAAGCACGCCTACGAGCTGCTCAACCGGTCGGAGACCATCCAGCTGGTGGAGAACCTGAAAAAGACCGAGCCGGACCTGGTGGCCGAGGCCATTCCGGGGGTGCTGTCCTATGCCACCCTGGAGAAGCTCCTGCGCAGCCTGCTGCGGGAAGGGGTCCCCATCAAGGACCTGGGCACCATCGTGGAAACGGCGGCGGAGGCCTGGGGCACCAGCCACGACCTGGACCTGGTCACCGAGCAGGTCCGCGGCGCGCTGAGCCGGACCATCACCCGCAAGTTCTGCCAGGATGGCCAGCTGCGGGTGGTCACCCTGGACGCCGAGGTGGAGAAGAAGATCCTCGGCGCCCTGACCAAAAACGAACACGGCACCTATCTGGCCCTGGGGCCCGACGTGATGCAGCAGATCGTGACCCAGCTGGGCGAGCTGCGGAAGAAATTCAACGAGCTGTCCCAGACGCCGGTGGTCCTCACCAGCCAGATCATCCGGGTCTATCTGAGCCGGATGCTGGCCCAGTTCTACCCCGACGTGTATGTGCTGGCCTTCAGTGAGATCACCAACCAGGTGCAGATCCAAGCCATCGGAAACATCGCCCTGCCGTAACGAGCGGGCCGGAAGGGAGGGCAAGCGTTGCAACCGACCGAGACATCCCCGGCCTTCCGCCGGGAAGAGCAGCTGGAAGCACTGCTCCGCCTGGAGCCGGAACAGCTGCTGGACCGTTACCGCCGCACCGGAGACGAGGACGCCAAGTGGGCCCTGGTCCTGCAGCATGTGGACATGGTGCGGGCCATCGCCAGCCAGACCCGGGGGGTCTACGCCAGCTTTGCCCAGGCCGAGGACATCGTCCACGACGGCATCCTGGTCCTGCTGGACGCGGTGGACAAGTTCGACCCCGACAAGGGGGCCAAGTTCCGCACCTATGTGACCAAGCGGGTCCGGGGCATGGTCATCGACCTGGCCCGGCGGCAGCACTGGTCCTCCCGGCAGATCCGCCACCGGGCCTCTCAGATCAACCGCGCCGAGGAGGTCCTCATGGGCGATCTCCAGCGCCAGCCCAACGACCAGGAGATGGCCGACTACCTGGGCCTGAGCCTGGAGAAATACGAGTCGGTGGTGGCCGAGATCGCCCTGTCCAACGTGGTCTCCTTTGAGATGCTGGTCAATGCCTACGGCGGCGAGACCGCCGGCTGGGTCCAGGGCACCGGCGAGGGGGGCGAGAGCGGCCAGCCCGAGGCGGTCATCCAGGAGAAGGAGATGCACGAGACCCTGCGCCAGGGGATCGAGGGCCTGCGGGAAAAGGAACAGCTGGTGCTGTCGCTGTATTACGAGCAGGAGCTGAACATGAAAGAGATCGCCCAGATCCTGGGCATCAGCGCCCCCCGGGTGTCCCAGATCCACAGCCGGGCCATCCAGAAGCTGCGGGGGCACATGCAAGCCTATCTGGCTGGCGACAGCCAGGAGAAAGGGAGGAATGAGGCAGATGGTGAAAGGGTTTTATAACCTGACATCCGGGATGCTGTCCCAAAGCCGGCGGCTGGACGTGGTGGCCAACAACATGACCAACATCGCCACCCCCGGCTACAAGAACGAGACCTACACGGACACCACCTTTCGCGAGGTGCTCATGAGCCGCGTGGGCAACAAGGATAAGAGCGGCGCCCAGCAGATCGGCACGGAGACCTATATCCTGGCCCCCAGCCGCCTCTATGTGGACTACACCCAGGGCGCAGTGGAAGAGACGGGCATGAGCCTGGACTTTGCCATTGAGGGGGACGGCTTCTTCGCCATCCAGACCCCCGCCGGCGTGCGCTACACCCGCAACGGCGGGTTCATCCTGGACGAGCAGGGCTATCTGTGCCTGGCCGGCCAGGGGCGGGTGCTGGGGCCGGACAACCAGCCCATCTATCTGCCCAGCGACCAGCTCCGGGCCGACCGCGCCGGCAACCTCTACATCCAGGACGGCCGGGACCCGGTGGGGCGGATCGGGGTCTTTACCTTTGCCGACAACGACCAGCTGACCATCGATGCCACCGGCCTGTACAACGGCCAGGGGGCGGCCCCGGCGGACACCCCCCTGCGCTGGCGGGCCCTGGAACGGGCCAACGTGGACCTGGTGGGGGAGATGACCAACATGATGGCCAGCCAGCGGGCCTTCCAGAGCGCCGCCCAGGTGCTGAAGATCTATGACGGCGTGCTCAACAAGATCGCCGCCGACGTGGGCAGCGTCTGAGAAAGGAGGAGCAGATGAACCAATCGTTTTACACCGCCGCCCTGGGCGCCCAGCAGCAGATGCTGCGCCTGAATGTCCAGGGCAACAACATCGCCAATGTGAACACCTATGGCTACAAGGGAGAGAAGCCGGCCTTCCAGCGCCTGATGTACGGCATGATCCGGGGCGAGCAGGCCCAGATCCCCCGGGGCACCGGGGCCAAGATTTCCGGCACGGTGACGGACCTGTCCGACGGGATCATGATGGAGACCGGCCGGAAGCAGGACTACGCCATTTCCGGCGACGGCTACTTCGCCCTGTACGAGCCTGCCACCGGCGAGATCAGCTACACCCGGGACGGCTCCTTCACCCTGAGCATGTACCAGGAGCCCGACGAAGAGGGTGTGCTGCAAAAGGTCTACTATCTCTCCGACGGCGAGGGCCGCCAGGTGCTGGACACCATGGGCTATCCCATCGTGGTCACCGACCCCTCGGCCCGGCAGCCGGTGGGCACCTTCGTCTTTATCTATGAGGACGGCCTGCGCCACGCCGACGGCGGCCGCTTTACCGCCGAGGGCAAGAGCCAGGAGGTCTGGGTGGGCAACGCCAAGGTGGTCCAGGGCTTCCTGGAGGGGTCCAACGTGGACCTGGCCACCGAGATCTCCAAGGTCATCGAGGCCCAGCGCTCTTACAGCTACGCCCTGCGGATGGTGCAGACCTCGGACGAGCTGGAGACCACGGTGAACAACCTGAAAAACTAACAGAGAGGCATTGGCATGAAGAACTTTAACGAGCTGAACCTTTTGGAGCTGGACACCATCCGGGAGATCGGCAGCATCGGCACCGGCAACGCCGCCACCGCCCTGTCGGCCATTCTCAACCAGGAGGTCCACATCACCCTGCCCGACGTGCAGATCATGGACTACAACCAGGCCATCGACTGGATCGGCGGCCCGGAGACCATCACCGCCGGGGTGCTGGTGCGGCTGGGGGGCGAGATCAACGGCATCATGCTCTCCGTGCAGCAGCTGTCCTTTCTGAACCTGATCCTGGACAGCATGAACATGAAGCCGGTGGCGGACTACGAACACCTGTCCGAGCTGGAGATCTCGGCGCTGGTAGAGGTGGGCAACATCATCATCTCCACCTTCATCAACGCCCTCTCCGGGCTGGCGGGCATCACCATCAAGACCACCGTGCCGGCCTTTGCGGTGGACATGCAGGGCGCCATCCTCACCGTACCCATGGCAGAGTATGGCGGCCAGTCGGACTACATCATGGCCATTGGCACCGATTTCATTTGCGGCGAGCAGAGGGTCCCCTGCCGGCTGCTGCTGTCGCCGGATATGCGTTCGCTGGACTTCCTGCTGCACAAGCTGGGGGTTGCGGATGGACAATAAGTACATCGTAGGGATCGCGGATATGAAGATCGCCCGGCAGGAGGGCATGCTCATCACCTATGCCCTGGGCTCCTGCGTCGGCATCTGTCTGTATGACCCTGTGGTCAAGGTGGCGGCGCTGCTGCATATCCTGCTCCCGCTGAACATGGAGACCGGACGGAAATCTCCCCTGAAATACGCCGACACCGGCATCCGGGAGACCCTGCGGCAAATGGAGCTGCAGGGCGCATCCCGGCGGCGGATCGTGGCCAAGATCGCCGGCGGCGCCAAAATGTTTGAGATCCAGGGGGGCGGCAGTCTGGGCAACATCGGCCAGCGCAACATCGAGAGCGTACACCATGTCCTCAAGCAGGAGTCCATCCGGCTGCTGCGGGAGGACGTAGGGGGCAGCCAGGCCAGGACCCTGCTGTTCGACGTGGCCAGCGGAGACGGCTGCGTCCGCAGCCACGGCCGGCCGGAGCTGATTTTTTAACAAGGAAACGGGCATCGGATTCAAGTAGAAATGGGGGAGCAGAGCACAATGGACAAGAGCAAGAATGGGATCCTGTTGGAGACCGGGACCAACGAGATCGAGATCATGGAATTTACGATAGACGGCAACCTGTATGGCATCAACGTGGCCAAGGTGCGGGAGGTCATGGTATCCGCGCCGGTGCGGTCCATGCCCCATTCCCATCCCGCTGTGGAGGGGATCTTCAAGCCGCGGGACACGGTGATCACCGTGGTGGACCTGCCCCGCTACCTGCTGGGCAAGGACTTTGAGAACCAGGAAAAGGACCTGTTTATCGTCACCAACTTCAACAAGATGTACATCGCCTTCCGGGTCCACACGGTGGTGGGCATCGTGCGCATGTCCTGGCGGGACATCCAAAAGCCGGACAACACCATCTCCGGCGGCAAGGAGGGCGTGGCCACGGGCATCGCCCAGTATGGGGACGATCTGATCACCATTCTGGACTTTGAAAAAATCACCGCGGACATCGCCCCCCAGAGTACCATCCAGCTGGAAGAGGTGGAAAAGCTGAAGAACCGGCGGGAATGCACCCTGCCCATCTGGATCGCAGAGGACTCTGTCCTGCTCAGCAAGATCATCGAGGAGGCCCTCACCACCGCCGGCTATGGCAACATCCGCCCCTTCCCCAACGGCCAGGAGCTGTGGGACGCCCTGGGGCAGGTCAAGCAGGAGGGAGACCCGGAGGAGCAAGTCTCTCTGATCATCACCGACCTGGAGATGCCTCAGATGGACGGCCACCGCCTGACCAAGCTCATCAAGACCGACAGCGCCCTGCAAAAGATCCCGGTGGTGATCTTCTCCTCCCTGATCTCCCGGGAAATGTGGGTCAAGGGCAAGGAAGTGGGGGCCGACGAGCAGCTGAGCAAGCCGGAGATCGGCCACCTGGTAGAGGTTATCGACCGCCTGCTGGAAAAGAAGGCAGCGCAGGAGAGAAAGGGATACTGACATGAGCAACAAGTACATCGTTCGCCAGCCCATCAAAGACCGGGACAACAAGATCATCGGCTACGAGATCCAGTACCACGGCGAGAATGAGGCCTTCGGCGCGGGAGACCGGAACGCCGACACCACCGATTTCGCCGCCGCCGACACCATCTATAACTTCCTCACCATGAACACGGACAAGGTGTTGCGGGGGTCCCTGAACTTCATGACCTTCACCACCACCCTGCTCATGAAAAAGACCCCCAAGCTCTTTGACAAGGCCGATCTGGTCATCCAGATCGACGACAGCGTGCTCATCCACCCCCTGGCCATGCACTTTATCCAGCAGTACGCCAAGGAGGGCTACCGCATCGCGGTCAACGAGTTTGAGTTCTCCCCCCGCTATCTGGCGGCCCTGGACAGCATCGACTACATCAAGCTCAACTTCAAGACGCTCACCGAGAACGCCCTGAAGAACATCATCGACATCGCCCACAGCATGGACAAGAAGTGCGTGGCCACCGGCATCGACGATGAAAAGCGCTATCAGCTGGCCCTCAAGCTGGGGGTGGACGCCCTGGAGGGCACCTATGTGGCCGAGCAGCTGACCATCAAGACCCACAACAGCGGCTACCTGCAGAGCAACTTCTTCCGCCTGATGGTGGCCGTGACCAAGGACGAGGCCGACATCGAGGAGATCGAGGAGATCATCTCCGTGGACGCCACCCTCACCTATGGCCTGCTGAAAATGGCCAACTCCTACTACTTCGCCCCCCACCACCGGGTGACCACCGTGCGCCAGGCGGTGATGACCATGGGCCTGACGGAGCTGCGGCAGTGGGTCTATCTGCTCAGCGCCAGCAACGTGGAGAACCAGATGGAGGAGGGGGCCGAGGAGTTCCTGAAGCTCTCCTTCATGCGGGCCACCTTCTGCAGCAAGCTCATGAGCTACGCCAAGGACATGCCCATTGCCAAGCAGGACGCCTACCTCATGGGCATGTTCTCCACCCTGAACTACCTCATCGACGCGCCCCTGCAGGACATTCTGGCCCAGATCCCCATGGTCCCGGAGGTCCAGGAGGCCCTGCTGCACCAGACCGGCCGCTGCGGGATGCTCTATCAGCTGGCCATCAGCTACGAGCGGGCGGACTGGGCGAAGATCGACGCCCTGGCCAACGAGCTGGCCGTGCCCACCAATCTGCTCACCAGCATCTATTTCGGATGCATGGAAGAGGTCAACCAGATCTGGCGGGAGATCATGGAGCCCAGCCAGCGCGCCGGCGTGCCCGCAGACGAGGCCATTGCACCGGAGGAGCCCCAGGCTTGACCGGCCTGTCCTGAGAAAACCCAAACGGCCCCGGCCGACAGGAAACTTCCTGTCGGTCGGGGCCGTGTTTTGTTGCGCCGGGACCCGACAAAGGACGGTACGGCCGAAGCCGTACCGTCCTTTGTATGCTGTGATGGTGGGCGCGGAGCGCAGCGGCTCAGTGCTCGTACCAGCCCACGGGGCCGGGGGTGAGGTTGATGTTGACCTGCTTGATCTCCTGGTATTCCTCCAGGCCGTGCACGCCAAGCTCCCGGCCGATGCCGGACATCTTGTAGCCGCCCCAGGGCGCTTCGTTGAAGGTGGGGTTGAAGGCGTTGACCCAGGTGATGCCCGCCCGGACTTCCTTGACCACCCGCAGAGCGCGCTCCAGCTGGTGGGTAAAGACGCCGCCGGCCAGACCGTAATCGGTGTCGTTGGCCAGGGCAATGGCCTCTTCCTCGGTCTTGAAGGTCTGGATGGTGACCACCGGCCCGAAGATCTCTTCCCGCACGATGGTCATGTCGGGGGTGCAGTTGTCAAAGATGGTGGGCCGCATGAAGTAGCCCTTGGCGCACTCGCCCTCGGTGTAGCGCTCGCCGCCGCAGACCAGGGTGGCGCCCTCTTCGATGCCCTTCTTCACATAGCCCATGACGTCGTTGAGCTGCCCCTCGCTGACCAGGGGACCCATGTCCGGGTTATCCAGGGGGTTGCCGATGGTCATGGCGTTGGCCCGCTCGGCAAAGCGCTTGACGAAGGCGTCGTGGATGCTCTCCTCAATGATGATCCGGGACCCGGCGCAGCAGACCTCGCCCTGGTTGAAGAAAATGCCGATCATGGCCCACTCCACGGCGGCCTCCAGATCCACGTCGGCGAAGATGATGTTGGGGGACTTGCCGCCCAGCTCCAGGCCGATCTTCTTCACGTTGCTGGCCGCGCAGCGCATGATGCTCTGGCCCACGGCGGTGGAGCCGGTGAGGGTGACCATGCCGATGTCCTTGTGGGAGGCCAGGGCCTCGCCCACGGAGCCGCCCGGCCCCAGGATCAGGTTGGCAGCGCCGGCGGGGACGCCGGCCTCAGCCAGGATCTCGAACATCTTCACGTTGGACATGACGGCGTTGGAGGCGGGCTTGAAGATGATGCTGTTGCCCGCAGCCAGGGCGGGGGCGATCTTCCAGGACCCCATGACGAAGGGGAAGTTCCAGGCGCTGATGAGGGCGACCACGCCCACCGGCTCATGGATGGTGAAGGAGTGCATCTTGCCAAAGCCCTCGTTCACGTCATACACGCCGCCGTAGGGGGCCTTGATCAGGCCGGCATAGTAGCGGTAGCAGTGCAGGGCGTCGTCCACGTCGCCCTCGGCCTCCCGCAGGGGCTTGCCCATGTCCATGGACTCGATGCGGGCCAGCTCATCCCGATACTTGTCGATGAGGTCGGCGATCTTCAGCAGGATGTCGCCCCGGGTCTGGCTGTCCATGTCCCGCCAGTCGCGGGTCTCATAGAAGGACTTCTTGGCGGCGGCCACGGCCCGCTCCACGTCGTCCTGGTTGGACTGGACGACCTCGGCCAGGATCTCGCCGTTGGCGGGGTTATAGGTGGGGCTGGTCTTACCGGTGAGGCTGTCTACCCACTCACCGTTGATGTAGTTTTTACAGATCTTCATAGAAAACTCTCCTATCAGTCACAGCGCGAAACGGGGCCCGCGCAGGTTACACGGAATGATGGTCTATGACGGGGACAGAGGCTCAGAGGCCGCAGACTTCCTTGGCCTTGGCGGTGGCCTTTTCGGAGGCGTCCAGGATCTTGGCGATCTCCTCGGGGGTCAGGGAAGCGGGGGGCTCGAAGCGGATGCTCTTGGAGTTGTTCAGGGTGCCGGAGATGATGACGTGCTGGTTGTACATCTCCTTGGAGAACTCATAGCCGTACTCGTCGGCGAAGAACTCCACGGCCATCATGAGGCCCACGCCGCGGACTTCCTTGATGACGGTGGGATACTTGGCCTGAATGGCTTCCAGACCGGCCTTGATCTGGGCGCCCTTCTCCCGGGCCTGACCGGGGATGTCGTTCTTCAGCTGCAGGTCCAGGGCGGCGATGGCAGCGGCGCAGCAGACGGGGTTGCCGCCGAAGGTGGTGGAGCCCAGCAGATAGGGGTTCTCGATGAGCTCTTCGCTCCACATGGAGGGCCGGCAGATGAGGCCGGTAATGGGCATCACGCCGCCGCCGAAGGCCTTGCCGAAGGTCATGATGTCGGGCACGATCCCTTCCGCGTCGCAGCGCCAGAGGGTGCCGGTGCGGCCCATGCCGGTCTGGATCTCGTCGATGAGGAGGATCACGTCCAGCTCGTCGCAGATGGCCCGGACTTCCTTCAGGTAGCCCTCGGGCGGGATGATGACGCCGGCCTCGCCCTGGATGGGCTCGAGGACCACGGCGGCGATGGTCTCGCCCACCTCACGCAGGTTCTCGATGGCGGTGCGGATGGCGGCGGCGTTGCCGTACTCCACGTGCTGCACCTGCTGGAGCAGGGGGAGGTAGGGCTGACGGTAGATGCCCTTGGCAGTCAGGGACAGGGAGCCGCCGGTCTTGCCGTGGAAGGCGTGGGTGGTGGAGATGAACCACTTGCCCTTGCTCTTGAAGCGGGCCAGCTTCATGGCGATCTCCACGGCCTCGGTGCCAGAGTTGGTGAAGAAGCACTGCTGCAAATCGCCGGGGGTGCAGGCGGCCATGGCCTTGGCCAGGTAGCCGCGCAGGGGGTCGATGAGCTCCTGGGAGTGCAGGCCCTGGCGGCTCAGCTGTGCCTTGACGGTGTCGATGATGAGCTCCTCGCTGTGGCCGGCCACATAGATGCCGAAGCCGCCCATGGCGTCCAGGAACTTCTCGTTATCATACAGCCCCCGGAAGTAAGAGCCGCCGTCTTCCCATTCCAGCACGGCGTTGCCCTCGGTCTCGGAGGAGACGCACTTTCTGTAGTTGATCCAGCCGGGGCTGACGTAGGTGTTGAAGTGCTCCACGGTCTCCTTGACCATCTGGGCCTTCTCTGCCTCGGGGATCTCATCGGCCTTCATGTGGATGAGCTTGATCACGCGGTCGAGATCCTGGACGATCTGCTCTCGGTTTTTTTCGTAGTTGTACATAATGATCCTCCTTATTGACTCAGTGCATTGCGAAAACCATCGAATGGTTCGTTGTGTTCTCAAGAAGATGATGCAGAACGATTGCTGTGGTTGGGACGATTGGTCATTCTGGCTGGGAGCGGTGGGAAGATACTCCCGTTTTTTGTGACATTGCTAAAGGGGAAGGCCAGATGACTATGGTGTCCGACTTTATTATACGGGATTATCCGGACACTTAAAATTCTTTTCTTCAACTATCTTGGTCTTAAAAAGATGAAGTTTCTACCAGATAAAAAGAAGATGTACTTGATTTCAAGTATATTATTTCTTGTTGCTTTCCAGTATACTGAACAAAAGAAGAACACAGAACGAATGGGTGGGACCTTATGTGGTAAAGAAAAACGACTTTTTTATCTTCAACAATGTGGTCTGCGAGCTCTATCGCTGCCGGACCTATGCCGATCTGGGCCGGTATTTCCTGCCCATGCTGAAGCTGCTCGTCCCTTTCCGGTATGCCAGCATCATGCGCAACCAGGAGCAGGACGGGCGGGTCCATCTGATCGACCCCCTCTGTCACCCCCCGGAATTTGCCGAGGCAGAGCAGAACTACATGCGCTTTGCCGACGACGACGACACCGGCTGGCTGAGCCTGTGCCGGGAGTCCACCATCTTCCGGGAGAGCGACCTGGTGGGCGAGCAGCAGCGGCTGCGCTCGACCATCTACCAAAAGTGCTACCAACCCTATGACATCTATGACTCCCTGCAGTGCGGGATCGTCTCCCACAGCCGTCCGCTGGGGACCCTGAGCCTGTTTCGCTGCCGGGAGGACGGCCCCTTCACCGACCAGGAGCTTTTCCTGGTGCGCAGCATGACCCTCCACCTGAACCAGCAAATGGCGGTCCTGGTGGACAAGGAGCATCGGCTCAGTCCCCTGGCCATGGTGGACCTGGCCGCCGTGGCGGCCAAATATGGCCTCACGGCCCGGGAGACCCAGCTGCTGGAGCTGCTCACCCGCTTCCGCAACAACCACGAGATCGCGGAGGTGCTCCAGGTGCGGGGCTCGACCCTGCAAAAACATTTTCAGAACATGTTTCGGAAGCTGGGGGTCACCTCCCGCTGGGAGATCATGCGGCTGCTGCTGGAAATGGACCCGCGCAGCTGACCTGCCTCCGGCTTTCACCCATCCCCCGCGTCTCTGCCGTTTTTCAGGGACCCGGCTTGCTCCGACCCTGGTACGGCGCGGACCCAAAGGCGCCCTGCCCCCGGCCCCCTGGCGTCTTTCCCCTGCAGGAAAGGAGAGAACGTCCTTATGGATGGAACCTATGGCTTTATCAGCGTCGTCCCAGTGATCGTGCTGATCGTGGTGACCTTGCTCACCAAACGTACCTTTGAATCCCTGCTCCTCGCCACGGTGCTGGCCATGATCATCGGCTACCGGGGCGAGTGGTTCACCGCCTTCATCAACCAGCTTCAGGCGGTGACGGCCGGCAACATCTGGGTCCTGCTGGTGGTGGGCCTGCTGGGCGGCCTGGTGGGCGTGTTCGAGCGCTCCCGGGCGGCCATGGGCTTTACCGGCTGGCTCTCCCGCTTTGCCACCACCCGAAAACGCTCCATGATCGCCGAGTGGCTGCTCAGCGTCATCCTCTTTGTGGACGACTACCTGAACATCCTGACCACCGGCTCCATCACCAAGCGGCTCAACGACTCCCACCGGGTCCACCGGACCATGACGGCCTACATCATCGGCTCCACCTCCGCCCCGATGGTGGTCCTCATCCCCCTGTCCTCCTGGTCGATCTACTATGCCAGCCTCATCAACAACACCGGCGTCGTCCCCGAGGGGAGCAGCGCCGTGGGCATGTATATGCAGTCGATCCCCTTCATGTTCTATCCCATGGTCTGTCTGGTGGTCCTGCTGCTGGTCATCGGCGGCGTCCTGCCCCTGTTCGGCCCTCTGCGGACCATGCAGAAGCAGGCCGACGAGGGCGGCAGCCTCTATCCCCCCGGGGAAGAGACCCTGGAAGAGGCAGCAGAGGACCAGGAGGAGCTGGAAGAGCTGGAAGACACCGCCAAGAAGCCCTCCAAGGCCGGCGTGCTGGACTTCCTGCTGCCCCTGTTTGTCCTGGTGGCGGCCACCATCTACTTCGACATCGACGTGCTCACCGGCGTGGTCATCGCCCTGGTCTTTACCGGGGCCATGTACCTCATCCGCAAGCGGATGACCCTGGTGGACTATGTGGACTCCATGTGGGAGGGCTTCTCCTCCATGGTCTCCGTGCTGGCCCTGCTGGTCATTGCCTTCATGTTCAAGGCCGCCTGTGAAAACCTGGGCATGTCCGACTACATCATCGGCAAGGTGGCCCCCCTCATGTCCGGCAGCGTGCTGCCCACGGTGATCTTCCTGGCCGCTACGCTGATGACCTTCGCCCTGGCCAACGCCTGGAGCGTGTCGTCCATCATGATCCCCCTGGTGGTCTCCCTGGCCCTGAGCATGAACGCCAACATCGTGGTGGCCATTGCGGCCATCTTCTCCGGCTCGGTCTTTGGGACCCAGCTGTGCTTCTATTCCGACAACGCCATCCTGATCTCCAAAGCCACCGGCATCCAGCCCATGGACCACGTCAAGACCCAGCTGCCCTTTGCCATGGTGTCGGGCGTGCTCACCTGTGTGGCCTATCTGATTTACGGCTTCGTCTTCCTGTAAGGGCAGCGGCACACCCCTGTCCCGGAAGCAAAAAAAACGAGACCGGCCTTTTGGCCGGTCTCGTTTGCCGTTGGGGAGGCGGGGCTCCCCACAGCAACAAACAGGACGCCTGCCCGCGGCAGGCGTCCTGTTTTCTGTTTTTCTGTTGTGTGGGCAGGCGGGGCGCGCCGTCAGCGGCCCATAAACCGGGAGAGGAACTCCTGGGTCTCCTCCCGCTCCGGCTCCACGAAGATCTGCTTGGGGGAGCCTTCCTCCCAGATGACGCCGTCGCGCATGAAGACCACATGGTTGGACACGTCCCGGGCGAAGGCCATCTCGTGGGTGACCACCAGCATGGTCAGGCCCTCAGCGGCCAGGTCCCGCATGACGGAGAGGACCTCGCCCACCATTTCCGGGTCCAGGGCGGAGGTCGGCTCGTCGAAGAGCAGGACCTCCGGTCCCATGGCCAGGGCCCGGGCGATGGCCACCCGCTGCTTCTGGCCGCCGGAGAGCTGGCGGGGCTTGGCGTTGATGTAGGGGGCCATGCCCACCTTGGTCAGGTATTTCATGGCCATGTCTCTGGCCTCGGCGGCGTTCTTTTTCAGCACCTTGGTCTGGCCCACGGTGCAGTTTTCCAGCACGGTCATGTTGCTGAAGAGGTTGAAGGACTGGAAGACCATGCCCACCTTGGTGCGGTAGGCGGCGGCCCCGCCCTTGCGGGAGAGGATGTCCTCCCCGTGAAAGACGATCTGGCCGCTGGTGGGGATCTCCAGCAGGTTGATGCACCGCAGCAGGGTGGACTTGCCGGAGCCGGAGGCCCCGATGATGGAGGTCACGTCGCCTTTTTTCACGGTGAAGTCGATGTCCCGCAGGACCTCATGCTTGCCGAAGGACTTGGACAGGTGGCTCACCTGTAAAATCGTCTCGTTCATCCCTGGTCACCTCCGTCGTTGGGGTTCTCTTTGTTGCCGTGGGCCCGGCGGGTCTCGGCCATCTGGCCCTCCCGGGCGGCGGCGTCCCGCTCGGCCTGGCGGCGCAGCTCCTCCCGGAGCATACTCTTCTGGGCCTCGGGGTTGCGCTCGTCAAAGGGCGTGCCCCGGCTGGGGTGGCTGTAGGTGCCGGCGCTCAGGGCCAGGGAGTCGTCCTGGACCAGCTCGTAGCTGTCGCTGCCGTCCATCTTCTTCTCCAGCAGCCGCAGCAGCACCGAGGCGATGAGGGTCATGCACAGATAGCCCAGCATCTCGATGGCGGCGGAGGGGAAGTAGAGGTTGTTCACGCCCGTGATGTACCGGTGGAAGGCGAAGAACTCCGTGAAGCCGATGATGAACATTACGGAAGTATCCTTGATGTTGATGATGAAGTTGTTGCCGATCTGGGGGATGATGTTGCGGAAGGCCTGGGGCAGGATGACGCTGGTCATGATCTGCACATGGGTCATGCCGATGGCCTTGGCGCCCTCGGTCTGGCCGGGGTCCACGGAGATGATGCCGCCGCGCACGGTCTCGGCCATGTAGGCGCCGGTGTTGATGGAAACGATAAGGATGGCCGCGGCCCAGATGTTGTCAAAGCGCATGGTGTTGTTGGTGAAGTAGGGCAGGCCGTAGTAGATGAACACCGCCTGCAGCACCATGGGGGTACCGCGGAAGACCTCCACATAGATCCGCACAAGGACCCGGATGAGCTTGAGCAGGAACCGCTTGGGCAGCGGGTCGCGGCTGGTGTAGGGGATGGTGTTGAGAATGCCGCAGATCAGGCCGATGATACAGCCGATCAGCGTGGCGACCACGGCCAGGATCAGGGTGCTGCGGATGCCGCCCAGATAGGCGGAGCCATAGGCATCCCAGAGCCGGGCCATATCCGTGCCCAGCTTGATAACGAGGTCCATGAGGGTACTCCTTTCAACAGGTCACACCCTCCGGCGCGAAAAGCGCCGGAGGGCAGAACTGGCAGATGATAGATTTCGGGGGCCGGCCTCAGATGGCGGGCTGGGCGGCGATGGCCTGGTCCATGAGGGCGTTGAAGTGCTCCTCGGTCAGGTTGGACAGAGCCTTGTTGATGGCTTCCTTCAGCTCGGTGTTGCCCTTGCGGACGGAGATGCCGATGTTCACGTTCTCGGCCCGCTCCTCCTCGGTGGCGAACTGGAAGTCGCCCTCGGTGCCGGAGAAGTTCAGGATGACCAGGTCATCGTTCTTGGCCACAGCGCCCATGGCGGTGGGCATGTCGGTGCAGATGAAGTCCACGGAGCCGGTCTCCAGCTGCATGATCATGGCGGGGGCGTTGTCGGCGGGGGGCAGCAGGTTGGCGTCCTTGATCTGGGGCAGGCAGGAGTCATACCAGATGGTGCCGGACTGGGCGGTGCAGGTGCCGCCGGCCAGATCGGCGATGGACTTGGCGCTGGCATACTCGCTGTCCTTGGAGGTCACGCACACGATGGTGGCGTAATAGTAGGGGCCGGCCATATCGACCTCGGCCATCCGTTCGGCGGTCATGGACTGACCGGCGATGTTGGCGTCCATGGTCTGGGACTGCACGGCGGGGGTCAGGGAGGCCCACTCGGAGGAGACGATCTCCAGCTCCCAGCCGTAGGTCTCGCAGATGCGCTTGGCGATCATCACGTCATAGCCGTTGGCAAAGGAGCCGGGCACGTTGGAGATGGGCACAGCGCCGTTGGAATCGTCGAGCTGGGTCCAGTTGTAGGGGGCGTAAGCGCACTCCATGCCGACGGTGAGCACACCGTCCTCCAGGCCCAGGATCGTGCTGGTGTCGGTGCCGGTCAGGTCCTCCACGGGGGGGATCTCGGCGGTGGCGGTGTTGTTTTCCTCAGCGGGTTTGTCCTCTGCGGGGGCGTTGCTGTCCGTGCCGCCGCAGGCGCACAGGGACAGGGCCAGGACCAGGGACAGAGTCAAGGCAAGCAGCTTCTTCATGTTGGTCTCCTCTTTTCATTTTTTGTCGGTTTTTTTGCGAAAAAAACCATGGACCCGAAGCAGTCCATGGTAAACAAACGCAAATGGCAGGGCACGGGGACCCCGTTGTTTGACCATGATAGCGCTCCATCGAGAGATACAATGGCAGTCCGACAGATCTTCTCTGGCGGCCCAGGTCGCTCCCCGGTCAGGCGCCCGGAAAACCCTTCGGCGGCGATCCCTTTCCCCGCCCCGGCCGCCTGCCGGAACATGGTGGGTACTGATGAGCGCCGCGCCTCTATCATTGTCCTTCATTATACGAAAGCAGCCTGTCCTTGTCAAGGAAGCAGGCAGACGGAATCCGCCCGGTTTTTCCGGGGAAATTTGGCGCATATTGCCAACCAGCCCCTCCCCGGGCAGGGGAGGGGCTGTGGATTTCTCAGTCCAGATACCTCCGCCCGGCCTGATAGGCCGGCCCCACGGGGCCGCCCAGCAGGCGGTAGACCCGGCGGACCCGGTCAAAGGAGAGGAACCGGGCCTTGTCTGCGTCCACCAGGCCGTCAGGGCCCAGAATGGCCTCGTCGGCGCTCATGTTGACGATCTGCCCCAGGACCCGGATGCCGCCGGGGCCGTCCTCCATGGTCTCCACCCGGCACTCCAGGGTCAGGGGGAACTCCTGGAACAGGGGCGCGTCCACAAACTCGCTCGGAAGGGGATGGAGCCCCGCCCGGGCGATCTTGTCCGGCACGTCGTAGCCGGACACCAGCCCCACATAGTCGGCCTGGGCCAGGTGGTCCAGGTCGGCAAAGCTGAGGGAGAAGGCTTTCTTGCGGCGCAGGTTCTCGGTGGTCTTGTGGTTGGGGGAGATGTTCAGCTCCACGGTGGTCTTGCCCACCAGAGTGCCCCAGCCCACGTTCATGGCGTCGGGGACCCCGGCCTCGTCATAGGTGCCGACGATCAGCACCGGCTGGGGATAAAACCCCACGGTATCAAAATTCTTTCGCATGGTCGTGCCTCCTTGTGTTGTCTTACAGCTGCCGCCCGACGGTGTAGGCGGTGGCGATGGCGGTCATCACGCTGCCCACCTTGCTGCCGTCGCCCACCTGGTAGACGGCGATGCCGCTGCCCGCCAGCCCGTCGGCCAGAGAGGGGCGGGGGGTGAAGCCCACGGCCAGGACGATGTGGTCGGCGGGGCAGGCTTCCTCCCCGTCGGTCCCCTGGACCACCGCTCCGTCGGCGGTGACCCGGGCCAGCCGGCGGCCGGTCTTGACCGTGACCCCGGCCTCGTCCAGCAGGTCCCGCAGCATGGAGGCATTCATCTCCGGCACGGGGATGCCCGAGGAGAGCAGGTCCGGCAGGGCTTCCACCAGGGTGACCTGCTTGCCCTCCCGGGCAAAGCCCAGGGCGGTCTCGCAGCCCACCAGACCGCCGCCCACGACCACCACCCGCTGGCCGGCCAGCCCGGGGCCGGTGAGGGCGGTGACGCAGTCGATCACCTTTCCGTCCTCGATGCCCGGCACCGGGGGGATCGTGGGGGCCGCGCCCACGGCCAGGACCACTGCGTCCGGCCGGCGGTCCCGGATGTCCTGGCTGGTGAGGGCGGCGCCGGTCTCCACCGTCACCCCCAGCTTGTCCAGCTGGCGCTGGTACCAGGCGTTGAGTTCGTTCAGCTCGGCCTTGAAGTCGTGGGCCCCGGCGGGGATCAGGTTGCCGCCCAGGGCCGCGCCGGCCTCGCCCAGGGTCACGGTGTGGCCCCGCAGGGCGGCGCACCGGGCGGCTTCCATGCCGGCCACGCCGCCGCCCACCACCAGGACGTTCTTCTGCTCCAGGGCGGGGGTGAGGGGGAAGGTGGCCTCCCGGGCGGCCTGGGGATTCACCGCGCAGCCTGCCCGCCGGCCGATCTTCAGCGCGCCGATGCAGCCCTGGTTGCAGCCGATGCAGGGGCGGATGTCCTGGGGACAGCCCATGGCCACCTTCTGGGGATAGGCCGGGTCGGCCAGGGAGGGCCGGCCCAGCACCACGGCGTCCAGCTTCCCCTCGGCGATGGCCTGAGCGGCCAGATCAGGGTCGTTCATCCGCCCGCCGCAGAGAACGGGGATCTTCACCACGGCCTTGCAGGCGGCGGCCAGGTCGATGACCCGGCCCTTTTCCATGTAGCAGGGGGGCGCGGCGTAGTAGAAGGAGTCGTACTGGCCAAAGTCCACGCTGAGGAAGTCGTAGCCGTAGGCTTCCAGCCGCTGGGCGATGGTCAGCCCTTCCTCCAACGTCCGGCCCACCTCGTCCTCGCCGTGGAGGGAGGGGTGGTTGTAGCCCTTGATGTAGGATTTCAGCGCCAGACGCATGGACACCACGAAGTCCTTGCCACAGGCGGCTTTGACCCCTTCCAGGATCTCCCGGGCGCAGCGCAGGCGGTTTTCCAGGTCCCCGCCGTATTCGTCGGTGCGGTGGTTCATGAAGGTCATGGCAAACTGGTCCAGCAGATAGCCCCAGTGCATGGCGTGGACCTCGATGCCGGGGAAGCCGCACTGCTTGAGCAGGACCGCCGTGGCGATCATCTGGTCGATCTTCTGGCGGATCTGGTCCTTTGTCAGGGCGGGGGCCAGCCGGGCGGGGTCGTGGTAATAGGGGATCTGGGAGGGACAGAAGCACCCCGGGGCGTTGCGGCCATAGCCCATGGACACCTGGGGGAGCATTTTAGCGCCGTAGGCGTCCAGCCGTTCCAGCAGCTCCACGGCGGTGCGCTGGAAGGTCTTGGGGGCTTTCAGGGGCTGCTTGCTGTCCAGAGGGTGGACCGGGTCCACCAGCACGTCGGGGTGGAAGGCCCCGGTGTAGAGCAGGCCGAAGCCGCCCTTGGCCCGGGCCTCGAAGTAGGCCAGCCCATCGGGAGAGAACTCCCCGAAGGGGCCTTGGAGAGAGGGCAGGGTGAGGGGGCCGGCACAGAAGCGGTTCTTGATGGTCAGGGACCCCAGCCGCAGAGGCTGCAGCAGGGGGGCGTGGATGAATGTCATGGGGAAACCTCCTTGTTCAGTGGTGGGGCAGACAGGGTCCGCCGGAAAAAGTCCCAGGCGTTTTGCCAGCACACGGCCTCGATCTCCCGGTCGGAAAAGCCCGCCCGGTCCATGGCGGCGGTCAGCCGGTCCAGGTGGCCGGCGTCCCCCAGCTCCAGGGGGCAGTCGATGCCGTCGAAGTCCGAGCCAAGGGCCACGGCCTCCGGTCCGGCGGTGTCCAGCAGGTGGCGGATGTGCCGGAGCAGGTCGTCCAGGCGGCTGGTCTGGTGGGGACCCAGAAAGCCCGCGTAGAAATTCACCCCCACCAGACACCCCCGGTCGCCCAAGGCCCGGAGCATGTCGTCGGTGAGGTTCCGCGGGTGGTCCCACAGGGCCCGGCAGCAGGAGTGGCTGGCCAGGAAGGGCTTTTTGGCCAGCCGGCACACGTCCCAGAACCCCTCGTCCCCCAGGTGGGACACGTCGGGGAGCATCCCCAGGGTCTCCATCTCGGCCAGAAAGGCCCGGCCGGTCTCCGTCAGCCCGCCGGGCTGGCCGTTGGGGAAGCCCAGCTGGTTGGGGTGGTTCCAGGTGAGGGTGAGCATTCGGACCCCCAGCCGGTACAAGGTCCGCAGCAGGGGCAGCTGGCCCCGGCACACGCCGCCCTCCTCCACGGCCAGCAGGCAGGCGAGCCTGCCCTCCCGGCGAGCGGCCTCCATGTCCTGAAAGGACAGGACGGGGCGGGCCAGGTCGGCGTTCTGCGCCAGCTCCTGCCAGTAGAGGTCGGCCAGGGTGAGGACCTCCTCCAGCGGGTCGGCCGCCCGGTGGGCCATGGACCGGGCGTAGAGGTCCTCCGGGTTTCCGGCGGGGGCGGGGGAGAGGTTCACAAACAGGGCAAAGGTTTGCAGCAGCGCGCCGCTCTGCCGCAGGGCTTCCAGAGACAAGTGGCCTCCGGGGGTCCCCCGGCGCAGGTCGCCGGGCAGGCCCGCCCGGCGAGCGGCCAGCAGACGGGCCACGGTGTCACAGTGCAGGTCGAGAAAGGGCATGGACAGCACTCCTTATGGTTCTTCCAGGGGGAAGTGACAGGCGACCCGGTGGTCTCCGGTCCCCGTCAGGGCGGGGACCTCCTGGGCGCAGCGGGCCTGGGCATAGGGACAGCGGGTGCGGAAGGGACAGCCGGAGGGCGGGTCCACGGGGCTGGGCAGCTCGCCGGAGAGCAGGTCCTCGCCCTGGCTGCGCCGGGTGGGGTCCGGCCGGGGGACCGCCGCCAGCAGGAACCTGGTGTAGGGGTGGCGGGGGGCGGCGAAGAGGGTCTTGGTGGGGCCGAGCTCGCACACCCGCCCCAGGAACATGACGCACACCCGGCCGGCGCTGTGGCGGACCACCCCCAGGTCGTGGGAGATGAGCACATAGGTCAGCCCCCGGGCCTGCTGTAAGTCGGCCAGCAGGTTCAGGACCTGGGCCTGGACGGAGACATCCAGGGCCGACACCGGCTCGTCGCAGACGATCAGCCGGGGGGAGAGGGCCAGGGCCCGGGCGATGCCGATGCGCTGGCGCTGGCCGCCGGAGAGGGCGTGGGGGTGGCGGTCCAGCAGGGCCGGGGACAGCCCCACCTGGTCCAGCAGGGCGGCGCACCGGTCGGGCAGCTCCCGGCGGGGGCAGAGGCCGTGCAGGCGCAGCGGCTCGGCCAGGACCTGGGCCACGGTCCAGCGGGGGTTGAGGGCGGCGGCGGCGTCCTGAAAGACCATCTGCATCTGGGGGCGCAGGGCCCGCAGGGCCGCCGGGGAGAGCCGGGCCAGGTCCTGCCCGTCAAAGAGGACCTGCCCCTGGGTGGGGGCCAGCAGCCCCAGCAGCAGCCGGCCCAGGGTGCTTTTGCCGCAGCCGGATTCCCCCACCAGGGCCAGGGTCTCCCCCTGGGTCACGGTGAGGTCCACCTGAGACACGGCGTGGAGGACGGCGTGCCGGTCCTTGACGGGGAAGGTTTTGGACAGGCCCTTGGCCTGGAGCAGCGGGGTCATGGGGTCACCTCCCGGAAGCAGCGGACCAGATGGCCCTCCCCCCGGTCGGTCAGGGGGGGCATGGCCTGGGCGCATTCCGGCCCGGCCCAGGCGCACCGGGGGCAGAAGCGGCAGCCCGGCGGCGGGTCGGCCAGGTCGGGGACCACGCCGGGGATGGTGTCCAGCCGCTCCTGCTCCGTTTCCAGAGAGGGAATGGCCCGGAGCAGGCCCAGGGTGTAGGGGTGCCGGGGGGCGGCGAAGAGGGAAAAGGTCTCGGCGGCCTCCACGATCTGGCCGGCGTACATCACATAGACCAGGTCGCACACCTGGGCCACCACCCCCATGTTGTGGGTGATGAGGAGGACGGCGGTGCCGTGGTCCCGGCGCAGCTGGTCCATGAGGCGCAGGATCTGGGCCTGGATGGTGCCGTCCAGGGCGGTGGTGGGCTCGTCGGCGATGAGCAGCTGGGGGTGGCAGGCCATGGCCATGGCGATCATCACCCGCTGGCGCTGGCCGCCGGAGAGCTGGCGGGGGTAGGCGTCGTACCGGGCCGCCGGGTCGGGGATGCCCACCTGGCGGAAGAGGCCGATGGTCTGCTGCCGGGCCTGGGGCCGGGTCAGCCCCCGGTGCAGGCGCAGGACCTCCGCCACCTGCCGCCCCACGGAATAGACAGGGTTGAGGGAGGTCATGGGGTCCTGAAAGATCATGGCCATGCGGTCGCCCCGCAGCTTGCGCCACGCCTTGGGGGAGAGGGTCAGCAGGTCCTGCCCGGCAAAGCAGAGCCGGCCCTCCAGCACCCGGCCGGGGGGCGGCAGCAGGCCCATCACCGACAGGGCGGTGACGCTCTTGCCGCAGCCGGACTCCCCCACCAGCCCCACGATGGTCCCGTGGGGGACGGTGAGGTCCACGCCGTCCACGGCGGTTACCAGCCCCGTCCGGCCGGGGAAGGCGGCCCGCAGGCCGCGGATGGCCAGGGTGGGTTCTTCCATGGTCTCCGCCTCCGTTTCCAAAGAAATTTGTATGAGGATACGGGCTCAGTGTATCACACCTGACCGTTGGGGGCAACAAAAAAGGCACCTGCTGCAAGCAGATGCCTTTTCATGGAGCAGGTAAAGGGAGTCGAACCCTCCTATCAAGCTTGGGAAGCTTGCGTTCTACCGATGAACTATACCTGCGGGAAAACTTCGCTTAGTATACCACGGGTGGGAGAAAAAGGCAAGAGGGAATTTTGTCGCACCCCCAAAAAATTTCCCCGCCGGGCACCCCCGCCCTGCCGGGACAATAGAATGGTCTGTCAAACGTCGCGTCGGGCGGGTCCGCCCCCTGTGGTGGCGAACCCACGGGGCAGCGCATAGAATGGGTCGGCCAACGTGCCAGTTTGATGAAGGAGGTAATCCCATGAATGAACGGGTTGTACCCGGCCCCGTGCAGGATGGCTGCGGGATCCGGGAGGCCGTGTGTATCCATACCAAAAAGATCTACGACAGCTGCCGGGATAAGGACTGCATCGAGGACCTGCGGGTGTATCCCACCCGCGCCTCCCAGGCGGTCATCGACCGGGCGCTGAGTATGCGGGGCGGCCGGGCGGAGCTGCTGCAGGCCTACATCGACGTAGAGCCTGCCAGCTATAACCGGGGCTTTTTCAGCGTGGATATCCGCTACTACTACCGCGTCACCGCCGAGGCCTTTGTGGGCGGCTCCCGCCCGGCGGAGGTCAGCGGCCTGGCGGTGTTCGACAAGCGGGTGCTGCTCTTCGGCAGCGAGGGCAACGCCAAGATCTTCACCTCCCGCCTGCGGCCCCAGGGGCCGGACTGCCAGGGCCTGGGCCGGACCAACCTGCCCGAGGCCGTGGTGGAGGCGGTGGACCCCATCGTGCTGAGCCTGAAGCTGCTGGACCCCTGCGACCTGGTCTGCCCGCCCCCCTGCGGGCCGGTCTGTCCGCCGCCCCCCTCCTGCGGGTGCTGCGCGGAGAACGAGCTGACCGAGATCCCCCCGTGCATCAGCGCCTGCTTCGACTGTGAGCTGGCCTTCGACGGCGGCTGCCGGCGGCTGTATGTGACCCTGGGGCAGTTCTCCATGGTCCGGCTGGAGCGGGACTCCCAGCTGCTCATCCCCATGTACGACTACTGTATGCCCACCCGGGAGTGCGCCGGCGGCGACGAGGACGGCGACGAAGATCCCTGCGAGATCTTCCGGCAGATCCGGTTCCCCGTGGGCGAGTTCTTCCCGCCCAGCACCCTGCCGGGCATGGCGGAAGAGGAGGAGGCCCCTGCCGGCGGCTGCTGCCGCTGAGGCGCGTGTCCCCGCAAAACAAGATCGCCCCCCCGGACCGGCGCATGGGCGCGCCGGTCCGGGGGGCGTCTGTTGTGGGGGGTTATTCGGCGGTGTAGCGCATGAGGATGGTGGCCACCTGTGCGCGGGTGGCGTGGTTCTTGGGGGAGAGGGTGGCGGGGGCGGTGCCGGAGAGGAGCTTTTCCCCGACGGCCCAGTTCATGGCCTCCTTGGCATAGGCGGCGATCTGTCCGGCGTCGGTGAAGTCCTTCAGGTGGTCGCCTTCCACCACGATGGGGTCCTGGGTGTCCAGGGCGGCGAAGCGGAAGAGGAAGGTGGCCAGCTGCTCCCGGGACAGACGGGCGGAGGGGGAGAAGGTGGTGGACGAAGTGCCCTCGGTGATGCCCTTCTCAGCGGCCCACTGGACGGCCTTGGTGTACCAGGTGTCGGCGGGGACGTCGGTGAAGGGGTTCTCCCCGGTGACATCCGGGGCGCCTGCCATCCGGTAGAGCACCGTGACCAGCATGGCCCGGTCGATGGCCCGGTTGGGGGAGAAGCCGGTGCCGGTGCCGTTCATAAGCTCGGTGAGGGTGACGTAGTTCACGGCGTTGGCGAACCAGTCGGTGGCTTTCACGTCGTCATAGGAGACGGTGCGGATGCGGCCGTCCGGCTGGCTATAGTCGGCGGCGGAGACCACACCCTTGCAGGCGGCGGAGAGGTAGTCCATGACCACCTCGTCCAGGGGAGTGCCGGTGTCATAGCCCTTGCTGGCCTTGCCAAAGGCGTGGTAGGCGTCGCCCCCTGCGCCCAGGAAGTCGTTGGTGACGATGGTGTAGGTCTGGGCGGGGTCAAAGGCCTCGCCGCCCACGGTCTGGATGAGGACCCGGTGGTTGGCGGCGGGCTTGCCGTAGGTGGAGTTGGGATAGGTCTCCTCGGTGGCAAAGGGCACGCCGGTGTTCACGGTGAATTGCAGCCCGGCCACCTGGGGGAAGGCTCCGGCGGTCTCGGGGGCGTAGCCGGTGGCGGCCTCCAGGGCCTCCAGCAGCTCGGCGCCGGTGACGGTCACCACATACAGGGTGTTGCCGAAGGGCAGGACGGTGTTGATGTTCCGCTTGGTGATCTCCCCGGCGGGGATGCTGGCCCGGATGCCGCCGCCGTTGGTGATGGCGGCATCGACTTCTTTGTCGGTCTGGCCGGCCTGCCAGAGCATGGCGTCGGCGATGAGGTCGCCCAGGTTGGTCTCGCTGGTGCGGACGCTGCTCTTTTCGCCGTCCAGGGCCACCTCAGTGCGGGCAAAGACCTGGCCGTAGTCTGCGTCGATGGCGGCCTGGATCTCGGCCACCCGGGCGGCCACGGCGGGGTCGGGGGTCACGGTGAGGGTGTCAGTGGCCTGGTTGGCGGCGGTGATGGCCCCGTCGGGGGCGATGTCCACCACGCCCACGCTGGCCAGCTTGGTGCCGGTGGAGGTGAGGACGGTGTCGCCCACCTTGCCGGTGCCGTTGGTGACGGTGAGCACGTCCTCCAGGGTGGTGTGGGAGTGGCCGTCCACAAAGACGTCGATGCCGGTGACGGCCTGGAGCAGGTCGGTGGAGCGGCGGCCCGCCGAGGCGGGGTCGATGCCCAGGTGCCCCAGGCAGAGGATGTAGGTGCAGCCGGCCTCTTCCAGGGCGTCCACCTGGGCCTGGGCGCAGTCAAACAGGGCCTGGTCGTCCAGGAAGGTCACGCCCTGGAGCTTGTCCGGGTGGGCCTTGGTGGCCGTCTCCGGCGTGGCCAGCCCGAACAGGCCGACCCGGATGCCGCTGTCGGTGGTGAGGATCAGCTGGTCCTCCAGAGCAGGGGTGCCGTCGGCCTGGAAGGCGTTGGCGGCCAGGATGGGGAAGCCGGCCTGCCGGACCAGGGTCTGCAGGTTGGCGTAGCCGTAGTCGAACTCGTGGTTGCCGGCGGCGGCAGCGTCATAGCCGGCCAGCGCCATAAGCTCCACGGCAGTGGCCCCCTGGGAGAGGCTCACGGCGGGGTCGCCCTGGATGAAGTCGCCGGCATCGACCAGCAGCACGTCGGCCCCGGCAGCCTCGTAGGCTTTCTTTAAGCCGGCTGCGGCGGCGTACTGGTCCACAGCGCCGTGGACGTCGTTGGTATGCAGCAGGATCAGGTGCCCTTTCAGGTCTTCCTCCGGGCTGACAGCACCGGCCGGAACGGCCAGTGCCAGGAGCATGACCAGGGACAGGAGAAACGCGGTGCATGCTTTCCATCGTTTCATAGGTAGGGATCCTCCCAAAGTAGAATTTCCGCCGGCAGCAAAAGGGCCGGGGAGTTGCCCCCAGTATACCCCAGACACCGCCGGAACGCTACCATTTTTTGCGGGAAAAAGGACAAAAAACGGGCGAAAAAGGAACTCCTTTTTCGCCCGTATGTCAGCGGTTCAGGGGTCACCCCAGCGGCTGTACGCTGAAATAGTGGCCCGCTTTGTCGTATTGGTATTCCAGGGCTTCCGTCATCCGGTCCACCAGATAGAGGAAGCGCGCGAATTTTTTCCGGGGGTCCAGGCTCAGCTGGTGGACATAGTAGGTGGCCAGCGGCAGCCGCCAGACGCCGTCCTTGGGGGCCTGTCCGGCCAGCAGGGCGTCGGTGGGCAGGAAGTAGAGGGCCTTGAGGAAAGCCTCGCCCTGGTCGTTCATGCCGTAGCCCAGGATGGCGGCGTAGTCAAAGTCCACCAGGGAGACCTCGTTGGCCTCCTGCTCCTGCCAGGGCGTCTTGCACATGGGCAGGAAGAAGGGACGGATGCGGGCGGTCTGCTCCTGCAAGTGGGCCAGCTTGCTGTCCAGCGGGTCCTTGCTCTGGGCGAAGGGAACGCCGTCGGTCCGGACCAGGTGGCCGGCGATCCGACCGTCGTCGGTCTGGGTGAAGGTGACCTGATGATGGGTGCAGAAGGGGGTGTAGCGGTTCAGAGTGTCCACGGCCTGCGCCGTCAGGGCGGCGCGGTGGGCAGAGAGGGAACGGTCCATATACAATGCCTCCAGTGAAGAAAAGTGCGCCGAACGCCCCTGGGCAGGTGCAGAGGGGTGCGTGCCTGCCCCTATTATACAGGAAAGCGGCGGGAGACGCAACGGGGCGCGCGTCTGGCCCGAAAAGAAGGGGATCTCGCCCGTTCCCGGTGGGGAAACCCCGCCTGCCGTGGGACGATTGCTTCTAGGGTTAGCTTTCCTCTGTAACTTCCACGGTATCAACGATTTCAATGACGTCATCGTCATTGCCAGAAAGCACATCAACATCGCCCTTAATAAACATCTTATAGGCACGGTCGGCGATGATTTTGGTTTCGACAAAATCAAAGCCGCCGCCAATCATACCGCCCACAACGGGGATGGTCTTGCCGATGTTGATGACCCCTTTGGTTCCAAACTTGGTCAAGAACCGAAAACCTACTTTCTGATTGATTTTTGCGATCACAGTGCCCGGGATTTTCCTGACCATCGCCATAGTAAGCTTGGTTCCGAATTGAATACCAGCCTGCTTGATGACTTGGTCAATGGAAATGCCTGCAAGGCAAGCGTATACCAATGTCTGCACTTGATCGCTCCTGGTGTCGTATCCGCCCATGTGTGCCAGGCAAGCAATCATTCGCATCTGCACATACATCACGCTCCCTACGTTTGCGGGAATGGCCACGGGCAGCGTGATCAGGCCGCCCAGACCGGTTATAAAACCGGATGTAGTGCATTTTGCGATCTGATATTTGACGAATTTTTTAGCAGCCGTATCAATATCGCCGCTTTTTCCCAAGTAGTCGTTGGCCAACACCGAGATTGGAGGACTTACTTTGGCAAGTCCCTTTGTTGACTGATCATATAGCTTATCCAGCAACTGCATGATTTCTTCTTGCGTGATCTTGGCGCCCATTTGAATTTCCTCCTTAATGAATAAGTATGTTGGGATGGATCTTCCTCAACACAGCGTGTAATTTGCGCGGATCATCATGATGGTTACAGTATAGCAGGTGGAGCTGGCTTCCACAAGGGATCTCGCAGAAAGGCGTCCCTCTGCCCCGCCTTGCGTCCCGGGGAAAAATATGGTACAGTTTTGATAACGACCTCCCCCGCCGGGGGAGGGTGGAAAGGAGCCCTGCCTATGGGAAAGATCAAACTGGGCCTGTGCCAGATGACGGTGTGCCGGGACAAGGCGGAAAACCTGCGCCGGGCCGAGACGGCCCTGCGCCGGGCGGCGGCCCAGGGGGCGCAGCTGGCCCTGCTGCCGGAGATGTTCAACTGCCCCTATGAAAACGCCTGCTTCCCCGTCTACGCAGAGCCGGCCGGCGGCGAGACCTGGCAGTTCCTGGCCCGGATGGCCCGGGAGCTGGGGCTGTACCTGGCCGGCGGCTCGGTGCCGGAGCGGGAGGGGAGGAAGGTATACAACACCTGCTACCTCTTCTCGCCCCTGGGAGAAGAGCTGGCCCGCCACCGCAAGCTCCACCTGTTCGACATCGACGTGCCCGGCGGACAGCGGTTCAAGGAGTCCGACACCCTCACCGCCGGGGAGCAGATCACGGTGGTGGACACGCCCCTGGGGCGGCTGGGCATCGCCATCTGCTTTGACATCCGCTTTTCCGAGCTGTTCCGGCTCATGGGCCAGCAGGGCGCCCAGGTGATCCTGGTCCCCGCGGCCTTCAACCTCACCACCGGGCCGGTCCACTGGGAGCTGGCCTTCCGGTCCCGGGCGGTGGATAACCAGTGCTTTGTGGCCGGCTGCTCCCCGGCCCGGGACCCGTCGGCCTCCTATGTGGCCTATGGCCACTCCCTGGTGTGCAACCCCTGGGGAACGGTGCTGGGCGGCCTGGACGAAAAGGAGGGCGTGCAGGTGGTCTCCCTGGACCTGGACGATCTGCCCCGCTACCGGGCCCAGATCCCCATCCTCTCCGGCCGGCGCACCGACCTGTACGCCACCGTTCAGCCCAAAGGTCCCGCCGGGGCCGCGCGATAAGCGCCGCAGCCTGCCGGCAGAGCGGGCGTCCCGCGCAGCAGGTTTTCCGTTGACATTCCGGGAACCGGCTGTGTATAATGTAGGTATCCATAGAAACCGAGCGAGAACCGTCCGATCTGGTCGAGCGGCTCTCAACGAATCCTGCGGGAAAGGAGGGTTCCCTTGTGAAGATCAGCCAGTTGGCGAGAAACCATCAGATGATGTATCAATTCATCCACCGGGACAACAGCTACGCCTCTAAGATGCAGCCCCAGGCGGGCATTTCCTCGCTGACCAGCCCAGAGAGCAGCGCGGAAAGCCTGCTGGAAAAAATGGGTATGCGCGGCCTTGAGGGGCGCACGGTCCGGGAAATGGCGCGGTACAAGCTGGAGCATCAGGAGAAGCCCCAGGCATCGCCCCGGCCGGAGGGCGGCCTGGACCTTGACGCCCTGCTCCAGCAGGCGCCGGCTCGTCCGCACCGCGTCCCGCTCTCTGACGAAGCCACGGCGGCCATGCAGAAGCTTGCGCTGCAGGATGCCAGGAACAGCGTTGGCAGCGGCGCCTCCCCCAGCGCGGAGGAGCGCGTGACCCTGATACAGGATCAGCTCAAGCAGGTGGCCCCCTCGAAACGGGCGGCGGCGTTCCACACCATGAACCAGGTGTGGCAGAGCGAGCTGGACCGGATCGGGGCGTATATCAAGAAGAACGACCCGTCTTGGAGCAGCTGGGGAGACAAGTTTGACCCCAGCATACTCGACAACTACAAGCCGGGCATAGACCTCTGGGTTTGAATAGGACATGGCGATGTATCATTACGGAACGATCAATTATACCGCCGGGGTGCTGGGCATCCTGGCCCTGGCGGTGGCCCTGACAGCCCTGCTGATGGTGCTGGTGCTGCCCAAGGAAAAGGATGGCCGCCTGCCGGCGGTATTTCAGCTCATCTATGACCTGTTCACCCCCAAGGTGCTGGTCATCGAGAAGCTGCTGCAGATCCTGTATGTCTTCCTCACCTGTCTGGCGGTGCTGTATGGCATCGTGGTCTTTTTCAGCGGCTTCTTCACCGGCCTGAGCAACCTGGTCCTGGGCCTGCTGGTGCTGGCCGTGGGGCCGGTGCTGCTGCGGGTGGGCTATGAGCTGCTCCTGCTGCTGGTGGTGCAGGTAAAGACCGTGCGGGAGATCAACCAGAAGCTGGGCGGCGCAGCCCCGCCGGCAGACGAGCCGCCGGAAGCCCCCGCCGCCCCGGCGGCCCCCGGCCCCCGGCCCCCGGCGCCGCCGGTCCACCACCACACCCAGCCCCTGGTCCACTGCTCGGACTGCGGCACCTGGTACCGGGAGGACATGCCGTCCTGCCCCATCTGCGGGACCCGGCCACCCGAGGACCCGGACTGAACCGGAGACAACAGAACCCCCGCCCCCTGACAGCGCCGTTGGTCCGGCGCGTCGGGGGGCGGGGGTTTGTGTTGTTGGTCGGGCTGCGTTGAGCGCGCGGCATTGCTTCCGGGGGTGTCATCCCTCAGGAGCGGGTCTCAAACCGGGAGGAACAGGAACGGCAGGTGATCTCCACCTTTCCCAGCCCCCGGGGCAGACGCATGGACTGGCCGCAGGTGGGGCACTTGAAGTAATAGTATTCCTTGTCGGTCTGCAAGACCTTCCGCCGCCGGAACCACCGGAACACCGCGCGGAACAGGGCAAAGAAGCGGGCGTTCTCCATCTGCCGCTTCTCCTGGTTTTTGGAACACAGGCGGAAGATCAGATAGACCAGCACCACGGCAGCGGGGATGAACAAGGGAAGGTACAGCCGCCCCAGAGCGGCCAGAAGCAGAAACACCAGCAGCCAGAACAGGCTGTACCCGTCGAAGCCGGGGTGCTTCTGCCAGAAGGTTTTGCCCGGTCGGGCCATCAGGACCACCTCCCCATGGGAATTTTTTAACTATTATACTCCCCGGGAAAAGACAGTCAAGGCAGGAATCGTAAACAATGGGTGAACGTCACGGCCGGGCCGGCTTCACCCGCACCTCGCCGGAGCTGAGGGTGCCGACGGTGCCGTCGGCCTCCCGCACCCGCAGGGAGAAATCCCGTTCCAGGTCCAGGGCCACGGCGGTGCGGGTCCGGTCGCCCTCCAGCACGGTGATCTCCCGGCCCAGCACCAGGGAGCGGCGGCGGTAGTCCTCGAAGAAGGGGGCCTGGGACAGGTCGGGGTAGAAGGAGAAGAACCGGTCCAGGATGGCCCCGGCCAGCTGGCTGCGGGCCTCCAGCCCCTGGGGGCGGGCGGCAAAGACCGCCCCGGCCTCGGGCAGGTCCGGCGGAAAGCCCCCCGGCGGGGGGAAGAGGTTGACCCCGATGCCCACGATGGCGTATTGCAGGCCCCCGGTCTCCAGGTCCAGGGCGGCCTCGGTGAGGATGCCGCAGACCTTTTTCCCCTGGCAGAACACGTCGTTGACCCACTTGATCTGGGCCGGCGTCCCGGCGCAGTCCTCAATGGCCAGGGCCACGGCGGCGGCGGCGCAGGTGGTGAGAAGGAGGGCGTCCCTGGCCGACAGATGGGGGCGCAGGAGCAGGCTGAGATACAGCCCCGAGTCCGGGGGAGAGAAGAAGCGGTGGTCCCGGCGGCCCCGCCCTGCCGTCTGCTGGACGGCGGCCAGGACCAGGCCCTCGGCCTCTCCGGCCTCCGCCCGCTGGCGCAGGACGGTGTTGGTGGAGGTCACCTGGGGCTGGACCTCCACCCGCAGGCCGGGCACATGCAGGTGCTGGGCGATGCTTTGGGGGGAGAGGATGGCGCTGTCCGGGGCCAGACAGTAGCCCCGGTGGGAGACGGCGTGGATGGGATAGCCGCTCTCCCGCAGCTGGCCGATGGCCTTCCAGACGGCGCTGCGGCTGACTTGCAGCCGCTGGGCCAGGGCTTCGCCGGAGAAATAGGTCCCCCGGTTGGCTTCCAGGGTCTCCAGCACACGGGTTTTGACTTGCATCAGGGGGTCAACTCCTTGTTTGGGTCAGCGCAGATACCGCCCCACCCGCCGGGACACCAGCAGGGCCAGGGCCAGCTTGCACAGGTCGGGGATCACATAGGGGAACACGCACAGGCCCAGGGCGCCCAGCAGGGTGGCGTTCTGGCCGCCGCCGGTGTAGACCTGTAAAAACCAGATCGTGCCGAAGGCATAGCACACCACCAGACCCAGCAGCAGGGCCAGGGTCATGACCTTGGCGCTGCTGCCCCATTTGGCCGTCACGGCCCAGTAGAGCAGGGCGGTGGCCAGGAAGCCCAGCAGATACCCGCCGGTAGGCCCCAGCAGCGCCGCCGGGCCGGCAGAAAAGCCGGAGAACACCGGCAGGCCCACCAGACCCAGCAGCAGATAGACGGCCACCGCGATGGTCCCCCGCCGTCCGCCCAGCAGGCCCAGGGCGGTAAAGATGGCGAAGGTCTGCATGGTGAAGGGGATGGGCCCCAGGGGAATGGACAGCCAGGTACACAGGGCGATGAGGGCTGCCATGAGGGCGATGTAGGCCAGGTCCAGGACCTTGGCGTGGGAGGCAGGGGCAAGCGTGGACATAGAAAAGACCTCATTTCTGAAAGAGATGAGGTGAGTATAGCACGACCACAGCGCATTGTCAACCAGCGTAATAAAGTTGGTTGACAATGCGGCGGGGAGCGGCGGGGGAGAAGCCGTCAGGCGTGCTTCAGCTTGTCGATGTGGTTGAGCAGGGCCTGGGTACACTGGCCGGTGAAGAAGCCGGTGACGAGGGCGGCCAGCAGCAGCACGGGGGCGTACCAGGCCAGGGCCGGCGTGCCGGAGATCCACACGGCCACGGCCAGCTGGCCGGCGTTGTGGCCCAGGGCGCCGAAGATGCTCATGATCCAGATCTGGTTGCGGGCCATGTGGGGCTTGAGCAGGGCCATGATCAGCCAGCACAGCAGGCCGCCGGCCAGGCTGTAGAGCATCCCCATGACGTTGCCCACGATGAGGTTGCCCAGCACCACCCGCACCAGCAGGATGGCCCCGGCCTCCTTCCAGCCCAGGGTCCAGATGGCAAAGAGGGTGATGACGTTGGCGATGCCCAGCTTCACCCCGGGCACGGCGATGGGCAGGGGGATCTGAGCTTCGATGAGAAAGACGATCATGGAGATGGCCGTGAGCATGGCCATGTTGGTGAGTTTTTTGATGTTCATTGTGTCACTCCGTCCAGCTGGTCGTCGCCATCGGGGGCGAGGACCTCAAGAATCAGCCCATTGGGCAGGCAGGCGATGGGGTCGGCGGTCTGGCTGGTGGGGCCTTTCTTCACGCAGACCTGGTCGGGGCAGCTGGCCTCGGTGACCTGCACCGCGCCGTCCTCGATGACCACCACGTTGTAGCCGCCGCCGGGGGCGTCCAGCCGCAGGGTGCGGGGCTGGTCCAGGGGGTACAGGCCCACCTGCTGGCCGTTTTGGGTGATGCGCACCTGGGCGCCGGGCTGCCGGTGGGCAGACAGGAGCACCAGGCCGCCCACACACAGGGCGGCGATGAGGCCGATGAGAAGCAGCCAGAAGCCCAGGGGCTTGCCGGCGGGACGCTGGGACATGGGAACACCTCCAGAACGCGGGTCGATACCGTTATCTTACTGCATTCGCAAAAGAATAGCAAGGGTTTTTCCCGGCGGCAGATCCATCTTGACAAAGGTGGGGAAATAGGATATGATAGCCCATGAAAAAAGGGAGTAGCTGGCACGCGCTGTCGTGCAGCCGCGGCGTCAATACACGGGCAGGTCTGCCCCGCTGCGGCTTGAAATGGCGAGACTTTTGGATCAAGGTCCCGGAGTGGGCGTTGGGCAAAAGGACTCGTCTTTTTTGTTGCCCGCCCCGGCGGGAAGAAAGGACGAACGCGGAATGAAAACACTCGATCAGATCTGGCAGAAGTCAGATCAGCAGCTCTTCTCCGCCCTGGACAGCGGTCCCGGGGGACTGGAGGGGGGCCAGGCCGCCAAGCGGCTGCAGGAATACGGCCCCAACGAACTGCAGGAGGGGGGCAAAAAGACCACCCTGCGGATCTTCCTGGAGCAGTTTGCCGACTTCCTGGTGATCATCCTCATCCTGGCGGCAGTGATCTCTGCCATCGTGGGGGATGTGGAGAGCACGGTGGTCATCCTGGCGGTGATCACCATGAACGCCATCCTGGGCACCGTGCAGACGGTGAAGGCCCAGGCCTCCTTAGACAGTTTGAAACAGATGTCCGCCCCCACGGCCAAGGTCCTGCGGGACGGCAGGATCATCCAGATCCCCGGCCGGGACGTGGTCCCCGGCGACGTGGTGGTGCTGGAGGCGGGCGACGCCGTGTGCGCCGACGGCCGGCTGCTGGAAAGCGCCAGCCTCAAGACCGCCGAAAGCGCCCTGACCGGCGAGAGCCTGCCCGTGGAGAAGGACGTGGCCCCCATCGACGGGGAGGTCCCCCTGGGCGACCGGAAGAACATGGTCTTTTCCGGCACCTTCGTCACCTATGGCCGGGGCCGCTTCCTGGTCACCGGCACGGGGATGCACACGGAGATGGGCAAGATCGCCGCGCTGCTCAAGTCCACCTCGGAGAAAAAGACTCCCTTGCAGGTGAGCCTGGACCAGTTCGGCAAAAAGCTCTCCATCGCCATCCTGGCCCTGTGCGCCCTGCTCTTTGCGGTGAGCGTCTTTGTCCGGGGCGAGAACGTGATGAGCGCCTTCCTCTTTGCCATCGCCCTGGCCGTGGCGGCCATCCCGGAGGCCCTGAGCTCCATCGTGACCATCGTGCTCTCCTTCGGCACCCGGAAAATGGCCAAGGAACACGCCATCATCCGCAAATTGCAGGCCGTGGAAGGGCTGGGCAGCGTGTCGGTCATCTGCTCGGACAAGACCGGCACCCTCACCCAGAACAAGATGACCGTGCGCCAGCTGTATGTGGGCGGGCGGATCATCCCCGCCCAGGAGGCCGACTTCCAGGACCCCGTCCAGGAACCCCTGCTCCGGGCGGCCCTGCTGTGCAGCGACGCCACGGTGAACGAAAAGGGGGAGATCGGCGACCCCACCGAGACCGCCCTGGTGCGCCTGGGCGAGGACTTCGGCTTCGACGAGCTGAACGTGCGCAACCGCTGGCCCCGGCTGAGCGAGCTGCCCTTTGACTCGGACCGGAAGCTCATGTCCACCGTCCACCAGTTCTCCGGCGGCTACATGCTGGTGACCAAGGGCGCCGTGGACGTGATGCTGGACCGGACCGTGCTGGGCCCCGGGGAGCGGGAAGAGATCGAGCGGGTGAACCAGGCGTTCTCCAACCAGGGCCTGCGGGTGCTGGCCTTCGGCTGCCGCCGGCTGGAGGGGACCAACGTCTCCCTGGCCGACGAGGACACCATGCTCTTCCTGGGCCTCATCGCCATGATGGACCCGCCCCGGGAGGAGTCCAAGCAGGCCGTGGCCGAGTGTGTGGCCGCCGGCATCCGGCCCATCATGATCACCGGCGACCATGTGGTCACCGCCTCGGCCATCGCCCGGGAGATCGGCATTCTGACCCCCGGCACCGAGGCCGTGGAGGGGTCCGTGGTGGAGAAAATGAGCGACCGGGAGCTGCTGGACTTCGTGCCCAAGGTCTCCGTCTACGCCCGGGTGTCCCCGGAGCATAAGATCCGCATTGTCCGGGCCTGGCAGGAGCGGGGCGCGCTGGTGGCCATGACCGGCGACGGCGTCAACGACGCCCCCGCCCTGAAGCAGGCTGACATCGGCGTGGCCATGGGCATCACCGGCACGGAGGTGGCCAAGGACGCCGCCGGCATGGTCCTCACCGACGACAACTTTGCCACCATCGTGCAGGCGGTGAAGAACGGCCGGAACGTCTATGCCAACATCCGCCGCTCCATCCAGTTCCTGCTCTCGGGCAACTTTGCCGGCATCCTTACGGTGCTGTACGCCTCGCTGCTGGTCCTGCCGGTGCCCTTTGCGGCGGTCCACCTGCTGTTCATCAACCTCCTCACCGACTCCCTGCCCGCCATCGCCCTGGGCCTGGAGCCCCACACGGACAAGGTGATGCGCGAGAAGCCCCGGCCCCGGAGCGAGGGCATCCTCACCAAGCCCTTCCTGGCCAGCGTGGGCCTGGAGGGTCTGGTCATCGCCGCCGCCACCATCGCGGCCTTCCACCTGGGCCTGACCTACGGCGGTCAGCCGGCGGGGGCCACCATGGCCTTTGCCACGCTGTGCCTGTCCCGGCTGTTCCACGGCTTCAACTGCAAGGCTGCCGAGCCGGTGCTGTTTACCCGGAAGTTCTGGAACAACCGGCCGCTGCTGGGGGCCTTCCTGGTGGGTGCGCTGCTGCTGGCCCTGGTGCTGGCGGTGCCCGGTCTGAACCGCGTGATGCAGGCGGTGGCCCTGCCCTGGACCCTGGGGCTGGCCATCCCCGGCCTGGCCCTGGGCAGTATGCTGGTCATCCAGCTGCTCAAGGCCATCCGCACGGCTGTGAAGAAGAACAAATAAGAAGCTGCCAAAATGCTGCGGCGGCCAGCCCCTCATGGGGCTGGCCGCCGTTTGTGTTTCGGGGGCTGGGTCGGTCAGAGGACCTGGATGCTGGTGGCAGAGATCTGCGGGGGCAGGCTGGTGGTCATGACGCCGTTGTAGGTGATGCACAGGCACTGGCCCACCTGGTAGCAGCAGGCGTCAGGGGTGTTGACCCGCACCTGCTGGCAGGTGCTCAGGTCGCAGACCAGCAGGGCGTCGCAGAAAACCTCCAGCACCTGGGCGCGCATGGTGACGGAGTTGCTGGTGGTGCAGGAAGGCGTACTGCCGGGGCAGGGGGTGCAGGGATTGGGGGTGCAGGGATTGGGGGTGCTGCCGCAGCCGTAGTGGTGGCCGTACTGAGGATAAGTGGTACACATAAACTGTCGTCTCCTAACATGATGATATGATTTTGGGCCCAGGACAGTCTATGGCATAACGGGGCGAAGGGTGACGAAGGAAAGGACCGCACCCCCGCCGGGGGGGATCAGCGGGCGACCACCTGAAAAATCTGGCTCCGGCGGTCCGTTCCCTGCTCGGTCTCTGCGAAAAGGATGATCTGCACCCGGTAAGTCTCTCCGGGCCAGCCTTGATAGCGGAGCGCACCGCCATAGTCGCGGCTGGTCTCTGTTCCGAAGGCCGGGGGACGCTGGGCATAGCGGAGGGCTTCCAGCCAAGCGCCGTTTTCCCAGTGCCAGACCGTCAGTTCTTCCACCCCAAGGGCAGTGACGGCACCCTGGCCGGAGAGGGCGAAGCGAAGGGAGAGGACCCCTTGCCCCACCGGTTCCACGCCCATGCTGTACCCGGCGATCTGGGCGCTGTCCACGGACTGCCAAGGGTCCTGGGGCGCAGCAAAGCTCCCCCGGGC
Source organism: uncultured Eubacteriales bacterium (assembly GCA_934597725.1). Classification (GTDB taxonomy): domain Bacteria; phylum Bacillota; class Clostridia; order Oscillospirales; family Oscillospiraceae; genus Evtepia. The sequence continues at coordinate 91,131 of CAKTSK010000004.1, forward strand.
GGCGGCAGGGAACACGGCCAGCGCCAGCAGGACCGCCGCCACGAGGACCCAGCGCAGGACCCGCCGGGGCCTCTTGGGCGGCGGGTCGGAGGTCTCCGGGTACAGCGGGGCAGAGAGGGACCGGTAGGTCTGGTCAAAGCGAGCCTTGGCGGCAGTGGGGTCAAAGGGCGGTTCGGCAGAGGCTTCCCGGCGGTCCAGTTCTTCCAGCAGTTGGGTCAGCCGGTGGTAGTCGCTCTCCTCCGGGTCCAGCAGGTCCGCCCGGACGGCGGCTTGCAGGGCCTCGGTGGTCATTTCTTTGGGATCAGTCTCTTGCTTTTTTGGGGGGCTTGCTGCCATCCTGTGGCTCCCTCCTTTCCTCGGGGGCTGGCGGTGGGGCCGCCTGTTGGTTCTGGCGGGCCAGGGCGGCCCGGAGTTTTTGGCGGACCCGCTGCATCCGCTTTTGGCAGGCCCAGAGAGAACAGCCCAGCTCAGCGGCGGTGTCGAGGTAGCTCTTTCCCTCGAAGGCGATCCGCTGGAGCAGGCGCAGCTCCTCCGGTTTCAGGACCTGCCGGAGAAGGGCATGGGTCTCTGCCAGGGCTTCTGCATCCTCCAGGGCCATGCTGACGGCGTTGTGAGGTCCGGCGGGGTCGCAGCTCTCCTCCAGCGAGAGGAACCGGCGGCGCTGGGCTGTCCGGTCCCGGAAGTAATGTAAGGTTTTGTACTTGGCGGTTTTCAGCAGCCAGCGCTCGGGGTGTTCTGCCTGGATCAGCAGCGCCAGGTTTCCCAGCGCGGCCAGGAAGGTGTCCTGGACGATCTCTTCCGCTGCATGGGGATCGTGTACCGCAGAGGCAACATAGCGGCAGAGCTTGGGGAACCAGGTTTCGTAGAGTTGCTGAAAAAAAGCCTCCTGCATGTGCTCCATCTGTCTCGTTCCTTTGTCTGTCTCAACTGTGCGGGGATTTCCTCCAGTGTACCGGATGGGGCGCGCGGAAGCAAGGATATGAAAAAAATAGGGCGAAAAATGTCCGTTTCTCCTCTTTCCGGGAATCAATAGACAGAAGGACAGACCTGTCCGGGGTCTGCCGGATCAAATGGGAAGGAGGGAGTTTGATGAGACCCAAAGGGATGGTTTTGGCACTGGGCCTGTGTCTGCTGCTGACAGCCTGCCAGGGACAGACCGATCCGGCGGAGATCCAGGTCACGGAGTTACAGCACGGCACGGTGCGTACCACGACCAACAGCGAGATCACTGGCGCGGCCGACCCGGAACAGGGGACCTGGCTGCAATTCACGGTGCAGAATCGCGGCGAAGACAGCATCCTGCTGGCCCAGGGGCGGGACACCGCCCACGGCGTGACCGTGCCCCCGGGAGAGACGGGCCGTCTCACCGCCGCGCTGGATGTCCGGACTGCGGACTATACGTTCCAAATCTACCCCGCGACCCCGGGGACCTGCCTGTCGGCAGCGTATACCCTGGTCCAGAGCAGCACGGACCCCGCCGGATGATCCGGCAAAAGAATCGCGCCCCCGCAGCCGCCCGGAAGGGCGCGCTGCGGGGGCGCGGTGGGTTCAGGTGCCGGGCTGGCCGCCGTTGTTGGTGTTGCCGGCGTTGCCCAGCAGGCTGCCCTTGTCGCTGACAGGAGACGCACCGGCGCTGCGCTTGCCCTCCTGGCGGCGCTGGCGGGTGGCCTTGGGGTCCTTTTTCTGTGCCATGAGATCCTCTCCTTTCTGCTGAGGTCCCGGTTAGTATACCCCCTTTTTCCCTGGGGATTCCCTTGACGGGACCAAAAGTCCATGCAATAATGAACAAACAGAAAACTTTTTTCTGTGGGCAGGATTTGTTCAAAAACCTTTGGTATGCTGACCATACCGTGATTTTTTAGGGAAAGTAGGTGCCGCAATGGCCAGAAAGGTACTCATCGTGGAGGACGAGAGCAACATCGCCGAGCTTATCAACCTCTATCTGAAAAAGGAAGGCTATGAAACCATGGTCGCCGAGGACGGCGGCAAGGCGCTGGAACTGTACCGCCTGTTCCGCCCGGACCTGGTGCTGCTGGACATCATGCTGCCGGTGATGGACGGCTGGGCGGTGTGCGCCAAGATCCGGGAGACCGACAAGACCCCCATCATCATGCTCACCGCCAAGGGCGAGACCATCGACAAGGTGGCCGGGCTGGAAATGGGCGCCGACGACTACATCGTCAAGCCCTTTGAAATGAAGGAGCTGCTGGCCCGGGTCCACGCGGTGCTGCGCCGGCTGGGGACCGACGAGACCAAGGCCCGCTGCCTGACCTTCGACGGCATGGTCATCAACCTGGACTCCTACGAGCTGGAGGTCCGGGGCAAGCGGGTGGACACGCCCCCCAAGGAATTGGAACTGCTCTTCCACCTGGCCTCCTCCCCCAACCGGGTCTTTACCCGCAACCAGCTGCTGGACGAGGTGTGGGGCTTTGACTACTTCGGCGACTCCCGGACCGTAGACGTCCACATCAAGCGCCTGCGGGAAAAGCTGGAAGGGGTCAGCGACCAGTGGTCCCTGAAAACCGTGTGGGGCGTGGGCTATAAGTTCGAGCTGCACAACGGATGACCATGAAAAAAACCAAAAGCATGTACCTGCGTCAGGTCACCATGACCCTGGGGCTCATCACCCTGTGCATGGCCCTGCTGGGGGCGGGCTTCTTCTCCTTGTCCTACCGGCACCAGCTGGAGGAGATCAAGGCAACCCTCAACCGCAATGCAGGCTTCATTTCCAGCTATGCCAACGCAGCCATCACCAAGGGCGACACCCTCACCGGCGAGGATTTCATCGGCTACATCCGCTCGGCGGTGCTGCTCACCGACACCACCGTGCTGGTGTGCGACCCCGAGGGCCGGGTCCTGTGCGCCGCCGGGGGGAACCTGGACCGGGAGACCTTCACCATCCCCCTGCAGCAGGTGCAGGTGCCCAACTGGGCGGTGAACCAGCTGGTGAAAAAGGGCAGCTACAGCGGCATGACCACCTTCAACCAGCTCCTCTCCGGCCGGTGCTACGTCACCGGGCAGCTCCTCTCCCCCCTGATCCAGGACCCGGAGACGGGCGAGCTGGTCTCCTCCGGCCTGCCCACGGGGCTGCTGTTCGTGGCCGCCGACACCACGGCGGTGCTGGACTTTTTGCAGAGTACGTTCCAGCTCTTCTTCGTCACCGCCGTGGCGGTGCTGCTCATCTCCCTGGTCATCTGCTCCATCACCGTGCAGAAGATGGTGGACCCCCTGAAAGGCGTGTGCGCCTTTGCCCACAAGTTCGCCCACGGAGAGGTGGACACCCGCATCACCGAGTACGCCAACCGGGGGGACGAGATCGGAGAGCTGGCCGCCGCCTTCAACGCCATGGCCGACTCCCTGGCCCAGGCCGAGCAGAAGCGCAGCGAGTTCGTGGCCAACGTCTCCCACGAGCTCAAGACCCCCATGACCACCATCGCCGGCTTTGCCGACGGCATCCTGGACGGGACCATCCCGCCGGAAAAGGAGCGGGAGTCGTTACAGGTGATCTCCTCCGAGACCCGGCGGCTGTCCCGGCTGGTGCGGCGGATGCTGGAGCTGTCCCGGCTGCAATCCTCCGAGCGGGTGGCCGCCCAGGAGCAGTTCGACGCGGCAGAGGTGCTGCTGCGGGTGCTGGTGAGCCTGGAAGCCAAGATCACCGAAAAGGAGCTGGACGTGCAGACCGAGCTGCCCGACGGCCCGGTGATGGTCTGGGGCGACCCGGACGCGGTGACCCAGGTGTGCTACAACCTGCTGGACAACGCCGTGAAGTTTGCCGTGCCCCAGGGGCGGCTGTCCCTGCGGATCACCACCAAGGGCGGCAAGGCGTACATCGCCATCGGCAACGAGGGCGAGACCATCCCGCCCCAGCAGCTGAGCCACATCTTCGACCGGTTCCACAAGGCCGATACCTCCCGCTCCACCCACAAGGACGGGGTGGGGCTGGGGCTGTACATCGTCAAGACCCTGCTCAACACCTATAAAGAGGACATCACCGTCACCAGCCAGGACGGGTTTACCGAGTTCACCTTCACCCTCTCGGAAGTATAACGACCAGAAAAGGAGCGTACCCCATGAAAAGCCAACTTGCCGCCTATCTGAACCTGCACAACCACCCGGTGGCCCTGTGCAAAGCCGCCCAGCCGCCGGAGGGCGGCCGGTCCTTCCCGCCGGGCCAGCGGGGCTGCGTGATCAGCCTGCTGGCCGCCGCGGCGGGAGGCGAGACCACCTGGGTCAGCCGGGACACCGTCTCCTGCGTCGGGGGCCGGGTGGGGACCGGCTTCTGCGCCCCGGACCCGGAGCAGATGGGCCTGCACCTCTCCGCCGGGGGACCGGCGGTGGGCGGGCTGTTCTACAAGCAGACGCCGGAGCTGGCCCAGTGCTACGTCCGGCAGCTGCCGGGGATCGCCGCCGGCCAGGTCCTGGTGATGAAGCCCCTGGACGACGTGGCCCCGGAGGAGCCGGTGGAAGCGGTGGTCTTTCTGGTGGACCCGGACCAGCTTTCCGGGCTGGTCACCCTGGCCAGCTACGACCAGCCGGTGCAGGACACGGTGCAGATCAAGTTCGGCGCGGGCTGCGTCCAGGCGCTGCTGTATCCCCTGGCCGACGGGGAGGCGGGCCGGAACACCTGCACCATCGGCCTGACCGATCCCTCGGCCCGGCGGTGGGTGGGCCGGGAGGAGCTGTCCTTCGCCCTGCCCTATGCCCGCTTTCTGGAGCTGGAGGAGAAGGCGGCGGAGAGCTTTCTGTCCAAAGGGATCTGGCAGTGGGTGCGGGACCGGACGTGAAGGGAGGCCGGCCCGTTGGGAGGAACTTCGTAAGGAAGTTCCTCCCAAAACTTTTGTGAAGTCAGCCCGTGTGTATTTAAATTGCAGGTAAATTCAATATATCGGAGGACTACAATAGCACCGTCGTTGAAGCCTCTGAGATGCAAGCCGTCAATGTTAAGAGTTTCCTGAAAATTGTAAAGAAGCACACCGATTCGTCAAAGTTGACCCCCAGTTTCTGCATGAGTTTGTAAAAAAGGTTGTTGCCTATGAAACTGACAAATCCAGCGGCCACCGCGTACAATGGGTAGATGTACATTACAATTTTATTAGGGAAATTGATTTTTCCCCGGAATATCGCAGGTAAAAGCAGTAACCGCATGGAACAGCTTGTCCTGCCCCAAGTCCATACTGATCAGTGCCAGATGTTCGCCTATCTCCAGAAACGGAGCGCTGCCCCCAGGTAATCCAGAACTTCATCCGAGCCGGGCTAGTGAGCCGTGTCCACAACTACGATGCTGGAGTCCCCCTTCTGAGCTTGTTCCAATACAGCCTGGGACAATATTTGAAACGACCCATGAGAACTCGAAGCGCCTGTTATCGCGTCGATATTGCCCTTGCCCTGTCCTTCTAGAAACTGGCTCGCGTAGTAGCGGGTATACTCATTGGGATAAGTTCCGTTGACATGAAGCATCGTCTGCATATAGGCGTTATCCCAGCTTTTGATAAAACCGCTGGCATTTTCCGCGTTATACTCTACAGAGATAATACTCCCGTCTGTTACCAGAATGGTGATATACTCCTTCCATCCATGGCTGAATTCGGATGCCTGGGCAGTGTAGTATCCGTCTTGAAGCTTCGTCTGGCTTCCGCAGGCGGACAGCAGCGATGCTGTCAGCAGCGTGCTCAAAAGTACAGCAGCAATTCGTTTCATTTGCCTCAGTCCTCCTTTAAAACAAATTTTCGTACCTGAGATTGAAGCGCCTCGGCCTCTTTTGCCAGGGAACCGCTGGACAACTTTGTCTCTCCCGCGTTTTGCAAATTGCGGTCCGCGATGCCGGAAATGGTATCAATCCGCTCCTCCATGGCGCTCAGAGCGATCTTCTGTCCCTGGACCGCCGTGACCAACTGGTCCGAAATTGCGCTGATCCGCGCAGATACGTCTGAAATCGCGCGGAGGGAACCGGCGGTATCCGCAGTCAACACCACGCCGGTCTGAATAATTGTTTTGGTGTTGTTAACCATGACCGTGGCGCTCTGCGCGGCCTCAGCGCTCTTAGCGGCAAGCCGCTTTACCTCACTGGCTACAACCGCGAAGCCTTTTCCGGCTGCTCCGGCACGGGCCGCCTCTACAGAGGCGTTAAGGGACAGAATATTGGTTTGGAACGCGATGTCCTCAATATCTTTGGCGATTTTTGTAATCTGCTGCGCGTTGTCGCTGATGTCGTCCATCGCCGAGGACAGAGCTGCCATCTGCTCGTTGGCGCTTTGAACACGCAGGGTAATCTCCTCGGTCTGGGCACGTGTCTGGCCGCTGCTTTCCGTAACGTCGGCCAGCCTGTCTTTCACGCGGGTCACCTCGTGAACCAGGTCTTCGGTGGACCGATTCTGTTCCAGAGACGCCTGATGCAGCTGCGCGGACTGCCCGTTCAGCTGCTCCGCCATCGTGGTAAGCCGGTCCGCGGCGGCGCGGAAGCCAAGGAGGGTCTCGTTCATAGACTGGGTAATTGTGTGCAGGCTGTCCCGAATCAACTCAAAATCACCCTTGTAGTCCACCTGTGGTCCGGTGCGCAGGTCCCCTTCCGCAACATGAGTCAATACCTGCTGGATGTCAGATATGTATCGGTTCACGCTTTCCAGCGTGGCCTCCAGCGTCTTTGTCATGACTTCCAGCTCATCTCCGGTGCCGACAGGGTGTATTTCCGTGTGCAAATCGCCGTTGGAGAGGGCAACCATCCGCTCCGTTACGCGCTTCACTGGACGGGAAATGGAGCGGGCAAACCGCAAAATCAGCAGTATTGAGACAGTTAATCCGACCAGGGTAGCCAGAACCGACAAAAGCATGGCCGCGTTGATAAAATGATTGTAATCCGACTTGGGGACCTGAATGACCAGCGACCACTGGGTGCCGCGAATGGGTGAAAAAGCCGCCAGCATTCTTTCCCTGTCGACGGAAAATTCTGTCGCCCCTGTTTCTCCTGTTGTGACACGTCCCACCGCATTTCCGCCGCCGCTGAGCTGAACCAGCGAGCTCCGCTTGAGGACCAGAGACTGATCGGGGTGGCCGGTCACAAGGCCCTCCCGGTTGACCATGTAGGCCATACCGTGTCTGCCCAGGTTGATACTGCTGATTACATCGTTAAGCGTGTCATATTTGTATACGCCCATCACATAGAGCGCGGTTTCGCCGTCCGCCTTCACCGGCATTCCCATCATGATGCCCAGCTTGTCCTGGAAAATAGTGGAGGAATTTATTGTCAGGTTGTCTGTTTCCTTCAAAAGTGTGAAAAAACCGCTGTCCAGCTCTTCCGGCGCACTGCCGGTCCCTTGCAGCAGCCGCCCGTTCAAGTCATACAGGCCAATCGTATAAAGCTCATAAATCTCCGCCGCTTCCTCCAGTAACCCCCTGCGGCTTTCCGAGAGCGCTGCGGGGTTCGGAGGGAATTCCTCTGTTTCATTGGAAACAGGAACCGCATTTATCCGAGAATCGGCTGCAATGGTCATCATGCGGTCTGCCAGCATATGGACGTTGGCCTCAACTGTCTTAGCCGACTGCCGGGCCATAGGCTTAAGGCTGTCCAACAATATATTGTTGGCAAGTGACTGTAAGGAAAGGGCCATAATTACGCAGCATATAATCACTAAGATTAGGATATTCAGCGTAGTATTTCTCAATATCCGCCTGTTTAGGCTCCGCTTTGTCCCCCGGACGGCGAGGAAGTCCCTTTGCTTTCTCGTCATGTTTTTGTCGCTCCTTTTTGGGAAAAATTTTTAAATAGACAAAATAAAAGCCGCTAAATCCCACCGGTTAGAAGCTGTGTACCGTGTCAGACCGGCGGGTGACAGACTTTCGGGCCAAGTATAACACAGATTATCTGGTAATGGAAGTGTTTTTTGAACGGCCCTGCCTAATCTGAATAAATTGCTGCCAGGTTGTTCAGATAAGGTAGGGTAATTCTTTTCCTGTAGCCCTGTGTTTCAATGATAATAGACTTTTCTGCTCGATCAGGACATGGGTGGACGGGATAAGGCCGGTTATATACACAAACCAAAATAAACACCAGCGGGGTGAGGGCATCCTGCTGGTGCGGTTGTGTATGTAGCCGGTTTCTTTATTTGCCCGGGGGAAACAAGATTTTTGGGAAACCTCAAGAAAAAATTCCGTTTTTGGCGTTAAAAGTTGTAATAGGAGGTGGGAGCGAAATTCCGAGTGACAGCAAAACACTCTTACCCGCTGGTATCCTGTCCACAGGAATAGCGAGCATCGGACTTCGCCCCCCACGGGCCAAAATCCATTTCCAGGGGAAACCCCTGAATACCCCCTCCCACAGCGGAAATTTGACAAAATGGAGGAATCAATTTGAGTACGCACGATGAAAAAGTCCGTCTGAAAATCACACTGACCGAAGAAGAAAAGACCAAGCTGGAACGATTGGTGGTCTGCTGCCCGGAGATGACAGAAGAATGTTTGCGGTTTGAACGGCTCGTTCTGCTGTTGCAGGAGGTGACCTGACGTGGCGACCACCAGCCTATGGCATATCAAGGGCTGGCTCAGCGACCTGATCGCCTGCGTGGAGAACCCGGAGAAAACCGTCCCCAAAGGCATCGAGAATTTTTTTAATGTATTTTCGTACATCCAGAACCCGCAGAAAACCGAGAACGGCTCCTTTGTCACCGCCATCAACTGCCTGAAGCAAACGGCACTCCGTCAGATGATCTTGACCAAGCAGCGGTAAGAGCAGCAAACAGTCACAAGCCTACTTCTTTTGTTCCAGCTATCGCAAAAATTCCAACGTATGCTCCGCTCACTATATCAGGGAGAGCGTTGTGGGGCAGTTGGTGTTGGAGGGTCTGCAAAGGCTGTTGTGGTACATCCAAGTCTATGAAAAACGGTTTGCTCAGGAGCAGATGGAACGGTTCGGCCTGCAGGAGAAGAAAGCGTTGACCGCCAAGCGCCGGGAGTTGGACAGGGCCAAACAGCGGGTGCCGGAGATTGACCAGCTCATCCAGAAAAGCTACGAGGACATGACCAAGGGCCTGCTGTCTGAGGAACGCTTCGCCACGCTGACGGTATTGCTGGAAAATGAGCAGCGGCAGTTGAAAGCGGATATTCCAGTGTTGGAGGACAGCTTGAACGCCACCGCCGACAAAGCCGATGATTTGCAGAAGTTCATCCAGCGGGCCAGACAGGTGACCCGGCTGACGGAGTTGACACCTGAAATCGTCCACGAGTTCATTGACAAGATCGTGGTATCCAAGCCGGAGAAGATAGACGGCAAGCGGCATCAGCGGGTGGACATCTACTACAGCACCATCGGTCTTTGGACAGCGCCGGAGCTGGAGACGCTGGAACGGGAATATATGGCCTACTATCAGGCCATGCGGAAGCGCAAGAAAAGGACGGCATAGCCGTCCCACATAGAGAGATTTCTTTACAGGTAGCCCGAAGGGTGGCACTTCTTTATGAAGTGCCACCCTTGGGGCCGGCCTTTTTGCGGCAGAGCAAACAAGGAGAGCGCCGAAGCGCTCTCCTTGTTTGCGTTTGCTGTGCAGTTTTTCCAGTTCCCTCACAGCACCTGCTCACACAGGCGCATGAGGATGGTGGCCGCCTGGGCCCGGACGGCGTTGCCGTCGGGTCTCAGGGTGGTGGCCGTCACGCCGGTGATCAGCCCCTGGCCGTTGGCCCAGGCCATGGCCTGCTTGGCGTAGGCGCTG
>CAKTSK010000005.1 GCA_934597725.1 uncultured Eubacteriales bacterium
ATGGGGCAGGGCAGGATGCCCTCCCGCTCCCGGGCCTTCAGGCGCAGGATGCCGGTGGTGGTCTCCTCGCAGCCGCCCAGCAGGCAGTCGGCATAGTCCTTGCACTTGCCGCCCAGCAGGTCGATGAGGTCGCCGCCGTCGTCGATGACGATGTGAGGGTGGCACTTGAGGGTCTCGGTCAGGTGGGCCTCATAGGCTTCCGGGCTGGCGCCGTGGATGCCGAAGGTCTCCACCCCCAGGCTGGCCAGACCGGCGGCCACGTCGTCCTGGGTGGACAGGGGGTTGGAGCCGGTGAGGAAGACCTGAGCGCCCCCCTGCTGGAGCACATAGCCCAGGTTGGCGGTCTTGGCCTCCAGGTGGACCGACACGGCCACCCGCAGCCCCTGGAAGGGTTTCTCCCGCTGGAAGCGGGCCTCGATCTGGGACAGGGCGGGCATGAAGTCCCGGACCCACTGGATCTTGCGGCGGCCGGACTCGGCCAGGGAGGGATCTTGGATGATGCTCATAGCACTGGTTCCTTTCCTGCAAATGTTTCGCCGGGGCAAGCGCTCCGGGTTCCATAGAAAAAGGCTTCCTTACAAAGGAAGCCCTGGTCGCTGGATGCGGCGCCTTCCTTATCGCTGTTAGCAGAACCACCTTGCCCGCTGGGCAGGTTGGTGTGGGGTCATCAAGCTAACTCTCTCGCCCACTCTCGATAATGCGCTCCTATTGAGTTGAAAGCCTCTGGGAAAAAGGCTTCCTGTATTATACACCATTCTGAGAAAAAGGCAAGAAAAATTTTGCCCGCCCGGCGGCCCGCCACAGATTGTTCACAGTTTAGGGTAGATTTCCCGGAAGAAAGCAGGTAGAATAGGTTTCGTGAACCATTTTACCCATTAAGGAGGTCGTTTCTTTGCGCGCCATGCAACAGTGGCTGGACCGCTTCTGCCGCAAGCACCCCCGGCTGACCCTGCCCGGGCTGATGCGGTACATCGTCATCGGCAACGTACTCGTTTATCTGCTGGACTTCTTCGGCACCAACGGCTACCCCATTGCCTCCAGCCTGCTCGGCTTCAGCGCCGATGCCATCGCCCACGGACAGATCTGGCGGATCGTCACCTTCATTTTTGTCCCTCTGTCGGGCCAGAACCCCGTCGTCTTTGCCCTGTCCCTCTACCTGTACTACTTCATCGGCAACGCCCTGGAGCGGGAGTGGGGCAGCAACAAGTTCACCATCTTCTACTTCTTCGGCGTGGTGCTGAACATTCTGGTGGGCTTCCTGGTCGGCGGTGCGTCCATGCACTACGTCAACCTGTCCATGTTCTTCGCCTTTGCCACCCTCTACCCCGACCTGCAGTTCCTGCTCTTCTTCATCATCCCCGTCAAGGCCAAGTGGCTGGCTTGGTTCGACGCCGCCTTCTTCGCCCTGTCGGTGCTGCGGTATCTGTTCCAGGGGCACCTGCTGCTGGCCCTCATCCCGGTGGTGGCCATCTTCAACTACCTGCTCTTCTTCGCCACGGACATCAGCGACCAGGTGTCCTATTGGCGCACCCGCGCCGCCCAGAAGCGCAAGCAGCAGCAGTACCGCCAGGCCTATCAGAACCCCGGCGGCCCCAAGGTGGTGAACTTCCACGACGCCAAGACCCAGACCAAGCCCAATTACCTCCACAAGTGCGCCGTGTGCGGCAAGACCGACCGCACCGACCCCCAGATGGAGTTCCGCTACTGCTCCCGGTGCAACGGCTATTACTGCTACTGCGCCGACCACATCAACAACCACATCCACATCCAGTGACCAAAGGAGGCGATGGCCTGTGACCGATCAGGCTCTGGTGGAGCTGGCCTTCACCATGCTGGAACGATCCTATGTCCCCTATTCCCGCTTCCCCGTCGGCGCCGCCCTGGAGGGGACCGACGGGACCGTCTACACCGGCTGCAACGTGGAAAACGCCGCCTACGGCTCCACCCTCTGCGCCGAGCGCACCGCCCTGGTCAAGGCCGTCAGCGAGGGCTGCCGGTCCTTCACCCGCCTGGCGGTGGTGGGCAACGGCGCGGACTATTGCTGGCCCTGCGGCGCCTGCCGGCAGATGCTCTATGAGTTTGCCCCGGACCTGGAGGTCCTGGTGGCCCGGCAGGACCACACCTTTGTCAAATACACCCTGGACCGGCTGCTGCCCCACGGCTTCGGCCCGGCCAGCCTGGACTGACCCGCCCCCGGGCTTCTGCCCCGGTCGCCTGAACAAGGAGGTACCCTATGGATCTGCAAGAATATCTGGCCCGGATAAACTCCGGCGAACCCGTGGAGGGCGGCGGCGACATGCACCACTTCATGCGGGAGATCAACGAAGTGACCATGCGCCTGACCTGTGAGCTCAACAGCAAGTATCACACCGGCGAGGAGGTGCGGGAGATCTTCTCCAAGATCATCGGCAAGCCCGTGGACAAGAGCTTCCGGCTCTTCCCCCCCTTCTACACCAACTGCGGCAAAAATATCACCGTGGGCAAGGGGGTGTTCATCAACACCGGCTGCCACTTCCAGGACCAGGGGGGCATCACCCTGGGCGACGGGGTCCTGCTGGGCAACAACGTGGTGCTGGTGACCATGAACCACGACTTTGACCCCACCAAGCGCTCCACCACCTATCCCGCCCCCATCGTCCTGGGGAAAAATGTGTGGCTGGGCTCCAGCGTCACCGTGGTCCCCGGCGTCACCATCGGCGAAGGGTCCATCATCGGGGCCGGGTCCGTGGTCACCAGGGACATCCCGCCCAACACCCTGGCCGCCGGGGTCCCCGCCCGGGTCATCCGCGCCCTGGACCCCGAGGACCACTATCCCTCGACCTACAAAAAGCTGCTGGAGCAGAAATAACACCCGACAGAAAAGGCCGGCCGCAAGCATTGCGGCCGGCCTTTTGGATCACTCGGTGAGATCCCGGCGTATTTCCTCGGGTCCCGGTTTGGGGATGCCCTGCTGCTCGATGCGTTCCAGCGTTTCCAGGATCTTGCGCTGGTACTGGATCACCCAGGTGCCGATGAGCGCCAGAGAAACTGTAATGACACAAATCGGAAACAGGGTCGGGATCACGAACATCGACACCAGGGCCACTGCCCAAATGGGCAGCAGGATCAACCAGAAGGTTTTCCAGTGAAATTTCATTCTTTCCCAACGCTCCTTTCTAAACTTCTCACCCACTTATTATATATAAATTACACTAAACAAGGCACTCGATGTCAATTATCTTTTGTTAGCTTTCACGACGCAAATCAAATACCCCGGGGCTACAGCGGGTTCAGGCTGTAGCCCCGGGGTATTCTGCTTGCCGGACCCGTGGTCCGGCCCACTGCGTGTCCTGTGGTCAGGGCGGGGAACCGTTACACACTCCCCCGCGCGGTCCGCTCGATGCGGTCTTCCCGGAAGAAGAGCGTGACGCACCAGATGGCGGACAGACACACCAGGACATACACGACGCGGCTCAGGGCGCTGGCAGAGCCGCCAAAGAGGGCCGCTACCACGTCCAGGCCGAAGATCCCTACGCTGCCCCAGTTCAGGCCGCCGATGATCAGCACCACCAGGGCAATTCTGTCGATCACCTTCATACTTAACCTCCCGGGGCCGTCTGGACGGCCCCTCTGGATCTCGGAGGCCCCGGCAAACGACGGCGCGGGGCTCCGAGGGATAGTATGTCCGCTGTGACCGCCTGCAATCTAAAAAAGTTTTTCCAATTTCAGACGCTCCGTCAGGCCCCGGTCATTCCGAAAACAGCGTCCAGGGGGCCGTGTCCGGCGGGGGCAGGCGGAAGTCCATGGCCTCCCCGGTCTCCGGGTGGGTGAAGGACAGGTGGCTGGACCAGAGGGCGATCTGCCAGTCTGCGGGGTCGGGATACTTGCTGTACTTCCGGTCTCCGGCCAGGGGCAGGCCCCGGGCGGAGAACTGGGCGCGGATCTGGTGGGTGCGGCCGGTCTCCAGGCGGATCTCCACCAGGGAGAAGCCCTGGCGGTTGTCCAGCACCCGGTAGTGGAGGATGGCCTGCTGGACGCCCTTGGCGGGGGTTTTGGTCACATAGGTCTTGCGGGTCTTTTCGTCCCGGCCCAGCAGGTCCACCATGGTCCCCTCGTCGTCCCGGGGACGCCAGTGGACCACGGCCTGATACTCCTTCAAAAAGGCGTCCTCCCGGATCTGCCGGGACAGGTCCGAGGCCGCCGGGCCGGTCAGGCCGTAGACCATCAGCCCGCCCACCACCTGGTCCAGCCGGTGGACCGCCCGGACCTTGGCCTTGGGCTGGTCCAGGGCCTGCCGGATCAGGTCCGGCATCCCGCCGGGCTCATCGGTGGAGATGACCCGGAAGGGTTTGACGCAGACCACGATGGCCTGGTCCTGATACACAATGTCAAGCATAGCAGAAACCTCCTACTGCGGGGCCGACGGTGCGGCCGATGCCTTCTGCTCCTGCCGCCGGCAGAGCAGCTGATAGCCCATCACGCTCAGAAAGACCACGGTTCCGCCCACCAGCGACAGGGGCGAGAGGGTCTCCCCCACCACCAGGGCCACCAGGACCGGGTTGAGGATGGGCTCGATCCCCGCCACCAGGGCGGCGGCGGTGGGGGCGGCGTACTTCAGCCCTGTGGTGAGCAGGGCATAGGCCAGCCCCAGCTGAAAGACCCCCAGCACCACCCCGCAGAGCAGGGCCGTGCCGTCGAACCGGGTCTCCCGCACCAGCCAGGGCAGGCCCACCACCGCCCCCAGCGCCTGGCCCAGGATGGTGGACCAGAGGGGACTGCCGCCGGGCAGGCGTTCCATCAGAAACACCCAGGCGTAGCACACCCCGGAGAGCACCGCGATCCCGTCGCCCAGCAGGCGCCCTTGGCCCAGGCTGTCCAGAAAGAAGCACAGCACACCGCCGAACACGCACAGGCAGGCGATGATGTCCCGGCGGCGGGGCCGCTCCCGGAACACCAGCCACAGAAACAGGATGACGAAGATGGGGGCGGTGAACTGGAGCAGCACGGCGTTGCCCGCCGTGGTCAGCTTGGTGGCCACAGTGTATAGGGTCGTGGCCCCCCACACCGCCGCCGCCCCGGCCAGCACGCCGGGGGTCAGGCGGAAGGCCGTGCCGGTCCCTTTGGCAAAGGGGAGCAGGACCCCCAGCGCAATGATGCTGCGAAAGGCATTGATGGACAGCGGCTGCCAGGGGATCTGCTTGATGCACACCCCGCCCAGGCTCAGGAGCAGCGCCGCGGCAAACACCAGCCAAAAGCCCTTTTTTCCCTGATACGTCACACGGTCTCCTCCTCTCCCAAGGCAGGCGGCTGCCCGCCGCAGGTCCTTACACCTGGGCCAGGGCCTGCTCCAGGTCGGCCAGAATGTCCTCCGGGTCCTCGATGCCCACCGACAGGCGGATGAGGTCCGGGGAGACGCCGGCGGCGGTCAGCTCCGCCTCGGTCAGCTGCCGGTGGGTGGAGGAGGCCGGGTGGAGGACACAGGTCTTGGCGTCGGCCACATGGGTGGCGATGGAGGCCAGCTGCAGGCCGGCCATGAAGGTCTCTGCCGCCTGCCGGCCGCCCTTCACGCCGAAGGTCACCACGCCGCAGGAGCCGTTGGGCAGGTATTTTTTCGCCAGATCGTGGTACTCGTCTCCGGGCAGGTCGGGGTAGTGGACCCAGGCGATCTTGGGGTGCTTCTGCACATATTCAGCCACAGCCAGGGCGTTGGCACAGTGCCGGGGCATCCGCAGGTGGAGGGTCTCCAGGCCCACGTTCAGCAGATAGGCGTTCATGGGGGCGGGGGAGGCGCCGAAGTCCCGCATGAGCTGGACCACCGCCTTGGTGATGTAGGCCCCGCCCTGGCCGAAGCGCTCGGTGTAGGTCACGCCGTGGTAGCTCTCGTCGGGGGTACACAGGCCGGGATACTTGTCGGGATACTTGGTCCAGTCAAAGTTGCCGCTGTCCACGATGGCCCCGCCCACGCAGTTGGCGTGGCCGTCCATGTACTTGGTGGTGGAGTGGGTGACGATGTCCGCCCCCCACTCGAAGGGCCGGCAGCCCACCGGGGTGGCAAAGGTGTTGTCCAAAATCAGCGGGACCCCGTGGGCGTGGGCCGCCTGGGCAAAGCGGGCAATGTCCAGCACGATGAGGGCGGGGTTGGCGATGGTCTCGCCAAAGACCGCTTTGGTGTTGGGCCGGAAGGCCGCGTCCAGCTCCTCGGGGGTGCAGTTGGGGTCCACGAAGGTCACCTCGATGCCCATGCGCTTCATGGTGACGGCAAAGAGGTTGAAGGTCCCCCCGTAGATGGCCGCAGAGGAGACCACATGGTCCCCGGCGGAGCAGATATTGAACAGGGCAAAGAAGTTGGCTGCCTGGCCGGAAGAGGTGAGCATGGCCGCCGTGCCCCCTTCCAGGGCGCAGATCTTGGCCGCCACCCGGTCCGAGGTGGGGTTTTGCAGGCGGGTGTAGAAATAGCCCTCGGCCTCCAGGTCAAACAGCGCGCCCATGGCTTCGCTGCTGCCGTAGCGGAACGTGGTGCTCTGGATGATGGGGATGTTTCTCGGCTCGCCGCTCTCCGGCACATAGCCGGCGTGGAGACACTGGGTCCCCTTGTGTTGTTCGCGCATGTGTACAGTCCTCCTTCTCAGTGATCCCGTCAGGCCCGACGGGACATGCTCGTTTGAATAATGGAACGGAATATTATAGCGCCATTTTCCCCCGGCGGTCAATCCCCGAATTTTGCCGGCGGCTGGCGCGCCGCCCTCTGTCTGCTGCCAGCATACCACGCCGGCGGCAGGGGGTCCATCCCCAGCAGGACGTATTTTTCTACCAGTCGGCTTCTCTTTTTCCCCCGGTTTTACTTCTTTTCTGTGCCCTTCTTCTTCTTTTTCGTCATTGTCAGCGCCGGGCCTTTTGGGTTACATATATAAACAAGGGGATCTCTTCTCTGCCGCCGCTGCCGCCCACCCCTTCCGCGCCCGACTTTCGACACAAAAACCACACAAAAGGAAAGTATAAAACTATCTATTGCATTTTTCGTCATTTCAGATTATGATAGGATTCGTATTTTCTTATCCTGCATGAGAAACGCTCCGGCGCACAGTCTGTCTGGCGACCGCAGGGACCTGCCTGCTCACAGACGTGCGCCGTTCTACCACGCTCATCTTGCTTACCGGAAAGGAGACCATCGATTTGAGCAGACTGCGTATCACCCCTTGGGAAAATTCCCAGCGCACCGTGGATGACCTCTACGCCGACATGGAGCGGCGGATCTCCGCCGCCCCCTGCGGAAACTGTCCCGTAGAGCTCACCAGCGCCTTTCTGAAACTCTGCCTGGCCCAGAGCTGCGGCAAGTGCGTCCCCTGCCGCATCGGCCTGGACCGGCTGTCGGACCTGCTGGACCAGCTCCTCAACGGCAAGGGCAGCCAGGCCGACCTGGAGACCATCCTCCGCACCGCCCAGTCCATCGTGGACAGCGCCGACTGCGCCATCGGCTTCGAGGCCGCCCAGATGGTCCTGGACGGCTATGTGGCCTTCCAGGACGACTACCTGGCCCATGTGACCCAGGGCAGCTGCACCGCCAACTTCAAGAGCGTCCCCTGCGTGGAGCTCTGCCCCGCCCATGTGGACGCCCCCGGCTATATCTCCCTGGTGGGAGAGGAGCGCTATGCCGACGCCATCCGCCTCATCCGCAAGGACAACCCCTTCCCCTCGGTGTGCGCCCTGGTCTGCGAGCATCCCTGTGAGTCCCACTGCCGCCGGACCATCGTGGACTCCCCCCTGAACATCCGGGGCATCAAGCGCTTTGCCGTGGACCACGCCGGGGACGTGCCCGCGCCCCCCCGGGCCCCCGACACCGGGAAGACCGTGGCCATCGTGGGCGGCGGCCCCTCCGGCCTCACCGCCGCCTACTTCCTCTCCCTCATGGGCCACCGGGCCACCGTGTTCGAGCGCCAGGAGATGCTGGGCGGGATGCTGTGCTACGGCATCCCCGAATACCGCCTGCCCGGCGACTATCTGGACCGGGACATCGACACCATCCTCTCCACCGGCGTGGAGACCCGGATGAACTGCCTGGTGGGCCGGGACGTGACCCTGGAGGAGCTGCGGGCCAACTACGACTGCGTCTATCTGGCCATCGGCGCCACCCTGCACAAGGGGCTGGGCATCCCCGGCGAGGACGCCCCAGGGGTCCTGTCGGCCATTGAGCTGCTGGACTCCTCCATCCACCAGACCAAGCCCGACTTCACCGGCAAGGACGTGGTCATCGTCGGCGGCGGCAACGTGGCCATGGACGCCACCCGCACCGCCGTGCGTCTGGGGGCCAAGTCCGTCAAGTGCGTCTACCGCCGCCGGATCAGCGACATGACCGCCCTGCCCGAGGAGATCGAGGGGGCCATGGCCGAGGGCTGCGAGATCCTGCCCCTGAAAGCCCCCGTGGCCGTGGAGACCCACGCCGGCGGCAACGTGGCCGCCCTGGTGGTCCAGCCCCAGGTCATCGGCGAGGTCCGGGGCGGCCGCCCCGCCCCCCGGGATGCCGACCAGCCCCAGGAGCGCATCCCCTGCGACGTGATCCTCATGGCCGTGGGCCAGACCGTGGACTCGGCCAGCTTCGCCCAGGCCGGGGTCCCCACCAAGCGGGACACCATCATCACCGGCGACGACGGCAGCGTGCCCGGCCTGGAAGGGGTCTTCTCCGGGGGCGACTGCGTCTCCGGCCCGGCCACGGTGATCCTGGCCATCGAGGCCGGCAAGGTGGCCGCCGCCAGTATCGACGAATATCTGGGCTGCCACACCGACATCTCCGCCAACCTGGAGATCCCCCCCGCCCCCTTCCGCCTCAAGCACGCCACCGGACGGGTGGACCTCACCGAGCGGGAGGCCAGCTGGCGGAAAAACGACTTCGAGCTGCTGGAAAACTGCATGTCCCAGCAGGAAATGGCCCAGGAATGCAGCCGCTGTCTGCGCTGCGACCACTACGGCCATGCAGGTTTCAAAGGAGGCAGACGGACAACATGGTAACACTGACCATCGACAACAAGACCGTTTCGGTCCCCAACGGCACCACCATCCTGGACGCGGCCAAGACCCTGGGCATCCACATCCCCACCCTGTGCTATCTGCGGGAGATCAACGAGGTGGCCTCCTGCCGCATCTGCGCCGTGGAGGTGGAAGGGGTGGACAAGCTGGCCACCGCCTGCAACACCCAGGTGGAAAACGGCATGGTGGTCCACACCAACACCCAGCGGGTGCGCCTGACCCGCAAGACCAACGTGGAGCTCATCCTCTCCCAGCACATCGACCACTGCGTGACCTGCGTCCGCAGCGGCAACTGCTCCCTGCAGACCCTGTCCAAGGCCATGAACATCCGGTCGGTCCCCTTCCGCAAGGAGGCCACCCAGCGGCCCTGGGACCCCGCCCTGCCCATCCTGCGGGACAGCGCCAAGTGCATCAAGTGCCTGCGCTGCGTCTCCGTGTGCGAGCGGGTCCAGTCTCTGGGCATCTGGGAGGTCACCGGCTCCGGCGCCCACACCACCGTGCGGATCCGGGGCGGGCTGGCCATGGACCAGTCCGGCTGCGCCCTGTGCGGCCAGTGCGTGGTCCACTGCCCCGTGGGCGCCCTGCAGGAGCGGGACGACACCGAGGCCGTCTTTGCCGCCCTGTCCGACCCCACCAAGGAGGTGGTCTTCCAGATCGCCCCCGCCGTCCGGGCCGCCTGGGGCGAGAGCCTGGGCCTGCCCCCCGACCGGGCCACCGAGGGCCGGCTGGCCGCCGCCGTCCGGGCGCTGGGCGTGCAGCACGTTTTTGACACCACCTTCTCCGCCGACCTCACCATCCTGGAGGAGAGCCACGAGCTGCTCCAGCGGCTGGAGGCGGGGGACAAGCTGCCCCTGTTCACCTCCTGCTGCCCCGGCTGGGTGCGCTTTGTCCGCACGGAATACCCCGAGATGGCCGGCCACCTGTCCACCGCCAAAAGCCCCCAGCAGATGTTCGGCGCGGTGGCCAAGAGCTACTTTGCCGAGACCCTGGGCAAAGACCCCAAGGACATCTTCTGCGTGTCGGTGATGCCCTGCACGGGCAAAAAATACGAGGCCGCTGTCCCCGAGGTCAACGCCGGCCCCCACCGGGACGTGGACGTGGTCCTCACCACCCGGGAGCTGGACCGGATGCTCCTGGCCATGCAGATCAACGTCACCGGCCTGCCCGAGGAGGAATTTGACGATCCCCTGGGCCGCGGCTCCGGCGCGGGCGTCATCTTCGGCGTCACCGGCGGGGTCATGGAGGCCGCGCTGCGCACCGCCTATTGGAAGCTCACCGGGAGCAATCCCCCCACCGACGCCTTCCGGGAGCTCCGGGGCCAGAAGCCCTGGCGGGAGGCCGTGTTCTCCATCGGCCAGACCGACCTGCGCCTGGCCGTGGTCTCGGGGCTGGCTGCCGCCCGGGAGCTGATGGACGCCCTGCGGGCCGGTCAGGTCCAGTATGATTTCGTGGAGGTCATGGCCTGTCCCGGCGGCTGCTCCGGCGGCGGCGGACAGCCCATCCACGACGGCGAGGACTTCGCCCCCCAGCGGGGCGACCAGCTCTACCGGCTGGACCAGGACAACCCCCTCCGGTTCTCCCACGAAAACCCCACCGTCCAGGCCCTGTATCAGTCTTACTTTGACCATCCGCTGTCGGAGAAAGCCCACCGGCTGCTCCACACGGACCAGAGCCAGTGGACCCTGTGATCCCCCTGTCCCCTCCCCCGTCCGGGTCCTCCCGGCCGGGGGAGGGGACTTTTTTCCGCCGCAGACAAAAAGCCCCTGCCGGAAGCCGGCAGGGGCGCGGTGGGGGCACGGAAGCGTGCAGGCCGATCCCCGCCCTTACAAGAAGAAGGACTGGATCTGGGTGGCCAGCACCAGGAGCATGACCACCGGGATGACGAAGCGGAAGCAGAACTTGAAATAGGCCGCGCCCTTGAAGCGGTGGCCGCTGACCTCGCACTCGTCCTTGACCAGGTTGGGGAGGACCCAGCCCAGCAGCAGGCTCATGAGCAGCGCGCCCAAGGGCATGAGGATGCCCTCGGTGATCATGTCATAGAAGTCCAGCCAGCAGTCGTTCCACATGGCGTAGCCCGGGCTGTCCGGGGTCAGGCCCAGCAGCTCATAGGGCGCTTGGATCGCTGCGCCGCCGCTGCCCAGGGCGTCCAGGGCCACGGGGATGCCGATGGCAAAGATGAGGACCGCAAAGACCAGCGCCGTCTTTTTGCGCTTGGGCTCCTTCCCCTTGTCCAGCTGCCGGTCCACCACGGCGGCGGTGAGGACCTCCAGCAGGGCGATGGAGGAGGTGATGGCCGCGATAAAGACCAGGAAGTAGAAGAGGAAGCCCATGAGGTTGCCCGCTGTGCCGCCCATGCCGTCCAGAAAGACCTTCTGCATGGAGGCAAAGAGCAGGCCGGGACCCTGGGCATAGTCCACCCCAAAGGCCGCGCAGGCCGGCAGGATCATCATGCCCGCCAGCAGGGCAAAGAGGGTGTCGAAGAGGGGGACCATGACGGCGTTCCTCTGCAGCTTTTTCTCCTTGCTCAGGTAGGAGCCGAAGGTGATGTTGATGCCCATGGCCACGGACAGGGAGAAGAACATCTGCCCCGACGCGGTTTTCAGCACCTCGAAGAAGCTCGCCCCGTCGGCAAACAGGGAGAAGTCCGGCTGGAACATGAACTTGTAGCCCTCGATGGCCCCGGGCTGGAGAGCCACAAAGACAATGATGACCACCAGAATGACTCCCAGGGCGGGCATGACCGCCTTGCTGAACTTCTCAATGCCCCCCTTGATGCCGCCCATGACGATGACCATGGTGCAGACCAGGAAGAGCAGCAGGAACAGGAGCATACTCTGCTCGCTGTACAGCAGCCAGCTGAAAAAGCCGCTGCCCTAGCCGGCAAAGCCGTCCACGCCGAACAGTTGCACCAGAAAGCCCAGGCAGTACCGCAGGACCATGCCCCCCAGCACCGCATAGAAGGCCAGGATCAGGAAGGGGGAGATGACCGCCATATAGCCGATGAAGGAATATTTTTTGGCCAGGGCGGTGTAGGCCCCGCCGGCCCCCTTGCCGGTCTTGCGCCCCAGGGCGAACTCGCCCAGCATGAGCACGATGCCCACCAGAGCCACCAGGATGAGGTAGATGACGAGGAAGGCAAAGCCCCCCGTTTTGCCCATCTTATAGGGGAAGCCCCACAGGTTCCCCAGGCCGATGGCCGAGCCGATGGAGGCCATCAGGAAGCCAAAGCTGCTCCCCCACTGCCCCCGTTTGGATGTTTCCATTGGTTGTCCTCCTTTTCTCTCGTGCCCGCCGGCGCGCAGCCGCGGGCGTATGAGGTCACTTTACACGATAATGCCCGGGATTGCAAGGCACTTCGCCTCCTTTCCCGCGAAACAGCGCCGGCAGACGGCATAAAGGGGAAAATTTTTCCATCCACAGGCCAAAAAAGAGGGGGCTTGCCCCTTTTCAGCAGGAGAGAAATCCTGTAGAATAGAACAATCATCCTCCCTGACGGGAGAGGGAAGAAAGAATCGAGGAGAGGACCATGCCCAACTATCGCCTGACCCTTTGCTATGACGGCACCCGCTGGAAGGGGTGGCAGAAGCAAGGAAACACCGACCAGACCATCCAGGGACGCCTGGAGACCCTCCTCACCCGCCTGCTGGAGCAACCGGTGGAGGTGGCCGGCTCCGGCCGCACCGACGCCGGCGCCCACGCCAGGATGCAGGTGGCCTCCTTCCGGGCCAAAACGCCCCTGTCCCCCCAGAAGATCCTGGCCGGCCTGCGCCAGCACCTGCCGGCAGACATCGGCGCGCTGGCCTTGGAGCAGGCGGAGCCTCGCTTCCACGCCCGCCTGTCCTGCACGGGCAAGACCTATGTCTACCGGATCTGGAACAGCGAGCTGCCCAACGTCTTTGAGCGCAACTATCTCTACCGCCTCCACGAGCCGCTGGACCTGGCCGCCATGCGGCAGGCCGCCGAGGACCTGTGCGGCACCCACGACTACCGGGCCTTCTGCTCCCTCAAGCGGTTCAAACGCTCCACGGTGCGCCGGGTGGAGTCCATCACCGTCGAGGACCTGGGGCCGGAGCTGCGCTTCACCGTCTCCGGCGACGGCTTTCTCTACCACATGGTCCGCATTCTGGTGGGGACCCTGCTGGCCGTGGGCCGGGGCCAGCTGGCGCCGGATGAGATGGGAGACATCCTGGCCAGCCAGGACCGCCGCCGGGCCGGGGAGACCGTTCCCGCCTGCGGCCTTTGCCTGACCGACGTGCGCTATTGAGCCTCTTCTGACACAGTCACCCCCTGGCACGGGACGATTTTCGTCCCGCGCCAGGGGGTGTTTTTTTGCGGTTCCGTCCTGTACCTTCAGAAAGCGATGCGGAAGCTCGTTCAGATGCCTCATCCTTCAGGCACCAGCGCCAGCCAGGCGTCCTCGGGACGCAGGCGCTGGTGGTCCCGGTAGGCGGGCATCTCTCCGTCCACGGTGATCATCACCGCCTCCACCTCCTCCAGCTGGGTCAGGGTGAGCACCACGCTGTAGTCGGCCAGGGTCAGCGCCACCCCGGACAGGGCGCCGTAGCTCCCGGAGAAATCCACCGTCAGCAGGCCGTTGTGGATGGCCCACCGGCGCAGGGTCACCCCTGCCGGGATGGCCCGGGTCAGGTCCTCCTGCTGGGGGTCGGACAGGAGCAGCTCCAACAGCCCTTCCACCGGCTCCTTGCCGGCGGGCAGGGGCCGGGATTCCGCCGCCAGGGCGGCTTCCTGGCCGGCGGCCTGATGGCGATAGTAGACGGCATAGGCGGTCCCCTCCTGCCGCTGCCAGCAGCCGCCCAGGGTCAGGACCGCCAGCAGCAGACAGAGCAGACGTCCCTTCATGGCCCTTCCTCCTCTCTCCAGGCGGGCAGGCGGACCTGAAAGATCACGCCGGCCTCGGGCCGGGGATGAACGGTGACCTCGCCTCCATGGTGGCGCACGGCGTCCCGGACGATGGACAGCCCCAGGCCGGTGCCGCCGGCGGCCCGGGAGCGGGCCTTGTCCACCCGGTAGAACCGCTCGAAGATCCGCAGCAGGTCCTCCTCGGGGATGCCCACCCCCGTGTCCGCCACGGACAGGCAGACCCAGTCGGCCTCCCGGCGGGTGGTCACCTCCACCCGGCCGCCGGGCAGGTTGTATTTGATGGCGTTTTCCATCAGGTTCCGCAGGATCTGGCTGGCGTCCTCCGGGTTGCAGCAGACCACACAGTCCTCCCCCAAGTCGGTCTGCAAGGTGACCTGGGCGCTCTCGGCCAGGGGCAGCAGCAGGCGGCGGATCTTCTCGGTCTGCACGTTCAGGTCTACCGCCTCCTGCCGGACGGTCCGGCTCTCGTCCAGGCGGTTGAGTTCCAGCAGCTCCTGGCTGATGTGGATCAGCCGGTCGGCGGCGTCTCCAATGTCCGCCACAAACTCCCGGGTGGTCTCCCGGTCGATGCCCTCGTCCTGGAGGATGGAGTCGGTGAGCAGGCGGATGGAGGCCAGGGGGGTCTTGAGCTCGTGGGAGGCGTCGGAGACGAACCGCCGCCGCTCCTCCTCGGTGATCTGCAAGCGGCCGGTGAGCTGGTTGAACTCCTCGGCCAGCTGGGCCAGCTCGTCGTGGCCGTCCATGGAGATGCGGTGGGTATACTCCCCCGCCCGCACCGTGCGGATGCCCCCCAGCAGAGTCCGCACCCGCCGGGACAGGAAGATGGAAAAGGCCCCGAACAGGGCCAGCACTGCCAGACACACCACCACGGAGATCAGCCGCAAATTTCTCTGCAATTCCTGGAGCAGGGCGCCCTGGTCCCGGTCCTGCTCATACAGGCACACAGCCCCCACCACCCGGTTCAGGTTCATCACCGGCGTGGCTGACCGGCTGGAAAAGCTGCCGTCCCGGTATTGGCTGGAAAAGGCGTCGTTCCCTTCCAGGGCATCGACGATCTCCTGGGTCAGGGCGTATTTGCCCAGGGCGGAAGGCGCCCCGGTGTCGTACAGGACCAGCCCCGCCTGATCGGTGACCAGCACCCGCTCCACTTCCAGCTCCTCCAGCTGGCTGATGGCCTGCTCCACGGTCTCCGGGGTAAGCTCGTCGGCGGTGGTGAGGGTGTTGCTGATGAGGGCCGCCTGGTTGGCCAGGGCGGTCTGCTGAGAGCGGAACATCAGGTTCTGGCTCATGATGAGCGGATAGGTGTTCATGAGCACCAGCACCACGGCGATGAGCAGGGAGTAGCCCACCGACAGGCGCATTTGCAGCGAGTGGGCGATGCGCCCCTTCTCCCCCACCTGCCGGAGCAGCCCGGCCAGCCGCCCCTTCCGGTCAGCTGCCATGGAAGTAATACCCCACGCCCCACTTGGTACACAGCAGGGTGGGGTTGGCCGGGTCCTTCTCCACCTTTTCCCGCAGGCGGCGGATGTGGACGTCCACCGTGCGGTACTCCCCGGTGTATTCGTAGCCCCACACCAGGTTCAGCAGCTGCTCCCGGCTGTAGACCCGGTTGGGGTGCTTCATGAGCAGCTCCAGCAGGTCGAACTCCCGGGCGGTAAGCTCCACCGGCGTGCCGTCCTTCCAGGTGGTCCGGGCGTCGCTGTCCAGGGTGAGGTCCCCCACCGTCAGCCGGTGGCTGGCGTCCTCCTCCCGCCGGACGGCAGAGGCCCGGCGGAGCAGGGCCTTCACCCGGGCCTTGACTTCCAGGATGTTGAAGGGCTTGGTGATGTAATCGTCGGCTCCATACTCAAAGCCCAGCAGCTTGTCGGTGTCCTCTCCCCGGGCCGTGAGCATGATGATGGGCACCGTGGAGAAGGCCCGGATCTCCATGCAGGCCTCCAGGCCGTCCAGCTCGGGCATCATGAGGTCCAGGATGATGAGGTCATACTCGTTGCTCCGGGCCAGGTCCACCGCCTGGCGGCCGTTGTAGCCCACGTCCACCGTGTAGCCCTCGTTTTCCAGGTTGAAGCGAATGCCCTTGACCATCACTTTTTCATCGTCCACCACCAGGATCCGCGCCATGGTCTCCTCCTTCCTCCGCCGCCGGGGCGACGGTCACATAGGGCCGGAGCTTGGCCAGGGTGGCCTCGCCGATGCCCTTCACCTCCAGCAGCTGCTCCACCTGGGAAAAGCCGCCGTTTTCCTCCCGCCAGGTCACGATGGCCTGGGCCTTGGTCTCCCCGATGCCGGGCAGCCGGGTCAGGTCCCCGGCGCTGGCCCGGTTCAGGTCCAGCACCTCGCCCGCCAGAAGCCCCGGGGCATCCGGGACCGGCAGGGCCTCCGCTGCCGGGGCCAGGGTCTGCACGGCCACCGGCGGCGGCGGGGGCGCGGCCAGGAACCAGACCAGGGTCCCCGCCGCAAACAGCCCCGTCAGCAGGAGGATGACCCCCTCCAAACGAGAAATTTTTCCCTCATTGTCCCCTCTCCCATTGCGTCTTGTGGCCAGCTTTGTTATGATATGTGGAAGACTTCGTGTTCTCTCGCGGCCCGGAGGGCCAATAGAAATACAGGATTATTATAACACGGGATGTGGATGTTTCCTATGAAAAAAACGCTGATTCGGGCCTTTTCTTTCTGCCTGACCTTGTCATTGCTCACCGGGCTGCTGGCGCCCTTCGCCGGGGCCGTCGATTACGAAGGCGTCCCCGCCATCACCGTGGACGCCTCGGCCGCCTTTCTCATCGATATGGACACCGAGCAGGTGCTCTATGAACAGGAGGCCGACCAGCGGCGCTACCCCGCCAGCATCACCAAGGTCATGACCGCCCTGCTCACGCTGGAGGCCGTGGGCCGGGGAGAGCTGGACCTCACCACCGAGGTCACCGTGGACGCCGCCGCCCTGGCCGACCTCACCAAAGACTCCTCCACCGCCAACCTGCAGCCCGGAGAGGTCATCACCGTCCGGGAGCTGCTCTACTGCCTGCTGGTGGCCTCGGCCAACGAATCGGCCAACGTGCTGGCCATGGCCGTGTGCGGGGACATCCCCACCTTTGTGGAGCGGATGAACCAGCGGGCCCAGGAGCTGGGCATGACCGGCACCCACTTTGCCAACCCCCACGGCCTGCACAACGCCGAGCACTACTCCACCGCCTGGGACATCTACCGCATGACCAAGCAGGCCATGACCCACGCCACCTTCCGGGAGATCGTCTCCACCAGCTATTACACCGTGCCGGCCACCAACCTCTCCGCCGCCCGGGACTTGCGCAACACCAACGCCCTGCTCACCGCCGCCAAGTTTCCCGGCTATACCTTTGCCGGGACCATCGGCGTGAAGACCGGCAGCACCGACGAGGCAGGCTTCTGTCTGGTGGCCGCCGCCAAGAAAAAGGGACACACCCTGGTCTCTGTGGTCCTGGGCGCCGAGAACCCCACCGGCCCCAACAACAAGGTCTACCGCAAGCAGTTCTCCGAGAGCAAAAAGCTGCTGGACTGGGGCTTCACCAACTTCTCCGCCGCCAAGCTGCTGGACCCGGAGGACTATCTGAAGGAAGTGCCCGTCCGCTTCTCCCAGAGCACCTCCCACCTGGTCCTGCGCCCGGCCCGGGCGGTCAACGTCATGGTCCCCGGGGAGTATGACGCCCAGCGGCGGGAGCTGCGGCTGAAGCTGAACAACGAGGTGGCCTCCGCCCCCATCCAGGCCGGGGACGTGCTGGGCACCGTCACGGTCATCTACGGCGGCGAGGAATACGCCACCGTGGACATGGTGGCCGTCAATGACGTGGCCTTCTCTCCCTTTGTGGCCTTCGTCACCAGCGTCAACACCATTCTGGGCAACATCTACGTCCGCCTGCTGCTGCTCATCGCCCTGGTGCTGGTGATCATCGGCTTCCTCCGCCGCTTCCAGGAGCACACCAAGGAGGAGCGCAAGGCCAAGCGCCAGCAGCGCCAGCAGGAGAAGATCGCCTTCCGCCAGCGGGAGGCCGAGGCCCGCCTCCAGGACGAGGCCAAGGCCAAAGAGGAAAAGCAGGCCCGGGAGGAGCGGCGCAAGGAAGAGCTCCTCCGCCGCCAGCAGGAGGCCCACGAGCGCCAGGTCAAACGGGAACAGGAGGCCCAGGAACGCCAGGTCAAGCGAGAGCAGGAAGCCCAGGAGCGCCAGGTCAAGCGAGAGCAGGAGCGCGTGGAGCGGGAAGCCCGCCGCCAACAGGAGCGGATCGAACGGGAGGCCCGTCAGGCCGAACGGGACGCCCGCCGCCAGCAGGAGCGGGCCGAGCGGGAACGTCTGGCCGCCGAACGCCGCCAGCAGCAGGAGCTGGAACGCCGCCAGCGGGAAGAGGAACGCCGCCTGCTGGAAGAGCAGCAGCGCCGGGAGCGCGCCCAGCGGGAGGCCCAGCACCAGCAGGAGCTGGCCCAGCGCCGCCTGCAGGAGCGCCAGCGCCGGGAGCAGGAGGCCCGCCGCCGCCAGGAACAGGCCGACCGGGAGCGCCGCCTGCAGGAACAGCTGGCCCGGGACCGCCGCTGGGTCCAGGAGGCCGAGCGGGAGCGCCGCCGCCGGGAGCAGCAGGACCGGGACCGCCGCCGCCAGGACTGGGAGCGCCGGGCCGGAGACGGCTACAGCCGCCGGGACCCCTACGAAGACTTTGAACGCCAGCGCCGCCGGCGGGACGAGTGGGACGATCCCTGGGACCGCCCCCGGGACCGCCGCCGGTGATCCCCCCTTTCCTTGTCACATGAACGCGCCATCGGCGCAAGGAGGTTTACTATGGATCAGAAGATCAGCACCCTGCAGCAGTGGATCGACGAGAGCCAGAACATCGTGTTTTTCGGCGGGGCCGGCGTGTCCACCGAAAGCGGCATCCCGGACTTCCGCAGCGTGGACGGACTGTATCACCAGTCCTATGCCTATCCCCCGGAAACCATCCTCAGCAGCTCCTTCTTTGGCCAGAACCCCGAGGAGTTCTACCGCTTCTACCGGGAAAAAATGCTCATTGAAGGAGCCCAGCCCAACCCCGCCCACCGCAAGCTGGCCCAGCTGGAACAGGCCGGCAAGCTCAAGGCCGTGGTCACCCAGAACATCGACGGCCTCCATCAGGCCGCCGGGAGCAAAGTGGTCTATGAGCTCCACGGCTCCACCCTGCGCAACTACTGCGTGCGCTGCAAGAAGAAATACCCCGTCTCCTTCCTCCGGGACAGCGACGGCGTCCCCCGCTGCACCGCCTGCGGCGGCATCGTCCGCCCGGATGTGGTCCTGTATGAGGAGGGCCTGGACCCGGACGTGATCTCCGGGGCGGTGAACGCCATCCGCCGGGCCGACATGCTCATCATCGGCGGCACCTCTCTGGTGGTCTATCCCGCCGCCGGGCTGGTCAACTACTACACCGGCAAGAAGCTGGTGCTCATCAATAAGTCGCCCACCAGCATGGACAACGCCGCAAACCTGGCCATCAACGCCCCCATCGGGGAAGTGTTCTCCCAGATCACCGTCGGCTGAGGGCGCTCCATGGACATTGAACTGAACATTCTGGAAAACTGGCTCAACGCCAGCGACAATGTCGTTGTGATCACCGGGCCGTCCTTCTCCGCCGAGGCGGGCTTTCCCGACTACCGGGTCCTGGAGCCCCAGGAGCTGGAGCGGTACAAGTATCCCCCCGAGGAGATCCTGCGCCTGACCTTTCTCCAGCGCAACCCCTTCTACTTCTACCGCTATTACCGGGAGAAGATCCTGGCCCCCGTCCTCCAGGCCCAGCCCAGCCCCGCCCACGAGGCCCTGGCCCGGCTGGAGGAGGCCGGCAAGCTCAAGGCCATCCTCACGGTCAACATCGACGGCATCCACCAGGAGGCCGGCAGCCGGGAGGTCCTGGAGCTGCAGGGGTCCATCATGCGCAGCTGGTGCGCCAAGTGCGAGAAGTTCCTGGACTTTTTCTACATCGCCGACAGCCCCACCCACATCCCTTACTGCAACGTGGACATGTGCGGCGACTACGTCCGCCCGGCCATCGTGCTGCAAGAGGAGCCCTACGACTTCGCCCTGCTGGAACGGGCCTTGGACTATGTCCGTCAGGCCGACGTGCTCTTCATCGACGGCTCGGCCCTGCGGCTGTTTCCCGTGCCCAACCTGATGCAGGCCTACCAGGGCCACAAGCTGGTCCTGGCCAACACCGCCCCCCTGGTCTTTGACGCCCGGGCGGGCATCGTCATCCGCAACCACACATACACCGATATTTTTCAGCAGCTCCGTCTGGACCTGTGACCCCCGGCGGAAGGCCCCCCTCCGGGGGGGTCCCTTTGCTGCTGCGCGACAGGAGGTAACGACCTTTGGATATGAGAATGGAACACGACACCATGGGGGAGATCGCCGTCCCCGCCGACAAGCTCTGGGGGGCACAGACCCAGCGCAGCCTGGAAAACTTCCCCATCGGCGAGGAGAAGATGCCCGCCGACCTGCTGCGGGCCTTCGGCGTCCTCAAGCAGGCCTGCGCCGCCGCCAACCGCCGCCTGGGCAAGCTGGATGAGACCCGTTACCGGCTCATCCAGGACGCCTGCCTGTCCATCCGGGCCGGCGATCTGGCCGACCAGTTTCCCCTGTCCGTCTGGCA
Organism: uncultured Eubacteriales bacterium; assembly: GCA_934597725.1. Lineage (GTDB taxonomy): Bacteria > Bacillota > Clostridia > Oscillospirales > Oscillospiraceae > Evtepia. The sequence continues at coordinate 20,517 of CAKTSK010000005.1, forward strand.
GACCGGCAGCGGCACCCAGACCAACATGAACTGCAACGAGGTCATCGCCCACTGGGGCAACCGGCAGGCCGGAGAGGCGCTGCTGCACCCCAACGACCATGTGAACATGTCGCAAAGCTCCAACGACACCTTCCCCTCCGCCCTGCACATCGCCGCCGCCACCGCCCTGCACGAGCGTCTCTTTCCCGCCCTGCAGGAGATGCAGCTGTGCCTGCGGCAGCTGGAAGAGGCCAACCAGGACGTGGTGAAAACCGGCCGCACCCACCTTCAGGATGCCGTTCCCCTCACCTTCGCCCAGGAGATCAGCGGCTGGCGCTCCATGCTGGAGCACAGCCGGGACATGCTCACCAGCGCCCTGGACGGCCTGTATGAGCTGGCCCTGGGCGGCACCGCCGTGGGCACGGGCCTCAACGCCCCCCGGGGCTTTGATACCGTGGCCGCCGAGGAAGTGGCCAAGCTCACGGACCTGCCCTTCCGCACGGCCCCCAACAAGTTCCATGCTCTGGCCGCCAAAGACGCCCTGGTCTTTTCCCACGGCGCATTGAAGGCCCTGGCCGCCGATCTGCTCAAGATCGCCAACGACGTGCGCTGGCTGGCCTCCGGCCCCCGGTGCGGCCTGGGCGAGATCTTCCTGCCGGAGAACGAGCCCGGCTCGTCCATCATGCCCGGCAAGGTCAACCCCACCCAGTGCGAGGCCCTGACCATGGTGGCCGTCCAGGTCATGGGCAACGACACGGTGCTGGGCGTGGCCGCCTCCCAGGGCAACTTTGAGCTGAACGTCTACATGCCTCTCATGGCCCACAATTATCTCCAGTCCGTGCGCCTGCTGGCCGACGCCATGGCCTCCTTCACCCGCCGGTGTCTGGCGGGGCTCACGGCCAACCGGGAGAAGATGGCGGAAAACCTCCGTCGCTCCCTCATGACCGTCACCGCCCTGACCCCTCTGGTGGGCTACGAAAACGGGGCGAAAATCGCCAAGAAAGCCTATGCGGAGAACATCTCTCTCAAGGAGGCCGCTGTGGCCCTGGAGCTCTTCACCCCCGCGGGCTTCGACGCCGTTTTCCACCCGGAAGCAATGGTATGACCCACCCTCCCGGCAGGCCCCCTGCCGGACCGACACCACATAGAAAGGACCCTGACCCATGGACATCAGCGCAGAATCTCTGGCTCTGCACGCCAAACTCAAGGGAAAGCTGGAGGTGGTCTCCCGCTGCCCCATTCAGACCCAGCAGGACCTCTCCCTGGCCTACACCCCCGGGGTGGCCGCCCCCTGTCTGGCCATCCAGCAGGACCCCGCCCGATCCTTCCAGCTCACCCGCCGCCAGAATCTGGTGGCCGTCATCACCGACGGCTCTGCGGTGCTGGGCCTGGGCGACATCGGCCCCCTGGCGGGGATGCCCGTCATGGAGGGCAAGTGCGTCCTGTTCAAGGAGTTTGCCGGAGTAGACGCCTTCCCCCTCTGCGTGGACACCCAGGACGTGGACGAACTGGTGACCACCATCGCCCACATCGCCCAAAGCTTCGGCGGCATCAACTTAGAGGACATCGCCGCGCCCCGGTGCTTTGAGGTAGAGCGGCGGCTGAAGGAGGTCTGTGACATCCCCGTCTTTCACGACGACCAGCACGGCACCGCCGTGGTCATCACCGCCGCCCTCACCAACGCCCTGAAGGTGGTGGGCAAACGGAAAGAGGACGTGCGGGTCGTCCTCAACGGCATCGGCGCGGCCGGCGGGGCGGCGGCCAAGATGCTGCTGGACCTGGGCTATACCCACCTGACCCTGTGCGACAAGGACGGCATCCTCCGCCCCGGCGTGCCCGGTCAGCCCGTCCACCACGAAGAGCTGGCCCGGCGGACCAACCCCGCCGGCCGCACCGGCGCCCTGGCCGAGGCCCTGGTGGGGGCCGATGTGTTCATCGGCGTCTCCCGGCCCGGTCTGGTCACCGGCGCCATGGTGGAGACCATGGCCCAGGACCCCATCCTGCTGGCCATGGCCAACCCGGTGCCGGAGATCCTCCCCGACGAGGCCCTGGCCCACGGGGCGGCGGTGGTGGGCACCGGCCGGTCGGACTTCCCCAACCAGATCAACAACGTCCTGGTCTTCCCCGGCCTGTTCAAGGGGGCCTTGTCCTGCGGCGCGGTGCAGATCACCGAGGGCATGAAGCACGCCGCCGCCCGGGCCCTGGCCGGCCTGATCGGGCCGGACCAGCTCAGCCCCACCTGCATCCTCCCCTCCCCCCTGGACCGCCGCGCCGCCCAGGCCGTGGCCGACGCGGTGGCCGACGAGGCCCGGCGGACGGGACACGCCCGGTTCTGAGACGCGCCCGCCTCTCCGTTTTGCCCAAAAGCCTCCCTTTTGTTCCCTTGACGGGTTGTTATTTTTGTTGTATAGTAGTGACACTACCCCGTTCCCATACGGAAGGATGAAAGGAGGCAATTCCTTTGCCACCCAAGGTCATCGGCCCGCGCCGGGCCATCGCCATCGAACTGCTGCTGTTCCTGGCCTATTGCTTTTTCAGCGCCTCCTGGATGGTGGGGTCCATCATCACCCCTGACATGGCCCAGGAGTTTGGGGTCTATACCGTCCCCTCCTCGGTGAACAACGCCATCTCTGCCGCCAAGATCCTGGGCAACTTTGTCGCCGCCTGGATCTTGCTGAAGCTGGGGCCCAAGCACACCGTCTCCCTGTCCTGCCTGCTCATCTGCGCGGTGATCGTGGGCGCGTTTTCCACCACCTTCCCCATGTTCATCCTCACCCGCTTCCTGCTGGGCTTCGGCGGGGCGGTGCTGATGATCTGCATGACCCCCTATGTGGTCTACTGCTTTGACAAGCGCCAGCAGCCCATCTTCATCGGCCTGAACAACGCCGGCCCCAACACCGGCAACCTCATCGCCCTGCTCAGCGTCTCGGCCGTGCGGGGCTGGCTGGGGTCCTGGCGGAGCGTCATTCTCTTCTACGGCCTGTTCAGCCTAGTCTTTCTGCTGCTGTGGCTGGTGCTGGGCAGAAGCTATCCCATCACCGCCGCCCCCCAGCAGAGCGAAGCCGCCGCCCCGGCGGTCTACCGCTACCGGGACGGCCTGCGGGAGCCCTTCCTGTACCAGTTCCTGTTCACCATGACCGGGCGGCTGGTGATGTACACGGTCATGCTCTACCTCTTCCCCCTGCACCCCAGCTTCACCGTAGACGCCCAGTTCATCTCCCTGATGATCGCCCTGACGGGCATCCCGGGGACGCTCATCGGCATCGTGCTGGCCAAAAAGCTCAAGCGACAGCTCTCCCTGTTCCGCTTCTCGGGCGTGGCCCAGTCCCTGCTCTTTTTCATCATGCTGCTCACCAGCTCGGCCACCCTGGCCACGGTCTGCGCCATCCTGCTGGGGTTTGTGATCTTCATCTCCACCCCCTCCCTGTTCACCCTGCCGGCCCGGCTGCCCGGGGCCACCCCGCAGAAGGTGGCTGTGATCCTCACCCTCTACTGGACGGGAGCTTATCTGCTGCAAATGGCCATCTACTCCATAGTGGTCCACTTGGCCAACACCGTCAGCTGGCATGTGGCCATGATCTTCACCGCCGTCTATTCCCTGACCTTCCTGGTGGGAACCTTCCTCCTGCCGGACTTCGACCGGCCTGCCCCCGCCCCCACGGCCGAGGACCAGAACGCCCCGCCCGATCCCTGACAAACAACAACACCGTTCCCCGCCTGACAGTCAGGTGGGGAACGGTGTTTCTGTTTGATCTGTTCAGGGGGCGGTCTCCTCCTGGCGCAGCCGCCGGGCCAGGTCCTTCACGGCCAGCTCGTAGAAGCGCCGGTAGTCCTCGCCCTGGGGGTCCCGGAAGCCCAGGCTGACGCACCGGGCCTGATAGGCCTCCAGCAGGGCCTGCTTGGTCTCGGCAGACTGGCGCGCCGGCTCATAGAACCACAGCCCCCCATGGGGGGCCCGCTCCCGCTTCTTCCGGCACAGCAGCCACCACAGGTCCATTTCCGAGGTGTCGAAGCCAAAGCCCAGGGTATACACATCGCCCAGAATGAAGTAGTCCAGCCAGCTCAGGGCCTCCATCCCCTGGCTGCCCGGCCAGAGGGGATAGCGCTGGGCCGGGGCCCGGTGGGTGAGGTATTCGTCGCAGCAGAAGAGCAGGTTGCCGTAGTAATAATGGCCCAGGATCACCGTGTTGGGGACCCGGGCCTCCCCGTGGATGTGGAACAGGGGCAGGCTCCGGTCTCCGGCCGGCAGGTCGTAATAGGTGTGCAGCATGAAGCCGTTCTCCGGCCGGGGGACCGCCCGGGTGTGACGGAGATAGCGCTGGGGATTATCCAGAAAGTCCGGGCACAGGGCGTGCTCCACTTCATAGGTAAAGTTGGGCGTGAGGACGCAGTCAAAGGGCAGGGCCAGCAGCCGCTGGATCTGCTCCGACAGCCAGGGATGGACCTGGCACTGGGTCAGCTCCCGCTGAAGCTCTTGCAGGGACACGTCCACATGGTCCTTGCTCAGCAGCACCGCCTGCATGGGAAAGGGCAGGGACTTGACCTGCTCGGCGGTGAAGGACGTGCGGTTGATCTTTTCCAGCAGCCCTGCCCAGGAGGCGCCCCCGTAGACCCGGTTGAGGCCGTTGCCCAGCAGCAGGACCTTGGGCCGCCGGTGCGGGACGATGGACAGGGGGGTGGTATGATATGCTTGCATGGGGTTCCTCCCTCCGGGTGGGTATGTGGGTATTATGCGCCCATGGGAGGGGGGATGTCAAGGGCCGTCAGGCCCAGTGGAGAATGGCGTCCCGCAGAAACCGGGCGCAGCCGGAGACGTGCCGGTCATAATAGGCGAGAAATCCCTCGTCGTCCGTATAATGGCGGGCCAGCTCCTTGTGTTTGGCCGGGTCATAGGCCCCGCCGCCCATGGTCAGCCACTGGCGGTGGCCGGCGGTGACGGCCCGGCCCTGCTCCCCTTCCGGCAAGGCCCCCGCCTGAACGGCGGTCTCCAGCTGCCGGCGGAGTTTTTCGCCCAGGTCCGTCCAGGCCCGGTACTGTTCCGGGGTCAGATCGGCCACGGCAGACCGGGCCTGTTCGGCGGCTGCCGGGCCGTAACGCCGGCAAAAGTCCTCTCCATAGGTCTCCTCCTGCCAGGCGGCGACCCGTTCCTTGAAGGCGGCAAATTTCTGTTCATCCAGCATGGTATCCTTCCTTTCTTCGTGCCGTATGGTCTCCCGCACCGACCGGATCAGCGCCGCCAGGGCCAGCTGCCGGGCTTCCAGGTCTGCCAGGTGGCTGCGCAGAGCGGTCAGGCGGTGAAAGGCGGGGTCGTCCAGACAGGCCTTGATCCGGTCCAGGGAAAACCCCAGCGCGCGGTGGTACAGGATGTCTTGCAGCCGGTCCACTTCGGCTGGGCCGTAGTAGCGGTAGCCGCTGTCTGCCACCCGGCTGGGCTTGAGCAGGCCGATCTGATCGTACCAGCGCAGAGTGCGCGGGGTCACGCCCGCCAGACGGGCCAGTTCTTGGATGGTGTATTCCATGGTCGATCCCCTCCTTGGTGTTCAGGATATCCCTTGCCGCTGCGTCAAAGTCAAGGGGGAAACAGAACTTTTTTCTCTGTTTCGCAAATTTTTTCGGCTGCAGGCAGAAACAGGACACCCTGTTGTCGCCTTTCTGTGGTATGCTGTCTCTGAGGTGATCCTATGAACCCCTGTTCTGCTCGTTTCCCCGCCGCCCGGACGGCCCTGGAGGTGCGCCCATGAAACTGGACCGACTCATTGGCATCCTCTCCCTTCTGCTCCAGCGGGAAACCGTCACCACCACGGCCCTGGCCGAACGGTTTGAGGTCTCCCGCCGGACCATTCAGCGGGACATCGACACCCTCTGCCGGGCGGGGGTCCCCCTGACCACCACCCGGGGGACCGGGGGCGGCATCGCCATTGTGGACGGGTATCGCATCGACCGCACCCTCCTCACCGCCCCGGAGCTGCAGGCCATCCTGGCCGGGCTGCGGAGCCTGGACAGCGTCAGCAGCACCCGCCGCTATGCCCAGCTCATGGACAAGCTCTCCGCCGGGACCAGCCAGCTGCTGCCCGGCGGCCCGATCCTCATCGACCTCTCGTCCTGGTACAAGACCAGTCTGCCGCCCAAGATCGAGTGCATCCGGGCCGCGCTGGAGACCCACCGCACCCTTTCCTTCACCTACTTTTCCCCCAAAGACACCAGCCAGCGCACGGTGGAGCCTTGCCACCTGGTCTTTCATTGGTCCTCCTGGTATCTCTGGGCCTGGTGCCGGACCCGGGAGGACTACCGGCTGTTCAAGCTCACCCGCATAACGGAGCTGGCCGCCGGCGCGCCCTGCGCCCCCCGGACCGCACCGCTGCCCGACCTGGACCCGGACCGACTCTTCCCCGCCGTTCTCCAGGCGGAGATCCTCTTTGCCCCGGCCTGCCAGTGGCGGCTGGTGGAGGAATACGGGGCGGACAGCTTCACCGTCCGGCCCGATGGCAGACTGCACTTTGTCCGGGGCTTTCCCGACGAGGAAAGTCTGCTCCACTGGCTGCTGACCTTTGGCGACCAGGCCGAGCTGCTGGCCCCGGCCCCGCTGCGGACCAAGCTGGTCCAGCTGGCCCAGCGGCTGCTCCAGCGTTACCGCGCTCCCACACCATGAAAGGAAGAACCCACCATGTCCTCTGATCCCACTCTGGTCTCCTATGTGACCGAACAACTGGCCCCGGCGGGTCAGATCCGCGCGAAGAAGATGTTCGGGGACTACGGTCTCTATTGCGATGACCTCTTTTTCGCGGTGTTCTGCGACAACCAGCTCTTTCTCAAGGCCACGCCCCAAGGGGAGGCCGCCTTTCCTCACCTGCCCAAAGCGCCGCCCTACCCCGGCGCAAAAGATTCCCTCCTGGTGGAGGATCTGGATGACCGGGAGCAGCTGTGTGCCCTGGCCCGGCTCACCTGTCAGACCCTGGCAGACCGCCGGAAACGGAGGAAATGACCCATGGCCTTTGACTTCAAAACCGCCTGCCCTGCCCTGTACCGGCCCGGCCGCACACCGGAGCTGCTCGCCGTGCCGCCGCTGCGGTTCCTCTCCGTCCAAGGGGAAGGAGACCCAAACCAGCCCGACGGAGCCTATCAAAAAGCCCTGGCACAGCTTTACACCGTGGCCTATACCCTGAAACACAGCCGCCCAGAGCAGACGCCAGGATATTTTGACTTCGTGGTGCCGCCGCTGGAAAGCCTGTGGCGGCAGGACGGCGCACCGGACCCCCAGCGCAAGCAGGATTTTTGCTGGCAGGCCCTGCTGCGCCTGCCGGACTTTGTGACGGAGCAAGTCTTTGCCCGGGCCATCGACACCGCCGCCCGCAAGAAAGGCAAAGACGTGTCGGCAGTCACCCTGTTCTCCTGGGAGGAGGGGCTTTGTGTGCAGGCGCTGCATCTGGGGCCTTATGAACAGGAAGCAGAGACCTGCCGTCAGATGGTGTCCTATGCCCAGGAAAAGGGCTATGCGCCGGACCTTTCTCCCACACGCCGCCACCACGAAATTTATCTCAGCGACCCCCGGCGCTGCCTGCCCCACCGCCGGAAAACGATCCTCCGCCTGCCCGTCCGGCCTCTTTGACAAACGCAGATGCCGCAGCAGAGCACCATAGCAACCCAAGGAAGTGATCCCATGGCCCGTTCCGTTGTAACCTTATCCTTCTCCTGTTCGCCAGAAGCGCTGTGGCACGTTGTCACCGATCTCACCGACACCGCCTGGCGCAGCGATCTGGTCCGGGTGGACGTGCTCTCTCCCCGGACCTTTGTGGAGATCCCTGTCCGGGGACACCCGACCCGCTTCACCATCACCGACAGCCAGCCCGGCCGGCGCTGGGCCTTTCAGATGGAGAACGACGCCTTCTCCGGCCAGTGGACGGGCATCTTTTCCGCTGCGGCAGAGGGGTCCTGTTTGCAGATGACAGAGGTCGTCCAGGGCAAGCACTGGTGGATGCGTCCCCTGGTCCCCTGCTATCTGCGCCGCCAGCAGAGGCAGTATGCCCGCGACCTGACCCGGCGGGTGGCGCAGGTATCCCGCCGCTGAACGCCGTTCTCCCCACGAAACGATCCCCCTGGTTCGCACGAGAGGCACGAACCAGGGGGATCGTTATGGGAGGCAGATCGTGCTGCCGTCGTTGCGGAACAGACTCACCAGAGGCCCATCACATGCTGCAGGAGCAGGGAGACCGCCGTGATGCTCACCCAGCAGGAGAGGCCCAGCAGGATGGGCTTGCCGCCGCTGCGGATCAGCTTCACCACGTTCGTGTTCAGGCCGATGGCCGCCATGGCCATGACGATGAAGAACTTGGACAGATCCTTGAGGGGCAGGAAGATCTCGCCCGGCACCCCCGCCGCCGTCGCCACCGTGGTGATGACGCTGGCGCCGATGAAGAACAGGATGAAGAAGGGGAACACCGACCGCAGGGACACGCCGCCCTGTTCCGTCTCGGCCTTTTTCGCCCGCCGCAGGGCCAGCACCAGGGTGATGGGGATGATGGCCAGGGTCCGGGTGAGCTTCACCGTCACGGCCTTGTCCAGGGTCTGGCTGCCCAGGTGATACAGGCTGTCCCAGGTGGAGGCCGCCGCCGTGACCGAAGAGGTATCGTTGACGGCAGTGCCGGCGAAGATGCCGAAGGCTTCCCCGGAGGTGGTGGAGAAGCCGATGGCTCCGCCCAGCGCCGGGAAGAGCACGGCGGCCAGGATGTTGAACAGGAAGATGACGGAAATGGCCTGGGCCACCTCTTCCTCGTCCGCGTCGATGACCGGCGCAGTGGCGGCAATGGCGCTGCCGCCGCAGATGGAGGAACCCACTCCGATGAGGGTGGCGATGTTATCGGGCATTTTCAGCAGCCGGTGGAGCAGCCAGGCCACCACCAGAGAGGTGGCGATGGTGCAGACGATGATGGGCAGCGACTGCCGCCCGGTCTGCAGCACCATGGTCAGGTTCATGCCAAAGCCCAGCAGGACCACGGCGTATTGGAGGATCTTCTTGGAGGTAAAGCGGATGCCCGACTCCAGGCCGGACCAGCGCCGGATCACCGGGGCCAGGATCATGCCGATGGCAATGGCAAACACCGGGCCGCCCACCACCGGCAGCAGCCGGCCCAAGAAGGTGGCCGGCAGGGCCAGCAGGACGCACAGCAGCAGCCCTTTCCAGGTGGTCTTTACCTTGGTCATCCTCTGCGCCCCCTTTCCTGTCTGCGGCAGCCCTCCGCAGTCCGATGGGTGAAGCACGCCGTCGTTCTCGTCCGATGCGCCATCGTCTGTCCCTCCTTCTTCTGCCCCGGTCCGGGGCCAATCTCTTTTTTCTATGGTTGTACCATACCTCTTTTTCTCCATTTTGTAAAGTTATAATATTTGATAGATAGATAAAAATATGTTATGATGGCAACAAAATAAAAAGGAGGTCCTTGCGATGCTGGACTTTCGCCTGGAGACCTTCCTGGCCGTCTGCCGGGAGATGAACTTTACCCGGGCCGCCGAGGCCCTGAACCTGACCCAGCCGGCGGTGTCCCAGCACATCCGGTATCTGGAGCAGCACTATGGCACGCCCCTGTTTTACCGGGAGCGCAAGCGCCTGACCCTCACCCCGGCCGGAGAGATCCTGCGGACCTGTCTGGCCTCCCTGCACAACGACAAGAACACCATCCGCAAACGGATGCAGGAGAGCATGGCCGCCAAGAAGGTCCTCACCTTCGGCGTGACCATGACGGTGGGAGAGTACGCCATCGTCCCGGCCCTGGCCCGGCTGATCAAGGCCCACCCGGACACGGACTTCCACATCCGCTACGGCAACACCCAGACCCTGCTGGCCGCCCTGGAGGAGGGCAGCATCGACTTTGCCATCGTGGAGGGCTACTTTGACGCCAGCCGCTACCACACCCGCCTGTACCGCCGGGAGGATTACATCGCCGTGGCGGCGGCAGACCACCGGTTCCGGCAGCCGGTGCGCCGCCTGCGGGACCTGACCGGCGAACGGCTGCTGGTGCGGGAGCCCGGCTCCGGCACCCGGGCCATCCTGAGCCGGGCCCTGGCCCTGCAAAGCATGTCGCTGCTGGATTTTCACCATCTGGCCGAGATTGAAAACATCCACACCATCGTCTCCCTGCTGCGCCGGGACTGCGGCATCGCCTTTCTCTACCGGGCCGCCGTGGCCCAGGAGCTGGCCGACGGGGTCCTGCGGCAGATCCCCCTGGAGGACTTTGCCGTGCAGCACGATTTCACCGGCATCTGGAACCAGGGCAGCATCTTCTCCCAGGAATACGAGGCCATTCTGGACGAGCTGCGCTGAGGCGCACAAAAAGAGGAGGCTGGCCATGCAGGCCAGCCTCCGCCAGGGATGCGATCGTATGGATTGTGTCTTCCGTTTCTGGGACAGGAAGCTTGGTTTCAGCGCTGGGAGTGCGGGTCAGGTCTTGTCCACCAGGATGCCGTAGCCGCCGTCGTTGCGGCGATAGACCACGGAGAACGCGTCGTCCTTCTCCTCATTGCGGAAGGCGAAGAAGGAGTGGCCGATCAGATTCATCTGCAGGATGGCTTCCTGCACCGACATGGGGCCAAACTCGAATTCCTTGGAACGGACCACCTGATAGGAAGGTTCATCGAAGCGGTCCACTTCGGGGATGAAGATGAGCTCGTCTGCGTCCTTTTCAAAAGCGTCCAGGTTGATGTTCTCTGCCAGCTTGGTGCGGTGATCTCTCAGCTGGCGACGGATGGAGGAGACGGCGGCGTCGATGGAGACCAGCATATCCGAGGTCTTTTCCACCACACGGAAGATGGTGGAGCCGGAGAAGATGGTCAGTTCGATGACGTGCTTGCCGTCTTCGGCGCTGAAGACCACCACAGCTTCGGGGTCGCCCCGGAAGAGATGGTCCAGCTCGTTGATGCGCTGTTCTGCGTGGGAGTATACACGATCAGGAACGGTCATGTTCTTGTTGGAAAATTGGATCTTCATAACGACTACTCCTTTCAAGCGCCTGACTCAGCGTTGGCGAACACCCGTGGGGTTCTCACGCGCTGAAACAGCTGATTCCGATAACTAACACTTCCTTCCTATCACTATCGGTATTATAGCACACTTTTCCAATTTTGCAAATACTTTTTTCGTCTTTTTTGTAGATTTCCTAAAAACTATTTTCTGCTGCAACAAAACGCCTGCCAAAGCCGCCCGGTCCCCGCAAGGGAGCCGGGCAAAAAACGCGCCTGTCTCTGCGGGGATCTCTCCCGCAGAGACAGGCGCGCGCTTTCTGGCAGCAGGGTCAGAACAGCCCCTGATAGCCGTCGATATAGTAGTCCATCACCACCAGCTCCTCCACCTCGGTCCCGTCCTCCAGGGCGCCGGTGCCGCGGAGCTTGAAGGTCAGCACGGGGTAGGTCACCCCGTTGGCCTGCACCGTTTCCGTGGCGCGCTCCTTGGCCTTGGCCTCGTCAAAGGTCAGGCGGACCAGGGCAAAGGCGCCGGGCAGCGCCACGGTCTGCTCCTCTTTGTCGCTGACCTTCTGGCAGTGCTTCTTCACGGCCTCCGGGGTCTCCCAGCCCTCCAGGGTGCAGGGCAGGCCGTTGACCGTGGCCTGGGTCACCCGGAACCTGGTATAGGTCTCCGGGCTGTCCTTCTCCGCAGCAAAGGAAAAGAACAGGTTGTCCTTGCGGCTGGTGACGCAGTCCTCCCGCCACAGGCAGCGGCTGGCCGGGTCGGTATAGCCCTGCTGGGCCAGCCGGTCGGCCAGGGTCTGCTCGGTCCCTTTGGACACCGCCGACAGGGCCTTCCGGGACAGCCAGGCCACATCCCCCCGGTCAAAGGCCGTGGTCTCGGCCCCATACTCCCCCTGGGTGATGCCCAGGGCGTCCGAGAGTACCCAGGGGGTCTCCCAGGAGAAGTCTGTCTGGGAGTCATACCCCAGGGCCCGCAGCACAAAGGTCAGGTATTCCCGGGGCTGCAGGGGGCTGTCCGGCACGAACCGGGTGGGGCTTTTGCCGTCGGTGAGGCCGGCCTCATAGGCATAGCCCACATAGGGGGCCGCCCAGTCGGGCACATCCTCGAAGGGGGTGTGCCAGGTCCCCTCCTGGGCTTGCTTCTCCTGGCCCAGCAGGCGCACCAGCATGGTCACGCCCTGGGCACGGTTGGGGGTCTTTTCCAGGTCAAAGACCGGAAATCCTTCTTCGTCGGTGCCGGTCCCCTGGAACAGGCCCATCCGGTAGAGCTGCCAGGCTGCGTCCTCCTCCTCCACCGCCGGGGCGGCCAGGGCGGGTACGGTCAGGCTCAGGCTCAGAAGCAGGGCCAGCAGGCCCGCCAGACATTTTTTGCTTGTTTGCATGGGTGTTCTCCTCTGCCGCCGGAACGGTTACTGGGCGCGGTCCAGAGACTGCCAGGCGTTGTCCAGGAAGCTCTCGTCGTAGATCTTGTCCGACGTGGTGTCCTGGGTGATGCCGCCGGCCAGCTTGGTCAGCTTGAGGGCCGCCTGGAAGCCGGTGTCGGTGTGGTAGCCGGTGTAGTTGGCCACCTGATGCTCCTTGTCGTACTGGGCGTCGTAGAGCAGCTCCTCCTGGGCGCCGTCGAACAGGGGCAGCATCTTTTCCGCGATCTCCTCGGGGGTGGCCTGCTCCATCCACTGCATGGCCTTGACCATGGCGTTGACGGCCTTCTGGATCAGCTCCGGGTCGGACTGGATCAGCTCATCAGAGGCAATGACCGTAAAGAGTTCATACGTGGGCGAACCGATAATTTTTTCGATCTCTGCCTCGTTGGTCCCGTCTACAATGACTACACCGCCCTGATCTGCCAGCTTCTTTGCCGACCAGGGGTTGGCAGATACCGCCGCCTGAAGCTCACCGCTCTCAATGGCAGCGGCATACCCTGCACTGGCCATCGTAGTCACATTCACATCTGCGGCAGGGTCCATTCCCGCAGAGGCGATGCAAGCCTTGGCAAACGAATACGGCCCGCTGTTGGTGCTCTGTCCTCCGGCCACAGTCTGCCCTTTCAGAGACTCAATGGTCGCATACTTCTCACTGGCCCCCACCAGCTGATAGGGATACTTTTGCGTGGAAGAAAGCACGACCTTACACCCCTGGCCGGATTCATTGACCATGAGCGCCGTTTCAATGCCCTTCAAGCAGAACTGCGCCTCTCCGGCCAGCACCGGCGCTGTCGCGTCGCCGCCCTTGATGGTCTGGAACTCTGCGTCCAGCCCTTCCTCGGCAAAGTAGCCCAGGGTCTGGGCCAGATAGGCAGGGGCCCAGTGGTAGCCGCGCACCTGCTCGGTGATGACGATTTTTTGCAGCTTCTCCTGGTCGGCGGTGTCGCCGTCCTCTTTCGGGGCGGACTCGGTCTGGCCGCAGCCGGCCAGCAGGCCCAGGGCCATGGTCATGGCCAGCAGACAGGCAAGTAATTTTTTCATACGGATTCTCCTTTTTTCGTTCCGGGGCCGTTCAGAATGCCCCCAAATGTTCCAGCAGGATCTTGCACCCCAGCAGAATCAGAATCCCACCGCCTAAGACCTCGGCCTTGGCCCGGTACCGGGTCCCGCACAGGCTGCCCAGCTTCACACCCAGGGCAGAGAGCAGGAAGGTCACTGCGGCAATGAACGTCACCGCCGGCAGGATGTCCACCGCCAGAAAGGCAAAGGTGATGCCCACCGCCAGGGCGTCGATGCTGGTGGCCAGGGCCATGGCCAGCATGATCCCCGCAGCCAGGGAGGCATCGGTCCCTTCGCTCTCCTCCTGGCGGGCCTCCCGGAGCATGTTGATCCCCAGGACCACCAGCAGGGCAAAGGCGATCCAATGGTCCACCGCCGCGATGTACCCGGCAAAGCGGGAGCCCAGGAACCAGCCCGCCAGCGGCATCAGCCCCTGGAACCCGCCGAACCACAGGCCCACGACCGCCGCGCGGCCCGGGGTGACCCGGTCCATGGCCAGGCCCTTACAGATGGACACCGCAAAGGCATCCATGGATAACCCCACCGCCAGCAGGGTCAGTTCCAGCAATCCCATCGGTCACATCCCTCCCGGGGTCACCCTATGCCTGGGCGGCAGCCGGTATGTCTCGTCGCTCACTGGGCGTCTTTCCCCAGGGCCTGCCAGGCACTGTCCAGGAAGCTCTCGTCGTAGATCTTGTCCTCGGTGGTGTCCTGGGTGATGCCGCCGGCCATCTTGGTGAGCTTCACCGCCGCGTGGAAGCCGGACTCGGTGTGGTAGCCGGTGTAGTTGGCCACCTGATGCTCCTTGTCATACTGGGCGTCGTAGAGCAGTTCTTCCTGGGCGCCGTCAAACAGGGGCAGCATCTTTTCTGCGATCTCCTCGGGGGTGGCCTGCTCCATCCACTGCATGGCCTTGGCCATGGCGTTGACGGCCTTCTGGACCAGCTCGGGGTCGGACTGGATCAGCTCGTCGGAGGTGAGCACGGCAAAAAGCTCATAGGTGGGAGAGCCGATGATCTTCTCGATCTCAGCCTCGTCGGTGCCGTCCACGATGACCACGCCGCCCAGGTCCGCCAGCTTCTTGGCCGACCAGGGGTTGGTGGACACTGCGCCCTGCAGCTCGCCGCTCTCGATGGCGGCGGCATAGCCGGCGCTGGCCATGCTGGTCACCTCCACGTCTGCGTCGGGGTCCATCCCGGCGGCGGTGATGCAGGCCTTGGCAAAGGTGTAGGGGCCGCTGTTGGCGCTCAGGCCGCCGGCCACCACCTGCCCTTTCAGAGACTCGATGGTGCTGTAGTTCTCGTTGGCCCCCACCAGCTGATAGGGATACTTCTGGGTGGCCGAGACGATGACCTTGCAGCCCTGCCCGGCTTCGTTGAGCATGAGCGAGGTCTCGATGCCCTTCAGGCAGAACTGGGCGTCGCCGGACAGCACCGGGGTGGTGGCATCGCCGCCCTTGATGGTCTGGAACTCTGCGTCCAGCCCCTCCTCGGCGAAATAGCCCAGGGTCTGGGCCAGATAGGCAGGGGCCCAGTGGTAGCCGCGCACGTCCTCGGTAATGACGATCTTTTGCAGCTTCTCCTGGCCGGCGGTGTCGCCGTCCTCTTTCGGGGCGGGCTCGGTCTGGCCGCAGCCGGCCAGCAGGCCAAAGACCAGCGCCAGCGGCAGCAGCAGGGCAAATACTTTCTTCATGGGAATCCTCCTTTTTATGATTGGTTGTGGTCGGATCTATTGCTTCCGCCGAAGCGGATACCACCGGTTTCAGTGCGCCGTCTCCCGCCAGCGCAGCAGGAAGTGCTCGGCCAGCCGGAGCAGGCCGTCCAGCAGAACGATGATGACCACCAGGATCAGCACACAGCACAGCACCCGCTGGGCGTTGAACACGTCGCCCGCAGCGGACAGCAGCCAGCCCATGCCCCGGGTGGAGCCAAGATACTCCCCCACGATGGCCCCGGACAGGGCCAGGCCCAGGCCGGTCCGCAGGCTGGCCAGCAGCCAGGGCAGGCAGGCGGGCCAGATCACCTTGCCCAGCACCTGCCCCCGGGTGGCCCCCAGCAGGCGCACTGCGTTCACCAGCTCCTGGTCCACGCTCCGCACCCCGGCGTAGAGGTTGAAGGCGAAGATGAAAAAGACCATCAGGGCCGCGATGAGGACCTTGGACCGCAGCCCCAGGCCGAACCAGATGATGAACAACGGCCCCAGGGCCAGCTTGGGCAGGCCGTTCAGGCCGGTCATGAGGGGCATCAGCGCCCGGCTCACCCGGGGGCTCATGCCCAGGCCCAGCCCGGCCAGGGTGCCGAACACCCCGCCGAAGAGCAGGCCCAGCCCGGCCTCCTGGCACGTCACGCTCAGATGCTTGGCCAGCATACCGTTGGAGAGCATGGTCAAAAACTCCTGCCAGAGCAGGCTGGGGCGGCTGAAAAAGAACTCCTTCACATGGCCGCCCGCCGCCGCTGCCTCCCAAAGGGCCAGGGCGATGACCAGACCCAGCAGGGTCCACACGCCGGGAGAGATCCGTTTGGCTTCCTGTTTCATGGCGCGCCTCCCTCCAACTGCTCGTGGAGGTCCTGCCAGATGGTCCGTTCCAGCTCCACAAAGCGCGGGGTGAATTTCACGTCCATCACCCGCCGGGGCCGGGGCAGGTCGATGGGATACTCCGCCACCACCCGGCCCGGGCGGCGGGAGAGCAGCACTACCCGGTCGGCCAGGGTGATGGCCTCGGTCAGGTCGTGGGTCACATAGAGGATCGTGCTGCCGGTGCTCTCCCACAGGGAGAGGATCTCGTCCTGGAGCCGCTGGCGGGTGAGGGCATCCAGGGGGGCGAACGGCTCGTCCATCATCAGAATGGACGGGTCCACCGCCAGCACCCGGGCGATGGCCGCCCGCTTCCGCATCCCGCCGGAGAGCTGGCGGGGATAGTGCTCCTCAAACCCGGCCAGACCCACGGTCTCCATGAGGGCCCGGGCCTTCTCCCGCCGCCGGGCCTTGGGGACCCCCCGCAGCTCCATGGCCAGGGCCACGTTGTCCACGACAGTCCGCCAGGGCAGCAGGGTGTCGCCCTGGGAGATATACCCCATGGAGGGCAGCACGCCCTGCACCGGCTGGCCGGCCAGCAGCACCTGTCCCTGGTCCACGGGCACCTGCCCGGCCAGGACATTCAGGGCAGTGGTCTTGCCGCAGCCGGACGGACCGACCAGGGCCACCAGCTCCCCCTGCGCTACAGACAGGGACATTCCTTCCAGCGCCCGCACCGGCGGCCGCTTTTTGGCCACCGGGAAGGACACGGTGACATCCTTTAACTCCAGCAGAGGCATACCAGACTCCTCCGTTTCTGATAGATTGCTGTCTATTATACTGGTCCGGCAACACACTGTCAACGAATACCGCCCTCAGCGGGGCTGGGCAAACTGATCGCGGATGAGCTTGCCGTTCTGGTTCCGCGCCAGATGGTCCACAAAGGCCAAGGCCCGGATCTTCTTAAAGCCGACGCACCGGTCGTTGTGGAAGGCCAGCAGCGTCTGCTCCAGCGCCGGGCCGGGGACATAGCCCGGGGCGGCCTTCACATAGACCTTGACCCGCTGGCCCAGCTCCGGGTCGGGCTCTCCCACGGCCATGCACTCCTCCACGGCCGGGTGAAGGGACAGAACGTCCTCGATCTCCACCGGGCTGACCCGGTAGCCCTTGGTCTTGATGATCCCGTCGTAGCGGCCCAGGTAGTACAGGAAGCCCTCGTCGTCCCGGGTGGCCAGGTCGCCGGTGTGGAAGATGTCGCCATCCCACAGGCGGCGGTTGGCCTCCTCGTCCTCCCAATATCCCATCATGAGGCCCAGAGGACGCCGGCCGCCATCGGCCACCAGGACGATCTCGCCCTCCTCCCCCGGGCCGGCAAAGGCGCCGTCCTCCCGGCGGATCTCCACATGGTACTTGGGCAGGATCTTTCCCACCGACCCCTCTTTCCAGCCCAGGGCCTTGCTGGCCGACGCGATGAGGCCCGCCTCAGACTGGGCATAGCCCTCATAGAGCCGCTGGCCGGTCTGGGCCTTCACCGCCGCCGTCAGGTCGGGCAGGAGGCGCTCGCCCCCCACCCCGCAGTTGGTGACGCTGGACAGGTCGTAGCGGTCCATGCCCACCTGGGTGAACATCCGGTACACCGTGGGCTGGGCCATGATGCCGGTGGCCCGCTCCCGGGCCAGGAAGTCCAGGACCTTTTCCGGCGGGAAGCGGTCGTAGTCATACACCAGCAGGGTGCATTCCAGCAGCAGCTGCCCATAGAACTTGGTGCCCGAGGTCACCTCCCAGCCGGTGTCGCCGGTGGCAAAGTGCCGGGAGGCCGGACCGATGTCCTGCATGTACCGGGCGCCCCAGTGGCAGCCCAGGGTGTAGGTGTGGCTGTGGAGGACGCCCTTGGGCTTGCCCGTGGTGCCGGAGGTGAAATAGAGCAGGATCGGCTCGTCGCTGCGGGTGTCTGCCCGGTCTATGGTCTCGGGCTGTCCGTCCAGGGCCGTGAACCAGTTCTCGAAGCCCGGCTCCTCCCCCAGCGCAAAGCGCAGGGGGACCCCCGCCTCTTCTGCCGCTGCCAGGACGTTGGCCGCTGCCGGACCCTCCAGGCAGGTGAGGACGCCGCCCGCCCGGGCGGTCTTCATCCGGTAGGCCAGGTCCTGGGCGGTCAGGCGGTAATAGACCGGGCAGAGGATCACGCCCAGCTTATGGGCCGCCAGGGCCGCCACCCAATAGGACCAGTGGGTCCGCACGGCGGCCAGGAGCACGTCCCCCTTTTTCATCCCCCGCTGCCGGAGCAGGTTGGCGGCCTGGCTGCTCTGGCGGGACAGGTCGCCATAGGTCAGGCAGGCCCGCTCCTGGCGGTCGTTCTCCCACAGGATGGCCGGTTTGTCCGGGATCTGCCGGGCCAGGGCGTCGATGACGTCATAGGCATAGTTGAAGTTGGGGGCGTAGTCGTAGGACCACTGGGTGATCTGCCCCGCCGCGTCAAAGGTCTCGTGGATAAACTTGGTGTAGAATGCTGCCATTGTCGCTGTGCCTCCTTTTAGAAAAAGCTCCCGTGGGTTCTGGCAACACACAGGAGCTTTTGTTTTGTTCGGGATCTCTTCTCTTACTTGCCGATGTAAGTATACACGGCGGAGGGTCGGCCGCCGGTGGAGTAATCCACCCCGCCGATGACGCTGTTCTTGTCGATCAGGTAGTTCATGTACCGCCGCAGGGTCACCCGGGACAGGGAGACGTTTTTGGCGATGTCCTCGATGGAGAGCTTTTCGCTCTTGTGTTCCCGCAGGAAGGAGCAGATGATCTCCAGGGTGACCGGGTGGATGCCCTTGTCCACGAACTGGCCGCTGCGCTGGCCCTCGGGGGCGATGACCTTGTCCAGCTCTTCCTGGTTGAAGGCTTTGTCCCCGGCGAAGGCCTCCCGCCGGGCCACGAACTTTTGCAGGGCCGTCTGGAAGCGGTTGTAGTCAAAGGGCTTGATGAGGTAATCCGACACCCCGTAGGAATACAGCTCGCTCACATGCCGGGCCTCGCTGGCGGCGGTGACCATGATCACGTCGGCCAGGATGCCCTCGGCCCGCAGCTTCAGCAGGAAGGTCCGTCCGTCCATCACCGGCATGTAGTAGTCCAGCATGATCAGGTCCACCGGATGGTCCCGGACGAAGTCCAGGGCCTCCTGACCATTCTGAAAAATCCCGGCAATGGTCATCTTGTTGTTGTGCTCTACATATTGCTTGTCGATCTCGGCGACCATGGGGTCGTCTTCCACAATGATAACCTGGTACATACGCATTCCTCACTGATGCAAATTTTCACCTTTGATTATATAGGATAAAACAAAAAAAGGCAATACGCGCGACAAAAAAGAGGAAAAAGAACACGCACAAAGGATAGCCAGGGGGCGCAAAAGTTTTCAAACCCTCTCCGTCAGACCGCTCTCCCCCGCCGGAAGCGCTGAAAAAGCAGGGTGCGGCGCAGTGCCGCACCCTGCCGGAAAGGTCAGGTCTCCAGGGCTTCGGCGGGGATCTCGATCCCCCCCACCTGGTTGATGTCGCGGAGGGTCATGGACAGTGCCGTCTGTTCCACCGTCAGGCCGATGTCAGCGCCCACCTGCTCACTGAGGGTCTTGTCCAGGATGGACTGCATCATCTTGGTCAGGTCCATCTCGTACTTGACCGGATAATAGGTCTCCTTGGCGATCCAGAGGCTCACCGGCAGGTCGCCCATGTCCGTGAAGAGGTCGCTCATCTCGCCCAGCCCCAGGCTGTCCAGCTGGGACAGGGCCCCGGAGGCCGCGATGACCTCGCTCAGATCTTCGCCCAGGATCACGCCGTCGTAGCGGGTGGCTTCCACGCCGCCGACGGTCTCGCTCTCTCCCTGGGTGAAGTTCTGGATGCTGTCCAGATACAGCTGCATGGAGTCTGCGCCGTTGAGGGTCTCCAGCTCGCCCAGGGCATCCATGCTGCTGCTCTGCCAGACCATCTGGCCGGTCTCGTCGGGGGTGCCGACGGCCGTGAGATAGCTGCCGTCCTGCTCCTTGGCATAGAGGACCATGTTGGTGGTCCCGCCCAGGTCGCCCAGGTCCATCTCCATCTCGGCCTTCATGACCAGGGGCGAGAGGATCGTGTCCGCCCGGGTGACGCTGGAGATCGTCAGGGTCTCCCCCTCTGCCCCCAGGGACAGGTCCATGGTCATGTCATAGCCCATGCTGGTCACGCCTGCCATGGCCTCCTGGGCCTTGGTCATCACTTCTTCCGGGGTCTCTGCCGCCGGGGCTGTGCCGCCGCAGGCGGTGAGGCCAAGCCCCAGCGTCAGGGTCAGGGCGGCGGCGGTGAAGCGCAGGGTTCGGTTGGTCTGTTTCATGGTGCAATACCTCCTTGCATCCGATGGGTGGGGGGAACGGATCGTCTCAGTTCCAGTAGTCGGTCTCCTCGGTCAGGCCGATGCTGGCAGCTTTGAACTCGGGGTCCTTGCCTTCCTTCCGCTGGTCCACATAGTCCTTCAGGGCCAGCATCGCCTTGCTGCCCAGGATAAGGATGACGGGGATGTTGATGACCACCATCATGGCCTGGAAGAGGTCGGCGGTGTCCCAGGCCAGCTGCATGCTCAGCATGGCGCCCAGCAGAACAATAATGGCTGCGATGATGCGGAAGACGTTCATGAAGGTCTGGCTGGGGGTCTTCTTGAAGATGAAGCGCAGGCAGCCTTCGCAGTAATAGTAGTTGCCGATCAGGGTGGTGAAGGCGAACAGGGCCATGGACACCGCGATGAAGATGGGGCCGAAGTTGCCCAGGGCGCTCTGGAGGGCAGCCTGCACATAGGGAGCGCCGGCGGCCTCCGCGGTGGGCTCCACGCCGGAGCACAGGCACATGAGGGCGGTGGCGGAGCAGATGAGCAGGGTGTCGATGAACACGGACAGCATCTGCACCAGGCCCTGCTTGACGGGGTGGGACACGTCGGCGGTGGCGGCGGCGTTGGGGGCGGAGCCCATACCGGCCTCGTTGGAGTACAGGCCGCGCTTGATGCCCTCCATCATGCAGGAGCCGGTGAAGCCGCCCAGGATGGCGGGGAAGTCAAAGGCGCTGACGAAGATCTTCTGGAACACGGAGGGGACCAGGTTCAGGTGGGTCACCACCACCACCAGGGCCACCAGCACATACAGCACGCCCATGACGGGCACCAAGGCCCCGGTGACCTTGGTCAGCCGGCGGGCGCCGCCCAGCACGCAGACGGCAAAGAGCACGGCCAGGACCAGACCCACCACAAAGGGGGTCTTCTCGCTGTAGAAGCTGAAGCCGGAGAAGGCCGACTGCAGGTTATAGGAGGCCAGCATATTGTAGCCCACGGCATAGGTCAGAATGATGATCACGGCAAAGATCACACCCAGCCACCGATTCCGCAGGGCGCTTTCCATATAATAGGAGGGGCCGCCGTAGCTGGTGCCGTCCTTGTTTCTGCGCTTGTAGATCTGGGCCAGGGTGGACTCCACAAAGGCGGAGGCGCCGCCCAGGATGGCCGTGACCCACATCCAGAACACTGCGCCGTAGCCGCCCAGGCAGATGGCGGTGGAGACGCCCACGATGTTGCCGGTCCCCACCCGGGAAGCGGTGGAGATCATGAGCGCACCAAAGGAGGAGACGCTGCCCTTGGTCTTGGGCTTCTCCTTCACCACGCGGAAGGACTCGCCCAGCATACGGATCTGGATGAATTTGCTGCGGAAGGTGAAGATCAGGCCCGCAGCCAACAGGAACAGGGGGACGATGTAGGGTTTGTACAGCACGCCGCTGATGGCGGTGACAACACCATCGATGCTGTCAAAGATCTGGTTCATGGGAATCACGCTCTCTTTTCTCTTAATTTTTGATGGGCGGCAACTTCTCAACATTCTACAGGAGCCGTTCGGAAATTGCAAGAAGAATCCACACTCCCGCAAAAAACAGGGGAAAACCAGGCGCGGCGCTTGCGATAGCAGCGCCGCGCCTGGTTGCGTCGGTCGTGAAATACAGGCGGACAGCGATCAGGCGTCCTTGGCGTGGTTGAACATGGCAGCTGCACGCTCTTCCTTGGAGATGCTCCGCCGCTGGAAGGAGGAGAGCAGGAAGAGGACGATGCCAATGACCATCCAGCCCACAAACATCAGGCTGGCCGTCTTGCCCATGTACACGGGGTTGTTGGGCACGAAGAGCAGCACCAGGACCACGGTGGTCACCACGGCAGAGAAGATGCCGGTGGCCATGCCGCCGGGGATCTTGTAGGGCCGCTCCAGATCGGGCTCGGTCTTACGCAGCCGGATCAGGGAGTAGGAGGTCAGGGTCCAGGACAGCACGAAGGCTGCGGCGGAGAAGGAGGTGATGTCGGTGATGAGGCCAGCGCCCAGGAAGGGGCCGATCAGGGACAGCACCAGGCAGACCACCAGGCCGGGAACGGGGATGCCGTTCTTGTTCTGCTTAGCAAAGACTCTGGGCACCAGGCAGCCGCGGCCCATGCCCATGAGCAGGCTGGCGGAGGCCATGAAGAAGCCGTTCCAGGTGGTGAACAGGCCGGCGATGGCGCCCAGGGTGATCAGCCAGTACAGGACGTTGCCCACAGTGCCGGGGAACAAGCTCAGGAACATGGTAGCAGCGGAGGGGTTCTCCATGTGAGCAAACTCCTGCCAGGGCCAGCCGTAGCCGAAGCACAGCAGCAGGATGGCATAGAAGACACAGGCCAGCACCACGGACAGCACCACGGTCTTACCCACGTTGGTGATGTCGCCGCCGGCGTCCTCAACGCCCTGGGGGATGGTCTCAAAGCCGGCCAGGAAGAAGGGCGCGGAAGCCAGAATGGCCATCACGCCGCCGAACATGCTGTTGTGAGAAACTTCCTTCAGGCCTTCCTTGGCGCTGCCGTAGATGGTGGGGTCGGTCACGTCGTAGATGGGCTGCCAGTTGCTGGCTTCGCCGCCCACCAGGCAGGCCACAGCGCCGATGACGGCGGCGCCCACCAGGATGAAGCACAGGACCTTCTGCACCATGGCTGCGGCGGCCAGGCCGCGCATGTTCAGGGCGAACAGCAGCAGGGAGCAGATGGTACCAATGATGATGGTGACCAGATAAATATCCGTTCCGGCCAAACGATACAGGGGCTCACCAGATTTGATGTTGGGGATCAGATAGCCCAGCACGTCGGTGATCTGGATGGCTTCCCAGGGGATGATGGAAACAAATGCGCCAAAGGCTGCCCAACCGGAGATGAAGGAGACCTTCTCATTGAATGCCCGGTAGGCAAAGGCCATGCCGCCGCCGGCCACGGGGATCATGGGGACCAGCTCGCAGTAGCACAGGGCGATGGGGATCATCATGACCAGGGCCACGATGTAGCCCACAGCGGCCGGAACAGGACCGCCGCAGCTGGTCATCCAGCCGTTGATGGCCACGGCCCAGCCAACGCCAACGATGGCGCCAAAGCCAATGCAGAAAAAGTCTACTGCACTGACTCCCTTCTTTTCTGACTGATTACTCATACCGTACCTCTTTTCTAAAATCTTGTCCATTCTTCAGCCCTCCGAAGGAAGAACTGAAATCACGCAGGAAATGCGTCATTTTTTCTAAAATTGTTCACGACCCTCCTTCTGCCCTTCCCGGGCTTCCGAAAAATAAGATAAAAAAAACGACGCGAATCTGCCCCTTATTATAAAAAATGTCGAGAAAAATGTAAAATAAAGAACCTTTATCGCGTACTAAAAGATTTCTTGCGCGAATCGTTTCCTGCAAATGAATCAAGACAACCATATCCTGGAAATCCTGGCAGCAAAAAGCAGCCGTTCGCACAACGGCTGCTTTTTGCTTGAAAAAAGATACAGGGAAAGTTGGTCCAGGCCGGGGAATGATCAAAGGGGTCCCTCCCGCCCAGAAGAGGACCGCCGGCTGCCTGCTTGGAAGAAGAGAGGGCGAACAGGCACCGACCCAAACCGGTATGGCGTCACGCGCCGCGGCCAAGCTTTTGGCCGACGTTAGTATACTCGGCGCAGGTTTTTTTGTAAAATTGATAGCATCTATCCCGATATAAAAAAAATCTTCTTGTGGGTCTTCTGCTTTTGTGCTATAATATTGCGCCATACAGATTGCTTGTCCAAAAGACAACGCGCAAAAGGAGCGATGAGCAATGGGAAAGTATGCGCCCGTCCTGAAGGCCGCCGAGTGCGGCAGCATGACCCGGGCCGCTCAGGCCATGGGGTATACCCAGCCCAGCCTGGGTTATATCATCAACAACATCGAAAACGAACTGGGCGTGAAGATCTTCTACCGGGACCAGCGCGGGGTGACCCCCACCGAAGCCGGCGTGGGCCTGCTGGAGATCATGCGCCAGATCGAAGCCTTGGAGAAACGCCTCCACGAAGCCGCCCGGGTGAGCAAATGGGAGCTGCTGCGGGTGGGCATCTTCTCCAGCGTGGCCTCCCAGTGGATGCCCGAGATCCTGGAGACCTTTTATCAGAGCTATCCCGAGGCGGTGGTCAAGCTGGAAAACGCCCCCTATTACCTCACCGGCGAGCTGGGCGTGAAGGAACACAAGCTGGACTGCTCCTTCTTTGCCGGCCGCTGTCCGTCGGGGCTGGAGAGCCTGCCGCTGTATGAGGACCCCTACTATCTGGTGGTCTCTCAGGGCTGCGACCTGGCCCACCAGAAGGAGGTCTCTGTCTGGGACGTGGTGGGGCGGTATCAGTTCATCCCCACCAACGAGAGCACCGACGGCGGCAGCGCCATCCACGAGATCTATCAGCTCTTTGCCCAGTCCAGCCGGCTGGACTTCCAGCCCCAGGAAAACCAGATGGCCATCGCCCTGGTGGAAAAGGGGCTGGGGATCACCGTCCTGCCCGGCCTGACCCTGCTGGACCTGGTGCCCAACCGGGCCGTGAAGGTCATCCCCCTCAAGGAGGACCTCACCCGCACGGTCAGCCTCCTGTGCCCCCGGGAGTCGGAGCGCTCCCACCTGACCAACGTCTTTCTCCGCCTGACCCAGCAGCGGGTGGAAGCCTGGAAGCAAAACCATCAGGACCCCTGCCAGCTGTGCCTTTGAACCAAGGAGGTTCAAAGGCTTTTTTTGACCTGTTAATTTTCCCCAGACTCCCCTGTTTTTTCCAAACCCTTGCAGCCGGCGCGGCCCCTGTCCCAGCAGAGGCCGCGCCGGCTGCCGCAGCTTTTCCCCTTCCAAAAAGTGGATTCCTTTATATAAAATAGGTATCCTGGGCCTCATTCGGCGGGACATTGCCGTCCGGCATGGTCGATCACATAGTCTGTGCCGCAGGTCCCGGGCAGGATCAGCTGGCTGATGGGGACCACGTCATAGCCCTCCCGGAAGAGGTAGTCCAGAATGCCCGGCAGGGCCTCCGGGGTGTGCAGGGCGGCGTTGTGGAAGAGGACGATGGACCCCGGCCCCACGTTGGCCGTCACCCGCTGGGTGATGGTCGCCGCGTCATACTCCTTCCAGTCCAGGCTGTCCACGTCCCACTGGATGGGTTCCAGACCCATGCCCCGGACGGTGGTGATCACATGGTCGTCATACTCGCCGAAGGGAGGCCGGAAGAGGGTGGGCCGGCGGCCGGTGATGGCCTCGATCTTGTCGTTGCAGGCGTTGAGGTCTGCCACGATCTGGTCGGCGGAGAGGGTGTTGAAGTGGGCGTGGTCGTTGGAGTGGCTCATCACCTCATGGCCCGCCTCGGCCAGGGCCCGGACGGAGTCGGGGTATTTCTCCACCCACTCCCCCACCACGAAAAAGGTCACCTTCACGTCGTAGCGGTCAAAAATGTCGATGAGGGTCTGGGTATCCTCGTTGCCCCAGGCGGCGTCAAAGGACAGGGCGCACACCTTGTGGTCCCGCTGGACACAGTAAATGGGCAGCTGCCGCTGGGGGGCCGAAGCCGAGACATAGGTGGGCAGGTTCGTTAGCAGGCACAGGGCGCACACGCACAGCACCGCCGCCGGCAGGGCCAGCCATCCCTTCCGCACCAGGATGACCCGTCTCTCTTTGGCAGGACGTCGGAACAAGAACTTCATCGCGATCGCATCCTTTCTATCCAGTCCCCTCTATGGATATGCGCGGCCCGGCGGAACATGCCTGCGGTGCAGGATTTTGCCCATCCCGCCCAAAGACAAAGAGAATTTGCAGGATTTTTGTCTCCTGAGCCGGCGGGACGGCTGTGCCTCTCTTCTATATTTATCGGCTCCTTTTCGGATATTTTTTCTTTCCATCCTTCCCGTTTCGTTCGTTCTCTCCGGAAATCGTTTGTTTTCTCTTTCTTTGAAGTGCCCTTCTCTTTCTTCTCGCATGATTATACACTTTCTCCTCTTCTCCCCCTTCTTCCGGCCGCCCCTCTGCCCCTCTGCGGCAGAGGGGCTTATCTATTGACGTGTCTCCGGTTTCGGCCTATAATAAGACGATTTCAGGACGCAGGAAACAGGACCGGAATCGCCTGCGTCAGCGCCCCGGTCAAGGGGATCTCCGGGCGGCCGCGCCGCCCCATTGACGAAAGCTGAGGATCTCGCTATGAACACAAACAAGAAGCTGAACATGACCATGCTGTGCGATTTTTACGAATTGACCATGGGCAACGGATACTTCAAAGCCGGCTACAAGGACCGGATCACCCACTTCGACCTGTTTTTCCGCAGCGTCCCGGACAAGGGCGGCTACGCCATTGCGGCAGGGCTGGAACAGGTCGTCGAATATATCCAGGACCTCCACTTCGACCCCGAGGACATCGCCTATCTGCGGGGGCGGAACATGTTTGACGAGGGCTTTCTGGACTACCTGGCCAACTTCCGCTTTACCGGCGACATCTTCGCCGTGCCGGAAGGGACCCCCGTTTTCCCCAACGAGCCCATCCTCACCGTGCGGGCCCCGGCCATCCAGACCCAGCTGCTGGAGACCTTCCTGCTGCTGACCATCAACCACCAGAGCCTCATCGCCACCAAGGCCACCCGCATCGTCCGGGCCGCCCGGGGGCGGACGGTGCTGGAGTTCGGCTCCCGCCGGGCCCAGGGGTCCAGCGGCGCCATCGACGGGGCCAGAGCCGCCTTCATCGGCGGCTGCAAGGGCACCGCCTGCACCATCTCCGACCAGCTCTACGGCGTCCCCGCCGGCGGGACCATGGCCCACGCCTGGGTGCAGACCTTTGAGAGCCAGTACGACGCCTTCCGCACCTACTGCGAGATCTACCCCGACAACCCCGTCCTGCTGGTGGACACCTACAACACCCTCAACAGCGGCATCCCCGATGCCATCCGGGCTTTCAACGACGTGCTCAAGCCCCGGGGGCTGACCAAGTGCGGCATCCGCCTGGACTCCGGCGACATGGCCTACCTGACCCGGCAGGCCCGGAAGATGCTGGACGAGGCCGGCTGGACCGAGTGCAAGATCACCGTCTCCAACTCCCTGGACGAGACCATCATCCAGGACCTCCTCCTGCAGGGGGCCGAGATCGACGCCTTCGGCGTGGGCGAGCGGCTCATCACCGCCCGCAGCGAGCCTGTCTTTGGCGGGGTCTACAAGCTGGTGGCCTACGAGGACGAGCAGGGCAACGTGATCCCCAAGATCAAGCTCAGCGAAAACGTGTCCAAGATCACCACCCCCCAGTACAAGCGCCTGTTCCGCCTGTATGGCAACGACACTGGCAAGGCCATCGGCGACTGGATGTGTACCTACGACGAGGACATCGACAGCAACCGCGGCCCCGACGGCAGCCTGACCATCTTTGACCCCGACGCCACCTGGAAGAAAAAGACCCTGTATAACTTCACGGCCCGGGAGTTACAGCAGCCCATCTTCCTGGGCGGCAAGTTAGTCTATGACCTGCCCTCCCTGGAGGAGATCCAGACCTACTGTGCCCAGCAGATGGACACCCTCTGGGACGAGGTCAAGCGCTTTGACAACCCCCACAACTACTATGTGGACCTGTCCCAGAAGCTGTGGGACATCAAATACGACCTGATCACCCACCACAAATAACCCCGGAAAGGAGGCCCTCTATGAAAGCAGAGGAACGCCGCCGCCGCATCGCCCAGACCCTCACCGCCGCCACCCCCATCAGCGCCACCACCCTGGCGGAGCAATTTTCTGTCAGCCGCCAGATCATCGTGGGGGACATCGCCCTGCTCCGGGCCGCCGGAATGGACATCGTGTCCACCCCCCGGGGATACCAGTTCAGCCAGGAGAGCGGCCTGCTGCGCACAGTCGCCTGCCTGCACACCCCCCAGCAGATCCGCCAGGAGCTGCTGGTCATGGTGGATAACGGCTGCACCGTGCTGGACGTGGTGGTGGACCACCCGGTCTACGGCCAGCTCACCGGCCAGCTCAGTCTGGCCTCCCGCTATGACGTGGACCAGTTCGTAGAGAAGGTCCAGGACGCCGCGCCCCTGTCCACCCTCACCGGCGGGGTGCATCTGCACCACCTGCGCTGCCCCGACGAGGCCGCCTACCGCCGGGTCCTGGCCGGCCTGGACGCCCTGGGCCTGCGTTACCTCCAGGAGTGACGATTGGGGGATTGACAAGGGCCGCCGGAGAGTTTACAATAGCTCTTGCATCTGTCAAGACAGATGCAAGAGCTATTTCACTTTCATTGAGAGAAAAGGAGCGCGTATGGAAACCCTTCACAACTTCCTGCGGCGGAAGAACATCGTCTTCTCCGCCAAACGCTACGGGGTGGACGCCCTGGGGGCCATGGCCCAGGGCCTGTTCTGTACCCTGCTGGTGGGCACCATCCTGAACACCCTTGGCACCCAGTTCCACATTGGCTTCCTCTCCGCCACGGTGGTCACCGTGGGCACCGGCGAAGCCGCCACCGCCTACACCGTGGGCGGCCTGGCCTCCGCCATGGTGGGGCCGGCCATGGCTGTGGCCATCGGCGCGGCCCTGCAAGCCCCGCCGCTGGTCCTCTTTTCCCTGGTGCCGGTGGGATACGCCACCAACATCCTGGGCGGGGCCGGCGGGCCGCTGGCCGTGCTGGTCATCGCCATCCTCGCCGCCGAGTGCGGCAAGGCCGTGTCCAAGGAGACCAAGATCGACATTCTTGTCACCCCCATCGTGACCGTGCTGGTGGGCATCGGCCTGGCCTATCTCATCGCGCCCCCCATCGGCACCGCCGCCTCCTGGGTGGGCAACCTCATCATGTGGGCCACGGAGCTGCAGCCCTTCTTCATGGGCATCCTGGTCTCGGTGATCGTGGGCATCGCCCTGACCCTGCCCATCTCCAGCGCCGCCATCTGCGCCGCCCTGGGGCTGACGGGGCTGGCCGGCGGCGCGGCGGTGGCCGGCTGCTGCGCCCAGATGGTGGGCTTTGCCGTGCTGTCCTTCCGGGAGAACAAGTGGGGCGGTCTGGTCTCCCAGGGGCTGGGGACCTCCATGCTCCAGATGGGCAACATCGTCCGCAACCCCCGCATCTGGCTCCCCCCCACCCTGGCCTCGGCCATCACCGGCCCTCTGGCCACCTGCCTGTTCCACCTGCAGATGAACGGCACCCCTGTCTCCTCCGGCATGGGCACCTGCGGGCTGGTGGGGCCCATCGGGGTGTACACCGGCTGGGTCCAGGACGTGGCCAACGGTCTGCGGCCGGCCGTCGGCGCCATGGACTGGCTGGGGCTGATCCTGATCTGCTTCGTGCTGCCCGGGGTCCTCACCTGGCTCATCGGCATCCCCTGCCGGAAGCTGGGCTGGATCAAGGAGGGCGACCTCACGCTGGAAAATTGATCCACAAAAGTTTTCTCTTTTGGGGAAGAACCCCTTGAAAAATGCGGCAAAAAGGTAGATACTGTTTTTACTGGCATTGCGCCCCCTCGAAGAGAGAGAATCTATACCCAAAGGAGAATCCGCCATGAAAAAGTTTCTTGCTCTGTGCCTGACCGCGCTGATGACCCTGGCGCTGCTGGCCGGCTGCACCTCTGCCGATCCCAACCACCCCTACGACCGGGAACCCGTGCCCGCCAACCCCGAGTCCCAGAAGGACGACGAGACCAGCGCTGTCCTCCCCTTCTCCTGGGAGGCATAAGCCCCCAAAAAACGGCCCGGCAGGATCTCCTGCCGGGCCGTTCTGGTGTTCGTGATAACGCTTTATGGGAAGCGGCGCCCCGAAGGGCTGCCGGGATCAGTCCTGATCGACGATGATGCCGTAGCCGCCGTCGTTGCGCTTATAGACCACGGAGAAGGCGCCGCCCTCGTCGTCGTTGCGGAAGGCGAAGAAGGTGTGGTCCACCAGATTCATCTGGAGAATGGCTTCCTCCACGCTCATGGGGCGGAAGAAGAAGCGCTTGGTGCGTACCAGCTGGTAGGCGGCCTCATCCTCGTCCTCCTCGGGAACAAAGTAGCCCTCGTCGGGCAGGGCCTCGAAGGCCTCCTTACGCAGGCGCTTTTCCAGGCGGGACTTGTTCTTGCGAAGCTGGCGCTCGATGGACGCCACGGCAGCGTCAACGGAGACAAACATATCGGAGGTGCTCTCGGCCACGCGGATGACGGTGGCGCCGGAACGGATGGTGACCTCTAAGATATTCCGTCCTTTCTCTACGCTGAAAACAACGGAGGCCTCGGGTTCACTCTGGAAATACCGCTCCAGCTTGCCGATCTTCTTCTCCGCATAGGTATGCACACGATTGGGAATGTTCACTTTCTTGTCGGTAAAGGTGAATTTCATGAATGTCAGCTCCTTTCGTAGGGGCAAGGAGGGGAAGGCTCCCCTTCCTTACGTTCATAGTATACCATACCTTCCCAGAAAAGTCACGTTGTTTTTGTGAAAAATAGAAAAAATCTCTTCCCCCATCCCCCTGTCTCCCCGGCGGAGACAAAAAGAGACAAAAGGCCCCCCTTGACCTTTTCCAGAAAATGGGATACCATAGTCCTGGCGGCAGGCGCTGTCCGTCATGACATCGTTCATTCCATTCTCCTGCTTTCGCGCTTCCTCTTTTGAGGAGGCGCTTTTTTTGCCCCAAGGCACAAAAACACCACCCCGGCCGGAGCCGGGGTGGTGGCAGGTTCTCAGCGGTGGCCGCTGCGGCGGGAGCCGCGCTTATCGGTCATCTTCAGGTCGGACAGGCGGCTGTCGGAGGCCTGCATGAACTGCTTCAGGCGGGCCTCAAAGTCTGCCGGGCCGGCCTGCTGGCTGGCAGCCCGGGGCTGGCCGCTGTGGTAGCCGCCGCCGGTGCGGGCATGGCTGCGGCCGCCGCCCCGGAAGTCGGAGC
Source organism: uncultured Eubacteriales bacterium (assembly GCA_934597725.1). Taxonomy (GTDB): domain Bacteria; phylum Bacillota; class Clostridia; order Oscillospirales; family Oscillospiraceae; genus Evtepia. Next base: position 51,634 of record CAKTSK010000005.1, read on the forward strand.
GGGGCGCACGGTCCCGGCCGGCGTTCTGAGGACGAGGAGGAGAGGGGGTGGCTTTCTTGATGGACAGGTTGATCCGACCGACCTCGTCGATGCCGACTACCTTGACCTTCACGGTCTGGCCCTCGGTCAGAAAATCGCTGACGTTGGCCACATAGGAGTGGGCGATCTCAGAGATGTGGACCAGACCCGACCGTCCCCCGGGCAAAGAGACGAATGCGCCGAATTTGGTGATACTTTTGATGGTTCCTTCCAGGACTGCGCCTACACTGATTTCCATAGATGGTGAGAATCCTCCTCGTTAAAATAGGCTCATAACTGAGCAAAAAAGAGCGCCGCTCTTAGTCTGCAATGTGAAACACCCGGTCGTTTGGCCCCACCAGGCCCAGCTTCTCCCGGGCCAGATCCTCCAGGAAGGAGGGGTCATGACGGTTTTCGATGGCGTTGGAAAGCTCGGTGTTTGTCTGGGTCTGTTCGCTGACCTGTTGGGTCAGGCTCTCCACGTCGGCGTTGGCTGCGGCGATCTTCTGCCGCACGCCGATCAGCAGAAAGACCATGTATGCCAGCAGGACCAGAAAGAGGATCCTCATCAGAAGACCAGCCTTTTTGGAGCGAAACATCAGCTGCCGCCTCCCTTTCTTGGTTTCCACGGCGCACTTCCGCCGGGGATCGTGTGCGTGGATGATATATTTTACTCCACACAGCGGAAAAAGAAAAGAACTTTTTCCATTTTTCCCGTCTCCGGTGAAAATATTTTATCAACGGAGCCGTGAGAACACGCATGATCCACCGCATGGGCCGCAGCGATCCTCCTGCCAGCCGGGCCAGCAGCCGCCAGACCGCCGCCAGGACCCGCCGGACCCAGGGGCTGGCCAGCCAGAAATACACCGCCGCGCCCAGCGCCAGGCACAGGGCGATATACAGCCGCACCCGGCCGCCGCCCAGGACGATGCCGCAGAAGAACAGGCAGCCCCAGGCCCCGGCCCAGAACAACAGATCCAGCGCCCCGCCCACCCACTGCCAGGGCAGCGCCAGACGCACCTGCCGCAGCAGGTCATACAGCAGCCCCACCCCCAGCCCCATGCTCAGGCACAGCAGCAGGGTGCGGAGCTGGTCCTGCAAGGAGACGCTCATCCCCGCAGCAGCCGCCGCAGCAGGCCCTCCCGGGGCTCCTCTTCCTCCTCGTAGGTCAGGGCGTCCACCCGGCCCCGCACCAGCAGGTCGCCCCCGTCCAGACTGAGTTTCTCAATGTGCAGCTCCTCCCCCCGGATGTGCAGGCGGCCGTCCTCGGTGGCCATCACGATGGCGTTCTCGTCAAAGCTCTCCACGCCGGACACGCCGGACACGGTCAGGCGTTCCCGAGACACCAGGATGATCCGGTGGCCGGTCTGTTCCATGGGTTGGGTCCTCTCTTCAAAGGGCATACGATCCCATCCTTTCCCGTCGGTCTGATCTTGGGCTATGTATATGCCCCGCCCCCGCCGGGATAGAACACGTCCCCCGAACCTGGACAGGTCCGGGGGACGTGGGAGAGAAGGGACCCGTGGTCCCTCTTGGTGTTAGTTGGAGGCGGTGTCGGGGTCGGCGTCGTCGCCCCAGAGCATGTTCTTCCGCAACTCGGCGCCCACGGTCTCCATCTGGTGCTTGGCCAGCATGGCCCGCTTGGAGTTGAAGAAGGTGCGGCCGTTCTTGTTCTCGGCGATCCACTTGCCGGCGAAGGTGCCGTCCTGGATGTCGTTCAGCACGGCCTTCATGTTGGCCTTGGTCTGCTCATAGGGCAGGATGCGGGTGCCGGAGACATACTCGCCGTACTCGGCGGTGTCGGAGATGGAGTAGTTCATCATGGCCACGCCGCCCTTGTTGATCAGGTCGATGATGAGCTTCATCTCGTGGATGCACTCAAAGTAGGCGTTCTCAGGCTCATAGCCGGCTTCCACCAGGGTCTCGAAGCCCAGCTTCATCAGCTCCACCACGCCGCCGCACAGAACGGCCTGCTCGCCGAAGAGGTCGGTCTCGGTCTCGTCGTGGAAGGTGGTCTCCATGATGCCGGCCCGGGCGCCGCCGATGCCGGCGATGTAGGCCAGGGCGATGTCATAGGCCTTGCCGGTGGCGTTCTGCTCCACGGCCACCAGGCAGGGCACGCCCTTGCCGGCCACATACTGGCTGCGGACGGTGTGGCCGGGGCCCTTGGGGGCTGCCATGAACACGTCCACGTCGGCGGGGGGCTGGATCTGCTGATAGCGGATATTGAACCCGTGGGCAAAGGCGATGGCCTTGCCGGCGGTGAGGTTGGGGGCGATGTCCTTGCGGTACATGTCGGCCTGATTTTCGTCGTTGATGAGGATCATGATGATGTCTGCGGCCTTGGCGGCCTCGGCCACGGTCATGACCTGGAAGCCGTCCTTCTCCGCCACGGGCCAGGACTTGCCGCCCTGACGCAGGCCGATGATCACGTCACAGCCGGAATCCCGCAGGTTCAGTGCGTGGGCGTGGCCCTGGGAGCCGTAGCCGACAATGGCGATCTTTTTGCCGTTGAGCTGGTTCAGGTCGCAGTCCTTCTCATAATACATCTTTGCCATAGTTGAACTCTCCTTTTTCCTTGGTGTCTTCGTCAATGGTATATTTGCCGCGTTCCAGCGCGATCATGCCGGTGCGGACCAGCTCCTCGATGCCGAAGTCGGCCAGCAGCTCCTGCACGGCGTCGGTCTTTTTCTCGTCTCCGATGACGGAGAGGGTCAGGGTCTCCTTGGACACATCAATGATGGAGCCCCGGAAAATGTTGGCGATCTGGATGATCTCGTTCTTGTCCTCGCTGTTCTTGGCCCGTACCTTATACAATACCAGTTCCCGCCGGATGGAGTGGCTGGGGACCAGGAGCTTGACCGAGTGGACGGGGACCATCTTGGCCAGCTGGTTGCACATGAGGTTGGTCTGGTTCTCGTTGGCCAGCACCTCAATGGTCATGCGGGAGATCTTCGGGTCGTCGGTGGTCCCCACGGCCAGGGACTCCACGTTGAAGCCCTTGCGGGAGAACAGGCGGGACACCTGGGACAGCACGCCCGACTCATTGTCCACCAGAACGGACAGGGTACGCAGTTTCACTTCTTCCATGTCTCTTGCCTCCTTAGTTCACCAGGAACTCGGTGATGTGGGTGCCGCCGTTGACCATGGGGCGCACCAGCTCGGTTTCCTCGATGTTGCAGTCGACCACATAGCCCAGGCCCTTCTCCTGCTCGGCCAGGGCCTCCTGGATGGCCTGCTCCAGCTCCTCCTGGGTGGTCACCCGGGCGCCCTTGAGGCCGTTGGCCTCGGCCAGCTTGACGAAGTCGGGGCCGCGCTCGGTGGTGGTCTGGCTGAAGCGGTTCTCGTAGATCAGCTCCTGCCACTGGCGGACCATGCCCAGGCGGTGGTTGTTGAAGACGAAGGTGATGACGGGGGCCTTGTAGAACTCCTCGGTGGACAGCTCGTTGCTGTTCATGCGGAAGCAGCCGTCGCCGGCGATGTGGATGACCGTCTTCTCGGGGTTGCCCAGCTTGGCGCCGATGGCGGCCCCCAGGCCGAAGCCCATGGTGCCGAAGCCGCCGGAGGTGAGCAGCTGGCCGGGATAGTCAAAGTGGAAGTGCTGGATGGCCCACATCTGGTGCTGGCCCACGTCGGTGGAGACGATGGAGTCGTCGGGACACAGGCGGGCGATGGTGTTCAGGATCTGCTTGGGGGTCAGGCGGTTGGGGTTCTCGTCGTAAGCGGTCTCGGTGGGGAAGGAGAAGACATACTTCTTCCACTCGCTGTGGTCATACTGGGGGACCTTCCGGTTGAGCAGCTCCAGCACCTGACGGGCGTTGCCGATGATGTGGTGGTCGGTCTCCACGTTCTTGTTGATCTCTGCCCGGTCGATGTCGATCTGGACGATCTTGGCCTGGCGGGCAAAGGTGGCGGGCTTCAGGGCCACCCGGTCGGAGAAGCGGCAGCCCACGGCGATGAGCAGGTCACAGCCGTCGCAGGCCATGTTGGAGGCCTTGGAGCCGTGCATACCGATCATGCCCGTGGCCAGGGGGTCCCGGCCGGAGATGCCGCCGCCGCCCATGAGGGTGATGGCCACCGGCGCGTCCAGCCGGCGGGCGAACTCCCGGAACTCCTCGTGGGAGCGGCTGCGGACCACGCCGCCGCCGCAGATGAGCATGGGCTTTTTGGACACGGCGATCATGTCCACCAGCTTGTTCACGTCCTCCTGGTTGGGCTCGGGCATCTTCAGGCTGCTGGTGCGGGCCCGGCGGACCAGGTTGGCCAGGCGGCCGGAGGTGATGTGCTTCTCCCGGGGCAGGTATTCATAGTCGGCCTTTTCGGCGGTGACGTTCTTGACGATGTCGATGAGCACCGGGCCGGGGCGGCCGCTGCGGGCGATGGCGAAGGCCTCGCGGACGGTGTCAGCCAGGGTGTTCACGTCCCGGACCAGGTAGGTACACTTGGTGATGGGCATTGCGATGCCGGTGATGTCCACCTCCTGGAAGGCGTCCCGGCCGATGAGGTTCTGGGTCACGTTGCAGGTGATGAACACCACGGGGGACGAGTCCATGTAAGCGGTGGCGATGCCGGTGGTCAGGTTGGTGGCGCCGGGGCCGGAGGTGGCCAGACAGACCCCCACCCGGCCGGTGGAGCGGGCATAGCCGTCGGCAGCGTGGGACGCGCCCTGCTCGTGGGCGGTGAGGATGTGGGTGATCCGGTCGCGGTAACGATACAACTCATCATAGACATTCAGGATGGTGCCGCCGGGGTAGCCGAACACCAGGTCGACGCCCTGTTCCAGCAGGCATTCCATCAAGATCTTGGCACCTGTCATTTCCATACGGGTTCCTCCTTCTTTCTCGGGTCTCTTTTTTCCTTCGGGAAAACAAAAAAGCCCTGTGGTCTTTTACGTGCCAAACGTTAAAACCACAAGAGCCTGTCAGTTCTCCGCAAATTTACTTTACCAAGGGCCGCCGCAAGGGGCCTGCGCCGCTCAGCCTTGAAAATCATTTGCGCTTCGCTTCCCTGTTCTGGACATAACATTTAGCATTATTTCTGGTACTACTACAGCGAGTAGTACCCCAATAATGCTGACAGCCAGAATGTGCAGTTCCACGAAAAACAGATTCATGTTCAATGCCTCACTACGGTGCCTCGTTGGGGGGTGTATCCTTTGTTGCCTCCAACGATAGCACTTCCCTTCTGGTCTGTCAATCATTTTTTTCAAATTTTCCGCACTTATTTTTCCCGCGCGCCGCTTCCTCTCTTTTTTTGTCAACCTTACAGTTTCTGCTTCACCAGTTTGTCTCGATTTCCCGGATCTTCTCCTGCAGGGCTTCGTTCACCGGCGTCTGCATCCCATACTGCTGGGCCAGCCGGCACACGGCGCCGGCGAACAGCTCCACCTCGCTGGGCCGGTGGGCCAGGCTGTCCTGCCGCATGGAGGGCATGGCCTTGGGGTCCAGGCCGTCCAGCACCGCCAGATAGTCCTGCAGGTCCTTCCGGGTCACCAGGACCCCCTGGCAGGCGCCCACCTTCCGGGCCTCGTCCATGGCCGCGATCATGGTCTCCCGGGCCTGTCCGGGGGCCTGTACGCCGCCGTAGTCGCAGTCATAGGCCATACAAACCTGATTAACGCCGACGTTAAGCATAAACTTGCACCACATCCGGTGCAAAATATCCGCTTCCTTCTCCACTGTCACGCCGGCGTCCCGGAAGAGCGTGTAAACCGCTTCCAGCTTTTCTCCCCGGTCGAAGTAGTCCTCCTCGGGCAGACCCAGAAAGAGGACGCCCTGGTTGGTGTAGGTCAGGCTGGTCCTCTGGCGCACAGCGTCCATGCCCTGGGCCACGCTGTAAAGCACTTTTTCCGGGCCGAACCTCAGGCTGAGAAGCTCCTCGCTGCTCACGCCGTTGAGGACGGACAGGATCACCGTGTCCTCTCCCACACAGGGCGCGGCCTCGTCCATGGCCTGCTCCAGATCTGTTCCCTTGACAGCAAACAGGAGCAGGTCGGCCGGGCCGTCGCTGCCGTCGGTAAAGCGGAACGGGCAGGGTTCCCCGTTGCAGAGGACCTCTGCCTGACGGTACCGCGCCAGCCGCTCTCCTGCGGCCAGGAAGCGGACCCGGTCCGCGCCCAGATGCCGGGACAGGGCGTTGCCGTAGAGGATGCCCAGGGCGCCCATGCCTACTATGGTCACCGTTTCGATCAAACTGATCACCTTCCTATGTTTTCCGCCGGCCCCGGGCCGCAGCCCGGCGGCACAGCGCAATGTCATCGTAGGCCGGACCACCGCCCGGCCAGGGATCTATCCCGTATTTTATCACAAAATCCCCCCTGGGAAAACTGGAAATCTGCCCCGATTTGCCCTTGAGGGCGTTGCATTTTCGTCGCCCCGTGCTATACTGGACCTGCCCCTTTCCGCCCTTTGGGCGGCAATAGGCTGTCATTTCTGGCATGTTCACAAATCTGCCGGGACCCTGGCCGGGACTTTTGTGGGTTCTTTCCCCTGCTTTCCGGCGGGACGCCCCCGTGTTCATTTTGACATCAGGAGGTTCTTTCATGGCTCATCCTCTCCAGGCGCTCCGGGATGTGATGGCGGAGTATCACATCGACGCCTACCTCGTCCCCACCGCCGATTTTCACGGCAGCGAATCGGTGGGCCCTCACTTTGCCTGCCGGGAATATGTCTCCGGCTTCACCGGCTCGGCCGGGACCCTGCTGGTCTTTGCCAACTGGGCCGGCCTGTGGACCGACGGCCGGTATTTTCTCCAGGCCGAAGAACAGCTGCGCGGCTCGGACATCCGCCTGATGAAGCAGGGCCAGCCCGGGGTGCCCACCATCGAGGCGTTTCTCCGAAAAAGCCTTCAGCCGGAGCAGACCCTGGGCTTTGACGGCCGCTGCGTCGATGCCCGCACCGGCCGCCGCTACCACCGTCTGGTGCGCCAGCTGGGGGCCAAGCTCAACCATCAGCTGGACCTGGTGGGCGAGATCTGGCCCCAGCGCCCGCCCCTCCCCGCCCGGCCCGCCTGGCTGCTGGACGAGTCCTACGCCGGAGTCAGCCGCCGGGAAAAGCTAGCCGACCTGCGGGCCGTGCTGGCCGCCGAGGGCAGCGACGTACTGCTGCTGACGGGCCTGGAGGACATTGCCTGGCTGCTGAACCTGCGGGGCAGCGACCTGCCCACCACCCCGGTGGTGCTGAGCAACCTGGCCCTGACCCGGGATGCCTGCACCCTGTTTGCCCAGGCCGCTTCCTTCCCCCCTGCCGTGCTGGCCGCGCTGGAGGCCGACGGGGTCACCCTGCGCCCCTATGAGGGCTTCTTCTCCTATACGGGCCGGCTGACCGCCGGACAGAAGGTCCGGCTGGACACCCGCCGGGTGAGCACCTCCCTGCTCACCAGCATCCCCTCGGAGGTGAAGGTCCTGGACCGGCCCGATCCCACCGAGCTGCGCCGGGCGGTCAAGAACCCCACCGAGATCGAAAACCTGCGCCAGGCCCATCTGGCCGACGGCATCGCCCTGACCCGCTTCCACTACTGGCTCAAGCACCGGCCGGCGGACCGGGTCATCACGGAGCTGTCCGCCGCCGCCCGCCTGGAAGCCCTGCGCCAGGAGCAGCCCCACTATCTCCAGCCCAGCTTCGATCCCATCCTGGCCGCCGGAGACCACAGCGCCATCGTCCACTACTCCCCCACCCCTGCTACCGACCGCCCCCTGGGCACAGAGGGCTTCCTGCTGGCCGACACCGGGGGGCACTACCACACCGGCACCACCGACTGCACCCGGACCTATGCCCTCGGCCCCCTCACCCAGGAGCAAAAGACCCATTACACCGCCGTCCTCCGGGGCAACCTGGCCCTGGCCAACGTCACCTTCCCCGCCGGCTGTCCCGGCAGCAGCCTGGACCTGGCCGCCCGCCAGCCCCTCTGGGACCTGGGGCTGGACTTCAACCACGGCACCGGCCACGGGGTGGGGTACCTGCTCAACGTCCACGAGGGACCCCAGCGCATCCACTGGCGGCCCAACGGCCCCCAGACGCCCCTGTCCCCGGGCATGGTCACCTCGGACGAGCCGGGGCTGTACTTTGACGGCGCTTACGGCATCCGCCTGGAAAACCTGCTGCTGTGCGTGGAAAAGACCTCCACGCCCTTCGGCCGCTTCCTGGGCTTTGAGACCCTCACCCTCACCCCCTTTGACCGGGAGGCCCTCTGCCCCGAGCAGCTCAGCGCCCGGGAGCGCACCTGGCTCAACGACTACCACGCCCAGGTCTGCGCCGCCGTGGCCCCCCATCTGCCGGCGGAAGAAGCCGCCTGGCTGGAAGAGGTCACCCGTCCCATCTGATCGTTTCTGTTGAAAGGAGGTCCTGTCATGTCTCCCACTTCCACCACGCCCCCCACCGCGCCGCCCGACCACCGGCAGAGCACGCCCTCCCGGGGCGGCAAGCGCGTCGCCCGACGCAGACCCCCGCGGCGGCGGCCCCCTTCCCTGGCCCGGCTGCTGCCCATCCTGATCCCCATTCTGGCCCTGGTGGTCATTCTCGGGATCGTGGTGAATCTCACCGGCGGCAGCCAGATGGACAAGCTGGCCCGGAACCGGGTCCCCCTCTGGGTGGACAAGCAGATCATCGACATCAACGGCACCGGCCGCCGGGGCGAAAAGCTCAGCGGCGTCACCGACATCGTCATCCACTATGTGGGCAACCCCGGCACCACCGCCCAGCAGAACCACGACTACTACGACCAGCCGGAGACCCCTGTGAGCTCCCACTTCGTCATCGGCCTGGAGGGCGAGGTGATCCAGTGCATCCCCATGGACGAAAAATCCTCGGCCAGCAACGAGCGCAACCTGGACACCCTGTCCATCGAGGTCTGCCACCCCGACGAGACCGGGCAGTTCACCCCGGACACCTATGACCGCCTGGTGAAGCTCACCGCCTGGCTGTGCGACTACTGCGACATCGGCCGGGACCGGGTCATCCGCCACTATGACATCACCGGCAAGGAATGCCCCCTGTATTTTGTAAAGCATCCCGACGCCTGGACCCAGTTCCTCACCGACGTGCAGGACCAATAACAAGCAAGACCGCCTCTCTCCGGCGCCCTTTCGGGGCCGGAGAGAGGCGGTCTTTTGCGGAAGGATGCCCCGGGACAGCAGGAGAGTCTGTCCCGGGGCGAAGAAAGGGGAACAGCAGGCCCGGCGGCTCAGTCGCCGTCGTATGCCTTTTGGAAGATGGCAATGATCTGCTCCTTGGTGGCCTTTCTGGGGTTGGTGGCGGCGGTGGCGTCCTTCATGGCGTTCTCGGCCATGATCTCGAAGTCCGCCGGGTCCACGCCCAGGCTGCGCAGGTTCTGGGGGATGCCCAGGTAGCGGCCGAAGGTCTTCAGGCCGTACACGCAGGCCTCGCCGGCCTCGAAGGGAGACATGCCGTCCACGTTGATGTCCATGGCGCGGGCGATGACGGCGAACCGCTCCAGGTTGCCGATGAGGTTGAACTCCTGGACGTAGGGCAGCAGGATGGCGTTGCACACGCCGTGGGGCAGGTTGTAGTAACCGCCCAGCTGGTGGGCCATGGCGTGGACGTAGCCCAGGGAGGCGTTGTTGAAGGCAACGCCGGCCAGATACTGGGCATAGGCCATTTCAGAGCGGGCCTTCATGTAGTCGCCGTTGGCCACGGCCTGGGGCAGGTAGTGGACGATCTTGTCGATGGCCTTGATGGCAGCCGCGTCGGTCAGGGGGTTGGCGGCGGTGGACACATAGGCCTCCACTGCGTGGGTGAGGGCGTCCATGCCGGTGGCAGCCGTCAGAGAGGCGGGCATCGCCACCATAAGCTCGGGGTCGTTGATGGCGATGGCGGGGGTGACGCGCCAGTCCACGATGCACATTTTCACCTTCCGGGCGGTGTCGGTGATGATGCAGAACCGGGTGATCTCCGAGGCGGTGCCGGCGGTGGTGTTCACGGCCACCAGGGGGGGCAGGGCCTCATGGGCCTGGTCCACGCCCTCGTAGTCGGCGATCTTGCCGCCGTTGCTGGCCACCAGGCCGATGCCCTTGGCACAGTCGTGGGAGGAGCCGCCGCCCAGGGAGAGGATGCAGTCGCAGCCGTTTTCGTGGTAGAACTTCTCGCCCTCCACCACGTTGGTGTCCTTGGGGTTGGGCTCGGCCTTGCCAAAGACCACGGACTCCACGCCGGCGTCCTGCATGATCTTCTGGATGCGGGCGGCCATGGGGTGGTTGGCCAGGAACGCATCGGTGACGATCATGGCCTTGGTGCCGCCGACGCTCTTCATCAGGTGGCCGGTCTCCTCCACGGAGCCTTCACCGAACACGTTTCTGCTGGGGACGAAATAATAGGTAGACATACGCTTTGCATCCTTTCTCATGCTATGCTCACCGCCGCGGCACGGGCCAGGGCGCGTTTTGGGTTGGAAAAAGGACGGAGGGGTTCTTTGCCCCCTCCGTCCTGCGGATGGAACGACAAATGATTACTTTTGCGGATAGAAGCCGGACGGCGTCTCGTTGAGGTTGATCATGATGTTCTTCTGCTGGGTGTAGTGCTCCAGGATGACCTTGTGGGTCTCCCGGCCGATGCCGGACTGCTTGTAGCCGCCGAAGGGCGCGCCGGCAGGGATCATGTTGTAGGTGTTGACCCACATCCGGCCGGTCTCCACGGCACGGGCCACCCGGAAGGCGCGGTTGATGTCCTGGGTCCACACAGCGCCGCCCAGACCGTAGACGGAGTCGTTGGCCATGGCGATGACCTCTTCCTCGGTCTTGAACTTGATGACCACGGCCACCGGCCCGAAGATCTCCTCCTGGGCCACGCGCATGTTGTTGTTGGCGTTGACGATGAGGGTGGGCTTCATGAAGGCGCCGTTGGCGCAGGCGCCCTCCTTGCAGGGCTCGCCGCCGCAGGCGATGGTGGCGCCCTCTTCCTTGGCCAGCTCCACATAGGACATGATCTTCTTCAGCTGGCCCTGGTCCACCTGGGAGCCCATCTGGGTGTTGGGGTCCAGAGGATCGCCCACGGTGACGTTGTTGAAGGCCTTGACGGCAGCTTCCACAAACTTGTCATAGATGCTCTCCTGGACAAAGACCCGGGAGCCGGCGCAGCAGACCTGGCCCTGGTTGAAGAGGATGCCCAGCTGCAGGCCGTCGATGGCGCGGTCCCAGTCGCAGTCCTCAAAGAAGATGTTGGCGCTCTTGCCGCCCAGCTCCAGGGTGGCGGGGATGAGCTTGTCGGCGGCTGCCTTGGCCACGTCCAGGCCCACCTCGGTGGAGCCGGTGAAGGCCAGCTTGCGGAAGCCGGGGTGGTCCAGCATATACTGGCCGGCGCGGCCGCCGCCGCCGGTGACCACGTTCAGCACGCCGGGGGGCAGCAGGTGGCCGATGAGCTTGACCAGCGTCAGCACGCTCAGGGAGGTGGTGGAGGAGGGCTTGAAGACCACGCAGTCGCCGGCGGCCAGGGCGGGGGCCAGCTTCCAGGCGGCCATCAGGAAGGGGAAGTTCCAGGGCACGATCTGCCCCACCACGCCGATGGGCTCGTGGAGGATGATGTTCATAAAGTGGCCCACATGGTCCTTCAGGACGCTGGCGGTGCCTTCCTCGGTGCGGATGGCCCCGGCGAAGTACCGGAAGTGATCGGAGGAATAGGGCACGTCGATGGTCATGGTCTCGCGGATGGGCTTGCCGTTGTCCATGGACTCGATGGTGGCCAGCAGCTCCTTGTTCTCGTCGATGATATCGGCGATCTTCATCAGGATGTCTGCCCGCTTGTCCGGCTCCAGATCCCGCCAGGCGGGGAAGGCAGCCCAGGCAGCCTGCACGGCAGCATCCACATCTTCCTTGGTGGCCTCGGCGCACTCAGCCAGCTTTTCGCCGGTGGCGGGGTTGGTGGTGGTGAAAACTCTTCCGTCGGAAGAGGGGACCCACTGCCCGTTGATGTAGAGATCGTACTTTGCATCCAGATTGACTTTCATGATTCGGTGCTCCTTTCTATTCTTACGAAACGACATTCCATTTGTTTGTTCCCCTGGTCGTTTCTTTCCTATCTTCTTCTTTTCAAGAAGTTTTCTTCTTGATTCCTGCTATTGTTATACCACAGCGCCAGATTTTTGGGAAACACCGAAAACTAATGGAAGCTATCACAAAAACTTATCGCTCCTCCGCCAGCCCCTCCTGGTCGTCCCGGATGAGCTGGAAAAACTGCTCGGCAGACACGCTCACCGGGGGCAGCGCCCGCAGGGCCAGCGTCCGCAGCAGAAAGGAGTCTCCCTCGATCGAAAACACGCTCACGTCCCGGGTCAGCTTCTCCACCATGCTACCGGGGATGGCGGCGATGCCTAGGCCGGCCTGGACCAGAATGGTGGCCTCCAGATAGGTCTTGACCCGCTGGATGGGGTTCTCCCCCAGCCCCAGGCGGGCATAGTAGCCGGGCAGGGGTTGCTCCTGGGCCTCGTCGCCGGTGCCCTCCACCCGGAAGATGGTCTGGCCCGCCAGCTCCGTGGGCGAGACGTACTTCCGCCCGGCCAGGGGGGTGTGGGGGCCGGTGATGAACTTGGCCCGCTCGCAGCTCAGCTCCAGGGCCTCGAAGCGGCGGCCCAGGTTCAGGCCGTAGTCGGGCACGATGATCACGTCCAGCTCTTCCTTGCTCAGGGCCTCCAGGATCTCCTCCCGGCCCCCCTCCCGCAGGGTGATGGCCGCCTCGGGGTGCAGCTGGCGGAAGCGGCGCAGATAGCCGGGCAGGGTCTCCTGGACAAAGGCCCCGTGGATGCCCAGGCGCAGATCCCACTTCACCCCGTCGGCAATGGCCCGGGCCTGCCGGACGGCGCTGCCGTACTGGTCCATGACGCTCTGACATTGCTGGGCGAAGTAAGCCCCGGCGGGGGTGAGGCGGACGGACGCGCCCCCCCGGTCGAAGAGCTTGAAGCCCAGCTCCTCCTCAAACTGCTTGATCTGCTGGCTGATGGCCGCCTGGGCCACATAGCATTCCCGGGCTGCCTTGGTAAAATTCAGGTGTCTGGCCACCGCCAAAAAATACTCGATCCTGCGAAAACTCATAGCCGCTCCTTTCTGAACAAAGGGATATCCCCCTTATTGTAGCCGCTTCCTGTCGTTTGTAAAGACAAAAAGCCGGCGTCTCCCCCCAAAGGGGAAACGCCGGTCTGGGTCCGGGCCCGGTCAGGGCTCCAGATAGTAGTCAAAGCCGTAGCAGCTTTTCTCAAAGCCGTAGATCTCGTAGAAGCGGTGAGCCTGGGTGCGGGGCATCCCGGAGTCCAGCACCAGGGCCTTGCAGCCCCGGGCCTTGGCCAGTTCCTTGGCGTGGTCCATGAGCTTGACGCCGCAGCCCTTGCCCCGCTCATTCTCGTTGGTGATGATGCTGGAGACGTAGCAGGTCATGCCGGAGAGCCAGAAGGTATTGAAGTAAGCCCCGTGGCAGAAACCGTGATACTCGTCCCCGTCCATGAGGAAAAAGGCGAAGCTGTTCTCGTCGGCCAGCACGTCGGCATAGACCTTGCGAATGACCTCTTTGTCATAGGTGTTGTAGGTCCACAGCTTTTCGATGTAGTCAAAGGCCACGTCGAAGTCCGCCATGGTCGCGGTTTTGAATTCCATAGTCCGTCCTCCCTTTCACAGGTTCAGTCTGTTTTTTTATTATAATCCCATCCACCCCGGCCTGTCAAACCTTTTTTCGCCGTTTTCCCCATGACGCGCGCCGGTTTTTCCGGCAGGATTGGGCAGTATCACAGCCTCATTCCCTGACAAAGCCCCCTTCCTTGTGCATTGACCTTTTGCGGCAAAGTTGATACGATAGAAAAAAAGCCCGCCTGCGCGGAGGAGGATATTGCACGATGAAAACACGGATCACCGAACTCTTTGGCATTGAATACCCCATCGTCCAGGGGGCCATGCAGTGGCTGTCCAAGCCCCGTCTGGCCGCCGCTGTCTCCAACGCCGGCGGGCTGGGGACCATCAACATGACCACCTACGAAAGCCCCGAGGATTTTCAGGCGGGCATCCAGCAGATGAAGCGCCTGACGGACAAGCCCTTTTCCGTCAACCTCTCCCTGCTGCCCGACACCAAGCCCGACGGCCCCATCAAGGGCTTTCTGGAGGCCATCGTGGCCGAAGGGGTCTCCATCGTGGAGACCGCCGGCAGCTCCCCCAAGCCCTTTATGGACACCCTCAAGGGGGCCGGCTGTCTGGTCATGCACAAGATCCCCGACTCCCGCTTTGCCCACACCGCCCAGGAGGTGGGCTGCGACGCGGTGTGCATCGTGGGCTATGAGGGGGGCGGCCACCCGGGCATGGCCGGGGTGGGGTCCATGGTCCAGTGGCCCCTGACCACCGAGCGCTGCACCCTGCCCGTGGTGGGGGCCGGGGGCGTGTGCGACGGCCGCACCCTCTACGCCGCCCTGGCCCTGGGGCTGGACGGGGTGATGGTGGGCACCCGCTTCCTCATGGCCGAGGAGACCGCCATCGGCCCCCGCCTGCGCCAGACCATTCTGGAGGCCCGGGAGACCGACACCGTCCTCACCCAGACCAGCATCCGCAACGCCCTGCGCTCCTTGAAGACCCAGGGGGCGCTGGACATCATCGAGTTTGAAAAGGGCCACCCCACCTTTGACGAGCTGTATCCCCTCATCCGCGGCACCGTCACCCGGGCCGCTTATGAGCAGGACGACCCCCAGGCCGCCCAGATCGCCATGGGCCAGGTGCTGGGCCGCATCCACGACGTGAAGCCCGCCGCCCAGATCATCCGGGACATGGTGGACGAGTGCCGGCAGATGCACCGGCGGGTCAGCGGCCTGCTGGGGCTGCCGTAAGGAGGGCCGCCTGTTGCTTGTCTATCTTCAGGCCATCGGCGACCCCCGGGAGAAGGACCGGTTCGTTCTCCTGTACGAAACCTACCGGGACATGATGTTCCGGGTGGCCAACCGTATTTTGCACAACGACCAGGACGCCGAGGACGCAGTCCACGACGCTTTTGTGGTCCTGGCGGAACAAATGCAAAAATTTTCTTTTTTGGAGCGTCACAAAACCAAGGCCTTGCTCGTTACTATTGTTGAGAACAAAGCCATCGACCGCTACCGGCAGAAGGCCCGCCGGGCGGAGGCCCCCCTGACAGAGGAGATCCACGGCGTCCAGCCCCCGCCGGAGGCCGAGGCCAGCGCCCTGGCCCAGTGCGTGCTGCGCCTGCCCGGGCGGTACCGGGCGTTCCTGCGGCTGAAGTACCAGCTGGGCTACAGCACCCGGGAGATCGCGGCCCTGATGGAATTGTCCTGGCCGGCGGCCCGCAAGCTGGAACAGCGGGCCAAGGAAAAACTGCGTGAACTTTGTGAAGAGGAGGGGATTTTATGAAAGAACCATTTGACGACCAATGGGAAGAACAGCTGCGTCAGGCGGTCTGCGAGGCCGGGGACCTGCTGGACGCCGGGTTCCCGGTGGAGGACCCCCACCCCCACGACTTCTCCCACGACTTCGAGCAGTCCATGGACCACCTGCTGCACCGCCGCAGGCACCGCCCTGCTTTCCGGCAGGTCGGGCGGGTGGCCTGCGCGGTGCTGCTTCTCTTCGCAGGCAGTGTGTCTTTCTTCCCTGCCAGTGCCCAGGCACGAGAAATCTTCTTCGACTGGGTAAGTGAGCAATCAGAGGGCGCACAGCGATACTTCCATACAGGCGATGCCACCTTCTCCGGCGCAATCGTACACTATCAAATCGACGTACCAGAAGGGTACTTACTGAAAGAGGAACACCGTTCTCACTCTTCGTTTAACCAGCTGTATTTGAATGATTCTGAGCAGTTCATTGGTTTTTCCTATCAATATGAGACAGAAAACTCCAGTAGTTCCCTATTTGTGATGGACGGTGATGCAGATAAAAAATCCGTCTATGTTCACAACACCCCCGCAGACCTCTACCTATCGCATGACCCTACTTCCTCCAATACGATTGTTTGGACCGACGAAAAAACAGGGGCCTTGCTTGAAATCTCCGCTTTGCTCAATGAGTCTGAACTTATTTCCTTGGCAGAAACCGCTACTCCCATGGCCAGCTAATGTTGTTTCCAGAAAATTTTTAAAAAATTTGAAAAAATTAAAAATCTAGTGTCACAAATCGACGCCCTCGTTCGTTACTATAGATAGAACGACAAGAAAGGAGGTGATTTCTATGATCAAGCGTTTGTTGGCACTGACGTTAGCGTTGGTGATGCTCCTTGGCGTCTCCGCTCAGGCAGCGGAACCTTCCAGATCTCCCGTCGCAGCGCCATCCTTAGTGTTCAGTGGAACCACGGCAACTTGTTCCGTAACTATCCGCAGCGGCAAACCCACCGACCAAATTGCCGCCACAGCCAAGTTATGGAACGGCGGGACCTGCCTGAGAACCTGGCGTAAGAGCGGCACTCTGCAAGTTTATTTAACGGGAACTGCAACTGTATCCCGCAACAAAACTTACAGACTGACCGTTGACTACACAGTGAACGGGATCGCGCAACCCCAGAAATCAGTGACAAGAACCTGTACCTGACCACCCCAAGACAAGAACGTATCCTCAACAACTGAATGTCAACAAAGGAGGACATCATGAAAAAACGTATGATTTCGTTGGTCCTGGCTATTTGCCTTTCCACCTCGCTTGCAATACCCGTTGGAGCAAGTAACATAAGTCAAACATCCTCTTCCACGACCCTTAGTAACGGCACTAGTGTCACGCTTCAGGAAATCGCTCCCGGAACATATGCCTTGGAACCAATGAATTCCAATCAGGCAGGCAATGTTGTATCTGCAAAAGTTGTTACAGCTTTCTGAAACGGCGTACCTGGGTAAAGCAGGTAGAAACAATTATGTTCGACTGGATAAAATCGACATCAATGTAGATTCCTTCGACAAAAATGACGCGTTATTTGCCCAGTACGATATCTCGCAAAACATTTTGCGTGATGTTCAAGAAACCATAGATTTTGCCAACGAATGGAATAACGATCAGCTGGAGATTTCGCTGTATGCAATGCCTCCCGAATATACGACTGTCAACGGCAGTGAATACCGGAATACTTATGTTGAATCGCGAAACTCATCCTTCAAGCCAATAGATGTATCTGGCATCAATACCAAAAGCCACCTGGATTCTGCCATCGACTTTTCTTTAATTATCGCCGGTGCCGCGATTGCTACTCCCGTTGTGAATTTTGTCACTAGCGGGATCAGCCTTTTTAAACTTTACTTACAGCAGACTAAACTCACTACTGTTACAGGTGATTCTAAAGACTGGGCCTATACATCGATTTTCTATGACAAGATTGTCAAGCATACCGCAATCAAGCGTCCAGCGGGATGGATGGAAGGTTGTATCTCTCAAAAACTCTGGCTCAACAAAACTTCCACATGGGCACATTTTACAAAATCTGGCAAGCCGGATGAAAAACTCGACAGTACGATCAACAAAGTATTCTATACTAAAAACTGGTCGAACTGCTACACTGTGACATTCAACAACTGGGCTACGGGTGCTGTGAAAGATCCGAACATTTCCATGAAGTTCAAGGGTATTACGTGGGTATTCAAATAACCAACGACACGGAATGTATTCTTTCCTTTCCAGTCGGTCTCTCCATCCCACAGTTTAAAGAGAGGTGTTCCTGATGACACGAAAAAAAGCCGTTGGACTGACGCTGCTCCTCCTCGCCCTCGTGCTGGCAGGGCTGTATTTCCTGCTTCCCCGGCCAGTGGTCCGCTCCCCGGAGACCACCGCCATCACCGGCATCCTGATCGAGTGCGACCCCTACTACCAGGACGGCCCGGAAGACACCTTCTTCTGGACCCCGGAGACGGAGGCCGACCGGGCCACGGAGCAGGAGATCCTGCACTTTCTCCACCAGAGCAAAGAGACCCGCACCCTGCGCTGGAAGATCGACCAGCCGCCGCTCCACTGGCGGTGTATGTGGATCTATCTCTCAGACACCCGGGCAACCACGACCCGGCGGGAGCGCTGCGTTGTCATCGCCCCGGAGAACGTTGACTGGGCCAGCTTTGGCCGCCGCACCACAAACATCTCCCAGGGAAGCACGGGACCGGGTTTTCTGTGGCGCTTCAACGCGAACCTGAAAGACCCGGCGGCCATCCGCACCTTTGTGCTGGAGGCGTTGGATCTGCCGGCCTCCTACCTGGCCCAGGGGACGGAAACCGGCGAAGCCCCGCCGGCGTGATGCCGCCGGCTGCGTTGGGCGGTCGTATCCAATCGGAAAGGAGAGTCCCTTGTGAATGCTACTCAGAATATGTTGCTCCTGCTGTTTCTCGTCTTTGGCGTTGCCGTATATGCGCTGGCGGCTATCCTGTTTTTCCTGGTGCAGCACCACCTTCGTAAGGACGGCAGTTCCCGCAGGCTCGCCCTGGGCTGCTGCGTTGTCGGGGTGCTGTGCGCGGTCTTTGGCCTGCTGCTGTTTATCCTGTATCTCTGGCCGTCCCTTGACTTCCTGCTTCTCGTCACCCCTACATTTTGACAGAAAAGAGAGGTGTTCTACATGACACGAAAAAAAGAAATCGGGCTGCTCGTCGGCCTGCTGGTCCTCACCGGGGTCATCCTGGTCATCGCGGTCTTTCGTGCGCCCCATGCCATCCTGACAGAGCCGGAGGAAACCACCCTGTACGCGGTCCATCTGCAAAACTTCTCCGGCGACGGCACGTCCTCCACATGGACCCCCTTGAACCCGGCCCAGCAGCAGACGGCCCAGGAGATCGTGCAGTTTTTGGCCTCCCAGCAGGAGACCTATACCACGCGCGGGGGACTGCCCACCGGGTATCCCGCCGACTGGGCCTGCATCACGCTGATGCTCAATCTGCCCGACGGCAGTGTACGGAGCGTGATCCTTGGTCCCCCGGATCAGACGGCGGAGGGCATCAACTGCTCCTATGACGCCTCTGGAAAGAAGATGCTTTTGGGGGGCTTCCAGGGCAACCTCTCGGACCCCATGGAGATCCGCGCCTTTGTGCTGGACGCGCTGGGGCAGACGGAGGCGGCATAAGACAGGAGTTCCCCCAACAGCGCTTGAAAAAGAACACCCCCCACAAGCAAGAAACATATCGCCATTCGCTTCCCCCGGTGTGCCGCACCGGGGGAATTTTTGTTTCCTGAGAAATTCCTGACAAACGGGCGGTATCCTGTTCTCATCCCAAAGATAAGGAGCGTTGTGAAATGACCGAATCCTGTTCCCCGGCCCGCTGCCGCCGGGGCCTGACTGACACCGCCCTCAAGGGCATCGCCGCCGCCGCCATGGTGCTGGACCACATCCACTATCTCTTCGGCAGCACCGGGCACATCCCCGTCTGGTTCTCCATGGTGGGGCGGCTGGCCGCGCCGATCTTCCTGTTCTGCCTGGTGGAGGGGTTTGTCCACACCCGGAACCGCCCGGCCTACCTCTTCCGGGTCTGGATCGTGGCCGCTCCCATGGGGCTGCTGCTCTTTTTCATGCGCTATGCCGGGGTGCTGGTGCGGCCGGACGGGTTTTATCCCGAAAACTCCATGATGAGCACCTTTGTCCTGCTGCTGCTGTTTTTCCAGGGCTTCACCTGGCTGGCCAGCCGCCGGGTCAAAACCGTCCTGCTGGGGCTGGGGCTGGTGGTCTTTCTGGTGGCCTGGCCCTTCCTGGCCGGGTACGGCACCCTCCTCTTCCCTGCCGCCGCCAACGTGCTCGGGGTCCTGGGCTATGCAGTGATCCCCACCATGAACATCACCGGGGACCTGAGCCTGCCGGTCCTGCTGGCGGGGCTGGCGCTCTTTTTCACCAAAAAGAGCCGGCTGGCGCAGGTGATCGCCCTGTGCGCGGTGGAGTTTGGCTGGCACTTCCTGCTGGTGTATGCCCAGGTACGCACCTGGCCGGGGTTTGCCCTGTCCCAGATGTTCACCGTTTATTGTGATTGGATGGGCGGTTTTCTGGCCGCGCCCCTGCTGCTGTGCTATAATGGACAGCGGGGCCGGGGATACCGGCGCTTCTTCTACGCCTTTTATCCCGCCCACATCTATTTGCTCTACGCGCTGTCCTGGCTGCTGCTGGCCGCCGGGTGAAAGGAGGTTTTCCCATGGCGCACATTTTAGCCGTGGACGACGACCCGGATCTGCGCCGTCTGGTGGCCACCGCCCTGGAACGGGACGGCCATCAGGTGACCTGCCTGGACCGGGGCAGCGCCGTCACCGCCGCCCATTGCCGCTGGGCCCACTGCATCCTGCTGGACGTGATGATGCCCGGCGAGGACGGCTTTGCCACCTGCCGGCGCATCCGGGCCCTGGCCGACTGCCCGATCCTCTTCCTCACCGCCAAGACCGGGGAGGCCGACGTCATCCAGGGCCTGGGGCTGGGCGGCGACGACTACCTGCTCAAGCCCTTCCGGCTGGGAGAGCTGCGGGCGCGGGTGGCCGCTCATCTGCGCCGCCAGGGCCGCGCCCCCCAGCGGCGGGTCCGCCGGGGCGGCCTGGACTTCGACCTGGGGGAAAAGGTCCTCTATCGGGAGGAGGTCCCCGTCCGCCTCACCCGGGGCGAATATGCCATCTGCGAACACCTGGCCCTGCACAGCGGCCAGACCTTTTCCAAGGAGCAGATCTATGAGGCGGTCTTTGGCTTCGACGCCACCGGCGGCGAGAGCGCCGTCACCGAACACATCAAAAACATCCGCGCAAAGCTCCGGGGCCTGGGGTGCGATCCCATTGCCACCGTCTGGGGGGTAGGATACCGATGGAAACGAGAGGACGAAACAAAGGGCTGACCCTGAACGGCCTGTTCTGGCGCTATCTGCTCACCACAGCCGCCTGGTCTGCGGCCCTCTGCCTGGCGGCGCTGTATCTGGTCCAGCTCCTGGTCCTGCTGGGGGTGATCCTCCCAGCGTGGGCCGGGGAATGGTCGCTGGACCAGACCGCCGCCGCCCTTCAGGCCCAGGAGACCTTTGCGCCGGAGGAGATCCCCTTCTTCTATCAATACGCGCTGGTGGAGGACGGGACCCTGCTGGAAACCAACATGACCGAGCAGGAGCAGGACTGGGCCCGGCAGGTGCTGGCCGGCGACACCGCCCGCCACGGCTTTCCCTACACCAAGTATTACCGCACCGTCCCCCTGGCTGACGGGCGGCGCTGTCTGCTCCAGTATGACTATGCCGTCCGGTACACCGACCCGGTCCTCCGGGAGGCGCTGCCCGACTTTCAGCTCACCACCCTGCTTCTGCTGGCGGCGCTGCTTCTGTTGGTGGCCTTGCGGCGCACCCGGCGCTATGCCCGGCTGCTGCGCCGGGACGCCCAGGCCATCACCGCAGCCTGTCAGGGGGTCGCCCGGCAGGATCTGGAAGCGCCTTTCCCCCAGACCGCCCAGGTCCAGGAACTGCAGGCCGCCCTGGCCGCCCTGGACACACTTCGTCAGGAACTGTCCCGCTCGCTGCAGGAGCAGTGGGCAGGAGAGCAGCAGAAGGACGCGCTGCTGGCCGCGCTGGCCCACGACCTAAAAACACCCCTCACCATCATCGGCGGCAACGCTGAGCTGTTGGCGGAAGATCCCCTCCCCGCCGCCCAGGATGCCTGTGTGCAGGCTATCCTCCGGGGGACGCAGACCGCCACGGACTATGTGGCCCGGCTTCAGGCCGTTGCCGCCGGCGGCATGGTCCCGCCGCCGGATCAGTCCCTTCCTCTCCCGGCGCTGGCGGCGGAGCTGGAGACCTTGTGCCGGGATCTGTCCGCTGCCCAGGGCGTGCCGGTCTCCTGGCAGACGGAGCCTTCCTCCCTGCCGGCGCGCCCCATCGCCGGGGCGCGGGACGCGCTGATCCGGGCGGCAGAAAATCTGCTGAGCAACGGCATCCGCTACAACCCGCCGGACCAGCCCCTGGCCTGCGGGCTGCGGTTGGAGGAGGACACCGTCTCGTTCTGGGTCCAGGACAGCGGCCCCGGCTTTTCTCAGGAGGCCCTGCACAAGGCCGGAAAGACCTTCTACACAGAGGAGGCCAGCCGGCCTCAAGGGGGGCATCTTGGGCTGGGACTCTACTCCGCCGCCCAAACCGCCCGAGCCTATGGCGGGGGCCTGCGGCTGGAAAACACCGCCGTCGGAGGCCGTGCCACCCTCTGGTTTCCTGTGGCTCGCTGACCAGACCGCCCCGTTCCCTGCACCGGCAGGAGACCGGGGCGGTTTTTTTGCGGTCAGGCGCTGGACATCTGCTGCGGAAGGGCGTATCCTTGGCCTATCCTTCCCGGTCCGCCGGGAGAAAGGTCGTGGACAATGGAACCCTTTTCCTATTGCAAATTGGAGATCTTTGTGCCGCCCACCCACCTGGACGCCATCGCGGAGGCCCTGGCCGGGGTGGACGCGGGGCACATTGGCCGGTATGACCGCTGCCTGTCCTACTCCCCCGTCACCAGCCGCTGGCGGCCGCTGGATGGGACCCGGCCCTATCTGGGGACCCAGGGTCAGGTCAGCCAGGAGGAGGAGTGGAAGGTGGAGGTCACCTGTCTGGCCGCCCGGGCGGCGGAGACCGTGGCCGCCGTCAAGGCGGTGCATCCCTATGAGGAGCCGGTGATCAACGTCCTGCCCCTCTGGGGCGTGGGACTGTGAGCTTGTCCCTTGCGCCGGGGAGAGAGATGGTCTATACTAAGGAAAATATTCGTCTCGTCCGGCCCACCGGACCCAGACAGACCCCCTGAAGGGAGAGAGAACGATGCTGACACTCGACAAAATCTATCACGCCGCGTTCGTGCTGAAAAAAGTGGCCCGGAAGACCGACCTCATCCGGGCCACCAAACTCTCGGACCAGTGTGAACTTTATCTGAAAACCGAAAATCTCCAGGAGACCGGCAGCTTCAAGCTCCGGGGCGCGTACTATAAGATCAGCCAGCTCACGGAGGAGGAAAAGAGCCGGGGCATCCTGGCCTGCAGCGCCGGCAACCACGCCCAGGGCGTGGCCATGGCCGCCACCCAGAGCGGCATCCGGGCCCTCATCTGTATGCCCGACGGCGCGCCCATCAGCAAGGTGGAGGCCACCAAGCAGCTGGGGGCGGAGGTCCGCCTGGTCAAGGGGGCCTATGACGACGCCTATGCCGCCGCCATGGCCCTCCAGGAGGAGACCGGCGCCACCTTCATCCACCCCTTTGACGACGATCAGGTCATCGCCGGCCAGGGCACCATCGGCCTGGAGATCCTGGACGAGCTGGAAAACCCCGACGCGGTGGTGGTCCCCATCGGTGGCGGCGGGCTGATCTCCGGCGTGGCCTACGCCATCAAGCACCTCAACCCCAAGGTGAAGGTCTACGGTGTTCAGGCCGCCGGCGCTGCCGGCATGGCCGAGAGCCAGCGGGCCGGCGAGCCTATCACCCTGGACCGAGCAGACACCTTTGCCGACGGCATCGCCGTCAAGCACCCCGGCGACCTGACCTATCAGCTGGTCCACGACTATGTGGACGAGATCGTCACCGTCACCGAGGACGAGATTGCCACGGCCATCCTCTCCCTGCTGGAGAAGCAAAAGGTCATCGCCGAGGGGGCCGGGGCGGTGAGCGTGGCCGCTGTCCTGTTCAACAAGCTGCCCCTCCAGGGGAAAAAGGTGGTCTGCATCGTCTCCGGGGGCAACATCGACGTGAACATCCTCAGCCGGGTCATCACCCGGGGGCTGGTGACCAGCGGGCGCAACGTGAGCCTCACCATCGCCCTGGCGGACAAGCCCGGCCAGCTGCAGGAGGTCTCGGACATCGTGGCCCAGTGCGGGGGCAACGTGGTCTCGGTCCACCACGACCGTGCCGACGCCAACATGGCCATCACCAGCTGCTTCCTCAAGCTGGGGCTGGAGACCCGGGACCAGGCCCAGATCGACCAGATCAAGCAGGCCCTGACCCAAGCGGGCTTCCATCTGGTCACCGAGCGGGTCTGATCCATCCGGCCTTGACAAACCCTTCCCGATAGGGTATGATGAACGACGTTCAGTTAGGAGGCATGTTATGCGAACTCTGGTTACCTCCCAGCCCGCCATCCTGGCGGCCAGCCGGGCGCTGCTCCGGCAGCAGGGGTGGCCGGCGGTCAACATCCGCGCCGTGGCCGCGGCCTGCGGGGTGTCGGTGGGTTCCATCTACAACCACTTCCCCAGCAAGGCCGACCTCATCAGCGCCACCGTGGAGAGCATCTGGCAGGAGATCTTTCCCCAACCGGACGAGGACGTCGTGCTGCGGGACACCTTGGCCTGCCTGCGCTGGCTGTACCAGCAGCTGGCCCTGGGCCACGACCGGTATCCCGGCTTTTTCACCCTCCACTCCGTGGCCTTTCTGCCCGAGACCAAGGCCGACGGCAAGCGCCGGATGCAGCAAAGCTGGGACCACATCCAGCGCGCGCTGACCGCCGTGCTGACCCGGGACCCCAACGTCCGCCCCGACGCCTTCGCCGGGGACCTGACGCCGGAGCAGTTTGCCCAGGTGCTGTTTTCCCTGCTCCTGTCGTCCCTGCTGCGCCAGGATTACGACCCTACCGCCGCCCTGGCTCTGGCCCGGACGGTGCTGTATTGAGAATCCGATCCCACGGCAACGTGGGATCCTTTTCCGCCAACTTCTGAACATCGTTCATCCCAGCCGTTCTGCCGTTGGGAGAAACTCTCTGACAAAAGAAAGGACCTCATCCATGCAAGCCATCGCAGAAACCCTCTTTGACATCGTCTATCTAATCACCGTCCTCACCCTGGGCGTCCGCATGGTGCGGCGGGCCGGGGACCACCGGCAGTTCCGCCTGTTCGGCATCATGGCCATCGTGCTGGGGGCGGGCGACGCCTTCCATCTGGTCCCCCGGGCCGTGGCCCTGTGCACCACCGGGCTGGACCAGTACCCCGTGGCCCTGGGGCTGGGAAAGTGGATCACCTCTCTGACCATGACCGTGTTCTATGTGCTGCTCTACCAGGTCTGGCGGCGGCGCTACCGGGTGGAGGGCCGCCGCGGCCTCTCTGCCGTCGTCTATGGG
Source organism: uncultured Eubacteriales bacterium (assembly GCA_934597725.1). Taxonomy (GTDB): domain Bacteria; phylum Bacillota; class Clostridia; order Oscillospirales; family Oscillospiraceae; genus Evtepia. Next base: position 76,587 of record CAKTSK010000005.1, read on the forward strand.
CTGGCCGGCCTGCGTATCCTGCTGTGCCTGCTGCCCCAGAACCAGTGGCTGACCGCTGACCCGCCGCTGCTGTGGGGGATCTGGCGCAACATCCCCTTCACCCTGCTGGGGCTGGTGATCCTGGTGCTGTTCTACCGCAGCGCCAAGGCCCAGGGGGACCGGGCCTTCCGGTGGATGTGGCTGACCATCGCCCTCAGCTTCGCCTTCTATCTGCCGGTGGTCCTGTGGGCCGACGCCGTTCCTCTGGTGGGGATGCTGATGATCCCCAAAACCTGCGCCTATGTCTGGGCCGTGGCCATCGGTTACCGGGCCATGGGCCAGGAGCTTGCGAAAGGAGATGCTGCCGCATGAAACGCTTTGCCACCCCTGCCCTGCTCTACGCCGTCCTCGCGCTGGCCGGCGGGGTGTTCTACCGGGAGTTCACCAAGTTCCAGGACTTTTCCGGCCAGACCACCCTCTCGGTGCTCCACACCCACTACTTCCTGCTGGGCATGGTCGTTTTCCTGCTGCTCCTGCTGCTGGAAAAGAGTTTTTCCTTTGCCACGCCCAAAACCGGGCGGGTCCTGGTGGTTTATCACCTGGGCCTGAACCTCACTACCCTGATGCTGCTGGTGCGGGGGATCGTCCAGGTCCTGGCGCTTCCCCTCTCTGCCGCCGCCAACGGCGCGCTCTCCGGCGTGGCCGGGATCGGCCACCTGCTGCTGGGGGTGAGCCTGATCCTGCTGCTGGTCCAGATCCGCGCCGCAGCCCAGCGGGACTGAGCAGCCCCAACCAGCCCACAAAAAACGCGCCTTGTGTCGGGAACGAGTTCCCGGCGCAAGGCGCGTTTTGTTGTTATTCCGTTGTGGCTGCGGGGGGCTGGGCCGTCTGCTGCTGCTTGGCCCGGGCGGCCTCCTGGAGGAACAGCATCCCACCCAGGGAGGTGTAGGGGGTCACGAACAGGTCCATGGCTCCATAGGTCAGCTGGGAGGCCAGGAACCAGAGCAGGTAGCTCAGCCGGAAGGAGAAGAACGCCTTCCGCACCCCCTTGGCACTCTGGAAGCCCCGGCGGAAGGTCTGGCCCAGGGAATACTCCGGGTGGGCACACAGGCAGTAGCGCACCGGCAGCACCAGGCTGTGCAGCCAGAAGGTGAACAGGCCCGCCGCCACCGCCAGCACCGTGCCGCCCGCCTGGAGGAGCATACTGCCGCTGGTCAGCGCCTCCACCGACGGGGTGGTGGTGTAGAACTGATAGAACAGGTACAGGCTGGGGACCATGGCCACCAGGCCCACGGCCCGCACCAGCACCGTCAGGACAAACTCCACCACCAGACTCTTGCCGAACCGGGCGGGCTGGCGGAACCAGCGAAAGACCTCGTTGACGCTCTGCACCTGGCCCCGCATCACCCGCCAGTAGCCCTCCATGGCGCCCAGGCGCAGGGGGGAGAGCACCAGGAAGAAGAGGACGCTCAGCACGGCAAAGCGGACCATCTGCTGATAGGTCAGGGGGATGGCCAGGATCATCTGGGTCAGGTCCATGCGGAACAGGATGTTCACCCCGTTGGCGTTCCAGTAGATCCCGCTGGTGGTGTCGCTGTATTGGGTCAGGTCCATGAGGCCATAGGTCAGGGTCCCGCCCAGCAGATAGCGCAGGCCAAAGCAGGCCAGCTGGATGCACACCAGCAGCAGGGTCAGCCGCATACACAGCGGGTGGACCATGAGACGTTTGGCCAGGAACTTCATCTCCCGGCGAGGGGGCATCGTTGTTTTCATGTCAATTCCTTTCTTCCGCCCCGGGTCACAGGCCGTATTGGGCGGCGTCGGCCGGGCTGACCAGAACCACCTTGTCCCGGCTGCGGTAGACGCTGGTGCTCTCCAGCTTGGTGTCCTTCAGGCTGCCGTTTTCGTAGAGGTTGCGATAGACCTTCACCGTGTAGCCGGTGTAGGGGGTGACGCTCACCCGGGTGGACCCGGCGGGCAGGCTCTCGTCCACCTTGTAGACGGTCTGGTACCCGGTGGTCCCCACCACCTTGCTGGTCATCTCGACCTTGATGTTGTCGCTCTTGGTCCCCAGGACGTTGACCGTCAGCGACCGGCCGGAGACCGAGGCCATCACCTTCACCGGGAAGGGCGTGTTGTTCTTGAACCGGAAGTCCTTGACCCCGTAATAGACGGTGGCATCCATGCCGTCGGGCACATAGCGGGTGATATAGCCGTGGGGGTAGCGCTCCACGATCTCCAGGTTGGCCCGCAGGGTGGCCAGGTACAGGGTGGAGGAACCCTGGCAGACCCCGCCGCCGGTCTCCTGCACGGTCTCGCCCCCCACATAGGCGGGGGCGGGCAGGAAGCCCCGGGCCGCCGTGCGCCGGCCCACGCTGCCGTTATAGGAAAATACCTCTCCCGGCATCAGCGTCGTGCCGTTGAAGAGCTGGGCCGCCAGCCGGATGTTCCCCACCCGGTTGGCCGTGCCGGCGATGTTGGTGGTGCAGGAGCCCAGCACATCCTGGTACAGCTTGGGGGTGAGGTCCTGGACTGTGACCTGGGGCTGGGTCACCTCCAGCGGAAACTCTGTGGTCTTGCCCCAGTCCAGGTCCGCAAAGGCAGCCCGGGCCTTGGCCGGGTCAAAGGACAGCCCGGTCCGGTCGGTCTGAAAGACCTTGGACGCCTGGTCAAACTTGGCGTCCCGGACCGGCCGCTCCACCTGGCCGAGGATCGTGTCCAGGTCCAGCTCCGGGGGCAGGTTCTCCGTCAGGGCCACGGTAAACTGGGGGTTGGCCTGGTCCAGGGTCACCATTTCGTCCCGGCCCAGGTAGGCAAAGACCTCCTCCTTTACCGCCTCCCGGTCCAGCGCGTAGCCCGGCTGGCCCTTGGTCATGGTCAGCTTGGTCTCCCCCGCCTCCCAGGTGGGTTCCACCGGCTCCCGGCAGAGGTTGGCCTCGATCTGGTCCAGGATGTCCTCCAGGCTCTGCCCGTTCTCATAGGCGGGCAGCACCGGGGTATCCTGAAACAGGCAGCGCAGATACCACCCGCCCCGGGCGGGGAAGGGCAGCTCGTTGCCCACCTGCCACGCTCTGCCGATGGAGGCAGGCAGGTCCGTCACCACGCTGGACAGAGGCACCGACACCGGCATCTCCTCCCCCTGGGCGGTGGTGACCCGGAAGAGCACGCCCCGGCTGTCGTCCGGCGGCTGCTCCTGCAAAGCCTGGTCCAGGGTCTGCTGGGCCTGCTCCTGGGTCAGGCCCCCCAGCTCCACGCCGTTGATGGTCACGTTGGGATAGATGACTCCCCGGCTGCCCACGCCGCACAAGATCCCATAGACACCCACGAGCACTGCCGCGGTCAGACAGCAGGCCAGCAGCACCCGCTTGTTCCGGGACCCGCGTTTCTTCGGCTCCCTCGGTATCTCTTCCCGTTGTGTCTGTTCGTTGCGCTCCATGGTCCGTCCCCTTTCCTTGCCCCGCCTGGCGGGGCCTTGCGCAATGCCCATCCCGCGCCCGGGGGCGCGACCCTCATCCTGCGCCCTGCGGCGCAAAGGGGACCCCGACAGGGTCCCTGGCAAATTTTCCCTTTCTTCGACAAGGGGATGGTTGGGATATATTATATGGAATTCAAGGGGAAAAATCAACACGGGAACGCAATTCCTCCGCCCCATTTTCCCCGTCCTATTTACTTTTTGTAGGAACCCTGTATAATGAAAGCGATCCAAGACCCTGCACTGGTTTATTTTTAGAAAGGGGAGTTTCCTCCATGCGCATCCAAACCGTTTGGGCGGCCTATTTCAGCGCCACCGACACCACCAAGCAGGTGGTCACCCAGGTGGCCCGCCGCCTGGCCCAGCAGGCCAACTGTCCCATGGAAGTCTACGATTTCACCCACTTGCAGACCCGCCAGCAGCCCCCCAAGACCTTCTCCGCCGGGGACCTGGTGGTCTTTGGCACGCCGGTCTACGCCGGCCGGGTGCCCAACCTGCTCATCAAGTTCGTCGCCTCGGTCCGGGGCGGCGGGGCCTTGGCCGTGCCGGTGGTATGCTACGGCAACCGGGCCTATGACGACGCCCTCATGGAGCTGCGCAACACTCTGGAGGCCGGGGGCTTTGCCACCGTGGCCGCCGGCGCGTTCTCCTGCCACCACGCCTTTTCCCAGACCCAGAACGCCGGCCGGCCGGACATCAGCGACCTGACCATCGCCGCCGGCTTTGCCGACCAGGTATTCCGCAAGGTGGAGGCCCTGGCCAGCCTGGACGGCCACATCCCGGTCCCCGTAGCGGGCAACGATCCCGTCGGCCCCTACTACACCCCCCGGGACCGCCACGGCAACCCCATCAACATCCTGCCCGTCAAGCCCAAGACCACCGACGCCTGCACCCAGTGCGGCCAGTGCGCCGAGGAATGTCCCCTGGGGGCCATTGACCCGGAAGACGCCCATCTGGTCCCCGGCAAGTGCATGAAGTGCAACCGCTGCGTCCGGGTCTGCCCGGTCCAGGCCAAGTATTTTGACGACCCCAACTACCTCTACCACAAGAGCGAGCTGGAGGATCTGTACTCCTGGCCCCGGAAGGAACCGGAGCTCTTCCTGTAACCGCCCCGCCCCCACCAACACAAACAACGCCCTGCGCCGGACGATGGCGCAGGGCGTTGTGTCGTTCTGTTGCGGGAACCCCGGTCAGGCCGCCTGACGGCCGCCCGGCAGGGTGGTGTGCTCAAACATCTGCGTGGGTTCTCCCCAGGCGCAGGCATCGGGGCCAATGGTGTGGAAGCCAAACTTCTCATAATAGTTGATGTGCTCCGAGGCCAGATAGATCTTGCCAAAGCCCAGCTCTCCGCCCCGCCGCCGGGCGTGGTCGATGAGCAGGGCGCTGAGATGGTTGCCCCGGAACGCCGGGTCCAGGTACAGGGTGGCGATCCAGAGACCCTTCCGGTCGCTCCAGAGGATCTCCTTGATGGCCAGGGTGTAACCCCCCACCACCCGGTCGCCTTCCACGGCGATGCAGGCTTCCGGCAGGGGACCCTTGGTCCGAAGCACCTGCTCCATGTGCTTTTTGATCCAGGGCATACAGGTCGGCCAATGGTTCTCCAGGCTCTCCAGCATGGCCGGAATGTACTCCGGTCGTTCTCGGATGGAATAGATCCTCATCACGGTCCCCTCCTTTCCGGGGTGGTGACGGGCTTCCTTGGCCTTCCGGGGAGGTCTCCCTCCCCTCACTTATAGTATATCCCTTTTGCACAAAAAATCAACTGCCGGATGGGAAAATTTACACTTTTCTCCCATCCGGCAGGCTCGGTCCGGTTATTCCTCCATGGCGGTGATCAGCCCCACCCGGCGGGCGTGGCGGCCGCCCTCGAAGTCGGTGCGGAGAAAGACCTCCACGATCCGCTCGGCCAGGTTGGGCCCCACCATCCCGGCCCCCATGGCCAGCATGTTGGCGTCGTTGTGGCGGCGGGTCATCTCGGCCGACAGGGGGTCGCTGCACAGGGCGCAGCGGATGCCCTTGACCTTGTTGGCGGCAATGGAAATGCCGATGCCGGTGGTGCAGATGACGATGCCCTTTTCACAGGTGCCGTCGGCCACGGCCTCTGCGGCGGCTTTGCCATAAATGGGGTAGTCGCAGCTGTCGGTGCTGTCGCAGCCATAATCCCGGTAGGCGATGCCCTCTTTGTCCAGGTAGGCTTTGATCCGCTCTTTCAGGGGGAAGCCCCCGTGGTCAGAACCCAATGCGATCATGGTCCTCTCCTCCATTTCTTTGGTGGGGCGGCAAGCCGCCCGTTGGTTCACAGCCGGAACAGCTCCGGTTTGCGCTGGTGATAGACGGCCACATAGCGGAAGCCGCAGTCCTGCATGAGCTGATAGGCCTCCCGGATGCCCCGGCCCAGCGGGTCCGGGGCGTGGGCGTCGGAGCCCACGGTGAGGATCTCGCCGCCCAGCTCCTTATAATCCTTGAGTAGCGGGCGCCACGCGGCCAGGGTCTGGCCCTTCCAGGTGTTGATCTCAATGCCCCGGCCGGAGTCGATGGCCAGGCGCAGGATCTCCCGGATCTGGTCCCGATACCGGGCCAGACTGGGGGTCTCGCAGGGGCCGTTCATGTACCGCAGGGGGTAGATCACATGGCCCACCACGTCATAGTAAGGGGTGGCCGCCATTTTTTGCATAGAGGCAAAGTAGTTGTCCAGCGCCCGGTAGCAGTCCTCCAGCGTATCATAGGAAAGCAGGTAGAAGTCCCGCCCGCCGTCCTTCTCGTCCATATTATGACAGGACCCGATGACAAAGTCCAGCCCCGGCTGGCTGAGGATCTTCTCCGCCGCCTCGGGGTAGAGGTGGGCCATGCCAAATTCCAGGCCCAGGGGCAGGTCCAGCCGGGTGCCGAAGGCATCCAGCATGGTCTGGCGCTCCCGCAGCACGGCCTGCCAGTTGTAGTCCAGGGTGCGCTCCCCTTCCAGGCTCAGCAGGTCGCAGTGGTCGGTCAGGCACATCACGTCCAGGCCATAGGCCAGGGCCTGACGGGCCATCTCCACCATGGGCGCGTTGCTGTCCGGGGAGACCCGGGAGTGGGTGTGACAATCGGCGATCATAGTCTGTTCCTTTCCTGCCGGGGGCGGTTACTTCTTTTTCCGTTTATGGAAAATGGAGCGCTCCTCGCTCTCCCCCGCCCCGCTGGCGGGGACCTCGCCCATGGTCTCGGCGAACTTCCGCAGGGCCTGGCGCTGCTCCTCGTTCAGGTTCCGGGGGATCTCCACCCGGATGTTCACAAACTGATCGCCCCGGCCCCGGCCGTTGAGGACGGGAACGCCCTTGCCCCGCAGGCGGAGGGTGGTCCCGGGCTGGGTCCCCGGCTCTACCTTGCACTTGATCTTGCCGTCCAGGGAGGGGATCTCCACCTCTGCGCCCAGGGTGGCCTGGAGGATGGAGACCGTCTGGTCCAGATAGATGTGGGAGCCGTCCCGGCGCAGGCGGGGATGGGGGGAGACGGTGATGGCCACGATCAGGTCCCCGGCGGGGCCGCCGTTGCGGCCCATGTCGCCCTGGCCCCGGACGGAAATGGCCTGGCCGTTGTCGATGCCGGCGGGCACCTTGACGTGGACCTTCTTCTGCCGCCGCACGCCGCCGCTGCCGCCGCAGGCCTTGCACTTCTGGTGGATGATCTTGCCCTCGCCCCGGCAGTTGGGGCAGACGGTGGAGGTGGACATGGTGCCGAACACCGTGCGCTGCTGCACCCGCACCTGGCCGGAGCCATGGCACTCGGGGCAGACCTCCGCCGTGGTCCCCGGCTCGCAGCCGGAGCCGCCGCACACGTCGCAGCTCTCCACATGGGAAATGGTCACGTCTTTCTCGCAGCCGAAGGCGGCCTCTTCCAGGGTCAGGGTCAGGCCGGCCCGGACGGTGCTTCCCTTGGCCGGGCCCGTCCGGGAGGCGCCGCCGCCCCCGCCGAAGCCGCCAAAGCCGCCCCCAAAGCCCCCGCCGAAGAAGGAGCCAAAGATATCCCCCATATCAAAGCCGCCAAAGCCGCCGGCCCCGGCGCCAGCGCCGAAGTTGGGGTCCACCCCGGCAAAGCCGAACTGGTCGTATTTGGCCCGCTTCTCCTTGTCCGAGAGGACTTCATAGGCCTCGTTGATCTCTTTGAACCGGGCCTCGGCCTCTTTGTCCCCGGGGTTCAGGTCCGGGTGGTTCTGCTTGGCCAGCTTCCGGTAGGCTTTTTTCAGCTCGTCGTCCGAGGCGCCCTTCTTGACCCCCAGGACTTCGTAATAATCTCGTTTTTTCTGGTCTGCCATGGCGTTCTCACCTCACAATAGGCTCAGGGGGGCTGGGCCGCCCCTGGTTACTTCACACAAGCAGGGGGACAGGAAATCCTGTCCCCCGCTGTCGCGTTGGAATCGCGCTTGCTTACTGGTCGTCCACGACGGTGTAGTCTGCGTCCACCACGTCGTCGGGACCCTTCCCGGCATCGGGGCCGGGCTGCTGGCCGCCGAAGCCCGCGCCGCCCATGTCGGGGCCGGGCTGGCCGCCCTGGGGGTTGGCCTGCTGATACATCTTCTCGCTGACCTTATAGAACGCCTGGGTCAGGCCCTCGGTGGCGGTCTTGATGGCCTGGGTGTCGGTGCCCTTCAGGGCCTCCTTGACCTTGTTGATCTCGCCTTCCAGCTCGCTGACCTCGCCGGCATCCAGCTTATCCTTCATCTCTTCCAGGGCCTTCTCGCTCTGGTAGACCATCTGGTCGGCCTGGTTGCGGGTGTCCACCTCTTCCTTGCGCTGGGCGTCCTCGGCGGCGAACTGCTCGGCCTCCTTGACGGCCTTCTCCACCTCTTCCTTGGACATGTTGGTGGAGGAGGTGATGGTGATGTGCTGCTCGGTGCCGGTGCCCAGGTCCTTGGCGGAGACGTTGACGATGCCGTTGGCGTCGATGTCGAAGGTCACCTCGATCTGGGGCACGCCGCGGCGGGCGGGGGCGATGCCGTCCAGGTTGAACCGGCCCAGGGTCTTGTTGTACTGTGCCATCTCACGCTCGCCCTGCAGCACGTGGACCTCCACGCTGGTCTGGTTGTCTGCGGCGGTGGTGAAGACCTGGCTCTTCTTGGCGGGGATGGTGGTGTTGCGCTCGATGAGCTTGGTCATGACGCCGCCCATGGTCTCGATGCCCAGGGACAGGGGGGTGACGTCCAGCAGCAGCAGGCCCTTCACGTCGCCCACCAGCACGCCGCCCTGGAGGGCTGCGCCCATGGCCACGCACTCGTCGGGGTTGATGCCCTTGAAGCCTTCCTTGCCGGTGAGCTCCTTGACCTTATCCTGCACGGCGGGAATTCGGCTGGAGCCGCCCACCATGAGGACCTTGGCGATGTCGCCGCCGCTCAGGCCGGCGTCGCTCATGGCCTGACGCACGGGGCCGGCGGTGGCCTCCACCAGGTGGGCCGTCAGCTCGTTGAACTTGGCCCGGGTGAGGGTCAGGTCCAGGTGCTTGGGGCCGGTGGCGTCGGCGGTGATATAGGGCAGGTTGATGGAGGAAGAGGTCACGCCGGACAGCTCGATCTTGGCCTTCTCGGCGGCTTCCTTCAGCCGCTGGATGGCTACCTTGTCGGCGCTGAGGTCGATGCCCTCGGTCTTTTTGAACTCGGCGACCATCCAGTCCATGACGCACTTGTCGAAGTCGTCGCCGCCCAGCCGGTTGTTGCCGGCGGTGGCCAGGACCTCGATGACGCCGTCGCCGATCTCCAGGATGGACACGTCGAAGGTGCCGCCGCCCAGGTCATAGACCATGATCTTCTGGTCGGACTCCTTATCCACCCCGTAGGCCAGGGCTGCGGCGGTGGGCTCGTTGATGATCCGCTTGACCTCCAGGCCGGCGATCTTGCCGGCGTCCTTGGTGGCCTGACGCTGGGCGTCGGTGAAGTAAGCGGGCACGGTGATGACGGCCTCGCTGACGGACTGGCCCAGATAAGCCTCGGCATCCGCCTTCAGCTTCTGCAGGATCATGGCGCTGATCTCCTGGGGGGTGTATGCCTTGCCGTCGATGTTCACCTTATAGTTGGAGCCCATCTCCCGCTTGATGGAAATGATGGTCCGGTCGGGGTTGGTGATGGCCTGGCGCTTTGCCACCTGGCCCACCATCCGCTCGCCGTCCTTGGAAAACGCAACGATAGAGGGGGTGGTACGGTTGCCTTCTGCGTTGGTGATGACGACGGCCTCGCCGCCCTCCATGACGGAAACGCAGGAGTTAGTGGTACCCAAATCAATACCGATGATCTTAGACATAATCTTGTTCCTCCTTATTATATAGAACAGAATGGCTGTGGTTTCTCTGCAATGGTCCGGTCGGGGGGACCGGTTTATGGGGCGGACTAGTTGGCCACCTTGACCATGGCGTGGCGGATGATGGTCTCGCCCATCCGGAAGCCCGCCTGGAAGACCTCGACGATCGTGTTCTCGCCCAGCGCCTCGTCATCCACATGCATGACGGCGTTGTGGACGTTGGGGTCGAAGGGCTGGTCCTGGGCGGGGATCTCCTCCACCCCCAGCTTTTCCAGCACGGTCTTGAGCTGCTGCATGGTCATCTGCACGCCCTTGGCGTAGGCCTCGTCGGCAGTCTCCTGCTTCATGGCCCGCTCCAGGTTGTCGTAGACGGGCAGCAGCTCCTTGATGGTGTCGGCCTTGGCGCTGGTCCAGGCGTGTTCCTTTTCCTTCTGGCTCCGCTTGCGGTAGTTGTCATACTCGGCCAGCAGGCGCAGGTATTTGTCCTCCTGCTCCCGGGTGGCGGCCTGGACGGCCTCCTCCACGGCTTTGGCCTGGGCGGCGTTCTCTTCTGCCGCCGGCTCCTGCTTGCCCTGGTTGACCTCGTCGAGCAGGATCTCCGGCTCTTCGGGGGTGTTCTTACGCTCGTTATCTTGCTTGCTCATCGTCTCCGATAGCCTCCTTATTCTTCCGTGTCCTCTCCGGCGGGGGGCGGGATCTCGCCCTTGCCGAACATGCGGGAGAGTCCTTCGGCGAAGTACGACAGCCGGGCTGCCAGGTCGGCGTAATCCATGCGGGTGGGTCCCACCACGCCGATGACGCCCTGCATCCCGCCGCCAATATCATAGCTTGCCATAATGACGCTGGAATCTTTCAGTTCGTCGGCCACGTTTTCCGGGCCGATGAGGATCTTCACATGCTCTCCCTGGACCACCGGCAGATTCACGCCCTCGCCCAGCTCGGACAGGTAGTTCATCAGCGGCTCGGCCCGTTCCAGGCTCTGGTACTCCGGGTGGGCCAGCAGGGTGGGGATGCCGGCGGTGTGGATGACGTTGGTCTCCAGCTCTTCCAGCACCTCCATGGCGAAGGAGACCACCAGGCTGATCAGCCCATAGGCCTCGCTGCCTGCGTGGGACGCCACCCGGGTCAGCTCCGGTCCCAGCTGCTCCAGGGTCAGCCCGGTGAACGAGGTGTTCAGCAGGGTGCCCAGCAGCTGCAGCTGGGTGTCGGACAGGGCGGTGGGCAGGCGAAAGAGTTTGTTCCGCACCAGCTGTCCGTCGGTCATGAGCACGGCGATAAAGGACGCCTGCTCTACCATCAGCAGGTCATAGCGGGCGATGGTGGCCTTTTGATTTCCTTTGGTCAGGGAAAAGGTGGGATATTTGGTCAGCTGGGAGATGATCTTTCCCGCCTCGGTCATCACCTGGTCCATTTCCCGGATCTTGAGGTTGAGTGCTTCGTTGATTTTCTGGGCCTCCTGCATGGTCAGCCGGTGCTCTTCCATGAGCTCGTTCACATACAGCCGGTATCCCTTGGGAGAGGGGATGCGCCCGGCGGAGGTGTGGGGCTGTTCCAGATAGCCCAGGTTCTCCAGCTCCGCCATCTCGTTGCGGATGGTGGCGGAGGAGACCTTCAGGCCGGCACTGGCCACGATGGCTTTGGAGCCCACAGGTTCCGCGGTCTGTATGTAGCTTTCTACCACCGCGCGAAGGATCTGTTTCTTGCGCTCCGACAGTTCCATTTCTCGGCCTCCTTTGGCCTCTCACAATGTTTTAGCACTCAAACTCCCTGAGTGCTAAAGTAAATGTAGCACTTCCCCCCACAAATGTCAAGTGGTCGGAAAAAAATATCTTGTCTTCTTTGCACTTTCAGAAAATTTCCATAGTTTTGGGTCTGTTTGGTATCTCTTTTCGTGCAATCTTCGCACCGTGTCCCTGGGACTGCCAAAAAATCAACGGCCGCCCGATCCAGAAGGATCGGGCGGCCGTGAAACAGGTTCCCGGAGAGGATATTGGGGGGGCGGATCAGCTCTCTGCCTGGCGCAGGCGCTCCACCACAGAGGCTTTCGCCACGACCCGGTACACCGCCAGGGGGATCAGGACCCCCAGGGCTGCAAAGATGGGCAGCAGCACGCCGATGGGCGTGAGGGTGAGGCGGTAGGTGAAGAACCAGAACATCCGCTCCAGGGCCGAGGCCGACAGCGGGCCGAGAACGAGGGCCAGGACCAGGGCCAGCAGCACCGCGCCCAGGGCATAGAACAGGCCCTCCCAGACCAGCATCCCCTTCAGCTGCCGGCCGGTCATGCCGATGGATTGGAGCACCGCGAACTCCCGCTTCCGGGCCAGGATGCCGGTGAGGATGGCGTTGAAGAAGTTCAGCACCCCCACCAGGCCCACGATGAAGCTCAGCGCGCCGCCCAGCATCAGGAACATGGCGCGGAAGCCCTCAAACTCCGCCTGATAAGTCGCTCTGCTGATGTAGTCGTAGTTTGGCGCCTGGTTTTCGGTGTAGTCCGCCAGGAAGGACTCCATGGGCTGCACGCTCGCGTCTGCGGTGTTGAAGGCGTAGAGCATCACGTTCGCCGTGCCGGTGTCCCGGCAGAAGGTCTGGTCGTTGAGCACGAACTCGTCGTTGCCGTAATAGCCGTAGTCCAGGCAGTGGGGGACCGTCACCAGGGCGGCCACCTCATAGGACACGTCCCGGTATTCTACCGCCCGCTTGGCATAGGCCACGGTCTCCGGGATGCTCTCTCCTTCCGGGTAGATCTCCCCGGTGTTGGGGTCGAAGAACTCCCATTGGGTCACATAGCGCAGGGTGATGGTGTCCCCTACCCTGGCCCAGTGGCTGTCCATCTTGGCCTTGCCGTAGTCATCCTCGGAATAGACCGCAGCGACGTAGTTGCCGCCGGGCTGGTCCAGCTTGGACAGGTCGCCCTCCAGCACTGTCAGCTGGCGGCGGGCAAATTCCTCCATGCCGTACAGCTGGGCGGTGTCGGCCAGCAGGCCCTGGTCGTTTTTCTCGGTGAAGTGGACCAGGCTGTCCAGCTGCTCCTCGCTGTTGAACAGGCTTTTCCCATGGCGGAAATACTCCTCGGTGACAAACTCCTGCACCGCTGTGGTGCGGCCGTAGACCTTGCCGCCCTCGGTCACGCCGCCCTGGGCCTCCACCTGGTCGATGATCGCCTGGGGCAGGGCCTGGTCCGGGTTGAAGACCTCTCCCCCGGTCTGGAAGTGGGCGGCATCGGCCAGAACGAAGTCGGTGCAGATCTTGCTGGAGAGGTACTTGTCCATGTCGAAGCCCGACACGAAGGTGGCAGTCACCGTGGTCAGCACCACTGCCAGGGCCAGGGAGAGGACGGTCACCACCGTCTTGCCCTTGCTGCGGCTCAGGTTGGCCGACGCCATGGCGCGCAGGGAGATTCCGCCGCTTTTCTTCTCCTTCTTTTTCATGCCGCTCCCCTCGGTGTAGCGCACTGCCTCGATGGGAGAAACTTTGGCCGCCATCCGTCCGGGCTTGGCGCAGGAGAGCAGCACGGTCAGCAGGGAGAAGAGCGTGGCCCCCACAAAGATCCAGGGGTTCAGGGAGACCACGCTGACCACCCCATCCAGCCGGGAGATCACCACCGGCGTCAGCTGGCCGCCCACCAGCCAGCCCAGCACCAGGCCGATGGGGATGCCCAGCAGGCTCAGCAGCAGGGCCTGCTGGCGGAGCAGGGCTTTGATCTGCCGGCCGGTGGTGCCGATGGTTTTCAGCAGGCCGTAAAAGCGGATGTCGTTGGTGACGGAGATCTGAAAGACGTTGTAGATGATGAGGTAGCCGGTGAAGATGATGAGCACCAGCAGGGCCGCGATGGCCAGCACCGTGGCCGGGTCCAGGTTTTCCGAGAATTTGGCCCCGGTGTAGCCCCAGTTGACGCCAATGTCGATGAAGTTCTCCCCCTTGGTCTGGGACTGATAGCCGTGGTTGGTCAGGATGGTGTTCAGGTCCTCCTCGATGTGCAGGGCGCTGTCCAGCATCACGTCCATGTTCCAGCTGCCGGTCATGCCGTCCTGGGCGGGCGGGGTGATGGCCAGCTGCTGAAGGACCTGGTCCACCCGGCTCTGGGGCAGGAGGACGTGGCTGGCGGTGGACGCCTCGTCATACTCCCACCAGCCGCAGAGGGTGAAGGTCTGGGTGGTCTCCTGGCCGGCCACCTGGAAGGGGATGGTGAAGGTGGCGCCCAGGACGGGCTCGACCCCCAGCAGCTCCAGCACCCGGGTGTCCGTGGCGGCCTCGTCGGTCCCTTCCTGGGGCAGGCGGCCCTCTACGGGGTCGCAGAACATCCACTTGGCCTGGTTGGCGTCGGAGTAGCCCAGCTCCACATGGGATTTGTTGAAGGGGACCTCGGTGGGCATCCCCAGGAAGCGGCGCAGGCCGTATTCCTCGATGAGGGGATCGTCCTTGAGCTGGTCGGCCTGCTCTTGGGTGAGGTACTTGAAGCCGCCGTGGGAGGTGCCGCCCACCTGGCGGAAGTTGCTTTGCTGGAAGCCGTCGTTGATGGACAGGGCGATGGTAAAGAGGCTGGTGAAGAGCACGGTGGTCAGCGCAATGGCCACCACGGCCACCAGGTTGCGGACCCTGGCCGCTTTCATGGCCTGCCAGCCCAGGCGGCGGAGGCAGGATTTGTTGGATACACGGATCATGTTTTCACCCCCGACTTGTGATCTTGCCATCCTCGATGCGGATGATCCGGTCGGCCATCTGGGCGATCTCCTCGTTGTGGGTGATCATGACGATGGTCTGGGCGAACTGCTGGGAGGTGACTTTCAGCAGGCCCATCACGTCCTGGCTGGTTTTGGAATCCAGGTTGCCGGTGGGCTCGTCGGCCAGGATGATGGCGGGCTTGGCCGCCAGGGCCCGGGCGATGGCCACCCGCTGCTGCTGGCCGCCGGAGAGGTTGTTGGGCAGGTTGCGGAGCTTTTTCTCCAGCCCCAGGGTGGAGATGATCTGGTCCACATAGCCCTTGTCCTCCTTCTTGCCGTCGAGCTGGATGGGCAGGACGATGTTCTCATAGACGTTGAGCACCGGCACCAGATTATAGTTCTGAAAGACAAAGCCGATCTTGCGCCGGCGGAAGATGGTCAGGGCCTCGTCCTTGAGCTGGAAGATCTCCCGGCCATCCACCTTCACCGAGCCGGAGGTGGGGCGGTCCAGGCCCCCCAGCATGTGCAGCAGGGTGGACTTGCCGGAGCCGGAGGTCCCCACCACCGCCACAAACTCGCCCTTCTCCACGGTCAGATCCACCCCGTCCAGGGCGTGGACCTCGGTGTCGCCTGCGCCGTAGGTCTTGCGCAGGTCTTTGGTCTCTAAAATGGTCATGGTTTCTGCCTCCTTGCCAGAAAGAAAAAAGTCTGTGTGTCCTTTGACACTACAGACGATACCACACAAATCTTTCCACGTTCTTTCGGAAATCTATCGGTTTTGAAAGATTCTTTCTGCGGGGGGCTGAAAGCCCCGAAAAAATGGGACGCTGCTGCGTCCTTGGGAGGGGTTTGCCTGCCGTAGGCAACGACGGTGGGAGGCGCCGCCTCCGGGGGGGCCACTGCCCGTGGCGGGGCCTGCTTTCTCTGGAGAAAGCAGGAGAAAGAGCACCAGGGGGCTTTGCCCCCT
>CAKTSK010000006.1 GCA_934597725.1 uncultured Eubacteriales bacterium
TCCCCGGGCTATGCTATAATAGCGCCACACAGCCCGCCGGACCGGCGGCGTACCATGGCGCAGCGCACAGGCGCCCTGCGGGCAGGCGCTGCTTTCAAAGCAACCCCTGCCGAAGGCCCCGGCCTTCGGTGACAGAGAAGAGGAGGAACCATGGCATCTCAATCGGCAATCAAACTGACCAAGCTGGT
Source organism: uncultured Eubacteriales bacterium (assembly GCA_934597725.1). Classification (GTDB taxonomy): domain Bacteria; phylum Bacillota; class Clostridia; order Oscillospirales; family Oscillospiraceae; genus Evtepia. Next base: position 189 of record CAKTSK010000006.1, read on the forward strand.
GGAACGATTCGAGCTGGAAGTGCTCAACCAAGGGAAGAACTACGACCGCTGCCTCATCCGGGCCGACGACATCAACCGCCCGGCCCTGCAGATCCTGGGCTTTTTCGATTACTTTGCCCCCGACCGCATCCAGGTCATCGGCAAGGTGGAGTGGACTTATCTGAACAACCAAAGCCCCGAGGAACGGCGGACCTGCTTCGACGCCTTTTTTGAGCAGCCCATCCCTGCCCTGATCCTCACCCGCAGCCTGGAACCCTTCCCGGAGCTGATGGAAATGGCCGTCAAGCACCGCCGGACCATTCTGCGCAGCAAGGAGGATACGTCGCTCTTCATCCCCAACTTCACCGACTGGCTCAAGGCCCGTCTGTCGCCCCGGATCACCCGCCACGGCGTGCTGGTGGACGTTTACGGCGAAGGCGTGCTGCTCATGGGCGACTCCGGCGTGGGCAAGAGCGAGACCGCCGTGGAGCTGGTCAAGCGCGGCCACCGTCTGGTGGCAGACGACGCTGTGGAGATCCGTCACATCGGCACCAGACTGGTTGGCTCGGCCCCGGAGCTGATCCGTCATTATATCGAACTGCGGGGCATCGGCGTGGTGGACATCCAGCAGCTTTTTGGCATGTCCGCCGTGCGCGAGGACCAGGACATCAACCTGGTCGTGAACCTGGAACAATGGAACGACCAGGTGTTCTATGACCGGCTGGGGACCCACGAGGAGTTTACCACGATCCTTGACATGAAGATCCCCGCCATCACCATTCCCATCAAGCCAGGCCGGAACCTGGCCATCATCGTGGAAGTGGCGGCGATGAACAACCGCCACAAGCGCATGGGGTACAATGCCGCCCAGGAGTTCGCCAAACAGCTGGATGCCCACTTTGAGCAGATGATGCTCAGCTCCCAGCTGGACGCAGCGGACGATTATGAAGAGTATGAAAGCCTGAGCGGAGAAGAGGAGGATACCCTGTGAAACACGTCATTCGAACCCGCCTGGCCGCCTTGGCCCTGGGCGCGGTGCTGCTGGGAGCCCTGTTCCTGTCAGCCTGCGGCCAGCAGAACGATCCCCAGACCGCCCAGAGCAGCGGCCAGGGGGGAAACATCAACTACGGCATCTCCAATCCCTGGGATTCCCTGATGCCCTACTACAGCGTCTCCGGCAGCAACTATTCCCGGATCATCTACGACAAGATCTATGACCGTCTGGCCTACATCCAGCCCGACGGCACTTGCCTGCCCCGGGCCGCGTCCAGCTGGGAGAGCGCCGAGGAGGGACGGGCCATCCTGTTCCACCTGGACGAGAAGGCCGCCTTCCACGACGGCACCCCCGTGACGGCCCAGCACTGGGCGGAGACCCTGGCGCTGGTGACCGACCCGGCCTGTGAGATCCTGGGCCGGGGGAACTTTGCCTGCCTGACCGGGACCGATGAAGACGGCGCGGCGGTGGCAGGAGAGACCCTGGGCGCAGAAGCGGTGGACGAACACACCCTGAAGCTGACCTTCAAGGACCCGGTGGTGCCGGAGGAATTTCTGGTGGACAAGAACCGGGAGATCTACGTCCTGCCCACCCACCTGCTGAAGGACATCCCCCCGGCGGAACTGGTCAACGACGACTTCTGGCTCTCGCCGGTGGGCTCCGGACCCTGCAAGTATGTCTCTGAGGTCTCCGGCAGCAGTCTGGTGCTGGCCAGCAACCCGGACTATCAGCTGGGCGCGCCGGGGTTTGATACCCTGACCATCACGGTGATGGACAAGTCCAACCTGCTCACCGCCCTCATCGCCGGCGACCTGGACTACTACGCCTTCGGCGGCAACCTCTCCGAGGAGAACCGGCCGGTGGCGGAGAAGGCAGGCTTTACCGTCCAGGAGGGGACCGTCCCCGCCACCTTCTATGAGCTGATGCTCAACAACGAGACCCTGTCCGACGCGGGGCTGCGCCGGGGCATCGAGGCGGCCCTGGACAAGGACCTGCTCTGCCAGCAGAACGCCGGCACCCGGGGCGCCGTCACCGTCTCCAGCATCCTGCCCGACACACCCTATTCCGGCCCCGTCGGCAGAAGCAACTACGACCCCGAGCGGGCCAAGACCCTGCTGACCAACGCCGGCTATCAGGGCGAGACCTACACCCTGGCCTGCACCAGCCAGCGGGCCAGTCTGGCCGCCCTGGTGCAGCAGAACCTGGCCGACGTGGGCTTCCAGGTGGAGATCGAGACGGTGGACTCGGCCACCATGTTCGCCGGCATGAACGACGGCACCTATGACATGGCCCTGGCCAGCCACACCCCCACCAGCCTGCCCCTGTGGTTCACCGGCGTGCGCCTGACGCCCCAGAACAACATCTTCCGGGTGGCGGACCTGAGCGAGTACACCACCCTCATCGATGCCATCCATCAGGAGACCGATCAGAAGACTCGGATCGCCCTGGTGGACGAGCTGGAATCCTATCTGAAACAGGAGATGCCCTTCATCCCTCTGTGGTTCTCCCGTTCGCTCCATGTGGAGTCGAAAACGGTGACCGGCATCGACTATCCGGCCTCTGCCTGCAGCAACGAAAACGTCTGGCAGTGGCAGAAAAAAGCCTGAGGGTCTGCGACCCTCCCCCCGCCCGGGCAAGCCGGCGGGATCATTTGACCTCCGTAAGGTCCTGTTGCCGGGACCTGTGCCCCCTGGGGGCCGGAAGTGCAGGAGGAATTTTCCGTGGCAAAGTATCTTGTAAAACGTGTTTTTGGGGCGCTGCCTGTTTTTTTCGGCATCACCCTCATCGTATTTCTCCTCATGAATATGGCCCCCGCTACCATTGCCGATGCAGCGGGGGGTGGAGAGGCCTCCAGCGCAGCCGCCCGGGCTGCGCTGGAGGCCAATCTTGGCTTGGACCAACCTGTCCCCCTGCGCTACCTGCTCTGGCTGCGGGCGCTGCTGACGGGGGACCTGGGGCTGTCCTACCGCACCGGACAGCCGGTGCTGGGGATGATCGCCCAGCGGGTGCTCCCGTCCCTGGTGCTGACGGGGACCGGGGTGGCGGCGGCGATCCTGCTGGGCATCCCGCTGGGGGTCCTGGCGGCCTGGAAGCCCGGCTCCGGGTGGAGCCGTCTGGCAGGGGGCCTGACCCTGTTCAGCTATAGTGCGCCAGGCTTTTTTCTCTGCGTGCTGCTGATCTACCTGTTCTCTGTGGTGCTGGGCTGGTTCCCGGCGGCCGGGATGTATTCCGTCGGCGCCGGCGGCAGCCTGGGCGATCTGCTCCACCATCTGGTCCTGCCCGGGGCTGTGGTGTGCCTGAGCAGCCTGGGCAATTTGGTGCGCCAGACCGCCAGCGCCTGCGGCGAGGTGCTGGGGGAGGACTACATCCGCACCGCCCGGGCCAAGGGTCTGCCGGAGTGGGCCGTGGTGTGGAAGCACGGCTTTCGCACCGCCCTGCTGCCGGTGGTCACGACCATCCTCAACCACATCCCCCACATCATCGGCGGCTCTCTGGTGGTGGAGCGGATCTTTGGCTGGCCGGGAATGGGGAGCCTGTTTTTTACGTCGGTGTCCAGCCGGGACTATACCGTGATCATGGGCATCACCGTGGTCATCGCCCTGGCGGTGCTGCTCACCGGCATCCTCATGGACGTGGTCTACCGGCTGGCAGACCCCGGCGTGGGCTGGGGAGGTGAGCGGCCGTGAAGAAGCCTCCCGCAGCGGTGCAGGCCTTTCTGGCCGACCGACGGGCGGTGGCAGCCGCCCTGTTTCTCTGTCTGGAGCTGCTGCTGGTTCTGTTCCTGCCCCTGGTTCTGGACCAGGACCCCAACCTGACCGACCGGGCCGCCGGCTTCTGGGCCCCGCCCAGCCCGCAGCATTTGCTGGGGACGGACGAAGCCGGACGGGACCTGCTGGCCCGGCTGCTCTCCGGCGGGCGGGTCTCCCTGCTGGTGGGCTTTGCCGCCGCCGGTCTGGGGGTGGCCCTGGGCGTTCCGCTGGGCTTGCTGGCCGGATATAAGGGCGGCAAGTGGGAATATCTCATCATGCGGGCCTGCGACACCTTTCAGTCCTTCCCCAGCATCCTTCTGGTCCTGGCCATGGTCTCTCTGCTGGGGCCGTCGGTGTGGAATATCGTTCTGGTCATCGGTGGGCTGGGCTGGGCCTCGGTGGCCCGGCTGGTCTACAGCGGGACGCTGGCGGCCAAACACTCCGGGTATGTGGAGGCCTCCCGGGCCATGGGGGCCAGCGACTGGGCCATTCTTTTCCGCACCATCCTGCCCAACGTGATCGCGCCGGTGTGGGCCTCGCTGCCGCTGAAGGTGGTCCGGGCCATTCTGTCTGAGTCCAGCCTGAGCTTTCTGGGGGTTGGGCTGCGCACGCCCCAGGCGTCCTGGGGCAACCTGACCCAGAGCGCCATGGAGCTGGTCACCCTCACCACCCGGCCCTGGGCCTGGCTGCCGCCGGGGCTTTGCATCGTGGCTACGGCGCTGGCGCTGCTGCTGGTGGGGGAGGGGCTGCGGCGCGCCCTGAACCCGCGAAAATCGGAATGATGCCGATTGCCTTCCTGAGCAGAAGGGTGTAAAATAACTCATCCAAAACAGTTTCGATCCGACAAGAGCCAAATGGAGGTGCTGCCTGATGAGAAAAACCAAGATCATCTGTACCCTGGGTCCTTCCACCGACGCCCCCGAGGTCCTGGAGGCCATGATGGAGAACGGCATGGACGTTGCCCGGTTCAACTTTTCCCATGGGACCCATGAGGAGCATAAGAAGCGGCTGGAGGAGCTGAAAGCCCTGCGGAAAAAGCGCGGCCTGCCTGTGGCCGCCCTGCTGGACACCAAGGGGCCGGAGATCCGCCTGAAAACCTTTGAACAGGGAAGGGTGACCCTCCAGGCCGGCCAGCGGTTCACCCTCACTGCCCGGGAGGTCACCGGGACGGAGGAGATCTGCAGCGTGACCTATAAAAACCTGGCCCAGGACGTCCATGTGGGCAGCCAGGTGATGCTGGACGACGGCCTGATCAGTATGCGGGTGCTGGAGCGCACGGAGACGGACGTGATCTGTCTGGTGGAAAACGGCGGCCCCATCAAAGACCGCAAGGGGGTCAATGTACCGGGCGTCCACCTGTCCATGCCCTATATGAGCGCCCAGGACCGGGCGGACATCCTGTTCGGGATCCAGGAGGGGTTTGACTTCGTTGCCGCCTCCTTCTGCCGCACGGCCCAGGACGTGATGGAGATCCGCCGCCTGCTGGACGAGCACCACTCGGAGATGCGGATCATCGCCAAGCTGGAAAACCAGGAGGGCGTGAACAACGTCGATGAGATCCTGGCCGTGGCCGACGGCGTGATGATCGCCCGGGGCGACATGGGGGTGGAGATCGACTTCACCGAGATCCCCGTCATCCAAAAGGACATCATCGCCTATACCCTGGGCTATGGCAAGCACGTCATCACCGCCACCCAGATGCTGGACAGCATGATGACCAACCCCCGCCCCACCCGGGCGGAGATCACCGACGTGGCCAACGCCGTCTACGACGGCACCTCAGCCATCATGCTCTCCGGGGAGACCGCAGCGGGCAAGTACCCGGTGGAGGCCGTCAAGACCATGGCCGCCATCGCCAGCCGCACCGAGGCGGACATCAACTATTTTGGCCGGATGCGGAACATGACCCCGGACATCCGCCTGGGCATCGGCGGGGCCACCGCCCACGCCGCCTGCACCACGGCCACGGATACCAACGCCTCGGCCATCATCACCGTCACCAAGAGCGGAGCCACCCCCCGGCTGATCAGCCGTTTCCGGCCGGAAACGCCCATCATCGCCTGCGTCATGGACGAGCCTGTCCAGCGGCAGCTCTCCCTGACCTGGGGCGTGCGCCCACTGATCATGCCCTATGTCCAGAGCACCGATGAGATGATCGAGGGCTCGGTGGCAGTGGCCCAGGAAGCGGGCCTCATCCAGAACGGCGAGATCGCCGTGGTGACCGCCGGCGTCCCCGCCGGCATTGCCGGGACCACCAACATGATCAAGGTCCATCTGGTGGGCAGCAGCCTCATCAGCGGCGCCGGCGTGGGCGACGAGAACGTGAAGGGCGTCCTCTGCGTCTGCCGGACCCTGGAGGACGTGAAGCTCAAGTTCCGGCCGGGCATGATCCTGGTGATGCCCCACACCAACAACGACATCCTGCCGTACATGCGGCAGGCCGCCGGGATCATCACCGAGGAGAACGGCCTGGGCAGCCACGCCGCTGTGGTGGGCCTGAGCCTGAACAAGGCCGTCATCGTGGGGGCCATCGGGGCCACCCGGCTCCTCCACGATGGCATGAAGGTCTCCATGGACTGCCGCCAGGGCTCGGTGCAGAGCCTGGCAGAGTGATCCTTTTTCTGCACGCTGCGCCCCTGCGGACACAAGATGCTGTGTCGGCAGGGGCGTTTTGGCCGGAGGGATGGGGCCTTTCCCCGGAGAAAACGGGGCCGGAGCCAAAAAGTAGTTGCTTTTTACAGGGAAGGCTTCTATAATAAAGAAGCCAGTGCCGGAAGGAAGATTCCGGCTGGGGGAAACGCCGGTGCGTTTCCGCAACAATTCACCGGGGCCCAGCCCCCTGAGGAGCTTTTACGCCAATGAGTGGAGCATATACACACCGCCCGGTGCTGCTGGAGGAATGTATCCAGGGCCTGGCCATCCGTCCCGACGGGGTCTACGTCGACGGGACCCTGGGCCGGGGGGGACATTCAGAAGAGATCGTCAAACGCCTCACCGCCGGCGGGCGGCTGATCTGCATTGACCGAGACTGGCAGGCCCTGGAGGCCGGCCGGGTCCGTTTGGCCCCCTGGGCCGGGCAGGTCACCTTCCTGCACGGCAACTTTGCCGACCTGGCACAGCTGCTGCCCCAGGCTGGTGTGGAGCAGGTGGACGGGATGCTCTTTGACCTGGGGGTCTCGTCCCCCCAGCTGGATGACCCGGAGCGGGGCTTTTCCTATATGGCAGACGCCCCCCTGGACATGCGCATGGACCAGGAGGACGCCCTCACGGCCTGGACGGTGGTCAACCAATGGCCCCGCCAGCAGCTGCGGCAGATCCTTTCCCAATACGGGGAAGAGCGCTATGCCGCCGCCATTGCCGCCGCCATTGAGAAGGCCCGCCAGCAGGCTCCCATCGAGACCACCGGCCAGCTGGTGGAGATCATCCGGGGCGCGCTGCCTGCGGCCGCGCTGCGGGAGAAGCAGCACCCGGCCAAACGGAGTTTTCAGGGCATCCGCATCGCCGTCAACGACGAGCTGACGTCCATCTCCCGGATGCTGCAGGACGCCATTCCCCGGCTGCGGCCGGGAGGACGGCTGGCCGTGATCTCCTTCCACTCCCTGGAGGACCGGATCGTGAAGAGCGAGCTGGCTGCGGCCGCCCGCGGCTGCGACTGTCCGCCCTCCTTCCCGGTGTGCGTGTGCGGAAAGCGGCCTCAGGTGCGCCTGGTCAGCCGCAAGCCCATCCTGCCCGGCGAGCAGGAGCTGGCGGAGAACCCCCGGGCCCGCAGCGCCAAGCTGCGTGTGGCGGAAAAACTGGACCCGTGACCCAAGACAACTTGCAGAAACCAACCAGACGAGGTGGAGCCGATCGTGACAGCCAAAAACCTTCAGGGCACCGGAGCCTTTCAGGGCACGGGCGCGCTGAAAATGACCGAGGTGGAAGTGCCGGTCCCCAAAAAGCACTTCCTGCACAAGAAGAAAAAGGGAAAAAAGGAAGCCGTGGTGCAAGGAAGCGTCTCCCTGCTTTCCCGGGGCGCCAAATGGACGGTGCCGGGCGCGATCCTGGCCATCCTGGCGGTGGCGCTGGTCATGGTCATCACCCTGGCCAGCTATGCACAGCTGGTGATGGTCAACGACGAGGTGGTGAAGCTGCGCAGCGATCTGAGCCAACTTCGGGACGAAGAGACCCAGCTCAAGGCCCAGTATGAATTGGCCTACGACCTGAAGGAGATCGAACAGCAGCTGATCAACAGCGGCCAGATGATGAAGGCCCAGAGCTGGCAGACCTACACCCTGGAGCTGGCGGAGCCCGACGCGGTAGAATACTACCAGGGGTCTGATCTTCCCCAACAGATCCTGTCCTTCCTGCAGAACGCATGGACTGCGGTGAAGGAATATTTCTGAACGAGGGATACATAGAGATAGAAAAGAGAGTGTGAGGGCGTGAGAAAAGGGATTTCTTGCGCCCTTGCTCCTATCCTACAGAAACACAGAAAGCAGGTGGAATATCGACCATGGCACAGAACAATTCCAACCAGGGCAAGAGTTCCCGTTGGGGCCGGCTGAACAGCCGGGGCATGAAGCGGATCGTGGTCCTTGGCGGCATCTTCGGTGTGGCCACCTTCCTCGTCCTCTTTGGGAAGCTCTGGCAGCTGCAGGTGGTCCAGCACGAAAAGCTGGAAAACCGGGCCATCACCCAACAGACCAAAGAAGTGACCTCCACAGCCAACCGGGGGACCATCTACGACGCCAACGGCGACGTGCTGGCCATCAGCGGGTCCGTGCAGAACGTGATCCTCTCCCCCCGGGATGTGCAGGCCTCCGTGAAGGTGGATGAACAGGACGAGTTCGGCAACGACCGCTCCCAGAACGCCATCGACGCAGAGCGGGAGACCAAGCTGGAGAGCACCTACGACCTCATCACCGAAAATCTCTCCCAGATCCTGGGGATCGAAGAAGAGGAGATCCGCACCCGTCTGGGCAAGACCAATTCTGCCTATGAAGTGTTGGCGGAAAAGGTGGAGGACGACGTGGCCGATCAGGTGCGGACCTTCATTGAGGAAAACAAGCTGGAGACCTGCGTCTACCTCACCGCCGACTCCAAGCGCTACTATCCCTACTCCACCATGGCCTCTCAGGTCATCGGCTTTGTCAACAAGGCCGGGGTGGGCGCCTATGGCCTGGAAGCCCTGTACAACCTGGAGCTGGCCGGCGAGAACGGCAAGACCATCACCACCAAAAACGCCTCCGGCACGGAGATGCTCTCGCCTTACTCCAGCTATGCCGATGCGGTGGACGGCTACAACGTCCAAACCACCATCGACTCCACCATCCAGATGTATGCCGAAAAGACTCTGGAGGAGGGCATCCAGAAGTTTGACGTGACCAACGGCGGCTTCTGTCTGGTCATGGACCCGGACACCGGGGCGCTGCTGGGTATGGCCAGCTCCCCGGACTATGACCTCAACGACCCCAATACCGTGGTGGACGCCACCAAGACCGCCCAGCTGGCAAGGCTCAAAGCAGACCCCAAGGTGAGCCAAGAGGAGTATGCCGCCGCCGTCAACAAAGCCCAGTTGGAGCAGTGGGAGAACAAAAACCTCCGCCTGTCCTACGAACCCGGCTCCACCTTCAAACCGGTGGTGGTGGCGGCGGCGCTGGAAGAGGGCGTCATCAATGACAACAGCACGTTCTATTGCTCCGGTGCGGTCCAAAAGGATGGCTGGACCATCCGCTGCTCGGCCCGAAGCGGCCACGGCTCCCAGAGCCTCCGCCGGGCGGTGATGAACTCCTGCAACCCGGCCCTGATCAAGATCGGTGAGCTGCTGGGCGCAGAAAAGTTCTATGAATACTGGGAGGGCTTCGGCTTTACGGAAAAGACGGGCATCGAGCTGCCCGGAGAAAATAACAGTTACTTCTGGCCCAAAAGCCAATTTATCAGCCCCTCCGGCGCGACGAATCTGGCGACGGCCTCCTTTGGCCAGCGCTTTACCACCACGCCCATCCATCTCATCACTGCCCTGTCTGCGGTCATCAACGGCGGCCACCTGATGGAGCCTTATGTGGTCCAGTCGGTCACCGACACCGACGGCAACGTGGTCAGCTACCACGAGCCCCAGGAGGTCCGCCAGGTGATCAGCCAGGATACCTCGGACAAAGTGCGCTCCTATATGGAGAGCGTGGTCAATGACGTGGGCGGCACCGGTAAAAACGCCAAAGTGGCCGGCTACCGCATCGGCGGCAAGACGGGGTCCTCCCAGACCACCGACAGCCCTGACCACATCATCGTTTCCTTCCTGGGCTTTGCCCCTGCCGACGACCCGGAGGTCATCGTCCTGCTGGGCTACGACTGGCCCCAGCCTGTGGCCCCGGGCCAGAACAAGACCGCCGACGGCATCTACATCAGCGGCGGCAACATGGCCGCGCCCATGGCCGGGGAACTGCTGGCCAACATCCTGGACTATCTGGGATATGAGAAATCCGGCAGCGCCGTCAACGAGAACGGGATCACCATCCCCCGCCTGGTGGGCAAGACCCCGGAGGAGGCCCAGTCCACCCTGAACAACCTGGGCCTGAACGTGCGGCTGTCCGGCGAGGGCGCGGTGGTCACCGATCAGGTGCCCACCGCCGGCAGCACCGTGCCGGAGGGCAGCTCGACGGTGCTGTATCTGGGGGATGAAAAGCCCACAGACACCGTCCCCATGCCGGACCTGAAGGACATGAGCTATGACGAGGCCAAGAAGGCGTTGGAAGCCGTGGGGCTGTATCTGGAGGCCACCGGCACGGGCGAGACCGGCCGGGTGTTCAGCCAGTCGGTCAACCCGGGCACCGAAGTGGAGATCGGCACGGCGGTGGAAGTGAAGTTTGCCGACAACACCGCCCCGGACAACGGCCTGACCACCGGCGGCAACTGGGCCACCGAGGAGGATAAGAAGGAAGAGGAAGGCGACGGCTGAGCCGCCTTCCCACAAGAAAGCGGAATCACCAACGACCAAGGATGTGAAAGGGACGCACCACACCAGGGTCCCCTCACCCGGCAGGGGAGGGGACCGCGACCCATGGAGGTGGACCCTTGCAGTTATCCCGGCTTTTACAGGGCGTTGCCCTGACAGATCGGATCGGCCAGGAGGTGGATGTGACCTCCCTGACCTGTGACAGCAGAACGGTGATCCCCGGCGGCCTCTTTGCGGCCTTTCCGGGGACCAAGGAAGACGGCAGCCGGTTCATTCCGGAGGCCCTGGACCGGGGCGCAGCGGCCATTCTGTGCGCTGCGCCGCCGGACGGCCCCGGCCCGTGGCTGGTCACGCCGGAGCCCCGGCGGGCCTTTGGACAGATGGCCGCCAACTGGTTTGGCCGCCCCGGCGACCGGATGACCCTGGTGGGGGTCACCGGGACCAACGGAAAGACCACCACCACAGACCTGCTCAAGCAGGTGCTGGAACGGGTCTGCCGGACCAAGGTGGGCCTCATCGGCACCAACCGGAATCTGGTGGGGTCCCAGCCTGTTCCCGCCCAGCGCACCACGCCGGATGCCTATCAGCTTCAGGAGCTGCTGGCCAGAATGGCTGCGGCGGGGTGCAGCCATGTGGTCATGGAGGTCTCCTCCCACGCCCTGGCGCTGGACCGGACGGCGGGGCTGTGGTTCCGGGCGGGGATCTTTACCAACCTGACCCAGGACCACCTGGATTTTCACGGGACCATGGCCCGCTACCGTCAGGCCAAAAGCCGCCTGTTTCATCAGTGTACCACGGGGATCTTCAACCAGGACGATCCCGTGGGCGCGGCGCTGGCGCAGACGATGCCTTGCCGCCGCGTGACCTTTGGCCGGCGGGAAGGGGCGGTGACGGCCCGGGAGATCGTCCTCTCCCCGGCAGGCGTCTCCTTCCGGGCGGAGACGCCCCAGGGCAGCGCCCCGGTGCAGCTGCCCATCCCCGGGGCCTTTTCCGTGTCCAACGGGCTGGGGGTGCTGGCCTGCTGCCTGGAGCTGGGCCTGCCGCTGGCAGAGACGGCCCGGGCGCTGTCTCAGGTCACCGGCGTCCGGGGCCGGATGGAGGTGGTCCCGACCCCCGCGCCCTTCACCGTGGTCATTGACTATGCCCACACCCCCGACGCCCTGTCCCAGGCCCTGACCGCCCTGACCCCCGCCCCCGGCGGACGGCGGATCTGCCTGTTTGGCTGCGGCGGCGACCGGGACCGGACCAAACGGGCCCCCATGGGGGCCATTGCGGCGGCCCTGGCGGATGTGGTGGTGCTGACCTCTGACAACCCCCGCACCGAAGACCCGGAACAGATCCTGGACCAGGTGGCGGCGGGGTTCCCGCCGGGCTTTTCCGCCTGGGTCCGCCAGCCGGACCGCCGGGCTGCCATCCGGCAGGCCCTGGCCCTGGGAGAGCCGGGGGACGTGGTGCTTTTGGCGGGCAAGGGGCACGAAACCACCCAAGAGATCGGAGAAAAACGGATTCCTCTGGAGGAAAGGGAAGAAATTGCTTCCTTTTTTCAGCAGAATACGGTATAATACACGTTTGGCGCGGGCCCTCCCTGCCGGGAGGCCCCACGCCAGAGCAAGAGAGAACGGACGTAGAGAATTGCGGAGGTAGAAGGAATGGATCCCATTGTGCTCAAGACCCTGGCGGCAGCGCTGCTGGGCTTTGTCATCAGCGCCCTGCTGGGCAAGTGGCTGGTACCCGCCCTGCGGCGGATGAAGGCCGGCCAGTCGATCAAGGAGGACGGTCCCACCTGGCACATGTCCAAGCAGGGGACCCCTACCATGGGGGGCCTGATGTTCATTGCGGCCGTGGCCGTGGTGGTGCTGGTGTTCAACGGCCCGGCCATCCTGGCAGGGGACCTCACCAGTGTGTTTGTGCTCCTGCTGGCCCTGATCTTCGGCCTGATCGGCTTTCTGGACGACTATGCCAAGATCAAGAAGAAGGAGAACACCGGCCTGAGCGCCAGCCAGAAGTTCCTGCTGCAGCTGGCAGCGGCCATTCTGTTCATCGTGCTGCTGCGCCGGGTGGGGGTGCTGTCCCCCAACCTGTATGTCCCCTTCTTCGGGGTGGAGTGGCGGCTGCCGTGGGTGGTGTATATGATCTTCGCCGCCCTGGTCATCACCGGCACCGTCAACGCGGTGAACATCACCGACGGAGTGGACGGGCTGGCCGGTACGGTCACCCTGCCGGTGAGCGCCTTCTTTGCCGCCGCCTTTGCCTATGGGGCCCTCCAGTGGCAGCGGCCGGGCAGCGCCGCCATGTCGGTCTTTGCCGCCGCCCTGTTCGGCGGGATCGTGGGCTTTCTGGTGTATAACTTTTACCCGGCCAAGGTCTTTATGGGGGACACCGGCTCCCTGTTCCTGGGCGGCGCCGTGTGCGGCATGGCCTTTGCCCTGGACCTGCCCCTGATCCTCATTCCGGTGGGGATCGTCTACATCATCGAGACCATGTCGGACATCATCCAGGTGGTCTACTTCAAGGCCACCCACGGCAAGCGGATCTTCCGCATGGCCCCCCTTCACCACCACCTGGAGATGGGCGGCTGGAGCGAGAAAAAGGTGGTATATGTGTTCACCGGCATTTCGCTGGTCTTTTGTATCCTGGCCTACTTCGGGGCCATAGGGCGCTGGCCCGCTCTGTGAGCTTCTCAGGTCCTCAATCAGGAGGGAACCGTTTGTGGCGAAATCATTGTTCAAAACCAAACCAAAGAAGGCAAAGCAGCCGAAACAGCCGCCGGAAGGAACCTCTCGGGTCAACCGGCTGCGGGGGCAGGTGGATATCCCGTTCCTGCTGCTGACCGTCCTGCTGGTGGTCATCGGTCTGGTCATGCTGCTGTCCGCCTCCTACCCTTCGGCGTACTATGACCTGAAGGGCAACACCGAGGGAGACCCCTTCTATTACTTCAAGCGGCAGGCCATGTATGCCCTGCTGGGGTTTGCAGTCATGTATCTGATCTCCCGCCTGAACTATCAGGGCCTGCGCGGGCTGGCCGTCACGATCCTGGTGATCTCCTGCCTGCTGATGCTGGCCGTCAAGATCCCCGGCCTGGGCGACTCCGCCGGCGGCGCGACCCGCTGGCTGAAGTATCCCATCCGGTGGCAGCCCTCCGAGCTGGGCAAGATGGGCTTGATCCTGTACTTTGCCGCCCGCCTGTCCAACCGGGACCAGCGGACGCCCCTCAGCTTCCGGCGCAACACCGCCATCGGCCGGTTCGGAAACTGGCTGGAGCGCATCGGCTTCTTCGAGCTGATCCCGTACCTGATCGTGCTGATGGCGATGGTGGGGATCTTGGCCATCCAGCGCCACATGTCCGCCACCATCCAGATGGTGGTCATCGCCATGGCCATCCTCTTTGCCGGCGGCATTGCCATCGGGTGGTTCGTGGCCGGCGGCCTGACCGTGGGCGCGGCGCTGGTGTACATCATCACGGCAACGGAATACATGACCTCCCGGATCACGATGTGGCGCAACCCCGAGGAGGACGCCCTGGGCAAGGGGATGCAGGCCATCCAGTCGCTGCTGGCCATCGGCTCCGGCGGGGTCACCGGCCTGGGGCTGGGCAACGGCAAGCAGAAATTCCTCTACCTGCCGGAGGCCCAGAACGACTTCATCTTTGCCGTGGTCTGCGAGGAGCTGGGCCTCATCGGGGCCTGCCTGATCCTGGCCCTGTTTGCCCTGCTCATCATCCGGGGCTATTGGCTGGCCCTCCATGCCCGGGATAAGTTTGGCTCCCTGGTCATCGTGGGCATCACCACCCTGCTGGCCTTCCAGGTGTTTGCCAACGTGGCGGTGGTGACCAACCTCTTCCCGGTCACGGGCATCTCCCTGCCCTTCTTCAGCTCGGGCGGGTCGGCGTTGATCATCCAGTTGGCGGAAATGGGACTGATCCTCAGTATCAGCCGCCAGAACCCCGCGTCGTAGCGGGAGCGGGGCCACAGGCCCGGAAAGCGAGGAACCCAATGAAGATTCTATTCACCTGCGGCGGTACGGCGGGACACATCAACCCCGCCCTGGCCCTGGCCCGGATGTTCCAGCGCCGCGCGGAGGACTGTCAGGTCCTCTTTGTGGGGGCCAAGGGCGGCATGGAGGAGCGGCTGATCCCCCGGGAGGGCTACCCTCTGGAAACGGTGACCATCAGCTCCTTCTGGCGCAGTCTCAGCCCCGCTTCCGTCCAGCACAACCTGCGTACCCTGCGGAACCTGTCGGTCTCCCAGAAGGAGGCCCAGCGGATCCTGGACGGGTTCCAGCCCGATCTGGTGGTGGGGACCGGCGGCTACGCCTCTTACCCGGTGGTGAAGGAGGCCGCCCGGCGGAAGATCCCCACGGCGGTCCACGACTCCAACGCGGTGCCCGGCCTGACCACCAAGCGGCTGGCCAAGGTGGCCGACCGGGTGATGGTGGGCTATGAGGACTCCCGGCAGTATTACCAGCATCCCGACCGGGTGGTGGTCACCGGGACCCCCGTCCGGGGGGCGTTTTTTGAGACCACCCGGCAGCATGCCCGGCAGGCCCTGGGCATCCAGGACGACCGGCCGCTGGTCCTGTCCTACTGGGGCAGCCTGGGGGCGGAGGTGATGAACGGCTACATGACCGACTTCCTCCGTCTGGCCGCCGGGGAGGGCGTGCCCTTCCACCACATCCATGGGGCCGGGCGGAACTTCCAGGCCATGGAGGCTGCGCTGAAGGGCGTGGACCTGCCGCCGGCGCTCCAGCTGCGGGAGTACATCTATGACATGCCCACCGTCATGGTGGCCGCAGACCTGGTGCTGTGCCGGGGCGGCGCGTCCACCCTGTCGGAGCTGACGGCCATCGGGAAACCGGCGGTCATCGTCCCGTCGCCCAACGTCACCAACCACCACCAGGAGAAGAACGCCAACGTGCTGGCCCGTCAGGGCGGCGCGGTGGTCCTGCTGGAGCCGGTGTGCAGCGGGGAGACCCTGTACCAGACGACCAAGACCCTGCTGGCCGATCCTGCCCGCCGCCGGCAGATGTCTGAGGCCATGGCGGCCGTGGGCATCCCCCAGGCGACGGAAAAGATCTACGAGACCCTGCTGGCGCTGCTCCGCACCTGAGCCGCACGATCCTCTCTCCTGCGGCATAGACTGGTCTGAGACAACATCGACCAGGATCGGGGGAGAGGATATGATGGAGTATTTTGCGGTGGAGGGCCCGCGCCCATTACAGGGCTGTGTGACCATTCAGGGGGCCAAAAACAGCGCCCTGCCCATCCTGGCGGCCACGCTGCTGGCCGACGGGGAGAGCGTCATACATAACTGTCCGGCCCTCACCGACTGTGCCGTGGCCCTGGAGATCCTGTCCTGCCTGGGCTGCCGGGTCAGGCGGGAGGGGACCACGGTGACGGTGGACACCACCCACCGCCGGGGCCACACCATTCCCGATGCCCTCATGGGCCGGATGCGGGCGTCCGTCCTCTTTCTGGGGGCGCTGCTGGCCCGGGACCGGGCGGCGGTGGCCTGCTGGCCCGGCGGCTGCGCCCTGGGCGCGCGGCCCATCGACCTGCACCTGCGTGCCTTTCAGGGGCTGGGCGCCCAGGTGCGCAGCTGGAACGGCCAGCTCTTTCTGACCAGCCGTGGCCTGTATGGCCGGCGGCTGGCCCTGCCCATCCCCAGCGTGGGCGCCACGGAGAACGCCATGCTGGCCGCCTGCGGCGCCCGGGGGGTGACGGTTCTGGACAATCCCGCCCGGGAGCCGGAGATCGTGGATCTCCAGGGATTTCTGCGCCAGATGGGCGCGAAGGTCTCGGGCGCGGGGACCGGACAGATCGTGGTGGAGGGAGGCGCGCCCCTGCATCCCGGCGCGTATTCCGTCATGGCCGACCGGATCGTGGCAGCCACCTGCCTGTGTGCGGTGGCCGCCGCCGGCGGGGAAGGGGAGCTGCGGGGCGCCGCGGCAGACCACCTGACGCCGGTGCTGGCCGCCCTGCGCGGGGCGGGCTGTGACTGGGGCCGTTCTCTCGACGGCCTCTGGCTGCGGCGTACCGGGCCGCTGCGGGGGATCGGAAGCCTCTGCACCGGGCCATACCCGGCCTTTCCCACCGACGCCCAGCCGCTGCTGGCGGCGGTGCTGGCAGCGGGGCAGGGGAGGAGCCGGATCACCGAGACCATTTTCGATCACCGGTTCCGCTACACCCAGGGCCTGTGTCAGATGGGGGCGCAGATCCAGGTCCAGGGAGATACGGCGTCCATCACCGGCCGCCGGCTCCACGGCGCTCGGGTGCAGGCCACAGACCTGCGCGGCGGCGCGGCCCTGACCATAGCGGCGCTGAGCGCCCGGGGCAGCAGCCAGATCTGGAGCCTGGAGCATGTGGACCGGGGCTATGAAGCGCTGGAACGGGACCTGGCCGCGCTGGGCGGACAAATCAGCCGGCGGCAGGGCGAAGCAGACTGCCGGCCCGGCGCAGAGGGCGAGACAGGCGCTTGTCTTTGAAGGGGAACAGCTATGGCAAAGAAAGAGAAAGCAGTCAACTATCATAAACGACGGGGCGGGAAGGTCTATACCGTGCTGGCGGCAGTGCTCATTGCCGCCTCCATGGTAGCCGCCTGCACCGTGTTTTTTCGGGTCGAATCGGTGACCATGGAGGGCAACGAACGCTATAGCAGCGAGGAGATCCTCTCCCATGCGTCCATTGAGATGGGGGCCAACATGATCCTGACCCCCTCTCAGCAGATCGCCGAGGCCATTGAAAGCGCGCTGCCCTATGTGGATCAGGTCCAGGTCCAGAAGCGGTTTCCCACCACGGTGCATCTGGTGGTCACCGAGGCAAAGCCCGCGGCGGTGCTCACCGGCGCAGCCTCTGCCTGGCTCATCGACGCCAAGGGCAAGCTGCTGGAACCGGCCGACGAGACCATGATCAAGGAGTATCCTCCGGTGACCGGGCTGGAGCTGCTGGAGCCTTCCCAGGGCGCCCAGGCCCAGACCACCATGGAGAACCAGAAAAAGCTGGATGGTCTGGTGGCCTTTACTACGGCCTTACAGGAGTGCGGCCTCATGGAGGGGACCACCTCCATAGATGTGTCCTCCAACACGGAGATCCTGATGGTCTACGACGGCCGACTGACGGTGAAGATTCTCAACAACGTGGATTTTGACCGCAAGCTCAAAGCCCTCCGTCAGGTCATTGCCATGGCCGGCGACGATGGCCGGGGGACCATCAATATGAAGGGGACCGACAATATCATTTGGTCCAAGGAGAACTGAGCCCGGCAAAAGCGGACGGGAGAATGCGGCGATTTTTTCAAAAAGATGCGGAAGAAATCTGAGTTTTCTATTGACCTGCCGCAAAAAGGGCGATACAATAGGAGAAAATCTAAAAATATCTCATACTTTTCAGATTCAGATAAACACACTTAGGAGGATCGATCATGGCGTTTGGATTAGATACGGGAACCGATTCCGTCGTTAATATTAAGGTGATCGGTGTTGGAGGCGGCGGCAGCAACGTCGTCAACCGCATGGTAGAGTCCGGGGTCAAGGGCGTGGATTTCATCGCCGTCAACACCGACAAGCAGGCCCTGGCCATCTCCAGTGCCAACCATAAGATCCAGATCGGGGAAAAGCTCACCGAGGGTCAGGGCGCTGGCTCCAACCCCGAGGTGGGCCGTCAGTCCGCCGAGGAGAGCCGGACCCAGATCTCCAAAGCCCTGGAGGGGACCGACATGGTCTTCATCACTGCCGGCATGGGCGGCGGCACCGGCACGGGGGCAGCCCCCATCCTGGCCGACCTGTCTAAGGAAATGGACATCCTGACGGTGGGCGTGGTCACCAAGCCCTTCTCCTTCGAGGGCCGCCGCCGGATGCAGCAGGCCGAGTTGGGCATTGAGAACCTGCGGACCAAGGTAGACTCCCTGGTCATCATCCCCAACGACCGCCTCAAGTTCGTCACCGAGCAGAAGATCACCCTGGCCAACGCCTTCGAGGTGGCCGATGACGTGCTGCGGCAGGCAGTCCAGTCGATCTCCGACCTGATCAAAAACACCGGCTTCATCAACCTGGACTTCGCCGACGTGTCCGCCGTCATGAAGGACGCGGGCATGGCACACATGGGCGTGGGCCGGGCTTCCGGCAAGAACAAGGCCGAGGAGGCCGCCCGGAGAGCCGTTTCCAGCCCCCTGCTGGAGACCTCCATCAACGGCGCCCGGGGCGTGCTGGTGAACGTCACCGGCTCTGCCGACGTGGGCCTGGAGGAAGTGGAGATCGCCGCCAACCTGGTGCAGGAGGCAGCCGACCCCAACGCGCTGATCATCTTCGGCGCTACCTTTGACGAGAAGCTGGAGGATGAGATCTGCGTGACCGTCATCGCCACCGGCTTTGACGAGAAGATCATGAACAACAAGCTCAGCACCACCCCGGAAAAGAGCGCCCGGCCTGCCGCCGGCGGCCGTTCTTCCGGCGCGGACAGTGCGCCCGCAGAAGAGGACGATCCCTACAAGGAGATCTTCAAAATCTTCAACCGGGAGCGGTAAGACAACAAAACCCAAAAACCGCCTGCCGATTTTTCGGCAGGCGGTTTTTTAAGGCAGAGTGACCGGTACGATCACCGTCTGAACCCCTTTCCGCATGGCGTAGGCGAGGGTGTTCATGGTCCCTCCCTGGGGAATGCCGTCATAGACGGCCAGCAGCAGGGAGGAGTGGTCGACCATGTAGCGGTTGCGCCGGTTCATACAGCCCGGCGTATAGTGGTGCTGGATCACGGTCTCCAGGTCGCACTGGTCCAACAGCTGAAGGCGGCGCTGCTGGTCGTCCAGCGGCCAGCGGTCGGCCTGACCGGCAAAGGGGACCGCCGCCTCCAGGGTGACGCCGGGACAAGTCTGGCGCAGGTCCAGGACAGCCTGACAGAAGTACAGGTCCGCGCCCTGGGCCATGCCGCACAGGAAATGGCGGTAGCCCTGGCGGTAGGTCTCTGCCAGGACCTGAGCCAGCCGCTCTTTCAGGTCCTGGCAGCGGGGGTCCTCTTCCCGGTCCCCCCAGGGCAGGCGGGCAGGCCGGTGGCCGGAAAAACAACAGGTGATCTCTGGGGTCATAACGCCCCTCCTCTCTTGGGTCTATAGTACTCCCGGGGTTGTAGAAAGTCAACGAAAACTCGTCGGATGTCCCCGGTGTGGGTGGGCAATTTTGGGGGTTGCTTTTTTCGGGGAAGGCGATATAATAGAACTGGACAACGAAATAAAATGTCTTCAGGGCGGGGTGAAAGTCCCCACCGGCGGTAGAGTCCGCGAGCGCTTTGGCCCGTGCCAAAGGCAGCCGACCCGGTGCGATTCCGGGACCGACAGTGACAGTCTGGATGGGAGAAGACGTGCTGACGCACCCCTTTGTGTGGTGCCATTGGTGTAAAGCCGCTTTGCGGGTTTGCGCCGTTGGAATGCCCCCGATCGGCCAGTTAGCACCTGGAAGACATTGTTTTTCGGGTGTTACATTTGGACATTGGGAGTGTATTTTTATGAGCGAAAAGATTCGGAAATTGGTGACGATGGCCATTCTGGTGGCCATTTCTATTGTGCTGGTGTTCTTGGTCCACCTGCCCCTCATCCCGGCCGTTCCCTTCCTGGAGTACGACCCGGCGGATATCCCCATCCTCATCGGCGCGTTTGCCTATGGTCCGGTGGCCGGGATCATCCTGACCGTGGTGACCTCCGTCATCCAGGGGATGACGGTCAGCGCCAGCAGTGGGGCATACGGTATCATCATGCACATTATCGCCACCTCCGTGCTGGTGCTGGTGGCCTCCGGGATCTACCGGGTCAAGCACACCAAGAAGGGGGCTGTCCTGGGCCTGATCTGCGGTACGCTGGCCATGGGCCTGGTGATGATGCCGGCCAACCACTTCATCACCCCCATTTTTATGGGAGTCCCCACCGAGGTGCTGGATGCCCTGCTGCTGCCCGGCATCCTCCCCTTCAACCTCATCAAGGGGGGCATCAACTCCGTGGTCACCTTCCTGGTCTACAAGACCGTTTCCCGGCACCTGGTCCACGGCGAGAGCTGGAAGAAGGCCGGACACGAGCAGGTGCAGCCTAACGAACCGTAATGGCCTTGGGGCAAGTACAAGTATGATATCCGGGTCCTGCCTCCGCAGGCCCGTGAGGAACGCGGCGGAGCCTTCCGCCGCGTTCCTTTTTCACGCAGCGGCTGCTGGCAAACAGCGCTGCTGACCGACAAGGGAAAGGGGAGGATAGCATGACATCCTGGCTGCTGCTGTGGGCCATCCTGTGGAATTTTGCGGCCTTTGCCCTCATGGGGGTGGACAAGTTTCTGGCGGTGCGCCACCGATGGCGCATCCCGGAAAAGGTCCTGTTTCTGGCGGCGTTGGCCGGGGGAAGCGTGGGCGCGATGCTGGGCATGAGCTTCTTCCGGCACAAGACCCGCCACCGGTCTTTTTGCCTGGGGATGCCGGCGATCCTGGCGCTGCAAGTGGTCCTGCTGACGGTGTTTTCCTTCCGGGACCTGCTTTTTTGACAAGAAACCGGGCCAAGGGAGACAAACTGCCTAAGACAGAGCGGGTTCCGCGCAGATCTTCCCACAGAGTCACCACTTGACGCGGCGGGGAAAGTATGCTAAAATCCGAGATTGCGATGAACTATTTTTCTCTTGGGAACAAGGGAAAAATCAGCAGCATAAGGCCGCTTTTGGGCGGCTTGGAAAGGGGGAGGCAGAGGATGCTGACAGAATTGCAGTCTGCCAAAAAGGTGACGGGAGCCAAGCAGGTCACCCGCGCGCTGAAGAATGGAACTGCCCACCGGGTCTTCCTGGCGGAGGATGCCGACCCCCGGGTCACAGAGCCCATCGCCCTGCTGTGCCAGGAGCAAGGGGTGCCCACAGAGCCTGTGGCCACCATGAGCGCCCTGGGCGCCGCCTGCGGCATCACCGTGGGCAGCGCGGTGGCCGCCATCGTGGCGTGACCCCATTCTGTTGATATTCGCCGTATGGGCTGCGGCCCATGGGGTTAGAATATAAAATACATTGGTACTTTTCAAGAAAGGAGGAACCACATGCCTACGTTTAATCAGCTGGTTCGCAAGGGAAGAGAGCAGGCGACCTACAAGTCCAACTCTCCCG
This sequence comes from uncultured Eubacteriales bacterium, assembly GCA_934597725.1. GTDB lineage: Bacteria > Bacillota > Clostridia > Oscillospirales > Oscillospiraceae > Evtepia. Next base: position 21,952 of record CAKTSK010000006.1, read on the forward strand.
CCATGCAGAAGGGCCTGAACACCCTGAAGAACAAGGAGACCGACCTGCCCTCTCCTCAGAAGAGAGGTGTCTGCACCGCCGTGCGTACGTCCACCCCGAAGAAGCCGAACTCCGCTCTGCGGAAGATCGCTCGTGTGCGTCTGACCAACGGCTATGAAGTCACTGCTTACATTCCCGGTGTCGGCCACAACCTGCAGGAGCACTCCGTGGTCATGATCCGCGGCGGCCGTGTCAAGGACCTGCCCGGTGTGCGGTATCACATCATCCGCGGCAGCCTGGATACCCAGGGCGTCAATGGCCGGATGCAGGCCCGTTCCAAGTACGGCGCCAAGAAGCCCAAGGCTGGCAAGAAGTAAGTTCTGCCCCAACGGCAACCCAATTTGATGCATTTTTGCGCTCAGCGCAAAGCAAACGGCTTTGCCGCGAGTCGCTTACCATATAGATCCTGTACAGCGGTACCGGGTTTGGGAAAGCTCTCAAGGCAGGCACGGGGCGGCAAGCCCCGCCCCACACGGAAAGCAACACGGCTTTTCGAGTACCTATGAAATCATTCTTTTATGAAGGAGGGAAGCAAAGTGCCCAGAAGAGGAAATGTACCCAAGCGGGAAGTATTGCCCGATCCTATGTACCGTTCCGTACTGGTAACTAAGCTGATCAACAGCATTATGCTGGACGGCAAGAAGGGCGTCGCACAGAAGGTGGTTTACGGCGCCTTCGACATCGTCAAGGAGCAGACCGGCAAAGATCCCCTGGAGGTCTTTACCGCCGCCCTAGAGAACATCATGCCGTCTCTGGAGGTTAAGGCCCGCCGTGTGGGCGGCGCCACCTATCAGGTGCCTATGGAAGTGCGTCCCGAGCGTCGCCAGACCCTCGGCCTGCGCTGGCTGACGACCTACTCCCGCAAGCGCAGCGAGCGGACCATGAAGGAGCGTCTGGCCGGTGAGCTGATGGACGCCGCCAACAACCTCGGCAGTGCCGTGAAGAAGCGTGAAGAGGTCCACAAGATGGCTGAGTCCAACAAGGCGTTCGCACACTTCCGCTGGTAACTGGGAGGTAAATGAAGAATGTCACGTAAAGTTACCCTGGAAAACACAAGAAACATCGGCATCATGGCCCACATCGATGCCGGTAAGACCACGACGACCGAGCGTATTCTCTATTACACCGGCGTCAACTACAAGATCGGCGAGACCCACGACGGTACCGCCACCATGGACTGGATGGCTCAGGAGCAGGAGCGCGGCATCACCATTACCTCCGCTGCTACCACCTGCTACTGGACCGGCACCGCCGGTCAGTTCCCCCAGACCCGCATCAACATCATCGACACCCCCGGCCACGTGGACTTCACCGTGGAAGTGGAGCGTTCCCTGCGCGTGCTGGACGGCTCTGTGACCGTCATGTGCGCCAAGGGCGGCGTGGAGCCCCAGTCTGAGACTGTGTGGCGTCAGGCCGACCACTACAAGGTCCCCCGCATGATCTACGTCAACAAGATGGACATCATGGGCGCGGACTTCTACAACGTGCTGAACATGATCCACGACCGCCTCAAGTGCAACGCTGTGCCCATCCAGCTGCCCATCGGCAGCGAGGAGACCTTCAAGGGCATCGTTGACCTGGTGGAGATGAAGGCTGATGTCTACTACGACGCAGAAGGCAAGGACATGCGCGTGGAGGAGATCCCCGAGGACATGATGGACCTGGCCCAGGAGTACCGGACCAAGCTCATCGACGCCTGCGCCGACCTGGACGAGGAGCTGATGATCCTGGCCCTGGAGGACGAGCCCATCCCCCCCGAGATGATCCGCGCCGCCCTGCGGAAGGGCACCATCGAGAACCTGCTGGTTCCCGTGGTCTGCGGCACTTCCTACCGCAACAAGGGTGTGCAGAAGCTGCTGGACGCCATCGTGGACTACATGCCCTCCCCCCTGGACATCCCCGCCATCAAGGGCGTGGACCCCGACACCGGGGAAGAGGACGAGCGTCCCGCAGACGACAAGGCACCCTTCTCCGCCCTGGCCTTTAAGATCGCTGCCGACCCCTATGTGGGCCGTCTGTCCTTCATCCGGGTCTATTCCGGCGCGCTGAACACCGGCACCTCCGTGCTCAACTCCACTAAGAAGCAGAGAGAGCGCATCGGCCGGATCCTGCAGATGCACGCCAACCACCGGGAGGACATCGAGACCGTCTACTCCGGCGACATTGCCGCCGTAGTCGGCCTGAAGAACTCCACCACCGGTGACACCCTGTGCGACGACAAGGCTCCCATCATCCTGGAGTCCATGGAGTTCCCCGAGCCTGTTATCCGCGTGGCCATTGAGCCTAAGACCAAGGCCGGCCAGGAGAAGATGGGCATTGCCCTGATGAAGCTGGCCGAGGAGGACCCCACCTTCAAGACCTACACCGACGAGGAGACCGGCCAGACCATCATCGCCGGCATGGGCGAGCTCCATCTGGAGATCATCGTCGACCGTCTGCTGCGTGAGTACAAGGTCGAGGCCAACGTGGGCGCACCCCAGGTCGCCTACAAGGAAACCGTCAAGAAGATGGTGGAGCAGGACACCAAGTATGCCCGTCAGTCCGGCGGTAAGGGCCAGTACGGTCACGTCAAGATCCGTCTGGAGCCCAACGAGTCCGGCAAGGGTTACGAGTTCGTCAACGAGATCGTCGGCGGCGCCATCCCCAAGGAGTATATCCCTGCGGTGGACGCCGGTATTCAGGGCGCCATGGAGGCCGGTATTCTGGCCGGTTACCCCGTGGTGGACGTCAAGGTCACCCTGTACGACGGCTCCTATCACGAGGTGGACTCCTCCGAAATGGCCTTTAAGATCGCCGGTTCCATGGCGTTCAAGGAAGCCTGCCGGAAGGCCAACGCCTGCCTGCTGGAGCCCATCATGAAGGTCTCTGTTATCGTTCCCGAGGATTACATGGGCGACGTCATTGGCGACCTGAACTCCCGCCGTGGTCAGATCCAGGGCATGGAGGCCCGCCCCGGCGCTCAGCAGATCGACGCACTGGTGCCCCTGTCCGAGATGTTCGGCTACGCTACCGACCTGCGCAGCCGCACTCAGGGCCGCGGTCAGTACTCCATGGAGCCCCACAGCTATGTGGAAATCCCCAAGTCGATCACCGATAAGATCATCGAAAAGCGCAACGGTGCTGAATAATCGGGCATTTCTTGCAATTCGGCGAGAAAAGATGATTTTCCCGTTGTAATTTCAAAAAATATCCTGTAGAATAAGGACTACGAGTACAACTCACATAGCAAACAGCTTTGTCTGTATTTTGAGGAGGATTATCAATCATGGCCAAGCAAAAGTTTGAAAGAACCAAGCCCCACGTAAACATCGGTACCATCGGTCACGTTGACCATGGTAAGACCACCCTGACCGCTGCCATCACCAAGTTCCTGGCTCTGCAGGGCAAGGCCCAGTTCGAGGACTACTCCAGCATCGACAAGGCCCCCGAAGAGAGAGAGCGTGGTATCACCATCAACACCGCTCACGTGGAGTACGAGACCGACGCTCGTCACTATGCTCACGTTGACTGCCCGGGCCACGCCGACTATATCAAGAACATGATCACCGGCGCTGCTCAGATGGACGGCGCTATCCTGGTTATCGCTGCTACCGACGGCCCCATGGCTCAGACCCGTGAGCACATCCTGCTGGCCCGTCAGGTGGGCGTGCCCGCCATCGTGGTCTTCCTGAACAAGGTCGACCTGCTGGACGACGAGGAGCTGCTGGAGCTGGTCGAGATGGAAGTGCGTGAGCTGCTGAGCAAGTACGAGTTCCCCGGCGACGACCTGCCCGTCATCAAGGGTTCCGCTCTGAACGCTCTGACCTGCGAGTCCGACGACCCCGCCGCTCCCGACTATGCCTGCATCAAGGAGCTGATGGACGCTGTTGACTCCTACATCCCCACTCCTCCCCGTGATGACTCTCTGCCCTTCCTGATGCCCGTCGAGGACGTGTTCACCATCACCGGCCGTGGCACCGTGGCCACCGGCAGAGTCGAGCGTGGCCAGATCAAGATGGGCGACGCCGTGGAGATCGTGGGCCTTGCTGAGGAGAGCAAGAAGTCCGTTATCACCGGCATCGAGATGTTCCGCAAGCTGCTGGACTATGCTGAGGCTGGCGACAACGTTGGTACTCTGCTGCGTGGTATCGACAAGAAGGAGATCGAGAGAGGCCAGGTTCTGGCTAAGCCCGGCTCCATCAAGCCCCACACCAAGTTCTCCGGCCAGGTGTACGTCCTGTCCAAGGACGAGGGTGGCCGTCACACCCCCTTCTTCAACAACTATCGTCCCCAGTTCTACTTCCGTACCACCGACGTGACCGGCGTCATCAACCTGCCCGAGGGCGTGGAGATGTGCATGCCCGGCGACAACGTGGTCATGAACGTGGAGCTGATCACCCCCATCGCCATCGAGAAGGGCCTGCGTTTCGCCATCCGTGAGGGCGGCCGTACCGTGGGTTCCGGCGTTGTTACCGAGACCGAGGAGTAAGATCTCCCTCATTTACCAGAAGGGCAAAGCCATCGCTTTGCCCTTCTGCTTTTTTACAGAGAAAGGAAGCTGCCGTGAATACAGAAACCATTGATACCGGCGCCTTGGAAAGCAGCGTCCAGACGGGCATGAGCAAGCTCTTCCGCAACGGGTGGGAGGGGGCGCTGAAGACCATTTTCTTTGCCCTGCTGCTGCTGGTGCTCTGTCTGGTGGTCAAGGCCATCCTGCTGAAGTTATTGGACCGGGCCTTGGACCGGATGTCCCATGTGGAGCGGAGCCTGCACACCTTCATCCGCTCCCTGGGCAACATTCTGCTCTGGTTTGTCACCCTGATGGTGGTGGCAGATTCTTTGGGCATCAATGCCACCTCTCTCCTGGCGCTGGTGAGCGTGTTTGGATTGGCGGTTTCCTTGTCCGTCAAGGACAGCTTGTCCAACCTGGCCGGGGGCCTGACCATTCTGGGCACCGGCCCCTTCAAGGTGGGGGACTATGTGGAGATCGACGACATCGGCGGCACCGTGCAGGAGATCGGCCTGGTCTACACCAGCCTGACCACCCTGGACAACTGCCGCATCCTGGTCCCCAACAGCGCCGTGGTGGATGCCCAGGTGACCAACTATACCGTGGAGCCCCTGCGGCGGGTGGACCTGAAGGTGACCGCCTCCTATGACGCGCCGGTGGAAAAGGTCAAGGAGATCCTCTCCCAGGTGATCTCTGCCCACACGCTGGTGCTGGAGGACCCGCCGCCCTTTGCCCGCCTGTCCGGGTATGGGGACAGCGCGTTGGAGTATGTGGTCCGGGTCTGGTGCGCCAACCAGGACTATTGGACGGTCTATCACGACCTGCTGGAACAGATCAAAACAGCCTTTGACCAGGAGGGGGTCTCCATTCCCTATCCCCAGATGGAGGTCAAGATCCAGCGCGAGGAACCGGCGGACCGCCGGGGAGAGGGGACCGCGTGAGGCGAAACAGGAACAAAACGAAGGAGCGGGATGCCATGACAGTCTACCAGGAGCTGCAGCTCAACCAGGCCGGATCGAAGATGATGGTCCAGCAGGCGGCCGGCGGCCGGGCAAAGGCAAGGCATTTCCTGCTGTATCTGCTCAAGATCCTGCTGACGATGGCCTTTTGCGTGGTCTTTGTCAGCCTGTACAGCGCTGTGTTCGGCAGCGAGAACAGCATTGTAGGGGTGGTGGTCCTGCTGTGCCTGATGGTCTTCCGGCAGGCGGACCTGGGCATGAAGGCCTCTCAGGGGCTGCTGGCCCTGGCCCTGGTCTTTCTGGTGCTGGCGGTGGGGCCGAAGGCGGCCCACCTGACCGGCGTGCTCGGAGAACTGCTGATCCATCTGGTCTGCCTGCTGGCCATTCTGGTGCTGGGCTGTCATAACGTGGGTATGGGAAACCACCTGACTCTGGTGCTGGGCTACCTGCTCCTGTATGGCTACGACGTGGACCCGGCGGCCTATCCCGGCCGTCTGGCGGCGCTGGGCGTAGGCTGTCTGCTCACCATGGGGGTCTATGCCCACAACCACTGGCACGACCCCTATTTGCAGACCATCGGCCAGGTGCTGCGGTCCTGGGACCTCACCGATCACCGCAGCCAGTGGCAGCTCAAAGCGGCGGCAGGTGTGTCCACGGCTCTAGTGCTGGCCCACGGGCTGGGCGTTCCCCGCCCCATGTGGGTGGGCATCGCGGTCATGTCAGTCCTGCTTCCCAGCCGGCAAGCCATTGCCGGGCGGGTCAGAGGACGCATTTGGGGCAATCTGGTGGGAGGGCTGGTGTTCTTCCTGCTGTACCATCTTCTGCCCGCCGCCCTGCATCCTTACATTGGCATACTGGGGGGCATTGGGGTAGGCTTTTCTGCCACCTATGGCTGGCAGGCGGTGTTCAACTCCTTTGGCGCCATGGCCATCATGGTGGGGACCCTGGGCCTGCCGGGGGTCATCCTCTTCCGGGTGTGCAACAATGCCGCAGGGGCCCTCTATGGCTGGGGGGTCGACCGGCTGGCCGGCCCCGCCTGGCGGGCGCTGTGCCGCCTGAGGACGAGATAAGCCGGCCTTTTCGGGGTCTCCCTGCCAGGGGAGACCCTATTTTGTTTGGGTCGGATAGGTCAGCCCCTGCTGGAAGCCGTCGCCCTGGCTGCAATAAACCTCCCCGCCGATGACCTCTTTCTGATAGATCAGCAGGCAGGCCCAGATGTTCTCCCGCAGGCCGGGGTAGTTGGTGACCTGATAGGTGAAGCGCTGGATGGTTTTGCCGGCATACCGGGTCAGATCGAAGCCCTGCTCCTTCTGCAGAGCCAGGTAGTCGCTGTAGGAGTCGTCAAAGGGATCTGGCAGGCGGATCTCCTCCACGGAAACGGCCTCCGGGGAGACGAGCCAGCCATAGGATTCCAGATAGGCCACGCGCTCCTGGTTGGAGCGGATGCCCCGGGGATCGACTTGCAGGCTGGCCACGGCCTGGGCCTTCTGGATGTCCTGTACCAGCCCCAGGCCGCCCCCCAGCACGCCGCAGGCCAGGACGAACAGCGCCAGGCCCGCCGCCAGACGAAGGGGACGAGGTTTTTTGGCAACGATGATCATGGAAGACCGCTCCTCTCAGCGCCGGGGAAACCGAGCGGCCTCCCCCGGCGGAAATCTTCCTCTCACCTTATGACCGGCGGGAGGAAACTATGCAACAAGGAACGAAACGCACCGGGACCCCATCCCGGCGCGGGAAGGGAGAGACGATGGAACGACTGGATAAGCTACTGGCCGCTACAGGCCAGTGGTCCCGAAAGGAGGCCAAGGCCCTGATCAAGGCCGGGCGGGTCAAGGTGGCCGGGGCAGCGCCCCGGGGGCCGGAGGACAAGGTGGCGCCGGGCACGGCGGTGACCGTGGACGGCCAGCCCATCGCCACGGAAACATATGTGTACCTCATGCTGCACAAGCCGGCCGGCGTGGTCTCCTCCACCCAGGACCCCCGGGACAAGACCGTGCTGGACCTGCTGCCGCCCCCGCTGCGGCGGCTGTCCCTGTTTCCGGTGGGGCGGCTGGACAAGGACACCGAAGGGCTGCTCCTGCTGACCAACGACGGCCCGCTGGCCCACAGCCTGCTGGCGCCCGGGCGGCATGTGGACAAGGTTTATTATGCCCGGGTGGAGGGCGTGCTGGACCAGGCCGACCAGGATGCCTTTGTGCAGGGAATGACCCTGGCCGACGGGACGGTCTGCCAGCCCGCCCGGCTGGAGCCCCTCGCGCCGGGGGACCGGTGTCTGGTGACCCTGCGGGAGGGAAAATACCACCAGGTCAAGCGGATGCTGGCCGCCCGGGGCAAGCCGGTGACCTACCTCAAGCGCCTGTCTATGGGGCCGCTCACCCTGGACCCGGCCCTTCCGGCCGGGGCGTGGCGGCCCCTGACACCGGAAGAATGTGCCGCTCTTGGCCGATAATGGACAAAGATTCGGCATTTTCCACAAATGTTCATAAAAACGCTATTGAAATTGCTCGAAAGAACCGTTATAATAGAGGCTATTCTATGGAAGAAGCCAGAGGAATTCTAATTTTACGGCGTAAGAGAGGTTGGAATCCCTCCGTTCGAGCGTGACAATAAGGAGGAAATCGACATGTCCAGCAGAGTATTTCAAAGCATCGTCCTTCAAATGAAGGAATGTACCGACCGTGTCATCGGCGTCATCGACGACCAGGGTACGGTGGTCTCCTGCAACCAGCTGACCTGGATCGGGGAAAAATGGGAAGGCGCAGCGTCTGCGCTGGCGGTGAATGAGACAGCAGTCGTCATCTATGGGGACAAGACCTTCAAGCCGCTGGTCAGCCGTGGGTCCCACTACGACTATGCCGCCTTTGTCCAGGGCAGCGACGAGCAGGCGAAGCTCATCTGCTCCATGGTCACCGTGGCCCTGAACAGTGCCAAGGCCTACTATGAGGAGAAGCACGACAAGACGGCCTTTGTCAAGAGCATCATCTCGGACAACATCCTCCTGGGAGACATCTACGTCCGGGCCAAGGAGCTCCACTTTGCCTCCGAGGCCCCCCGGGCCGTCTTCCTGGTGCGCCAGGTGGGGACGGCGGAGATCGCCGCCGTGGACGTGGTCCAGAGCCTCTTTTCCGACAGCCAGGACGACTTTGTCATTTCCATCAACGAGACCGACATCGCCGTCATCAAGACCCTCACCGAGGGCGGGGACGGCAAGGAGATCTACCGCATCGCCAAGAGCATCGAGGATGCCCTGGCCCAGAACCTGAAGCTCAAGACCACCATCGGCATCGGCACGGTGGTCAACCACATCCGGGACCTGGCCCGGGCCTATAAGGAGGCCGGGGTGGCCATTGACGTGGGCAAGGTCTTTGACACGGAAAAGACCATCATTACCTACGAAAACCTGGGCATCGGACGCCTGATCTATCAGCTGCCCACCGTGATGTGCGGCATGTTCCTGCAGGAGGTCTTCAAGAAGAACCCCATCGACGCCCTGGACCAGGAGACCCTGTTCACCATCAACAAGTTCTTCGAGAACAACCTGAACGTTTCCGAGACGGCCCGGAAGCTCTTTGTCCACCGGAACACCCTGGTCTACCGGCTGGAAAAGATCAAGAAGCTCACCGGCCTGGACCTGCGGGAGTTCGACGACGCCATCACCTTCAAGGTCGCCCTGATGGTGAAGAAGTACCTGGTCTCCCGGGGGATCGAGTCGTGAGCAGCCACGGGATACCAAGCTAGATAAAGGAGTGTTACTTTGATTCGTCTGAAAGACGTCCATAAGGAGTATCAGAACGGAACAAAAGCCCTGAAAGGGGTCAATCTGCAGATCGATGACGGAGATTTCGTCTTCCTGGTGGGGCCGTCCGGCTCCGGGAAGTCTACCATCATCAAGCTCATCACCGCAGAGATCGAACCCACCAGGGGCAAGCTGATGGTCAACGGCTACAACCTCAACGACATCAGCGAGCAGCAGGTTCCGCTGATGCGCCGGACCATCGGCGTGGTCTTCCAAGACTTTCGCCTGATCGACAAAAAGACCGTTTTTGAGAACATCGAGGTTGCCATGCGGGCCGTGGGGGCCACCACCGCCGAGATCCGCCGCCGGATCCCCTATGTGCTGGATCTGGTGGGCCTGTCCGGCAAGGGCGGGCGGCTGCCCACCCAGCTCTCCGGCGGCGAGCAGCAGCGGGTGGCCATTGCCCGGGCGCTGGCCAACAACCCCAGCGTGATCATTGCCGACGAGCCCACCGGGAACCTGGACCCCGCCCGTTCGCTGGAGATCATGGGCCTGCTGGAGAAGATCAACGACATGGGCACCACCATCCTGGTGGTCACCCACGAGCGGGAGTTGGTCAACCGCTTCGGCAAGCGCGTGGTGGCCATCGAAAGCGGCCGGATCATCAGCGACGCAGCAGGAGGATATTACGGCAATGGGAGATAAGCAGATTTTCTATCATATCCGCGAGGGCTTTCATAGTATCTTTACCCATGGGCTGATGTCCTTTGCGGCGGTGTGTATGACGGTGGCCTGTCTGCTGATCATGGGGTCCTTTTCCCTGATCGCCGTCAACGCCAACCATATGCTGGGAGACCTGGAAAACGAAAACGAGTTTCTGGCCTATGTGGACGACAGCCTGACCCGGGAACAGGGGCAGGCCCTGCAAGACCTGATCGAAGCCGTTCCCAACGTGGAGTCGGCGACGTTTATGACCAAGGAAGAGGCCTATGAGGAGTTCATCCAGGACCAGAAGAACCAGGAGCTCTTCGCCACCATGCCCTCGGACAGCCTGCGGGACCGCTATCGGGTCCATGTGGTGGACATCGAACAGATGGGAGACACCGCCAACCAGGTGAAAGAGATCTCCGGCATCGGCGACATCCAGGCCTCGCTGGAGATTGCAGATGGCTTTGTCATGGTCCGCAACGTGGCCACGGCCCTGGCCATCATCCTGGTGGTGATGCTGGTGGTCATCTCCATTTCCATCGTGGCCAACACCATCAAGCTGGCCACCTTCACCCGCCGGGAGGAAATCGCCATCATGAAAATGTGCGGGGCCTCCAACTGGTTCGTGCGGGCCCCCTTCCTGGTGGAGGGGCTGATCCTGGGCCTGTCCGGCGGCGTCATTGCCTACCTGTGCCAGTGGGGGGTCTATGGCCTCATCGTGCGGGCCATGTCCCAGAGCGGCATTCTGAAGATCATCACCCCCATCGCCTTTGCCAGCATCTCTCCCTGGGTGCTGCTGGTGTTCCTGGTGGCCGGCATCGCCATTGGCGCCGGCGGCTCGGTGATGGCCATTCGGAAGTTCCTGAAAGTTTAAGAGCGGGAGGTGTTTCCCATGGGCAAGCAAAAAACCAAGCGCCGGGACCCCATGCGCCTGCAAAAGCGGGTGTCCGCCGTTTTGGCGGTGGTCCTGTGCCTTTCTCTGGTCCTCTCTTTGGTGGCGACCGTTCTGCCCTATTGAGCCAGGACCATCTGACCCAGCGAAGCGGCGGCTCCGGCCGCCGCTTGTCTTTTTCCGCAAGGAGGAACATGATGATGCGTGAAGAGGAAACCAGATCTCTGTCCCGCCGGACCAAGGTGATCCTGCTGTGTGTGCTGTGCTTTCTGTTGGGCAGTCTGGCCGCCCTGGCTGTCGTCTGGCAGCTGATGGGCCAGGAGGGCCGCACCCTCCTCCGGGCCAACCAGCTGATCGAGCAGCGTTTTGTGGGGGACTATGACCCCGAAAACACGATGGACGCCGCCCTGGCCGCCATGGTGGACTCCCTGGGAGACCGGTGGTCCTACTACCTGACCCCGGAGCAGGCCGAGCAAGTGCGGGAGGAGCGCCGCAACACCTATGTGGGCATCGGCATCACCGTGAGCCGGGACCTGGAGGACGGCCTGAAGATCCGCGAGGTGACCCCGGACAGCCCGGCCCAGGAGGCCGGCCTGACCGCCGGGGAGATCATCCGGTCTGTGAATGACATGGCCATCACGGCCCAGACCCAGGAGCAGGCGGTCCAGGCCATCAAAGGCGAGGAGAACGCCGCCGTGACCCTGGTGGTGGAGGGGACCGACGGCGCCCGCCGGACGGTGGAGGTGGTCTGCCGCCAGATCCAGAAAGCATCCGCGACCTACACCATGCTGGACGGCCAGGTGGGCCTGATACGCATCAAGAATTTTTATACCGGCACGGCGGACCTGATCCGGGAAGGGGTCCAGGCGCTGCAGGAGCAGGGGGCCAAGTCCCTGGTCTTTGACGTGCGCAGCAATCCCGGCGGCTATGTGACAGAGATGACCGAGGCGCTGGACCTGCTGCTGCCGGAGGGGACCATCTTCCGCAGCCGTTCCTACAACGGCAAGGAGACCACCTATTCCTCCGACGCCGCCTGCGTGGACCTGCCCATGGCGGTGGTGGTCAACGAGGACAGCTACAGCGCAGCGGAGTTCTTTGCCGCCGCGCTGCAGGAGTCCGCCGGGGCGGTGGTGGCCGGCGCGCAGACCAGCGGCAAGGGATATTCCCAAGTGCTCTTCGGCCTGCCCAACGGCAGCGCCGTGGGGCTGTCCACGGCTCGGTATTATACCGGCAGCGGCGTCTCCCTCATCGGGACCGGCCTGCACCCGGACCCCGCCTGCACCCTGGACCAGCAGGCCCAGGAGCAGTATCTGTCCGGGACTTTGCCGCCCCAGCAGGACACCCAGCTCCAGCAGGCCATCCAGGCGCTGGAGGAGCGGAGGTGAGGGACGGCAGCGGGGGAAGGGGACTGCCGGCGGCCAAAGGGGAGGTTCTTCCCCTTGACAGACCGGGAGAAAGTCCCTATAATACATAGGAATCTATTCTGGTTACTATTTTATAAATGTGTAGGTCGCGGTACCAACGTTTTTCGTAAGAACCAATTCAAAATCGGAAGGTGTTATCAAACCATGGCAAAGGAATACAGACTCAGCGCCGAGCGCCTGGAGGAACTCAAGCAGGAGCTCACATACCTCAAAACCGTGCGGGAAAAGGAAGTGGCGGAGCTGATCAAGGAAGCCCGCTCCTTCGGCGACCTGTCGGAAAACAGCGAGTATGACGAGGCAAAGAACGAGCAGGGGAAGCTCTATTCCCGGATCGCAGAGCTGGACGAGATCCTCTCCAACTATACCCTCATCGAGGAGCAGGAGACCCAGAAGGACACGGTCCATGTGGGCAACAATGTCCTGGTGCGGGACCTGGAGTTTGACGAGACCGTGCAGTATCAGATCGTCGGCTCTCAGGAGGCCGACCCCATGAACGGCCGGATCTCGGAGGACTCTCCCTTCGGCCGGGCCCTGCTGGGCCGGAAGGCCGGGGAGAAGGTAGTGGTGGAAGCCCCTGCCGGCAGCATTCAGTATCAGATCGTGGAGATCCAGAGATAAAGAAAAAGGAGCGGCAGAAGATGGCAGAGAAAAACAAGACGGAGATGCCCCAGGAACAGGAGCAGGACCTCTCTCAGGTCCTCCAGGTGCGCCGGGATAAGCTGGCCGCCCTCCAGGCCGAGGGGAAAGACCCCTTCCAGCAGACCAAGTTTGACGTGTCCGCCTGCACCCAGCAGATCCGGGACAACTTTGACCAGATGGAAGGCCAGACGGTCACCGTGGCCGGGCGGCTCATGTCCAAGCGGGGCATGGGCAAGGTGAGCTTCTGCGACCTGCAGGACAAGACCGGCCGCATCCAGCTCTACGCCCGCCGGGACGAGATGGATGAGGAGATCTACAACGCATTCAAAAAGTATGACATCGGCGACCTGGTGGGCGTGGAAGGCGAGGTCTTCCGCACCCAGCGGGGGGAGATGAGTGTGCGGTGCAAGACCGTGACCCTCCTGTCCAAGTCTCTGCGGCCCCTGCCGGAGAAATTCCACGGCCTGCAGGACAAGGAGCTGCGCTATCGCCAGCGCTATGTGGACCTCATCGTGAACCCCGACAGCCGGAAGAATTTTGAGATCCGCAGCCGCTTCATCAGCTACCTGCGCGCCTTCCTGGACGGCCGGGGCTATATGGAGGTGGAGACCCCGGTGCTCAACACCATCTCCGGCGGCGCGACGGCCCGGCCCTTCATCACCCACCACAACACCCTCGACATCGACATGTACATGCGCATCGCCACCGAGCTGCACCTGAAGCGGCTGATCGTGGGCGGCCTGGAGCGGGTGTATGAGATCGGCCGGATCTTCCGCAACGAGGGCATGGACACCAAGCACAACCCCGAGTTCACCACCGTGGAGCTTTATCAGGCCTATGCCGACTTCAACGACATGATGGACCTGTTCGAGGACTTCCTCTCCTCGGCCGCCCAGAAGCTGCTGGGGACCTACGACGTCACCTGGCAGGGCGAGCAGATCAGCCTGGCCCCCGGCTGGCCCCGGCTGACCATGGCCCAGGCGGTCAACCAGTACCTGGGTGTGGACTTTATGACCATTGAGGACGATGCCGCCGCCGTGGCAGCGGCCAAGGCCGCCGGCATCGACATGGACGGCGTGGAGCCCACCTGGGGCAACGCCCTCTATGAATGCTTTGACCAGAAGGTGGAGGGAATGCTCATCCAGCCCACCTTCATCACCATGCACCCGGTGGACGTGTCGCCGCTGGCCAAGCGCTCCGCCCAGGACCCCCGGCTCACCGAGCGGTTCGAGCTGTTCATCTGCCGCAGCGAGATGGGCAACGCCTTCTCCGAGCTCAACGACCCCATCGACCAGAAGGCCCGCTTCCAGAAGCAGGTGGAGCTGCGCGAGGGCGGCGACGAAGAGGCCGGCATGATGGACGAGGACTACATCAACGCCCTGGAGTACGGTCTGCCCCCCACGGGCGGCCTGGGCATCGGCATCGACCGGTGCGTGATGCTGCTCACCGGCGCCGACTCCATCCGGGACGTGATCCTCTTCCCCACCATGAAGCCCCTGGGCGAGGGCGCGAAGAAAGAGGAGAAGGCCGCGCCTGCTCCCGCGCTGGCAGCAGAGAAGATCGACTTCTCCAAAGTGGAGATCGAGCCTCTCTTTGCCGACATGGTGGACTTTGAGACCTTTGCCAAGTCGGACTATCGCGCCGTCAAGGTGAAGGCCTGCGAGGCGGTGAAGAAGAGCAAGAAGCTGCTCAAGTTCGTTCTGGATGACGGAACAGGGGAGGACCGGGTCATCCTCAGCGGCATCCACGACTACTATGAGCCGGAGAAGCTGGTGGGCAAGACCTGCATTGCCATCACCAACCTGCCCCCCCGCAAGATGATGGGCATCGACTCCTGCGGGATGCTGATTTCTGCCGTTCACCACGAGGAAGGGGAGGAGCGCCTCCACCTGCTCATGGTGGACCCCCACATCCCCGCCGGCGCAAAGCTGTATTAAGAAACGGAACCAACAGGGTGCTGCCCGGAAGGACAGCACCCTGTTTAATTTGTAGCTGTTCTTCCGGTGGGGAGAAGTTCTTTTTATATATAAGGTATAAAATCCTGTCCGGGGGAGAAAAACCGTTGACTTGAATACCCCAGAGGGATATGCTATACTTGTTTTTATCAGAATCCACAGAAGCATCTGCGGATTTTTCCGCAAAAAGGGCGTTTTTTCCCCTCTCGCGCGCCCGCCGTGCTGCGGCGGCCGGGCAGAGGCGGGGGACCCGCGCCCTGTTTTCCCCTTGCAATGAGACAGAAACCTGCGGCCTGAGCCGGGGGTTTCTGGGACGATCCGCCCCTGCGCGCCGGCCAGTCCGGCAGGGGCGTGGGAGGGACCATGGAAACCATTACAAGCAGAACCAATGCCCTCATCACCCGCATCCGTAAGCTGACGGCGGACCGGAAATTCCGCCGCAAGGAAGGGGTGATGGTGTGTGAGGGCCCCAAAATGCTGGCGGAAGCCCTGGCCTGGGGGGCTGCGATCGAGACCGTCCTGTGGCAGGAGGGCGCACAGGGAGACCCTTCCCTTGCTCCTTCGGTGCGGCAGGCGGCGGTCCCGGCGGACCTGCTGCGGTCGGTGGCCCCCACCCAGACGCCGCAGCAGGTCCTCTTTCTCTGTGCCCTGCCGGCCCACACCCTGCCGGAGGCCCTCTCCGGGACCCGCTATCTGGTCCTGGACGGCTTACAGGACCCGGGCAATGTGGGGACCTTGTGGCGCACGGCAGATGCCTTTGGCGCAGATGGGCTGATCCTGCTGCCCGGCTGTGCCGACCCCTGGAACCCCAAGACCCTGCGGGCCACCATGGGGGCCTGCTTCCGCCTGCCGGTGTGGGAGGGGACCCTGGAGGCCCTGCTGCCCCTGCTGGACCAGGCGTCGCTGCCCCTGTATGCCACGGCGCTGCGGGAGGACACCGCAGACATCCGGGACCTCTCTCTGGACCGGGCCGCCGTGGCCATTGGCAGCGAGGGGCGCGGCGTGTCTGCGGCGGTGCTGGCCGCCAGCGCAAAGACCCTCAAGATCCCGATGACCCCCCGCTGTGAATCCCTCAACGCGGCGGCTGCCGGCGCAGTGGTGCTGTGGCAGATGGGATTCGGCCATCCGGCCGGCGGGCAAGACGGAGAGAAGACAAAGGAGGGCTTGTGATGAGCAGCCTGCGTCACTGGATATGGCTGAGCACCCGGGGACCGTCCCCGGGAATGTATGCCGCCCGGCTCCTGGACCACTTCGGCACCCCGGAGCGGGCCTATTACGCGGCGTCGGAGGAGTATGACGCCCTGACCGATCTGCCGCCCAAGCTCCGGCAGACCCTGGCGGACAAGGATCTGTCCGAAGCGGACGCCATCCTGGCCTGTTGTGAGCAGAAGAACATTTCGGTGCTGACCTGTCAGGATGCCGCCTATCCCCAGCGGCTGGCCCAGTTGGACACCGCGCCCTGCGTGCTGTATGTGCGGGGGAAGCTGCCCCAGATCGACCAGGAGGCCGCCGTGGCCATCGTGGGCGCCCGGGAAGCCAGCCCCTATGGGGTGATGGCCGCCCGCCGGATGGGCCTGGACTTAGCCCGGCAGGGGGCGCTGGTGATCAGCGGCAGCGCCCGGGGCGTGGACGCCGCCGCCCTGCAAGGGGCGCTGCGCGGCGGCGGGAAGGTGATCTCGGTGCTGGGCAACGGCATCGACGTGGTCTATCCCGCCATACACCGGGACCTGTATGAGGACGTGGCCGCTGCCGGGGCG
Organism: uncultured Eubacteriales bacterium; assembly: GCA_934597725.1. Lineage (GTDB taxonomy): Bacteria > Bacillota > Clostridia > Oscillospirales > Oscillospiraceae > Evtepia. The sequence continues at coordinate 38,550 of CAKTSK010000006.1, forward strand.
CTGGTCAGCGAATACCAGCCCGGCACCCCGCCCAACGGCCCCCATTTTCCGGTGCGAAACCGCCTCATCGCCGGCTTGAGCCTGGGGGTGCTGGTGGTGGAAGGGAAGACCACCAGCGGCTCTCTCATCACCGCCCGCTGGGCGCTGGACCAGGGCCGGGATGTGTTTGCCATCCCCGGCGGCATCGACGCGCCTCTGAGCCAGGGTCCCAACAGCCTGATCCGGCGGGGAGAGGCCAAGCTGGTCCAGGATGCCTGGGACATTGTCGAGGAATATCAGGACCTGTATCCAGACAAACTGCGGCCGCGGAACCCCTTGCCCGACCGGACCACCCAGGCCCGGCTGGGGACCATCCTGCCGCCGCCCGCGAAGCCATCGCCCCGGCAGCAGGAGGAGAGGGACGAGACACCGCCGCAGGAAGAGAGGCCGGCCCGCCGGGTGATCGACCTGAGCCAGGAGCCGGAGTCCCTCACCGACGACCAGGCGGCCCTGCTGCGGGCTCTGGGCGACGGACAGCCCTGCTCGGCAGATGACTTGGTGGAGCGGACGGAGATCCCCGCCCGGCGGGTCCTGTCTGCCCTGACCCTGCTGCAGGTGCGGCAGATGGTGTCTGAGGAGAACCGGCGCTTTACCGCGCTGGTGGAATTAAAGGAGAACAACTGAACCGCTCCCTGGGGAGCGTGACCATAGAGGCTCTGTCTGTGCAGACAGGAGGGCCAAGATTCGGAGGAAATTGCGTGGCGAAATCAAATTTAGTTATTGTTGAGTCACCGGCCAAGGCAAAAACCATTGGGAAGTATTTGGGGCCAGACTATCAGGTGCTGGCCTCCATGGGCCATGTCCGGGATCTGCCCAAGAGCAAGATGGGGGTGGACCTGGACCTGGACAACGACCAGTTTGAACCCCACTACCAGCCCATCAAGGGCAAGGAGGAGACCATTGCCCAGCTGCAGGACGCGGCGGACCACAGCCAGAAAGTGTACCTGGCCACCGACCCGGACCGGGAAGGCGAGGCCATCTCCTGGCATCTGAAGGAGCTGCTGGACCTGTCTGACGAGAAAGCCAGCCGGGTGACGTTTAATGAGATCACCAAAAAAGTGGTGACGGAGAGCATTGCCGCTCCCCGGGAGATCGACCAGAATCTGGTGGACGCCCAGCAGGCCCGCCGGATTTTGGACCGGATCGTGGGGTATGAGCTCTCCCCCCTGCTGTGGAAGAAGATCCGCCGGGGCCTGTCTGCCGGACGGGTGCAGTCGGTGGCCACCCGGCTGGTGGCCGAGCGAGAAGAAGAGATCCGGGCCTTTGTCCCCCAGGAGTATTGGACGCTGGAAGTTTTTCTGAACCGGATCGCCCCCAACCAGGGCAGCTTCCGCACCCAGTTCTATGGCCGGGAGAAAAAGATGGAGCTGACCTCCCGGGAGCAGGTGGACGAGGTCCTGGCGGCCATTGAGCACGCCCCCTTCGTGGTGAGCAACATCAAGCGCCAGGACAAGAATCGTTCCCCGGCGCCCCCCTTCATCACCAGTACCCTCCAGCAGGAGGCTTCCCGGAAGCTGAACATGAGCCCCCGGCGGACCATGTCCATCGCCCAGCAGCTCTATGAAGGGGTGGACATCCAGGGAGAGGGGACCGTGGGTCTCATCACCTACATGAGAACCGACTCCCTGCGTCTGTCCGACGAGGCCGTGGCTGCGGCCCGCTCCTTTGCCGGCGCCCGGTATGGCCAGGAGTATCTCCCGCCGGCCCCCCGGCAGTTCAAGACCAAGGCAGGGGCCCAGGATGCCCACGAGGCCATCCGCCCCTCCAACGTGACGCTGACGCCGGAGAGCATCAAAAAAGATCTGACGACGGAGCAGTTCCGCCTGTATAAGCTCATCTGGAGCCGCTTCCTGGCCAGCCAGATGGCCACGGCGGTCTATGACAGCCTGGGCATCGAGGTCACCAGCGCCGGCTATGTGTTCAAAGCCAGCCGGTCGGAGGTGAAGTTCCCCGGCTTCCTGGCCGTCTATGAGGAGGGCCGGGACGACGACGGGGAAGAGGTCCAGACCCGCCTGCCCAACCTGCAGGAGGGAGAGACCCTGACCAAGGGCGAGACCAAGCCGGAGCAGAAGTTTACCCAGCCCCCCACCCGCTACACCGAGGCCACTCTCATCCGGGCGTTGGAAGAGAAGGGGATCGGCCGGCCCTCCACCTATGCCCCCACCATCACCACCATCATGAACCGGGAGTATGTGGTCAAGGACGGCAAATATCTCCACACCACGCCTCTGGGCGAGGTGGTCACGGGCCTCATGAAGGACAAGTTCCACGACATCGTGGACTATGACTTCACCGCCGACATGGAGGGCCGCCTGGACAAAGTGGAGCACGGGGAGGAGAACTGGAAGAACGTCCTGCGGGACTTCTACGGGGATTTCCACCAGGAGCTGCTCCAGGCGGAAAAGGACCTGGACGGCACCCGGATCAAGGTGCCCGACGAGGTCTCTGACGAGGTCTGCGACCTGTGCGGCCGGCAGATGGTGGTCAAGTCCGGGCGGTTCGGGCGCTTTTTGGCCTGCCCCGGCTTCCCGGAGTGTACCTTCACCAAGCCGCTGGTCATCGAGATGCCGGGCAAGTGCCCCAAGTGCGGCAGCCGTCTGCTGAAAAAAACCTCCCGCAACGGCTACACCTACTATGGCTGTGAGCGCAACGGCGACAAGCTGGGCCGGGCCTGTGACTTTATGACCTGGGACGTGCCGGTGAAGGACAACTGCCCCGAGTGCGGCTGGACCATGTTCAAAAAATCTGGCCGGGGCTTCAAGAAGCCCTTCTGCATCAATGAATCCTGCCCGGCCTTCGTCCCCGAAGAAAAGCGCGGCGGCTACCGCAAAAAGAAAACGGAGACCGCAGAGACCGCTGCCGCACCAGAGCAGGACAAGCCCGCAGAGGGGGAGGAGAAGGCCCCCGCCAAAAAGACGGCGGCCAAAAAGACCACCACCAAAAAGGCGGCGGAGAAAAAGACCACCACCAAGAAAACAACGGCGAAAAAGACCACGGCCAAGAAAGCGGCGGAGGACAAGCCCGCCGCCAAAAAGACCGCAGCAAAAAAAGCGGCGGAGCCCGCCGCAGACCAGACGGAGGAGAACCATGACTGAGACCGTCACCGTCATCGGCGCGGGCCTGGCCGGCTGTGAAGCGGCCTGGCAGCTGGCCCGGCAGGGCATTCCGGTGATCCTGCGGGAAATGAAGCCCGAAAAAAAGACCCCGGCCCATCACAGCGACCAGTTTGGGGAGCTGGTGTGTTCCAATTCCCTGCGCTCTGACCAGCTGGAAAACGCCGTGGGACTGCTCAAAGAGGAGCTGCGGCGGCTGGACTCCCTCATCCTGCGCTGTGCAGACCAGCACCGGGTGGCCGCCGGCGGGGCCTTGGCCGTAGACCGGCAGGCCTTTTCCCGGTCCATTACCGAGGCCGTTCGCGCCCATCCGCTCATTACCGTGGTGGAGGGCGAGGTCACCGCGCTGCCTGAGCAGGGGCAGGTGATCGTAGCCACCGGCCCCCTGACAGCGGATGCCCTGGCGGAGGACATCGTGAAAACCTTTCCCCAGGGCGACCAGCTGCACTTTTATGACGCGGCAGCGCCGCTGGTGACCTTTGAGAGCGTAGACATGGACCACGCCTGGTTTGCCTCCCGCTACGACAAGGGAACGCCGGATTATATCAACTGTGCCCTGAGCCAGGAGGAGTATCTCGCCTTCTGGAAGGCGCTGTGTGAGGCCAAGGAGGCCCCCGTCCACGGCTTTGAGGACAAGCAGGTCTTTGAGGGCTGTATGCCCGTGGAGGTCATGGCCCGGCGGGGGGAACAGACCCTCTGCTACGGCCCCCTGAAACCCCGGGGCCTGCGGGACCCCAAGACGGGGAAGGAGCCGTTTGCGGTGGTCCAGCTGCGGCGGGACAACGCCGACGGCACCATCTATAATCTGGTGGGCTTCCAGACCCACCTGACCTGGCCGGAGCAGAAGCGGGTCTTTTCCATGATCCCCGCTCTGCGGCAGGCGGAGTTTGTCCGCTATGGGGTCATGCACCGCAACACCTATCTGGACTCGCCCCGGCTGCTGGACCGGTACTACCGGGTGCGGACCGAACCGCGGCTGGTCTTTGCCGGCCAGATCACCGGCGTGGAGGGCTATGTGGAGTCCACTGCCTCCGGCTGTCTGGCGGCTCTGGAACTGGCCCGGCGGCTGCAGGGAAAGCCGCCCATCGACTTTCCCCAGGAGACGGCCATCGGCGCGCTGGCGCTGTATGTGAGCAATGAGACGGTGGAACACTTCCAACCGATGAACATTAACTTCGGCATCCTGCCGCCTCTGGGCTATCGGGTGAAGGGAAAGCGGAACAAGAACGCCGCCTTGTCTCAGCGCGCGCTGGAGATCCTGGCGGAGCTGGAACACGGATAACGAGAAAGAAGGCGGATCGATGAAAATAATTGTGGATGCCATGGGGGGCGACAACGCCCCGCTGGCCCCGGTAGAAGGGGCCTTGCAGGCAGCAGAGACCCTGGGGGTCGAGATCCTGCTGGTGGGCCAGCAGGAGGCCATCCAGGACAGCCTGCGCCAGCTGGGGCGGCAGAGCCTGCCCCAGGGGATGGAGATCGTCCCGGCCAGCCAGGTCATCCTGGTGGAGGACAACCCTGCCCGGGCCTTTAAGGACAAGCCGGACGCCTCCATGACGGTGGGGCTGCGTCTGCTCAAGGAGGGGAAGGGCGCGGCCTTTGTCTCGGCCGGGTCCACCGGCGCGCTGCTGTCGGCGGCCACGCTGATGATCAAGCGCATCCGGGGCATCCGCCGGGCGGCGCTGGCCCCGCTGGTGCCGACGGCCAGCGGGAACATGGTCCTCATCGACTGCGGCGCTACGGCCGAGGCCACCCCGGAATACCTGCTGCAATTTGCCTACATGGGTTCGTACTATGCCAAGCGGTTCCTGGGGGTCCCGGAGCCCCGGGTAGCCCTGCTGAACATCGGGGCCGAGCCCAGCAAGGGCATGGCCCTGCAAAAAGCGGCCTATGACCTGCTCACCCAGGCCCACGAGGCCGGCCGCCTGCACTTTGTGGGCAACATCGAGGGCCGCGAGGCCATCAGCCAGGGCGTGGACGTGCTGGTGAGCGACGGCTTTACCGGCAACATCTTTCTCAAGGCGGTGGAGGGCGCAGCGTCCCTGTTCAGCCACAGCCTGAAGGAGATGCTCCTGGGCAGCACCAAGAACAAGATGGCGGCCCTGATGCTGAAAAGCAGCATCGAGGACTTCAAAAAGCGCTTCGATGCCAATGAGGTGGGCGGCACGGCCCTGCTGGGAATCTCCCAGCCGGTGGTCAAGGCCCACGGGTCCTCCAACGGCTATGCGTTCTTCAATGCCATTCGTCAGGCCCGGGTGGTGGCCCAGTCCAACATCGTGCAGGACATCGCGGACAACGTGGACTATATGCGCCTGGACCAGAAAGAGGCATGATTTTTCTGATTTGCTATTGACAGAAGGCGAAAGAGTCCCTATATTAAAGTACAGCATTGGGTGGAATCAAAACAGAATAAGATTCCCAAAAGGAGCAGTTGGAAATGATTTTAGAGAAATTGCAGAGCTTGATTGCAGATCAGTTGGGTGTGGCAGGGTCGAACATCACCATGGACACCAATTTTGAGGAAGATCTGGGCGTGGATTCTCTGGATATCGTAGAGTTGTCCCTGGCCCTGGAAGAGGAATTTGACATCGAGGAGATGAGCGAGGAAGACCTGGCCTCCATCAAGACGGTGGGAGATCTGGTCCATTACTTGCAGAGTAAGCTCGACATGTGAGCAGCGGCTGGCCGCTGCCTGAAAGGCTGCAACCCCCGTCCGGTGGTCGGGGGTTGTCTGCGTTATCCATTCTGAGAGGGGGAGAAGCGTGAAAACACTGGAAGAAAAGATCGGATATACGTTCCGGGACCGGGGTCTGCTGGAAAACGCCCTGACCCACAGCTCCTATGCCAACGAACACCGGCTGGCCAAGGTCCCCAGCAACGAACGGCTGGAGTTCTTGGGGGATTCGATCCTGGGCCTGGTGGTGGCAGACCATCTTTACCGCACCCGGCCGGACCTGCCGGAAGGGGACCTGACCCGCATCCGGGCGGCGCTGGTGTGCGAAGGCAGTCTGGTAGAGGTGGCCCGGAGCCTGGATCTGGGCAGCTATCTGAAGCTGGGCAAGGGAGAGGACCACGGGGGCGGCCGCGCCCGGCCCTCCATCCAGGCCGACGCCGTAGAGGCGATGCTGGCCGCCGTCTATCTGGACGGCGGCATCGGCCAGGCCAGAAAGCTCATCCACCGGCTGGTCCTCAACCGGGAGGAGGAGCGGACCGCCGCCGGGCGGGATTATAAGACCGCCCTGCAGGAGCTGGTGCAGCGGGAGAGCGGCCAGAGCCTTTCCTATCGCCTGATCGGAGAGAAGGGACCCGACCATGACAAGGTCTTTGCCATGGAGGTCCTGCTCAATGGACAGCCCCTGGGGACCGGCCAGGGCAGAAGCAAGAAGGAGGCCGAGCAGGCCGCAGCCAAAGCCGCCGTCGGGAAGCTGGAGGGGAAAGCGCCGTGAAAAAGAACACCAGAAATATCATCCTGGCCGTGGTGCTGCTGGTGGTGCTGATGATCATTCCCTTCTGGCCGAAGCTGCGGCAGCTGCTCCAGCCGGCGGAAGGGCCGGAGATCTCCTGCACGGTGCAGGTGAGCTGCGAGGATCTGACCCTGCTGCCGGCCCTCCGGGAGAGCGGCGTGGCAGCAGATGAGGCGGGGAGCCTCTTCTCCGCCACGGTCTCGGTGCCGGAGGGGACCACCGTGCTGGGGGCCTTGGACCAGGCGGCCCAGGCGGAAAGCCTGACGGTCGAGACCCAGGGCGCACCGGCCTATGTCACCGCCATCGGCGGGCTGGCCGCCGGCGCACACGGAGAGACCTCCGGCTGGACCTATACCATCAACGGAGAGATGGTCATGGAGAGCTGCGACGTGCAGACGGTCCAGGAGGGGGATGAGATCCTCTGGACCTATGTGACAAGCTGGGAATAAACATCCTGTCTCTGCCCGGATGTCCCGCAAAGCGGGGCGTCCGGGTGGAATTTTTTCAGAAAATCAGAAAAAAACCATTGACAAGGGGGGAGACAGGTGCTATACTCCCACCATAAACCGAGGAACGGGAAGAGTACACAGGACCTCGCCTTTCAAAGCGAGCCGCGGCAGGTGAAAGCGCGGCAAAGTGCGAGCCGGTGGAATGGTCCCGGGAGGGCAAACCGAACGAGGTCACTCAAGTAGGGGAGACGGGCAGGAGCACGCCGTTACCATGTGCCGGCACTTGTTGGAGTGCGCTGAGTGGGCGCGAACTGCGCCAAGCCGGGTGGCACCGCAGAAGCAATGGCTTCTGTCCCTGCAAAGAGACTGCAAGGGACAGGAGCGTTTTTGTTTCTGTCCCGGAGAACAAGAAAGGAGCCGATCACCATGACCGCCAAGAAAGAAATTCCGTATAAAATTTACCTGGAAGAACAGGAGATGCCCCAGGCATGGTACAACGTCCGGGCCGACATGAAGAACAAGCCCGCCCCCCTGCTCAACCCCGCCACCCTGCAGCCCATGACCGCCGAAGAGCTGAGCGGCGTGTTCTGCAAGGAGCTGGTGGAGCAGGAGCTGGACAACGACAACGCCTACATCCCCATTCCCCAGGAGATCCGGGACTTTTACAAAATGTACCGTCCCTCGCCGCTGGTCCGGGCCTACTGCCTGGAGGAAAAGCTCCAGACCCCGGCCAAGATCTATTATAAGTTTGAGGGGAACAACACCTCCGGTTCCCATAAGCTCAACTCCGCCATTGCCCAGGCCTACTACGCCAAGAAGCAGGGCCTGAAGGGCGTCACCACCGAGACCGGCGCCGGCCAGTGGGGCACGGCGCTGTCCATGGCCAGCGCCTACCTGGGGCTGGACTGCCAGGTATATATGGTCAAGGTCAGCTATGAGCAGAAGCCCTTCCGCCGGGAGGTCATGCGGACCTATGGCGCCTCGGTGACGGCCTCTCCCTCGGAGACCACCGCCGTGGGCCGGAAGATCCTGGCCGAACACCCGGGGACCAGCGGTTCTCTGGGCTGCGCCATCTCCGAGGCCGTGGAGGCCGCCACGAAACAGGAGGGCTACCGCTATGTGCTGGGGTCGGTCCTCAACCAGGTCCTCCTGCACCAGAGCGTCATTGGCCTGGAGACCAAGGCCGCCCTGGACAAGTACGGCATCCAGCCCGACATCGTCATCGGCTGTGCCGGCGGCGGCTCCAACGTGGGCGGCTTGATCTCTCCCTTCGTGGGCGAGATGCTCCGGGGCGAAGCCGACTATCGGATCATCGCCGTGGAGCCGGCCTCCTGCCCCAGCCTGACCCGGGGCAAGTTTGCCTATGACTTCTGCGACACCGGCATGGTCTGCCCCCTGGCGAAGATGTATACCCTGGGCTCGGGCTTCATCCCCTCGGCCAGCCATTCCGGCGGCCTGCGCTACCACGGCATGAGCCCGGTGGTCAGCCAGCTCTACCACGACGGCCTCATCGAGGCCACCAGCGTGGAGCAGTCCAAGGTCTTTGAGGCCGCGACCTACTTTGCCCGGGTGGAGGGCATCCTGCCTGCGCCGGAGTCCAGCCACGCCATTCGGGTGGCCATCGACGAGGCCCTCAAGTGCAAGGAGACCGGCGAGGAAAAGACCATCGTCTTTGGCCTGACCGGCACCGGCTACTTTGACATGGTGGCTTATGGAAAGTACAATGACGGTGAGATGAGCGACTACATCCCCACCGACGATGAGCTGGCTGTTGGCTTTGCCGGCCTGCCCAAGGTAGACTGACCAAGAGAATTGAGAACCCCCTGTCCGGGAGGATCGGCGTGATCCTCCCGGACAGGGGGTCTTTGTTTGGGGGATTCATGGGGCGGGAAGGAGAAAGGTGAGGACACCCATGGTGTCGTTTTTGGTGTAGGAGAGGGACAGCCCCGGGGGGATCGGCCGCCCGGCCAGCTGTCCTGCTCGCTGGAGCAGCCCATTGACCTCAGCCCGATCCAGCAGCGCCCGGCAGGCGGTCTCGTAGACAGAGGCATCGTAACGCACGGAAACGGGCCGGGTCCCCGCCGTCAGGGCCCGCTGGAAAGCGGCGCACAGGGCGTCGGGGGAGTAGCTGGTGAAATAGAGGCCCTCCCGGACGAAGTAATTGTTCCGGTCGTCGGTGCAGTCCGGGACGGGAACGGTGTCGTCCAGGGTGTGGGTGCGGAGCAGGTCGGCGGTGGTCAGGCCAAAGTACCCATAGGCCGGCCCGAAGCTGGAGTCGCCCCCGGAAAAGACCGGGTCGCCCCAGGTGGGGTCGATCCAGCAAGGCACGCCGTCCAGCCAGGACAGGTTCCAGGCGTGGGAGTCCCCGCCGGCCTGACCGGTGATGTAGGTGGTGTTGATGCCCCGGCGGTTGCAGAGATACTGAAAGGTCTTGGCATAGCAGCCGCACAGCCCCGCCCCGTTGACCATGATGTTGACGATGGAGTTGTTGTCCACCACCTGATAGTCCGCATGGTCGATGAGGTAGGCATAGATCCCCAGGGCCGTTTCATAGTCCGAGCCTTGCTGGGGCAGGGTGGCAAAGCAGTTCTCCGCCCACTGGTCGATCTGGGCCTGGACCTGGGCGCGCTGGTCCTGGTCCATGGTATAGATCGGCTGGTAGGCGGCCTCCAAGGGGGTCTTGGCCAGCATGGTGGTCTCGATCTGCCCAGTGCCCGAGAACCAGAACAGCTCAGGGTAGTCCCGGTCGATGGCGTTGACGGCAGTCTGGATCATTTCTGTGTCCGGGTAAAGCCCGTCGATCTCTGCGCGCTGGGCCTGGATGCCCTCCAGCAGCTGGTCGTACAGATAGCGCTCCTGGCCGCTGAGGGTGCTTTTGGCATAGCGAAAGCCGTCCTCCTGGCCCACATAGTCTGCCGGGGGTTCGTCCACCCCGGCGTTTTTCATCAGGTCCTTGGGCGAGAACTGACAGCCGGCCAGCAGCCCCAGGACCAGCGTCAGGGCCAGCAGCCGGCGCAGCCCCTTCATGGATGCCCCTTCCGGGCAAGGCACCGCTCTGCCGCTTGGACGATGGCGTCGGCGTTCAGGCCGTACCGGTCCATGAGCGCCTCCGGCGAGCCGCTTTCCCCAAAGGTATCCAGGACAGCCACCGGCTCCACCGGGACCGGGCATCGGCGGGCCAGGACCTCCGACACGGCGCCGAAAAGCCCGCCGGCCAGCTGGTGCTCCTCGGCGGTGACCAGCGCGCCGCAGGTCCTGGCTGCGGTCAGGATGGCCTCTTCGTCCAGGGGCTTGATGGTGTGCAGGTCGGCCACCGCCAGGGAGATCCCCCGGGCGGCTAAGATCTCCGCTGCCACCAGCGCCTCATAGACCATGGCGCCGCAGGCAAAAACGGCGCAGTCGGTCCCCCGGCGGACCCAGCGGGCCTTGCCGATGGTGAAGGGGGTCTGTTCGTCGGTGATCACCGGCACGGCCTCCCGGCCAAAACGGAAGTAGACCGGGCCGTCGATGTCGGCCGCGGCGATGACGGCCTTGCGGGTCTCCTCGCTGTCGCAGGGGGCGATGACGGTCATGCGGGGCAGCACCCGGGCCAGGGCGATGTCCTCCAACGCCTGATGGGTGGCGCCGTCTGGCCCCACGGAGATCCCGGCGTGGGCGCCGCCGAAGCGGACTTTGAGGTTGTTGTAGCACACGGTGGTGCGGATCTGATCAAAAGCCCGGCCGGAGAGAAAGACGCTGTAGGTAGAGACATAGGGGACCATGCCGCCCAGGGCCAGCCCGGCAGCGGTGCCGACCATGTCCTGCTCGCTGATGCCCAGGTTATAGAAGTGCTGGGGGTACTGGTCGTTCACCCAGTTGGTGCGGGTGGAGGCGGCCACGTCGGCATCCAGCACCACCACGTCCTCCCGTTCGGCGCACAGGGCCAGCAGACCTTGGCCGTAGCCGTCCCGCTGGGGGACACGGCTGACCTGTTTCAAATCCAAATCCATAAAAAATCCCTCCTTCAGGAATCCAGCTCCGCCAGGGCGGCGGACAGGGTTTGCTGGTCCGGGGCTTTGCCGTGCCAGGCGGCCTGGCCCTCCATAAAGGAGACCCCTTTGCCCTTGACCGTGTGGGCGATGAGGACCGTGGGCCGGCCCTGGGTGGCCGCAGCCAGCCGGAAGGCGGCAGACAGCGCGGACAGGCTGTGGCCGTCCACCTCCAGCACCTGCCAGCCGAAGGCGTGGAATTTGTCGGGCAGCGGCTCCACCTGCATGATGTCCCGGGTCGCGCCGTCCAGCTGGACCCCGTTGTCGTCCACGATGGCGCAGACGTTGTCCAGGGCGAAGTGGGCAGCGGTCATGGCGGCCTCCCAGATCTGGCCCTCCTGGACCTCGCCGTCTCCCAAAAGACAGTAGGTCCGGTAGTTTTTGCCCAGCCGCCGGGCGGCCAGCGCCAGACCATTGGCAACAGACAGCCCCTGGCCCAGCGAGCCGGAGGAGCAGTCCAGCCCCGGCAGCTTTTCCCGGTGGGGATGCCCCTGGAGCGGGGAGTCCAGCTGGCGCAGGGTGGGCAGCAGCGCGGGATCGAAAAAGCCCCGGCGGGCCAGCACACTATAGAGCAGCGGCGCAGCGTGTCCCTTGGACAGCAGGAAGCGGTCCCGGTCCGGGTCCTCGGGATGGGCGGGGTCCAGGTTCATCTGGTCAAAGTAGAGACTGACCAGGATCTCTACCGCCGACAGGGACCCGCCGGGGTGACCGGAGCCGGCGGCGTGGATCATCTGCAAAATGTCCTGCCGGATCTGGCGGCAGAGGACGGGAAGATCATAGGTCATAGAAACACCTCCAAAAGGAAAAATCAGGTAAGAAAAAGGTACCATAGCCGGCGGGGAATGTCAATCGGCCGGCGGCAGGGGCAGGAACGGGGCAGAAAAAGAGCTCTTTTGTAACAATTCTGTAAAGCAAAGGAGATGGTTTTCTGGTATGCTAAAAGAAAAGAGGCTGCACAGACTGCTGTGCGGCACCGAGAGAAAGGAAGGCGATGGGATGCACCGCTGGGAACGAAAGCTGCTGAACCTGATCCAGGACAAGGGAAGAAGCCGCAAGGGAGACCGGGCCATGAAAGCGGTCAGCCGCCTGGGGGACAAGGGCGCGGTGTGGCTCCTGCTCACCGGGGCCTTGGCGCTGCGGCCCAAGACCCGCAAGACCAGCACCGCCCTGACCATCGCCCTGGCCCTGGACGCGGCCACCTGCAACCTGGTCATCAAGCCCCTGGCCAACCGCGTCCGCCCTTTCGAGCGGGACCCGACGGTCCGGCTGATGGTCCCGCCGCCGCCAGACCCCTCCTTCCCCTCGGGGCACACCACGGCGGCCTTTGCGGTGACCACGGGGCTGTATCAAAACGGCAGCCGGCTGTGGGTCCCCAGCATGGCCATGGCGCTGCTGACGGCCACCTCCCGGATGTATCTCTACCTCCACTACCCCAGCGACGTGGTAGCCGGCGGGCTGCTGGGGGTGCTGGTGGGCAAACTGGGGACCAAGCTGAACGATGCCTGCTGGGACCGGCGGGATAAGAAGCGCACACAGCGGGAAGGGGACGCTGCGCTGTCTCAGCCCTCCCCGGTGGCCACCAAGTCGATCCCCAGGCCAAAGGGGTCCCGCAGGGCCACCTGACCAAAGGCAGCAGGGGAGGGGAGCGGCGGATGCCGCCGCAAGGTCTCCATGGCCGGCAGCAGCGCCTGCTTGGGCAGTCCGGCAGAGGACCGCACCGGCAGCAGACCGCCGTTGGCCAGCGGCAATGTGGTGGTCAGGACCCGGCGGGGGGCGGTGGCCTCCTGACGGGCATAGTCCTCACCCTTGGAGCAGCCCTGTCCCTGGGCCTGTCCGGTTTCAGACAGCGTCACCTGGCAGCCCTTGGGGCAAAGGATACAAGTGGTCCTGCCCGGCGTGGGCAGTCCCTTGACCATGGTGCGCTGGGAGGCCGGAGGCAGTGGAAGCATCGGCAAGTTTTGGAGGAAGCGGGCGGCATTGCCGCCCGCTGTTTTGCCCTGCTGGGTGACAAAGTCGGCCAGATCCATCACCTGACGGCTGTTGCCGCAGGCAAAGATCCCCGGCACGGCGGTTTGCAGAAAGGGGTCGGTGGGGGTGCCGTTGGTGGCGGCATCCAGCGGGATACCTGCTTGCGCCGCGATCTCGTTTTCCGGGATCAATCCCACCGAGAGCAGGAGGGTGTCACAGGCCACCTGCCGCGCCGTGCCGGGCAGAGGACGGCCCTGCCGGTCAGTCCGGGACAGGACCACGCCCTCGACCCGTCTGCGTCCCACGATCTGTGTGACGGTGTGCTGGAGGAGCAGGGGGATGCCGAAGTCATAGAGGCACTGGCTCACGTTGCGCTCCAGACCGCTGGGCTGGGGATTCTGCTCCACCACCGCCAGGACCTGCGCGCCTTCCAGCGTCAGGCGGCGGGCCATGATCAGCCCGATGTCGCCCGACCCCAGGATCAGTACCCGGCGGCCCACCAAAAGATTTTTCGTGTTGATCAGGTTCTGGGCGGTGCCGGCGGTATAGATCCCCGCCGGGCGGGTGCCGGGAATGGCGAGGCTGCCCCGGGTCCGCTCCCGGCAGCCGGTGGCCAGGACCACGGCACCGGCAGAAAGAGTGAGAAGCCCCTGCCGGGTTACCACTGTAAGGTGTAATTCCTTGTCTAAGCCTGTCACCATTGCGTTTGTCAGCAATTCTGCGCCGGCAGCCAGGGCCTCCTGCCTGGCCCGGTGGGCGTATTCCGGCCCGGTAAGAGCCTGGCGGTAGTGGACCAGTCCAAAGCCATCGTGGAGACACTGGTTGAGAACGCCGCCCACCTGAGCGTCCCGCTCCAGGACCAGGACACGGTCGGCCCCGGCTTCCCTGGCCCCCTGGGCAGCGGCCAGACCACCCGGACCGCCGCCGACGATCACTACATCATAGTTGTAAAGTTTCATCCCTTTACCCTCCCTGTAAATAGAGAAGAACCTTCCCCACGGTATGTGACTTCATCGGGGGAAAGACCGTATTCCTCCACCAGCATCTGGGCGATTTTCGGCAGACAATACCCGCCCTGACACCGGCCGGTGGTGGCCCAGGCCCGGTACTTGATCCCGGCGATGGTCTTGACCCCCAGAGGGTTCTCAATGGCCTGCCGCACCTCGGCCCGGGTGACGGTCTGGCAGCGGCAGAACACCTCGCCGTAGTCCGGGTCAGCGGCGATCAGCGCGGCCTGCTCCTCCGGGGGCAGGGTGCGGAAGCGGGGGATGCCCCGGCGCTGGGGCTGGAAGGTCTCTTTCGGGGTCAGGGGGAGTCTGCGCTCCAGCAGCGCCACCACCTCCCGGGCGATGGGCAGGGAGGCCGTGAGTCCCGGGGACTCGATCCCCACCAGATCGACCAGCCCGGGCCGGTCCTCCCGGATCACAAAGTCCCGGTAGCCGCCCTCTCCCGGCGGCGCCAGCTTGGGCCGCAGGCCGGCATAGGAGCCGATGATCTGCCGCCGGTCCAGCCCGGGCAGCAGCTGCTGGGCCTGCCGGAAGAGCTCGTCCATCACCGGCCGGGTGGAGGCGGTGTCCTCGGGGTCCTCCAGGTATTCGGCGCTGGGGCCGATGAGCAGATTGCCGTGGATGGTGGGGGTCAGGTGGACGCCCAGACCGCCTGCTCCTGCCCGGGGCGCAGGGTAGACCGGCAGGGGAAGGACGGCTTCCCGGACCTGATCCAGAATAAAATATTCCCCCCGGCAGGGGTAGATCCGGTAGTCCGGTACACCGGCAAGCGCAGCGATCTGGTCGCTGAACAGCCCGGCTGCGTTGACCACACAGCGGGTAGTGAACCGCTTTCCGCCGGCCACGACAGAAAATCCCTGGTCCAGGGCTTCAATGGCGGTAACAGGGTGATCCAGAAAGAAGCGGACCCCGTTGGCCGCCGCGTTTTCCGCCAGCGCCACGGTGTAGAGAAAGGGGTCGAACACACCGGTTTCCGGGGAAAAGAGCGCGCCGATGCCGCCCACCTGGGGCAGCTGCGCCCGGAGCTGGCGCTGGTCCCAAAGAGTCAGGCCCCGGCAGCCGTTGGCCTCTCCCTGGGCCAGCAGCCTCTTCAGGACGGCCAGGTCCTCCTGATCGAAGGCCAACAGCAGTTTGCCGGTTTTGCGATAGGGGACGTCAAGCTGGCGGCACAGGGCTTCAAAGCCCTGGCTGCCTGCCACACAGAGCCGGGCCATCCGGCTCCCCGGCCGGTTGTTGAAGCCTGCGTGGACCACGGCGGAGTTGCGGCCGCTGGTCCCGGCGGCGACGTCGGCTTCCCGTTCTGCAACGGCCACGGTCAGCCGGAAGCGGCTCAGCTCCCGGGCAACGGCGCAGCCCACAGCCCCTCCGCCGATGATGAGGACGTCATAGGTCAGTTTGTCCTTCTGCAAGGCATATCGCCTCCTTTGGCTCCATGATAGCACAGCGGCAGTGCCCCCACAAGAGGCCCCGGAGAAGCGCACGGCGGGGACGGCGGGGGACCCTGAAAAAATCAAAAATTTTCTTGTCAAAGGGGTTAACTTTTGACGAAACTGGTCGATAATGGACATAGTAAGAGCGCATGAAGCGAACAAAAGTGGGCCGGCGCTTGTTTCCATGAGGGAGGAGAACAGGGACAAGGGCTGCCCCAAATTGAAGTAAGGGAGAATCAGTATGTTCAAAAAAATGAAGCTGAAGCGGTATCTGATGGTTGTTTTTTCTCTCATGATCCTGATGACCGGGATCATTACAGCGGTCGGAATCTCAGGGCTGGCAGCCACCAAAAGCACCGCCCATGAACTCATCGACGAGATCTTGACGGCGGATGCTGCCGTCAAAACCTGCCGCATTGAGGTCAACGTAGCAGCGCGGAACCTGCGGGAAATGCTGCTGACAGACGACGCCAGCAAGCGCAGCCAGATGAAGGAGCGGATCAACGAGTCTCTGGATACGATCCAGGAGCAGATCGCCATTTTCAAGCAGACCTACGGCACGGAGGATGGTCTGGCAGAGGAGTATGAATCTGCGTTCAACAGCTGGTTTGCCATTGCCGACCGGGCCATTGCCCAGATCGACCAGGGAGACTTGGAAAAAGCCAAGCAGATCGTGTTGACGGAATGCTCTCCCACGCTGGACAGTCTGGTGACGATCGCCAAGAAGATCGACACCGCTGCGGACAACGATACCGTGGTCCATCAGGACCACATGGTCAAGATCATCGTGGTCGGGACCGTCAGCTGCCTTGTGGTCTTTGCAGCAACGCTGGTGATCGGAATGGTCATCGCTCTGCGCGCCACCCGGAACATCACCGGCGCTGTGGGCGTGGTGCAGGAAGCGGTGGAGGAGCTGTCCAAGGGCAACCTGAAGGCGAAGTTTTCCTATGAGGCAGACAATGAGTTCGGCGATCTGGTCGATCGGATGCACTTCTCCTATCAGGAGCTGTCCAAGTATGTGGACGCCATCGACTACAGCATGAGCGAGCTGGCCAAGGGGAACTTTACCTATCGCAATTCGGTCGAATTTATCGGGGACTTTACCAACATCCAAACCTCGATTCGCGGGTTCCGGATCAAACTGAACGACGTCATGCTGAAGCTGGAGCAGGCTGCCTCTCAGGTCAGCGCCGGCGCAAGCCAGGTGGCCGACGGCGCGCAGGCTTTGGCCCAAGGCGCCACCGAGCAGGCCAGCGGCGTGGAAGAGCTCTCCTCTACCATTGCAGAGATCTCGCAGGGGGTCAACAATACCTCTGACTATGCCCAGCAGTGCAACGAGATGGGCAAGCAGGCTGCCATCGTGGTGGAAAAGAGCGAGGTGGAGATGAACCAGCTCATCGCCTCCATCCGGGACATCACCGAGGTCTCCAACAATATCCAGAGCATCATCAAGGTCATCAACGACATTGCCTTCCAGACCAATATCCTGGCCCTCAACGCCGCCGTGGAAGCGGCCCGGGCAGGGACCGCCGGCAAGGGCTTTGCCGTGGTAGCCGACGAGGTGCGGGACCTGGCGCAGAAGACGGCCACCGCCGCCACGGACACCACGGAGCTGATCGAGACCTCTCTGCGCCATGTGAAGAAGGGCGAAGAGCTGGCCCATCAGGCCGAGGAAGCCTTTGGCGAGGTGTCGAAGGCATCCATCGACATCCTGGGCCGGGTGGAGAAGATCGCCAACGCCTCCCAGGAGCAGGCAGACTCCATCGCCCAGATCTCCCAGGGGCTGGACCAGATCTCCTCTGTGGTGCAGACCACCTCTGCCACCGCCGAGGAATCTGCCGCCGCCAGCGAGGAGCTCAACGGGCAGGCAGGCATGATGCGCTCCCTGCTGGAAGGGTTCCAGATCCAGCGCCTTTGAACATGAGAACTTGTCCCGCCGGAAAAGGGACACAGACAGGCACGCCGCAGACCGCTGTATCGTTCAGCGCGCTGCGGCGTGCTGTCGTTTGCGAACGGGTCTGGGCAGGGCGGCGCGTTGCTTTTGTCAAAAATAAGAGGAAAATGGGAAGAAACACATCTTTTCAAGAAAGAAAACTTGCTTTATAATAAAAGCGGAAGAGGAATTTTATCCCTGCTGCATGATGCACATGACCCAGGCATAGGATCGTCAGATAACCACCAAGGAACCGGAAGCGATTTGCAGGGGGTCCTGTAAGGCCGGGAAAGAAGGGAGAGAGGGATGTGAGATCAAATACCGAAACGGCATCTTCTGGCCAGACCATGGCGGAAGAACCGGTGCAGACCGGTGACATCGGGGCGCCGCAGCAGCTCCCCACGCTGGATTTTCCGCCGGAGCATACCCTGTGCGGCCTGCACCGCTTGTGGTCGGGCGCTGCCGGGGGAGCGCTCCAGCTGCCCCTGTTCAGCGGTGAGCTGCCGATCCCGATGGAGGAAGCGCGGATGGCCGAGGAGGCGGCGCGCCTGCATCAGGCGCTCACCCAGCGGACCATCCAGCGGTGGGAGCAGGTGGCTGCGGCGCTGGTCCACCACACCCTGCCGGATCTGGACGGAGAAGTGTTCCTGCATGTGTCGCAGGACGCCATGCTCGTCTGGTGCCTGCTGCTGCCGCCTGTAGGCGCGGGCAAGGCGCCGGACCTGCTGGCGGTGATGAAGGCCATGGCCCGGGAGAAGGTGGACCAGGGCGTCGACTGGGACGGCCTGAAAGACCTGCTGGGAGAGCCGCCCCGCTGCTTTGTCCTGCTGCCCATCGCCTGGGGGACCCCGCCGGTCTGCGGCGAGGACGGCCGGGTGGTGGAGCTCTATCCCCGGGAGCAGACCAGCTGCGCCATGGTCGATGAGCTGTGGAAGGAGGACTACATCAGCCTGAACCTGGTCCAGAACATTGAGAAGGGCGAGGTCATCTGCCACATCCTGCCGCCGGGCAAAGGGACCCCGGGCAAGACCGTGCGGGGGCAGATGATACCGCCCCGGGAGGGCCTGCCCGCCCAGATCCCCAAGGGGCGGAACACGGCCCTGTCCAAACAGGGCGACGCGCTGATCGCCACGGAAAACGGCCATGTGGAGTTCACCGGCCACAGCTTCCAGGTCAAGCCTGTGCTGCAGATCCACGGCGACGCGACGGAGAAGGATGGCATCATCCAGTTCATGGGCGACATCCATATCTACGGCGATGTGAACAGCGGGACCGTTGTGCGGGCCACCGGCAGCATCCAGATCGACGGCGTGGTGGAGGACTGCACCATCGAGGCCGGGGAATATCTGGTGGTTTCCAGCGGCATCCAGGGGCAGCACACGGCGGTCATCCAGGCCCACAAAGGGGTGTATGCCAAGTATGTGGAGCACTGCACCATCTACGCGCTGGAGAGCGTCCAGGCAGACTGCATCATCGACAGCAGCATCTACAGCAACGGGACCGTCAAGGTCCGCACTGGCCGGGCGTCTGTGGTGGGTGGGACCATCCGGGCGGCCAAAGAGGTCTCTGCGGGCACCATCGGCTCCAAGGCCGAGCGGCCCACGGAGATCCTGCTGGGCGGGATGCCCTGCGAGGCCATAGAGCGCAACGAGATGCTGCAGGAGCTGACCCGGACCGAAGAGATCCTGCGGCGGCTGCAGAGAGACCCCGACCGGGACCTGAAGCGGGAGGAGATCTCCAAGCTGAACCTGAGCGTCTATGTGACGAAGCTGAAGCTGGAAAAGCTGGAAAAAGACCTGGAGCGCTCCTTCGTTCGCTCGGGCTCCGCCTGCCGGATGCTCTGCGACGAGATATACCCCGGCGCTGTTGTGACCATTGGCGGCAATTCTTTGCAGGTCACCAAAAAGATGGAGCACTGCGTGTTCTATCCAGGAAAAAACAAGATCGCCGTCAGCAAACGAGAGGCGACCTGAGGAGGGAGCGTATGGACGCCAACATGGAAAAGAAGATCGCAGAGATCCTGGACAGCGTGATGCAGGAGTTTTGCTGTCTGATCGGGGACCTGGCTCTGTGCGAACATCACGACGTGCTGTCCGAAGACACCTGCACGGTGTGTACTACCTTTGAGGGCGGCTATCACGCCAAGCTGGTGCTGGTGGCGGACAGGACCCTGCTGCTGCGGCTGACCCAGTGCGCCATGGAAGCGGAGGAGGTTGCCCCGGAAGACGTGGAGGACTTTGCCAAAGAGCTGCTGAACGTGATCTGCGGCAGGGTGGTGGCGCATCTGTTCCAGGCGGCGCACATCTCCTCCCGGTTTGGGATCCCCGTCTTTTGCATCGGGCGGCCCCGGCCGGCCCAGGACGGAGCGGTGTGTGAACTGGTCCTCAGCTACCTCAGCGCCAGAAACGAGGGCGCGCAGCTGGTCCATCAGCTGCCCTGCCAGCCGGTGGCATCCGCCGGGTAAACAAGAAGACATGCTCTGGTCAGAGCGAAAACGATAGAGATATAGAAAAAGGAGCCGGATGTTATGTCAAAAAAAGTTATGGTGGTGGATGATTCCCGGATCGTACAGCTGCAGCTGCAGAAGATCCTGTCCGACACGGAGTATCAGGTGGTGGCCTGCTGCCGGAGCGGCGAAGAGGCTATCGAGCGGTTTGAGCAGGTCCAGCCGGATCTGGTGACGATGGACATCATCATGCCGGGAATGGACGGCCTGGAGGCCGCCCGGCTGATCCTGGAGGCCCATCCCCAGGCCCGGGTGCTGATGGTGTCCTCCCTGGCCTACGACGACACCATCGACGAAGCCAATGAGATCGGGGCCAGCGGCTTTGTCTATAAGCCCTTTGACCGGGAAGCCGTGCTGGATTCCATCCGCCAGGTTTTTGCGGGGGAATGACGCAGCAGGGGACCTGAGAGAAAAACCATGGGAGCGCCTACCGGCGCCGCCCATGGTTTTTTCTGTTGGGGAGGGGAATTGACAGACGGGAGAAGTTGTACTATCCTAAGAAACACCTGCCGCCCCAAGGCGGCCGAAAGAAAGGGGGACTGCCTGTGACCCAGGAACGAAGACCGCGCCTGCGGCCGCTGCTGCTTTTTTTACAGGGGATCGTCATTGGTACCGGCGCGATCCTGCCGGGGATCAGCGGGGGCGTGCTGTGCATGGCCTTTGGCCTGTACGAACCCATGGTCCAGCTCTTTGCCCATCCCCTCCGGTCTCTGGGCCGGAACCGCCGCCTGCTGCTGCCGCTGCTGCTGGGCTGCGGGGCAGGGTTTCTCCTGCTGGCGGGCGCGGTGGAGTATCTGCTGCGGGTGGCGCCGGTGGCGACCACGGCTCTGTTTGCCGGCCTCATCTGCGGCACCATCCCGAGCCTGATGGAGCAGACGGAAGGACGGGGCAGCCGCCGGGGCTGGACGGGCTTTGTGCTGTCTCTGGTGGCCTGCTTCGTGCTGCTGAGCCTGCTGGAGTCGGGTCTGGGCAGCCAGGTGCAGGCCAACACCGGCTGGTTCGTGTTCTGCGGCGCCATCTGGGCCTTGAGCATGATCCTTCCGGGTTTGAGCTCGTCCTCTGTGCTGCTGTTCATGGGCCTGTATCAGCCCATGGCTCAGGGGATCGCCCGTTTTGACCTGTCGGTGCTGCTCCCTCTGGGGCTGGGATTTCTGGCAGCCATTTTTTTGCTGGCCCGGGTGGTCTCCCGGCTGATGGAGCGCCATGGGGCCGGGGTGACGCGGATGCTGCTGGGGTTTGTGATCTCCTCCACCCTGCTGATCCTGCCGGTGACCTTCACCGGTATGCGGCAGGTGGTGCAGGTGGTGCTGTGCCTGAGCGTGGGCATGGTGCTGTCCTGGGGGCTGGAACACCTCCGCAGACACGCCGCCGGCCAGGAGCGAGACCCGAACGCATGAGAAGGAGCAGGCTGCCGAACTGCCTCCGCTTGTTGGACAGGACGTTGTCCGGCAGAACAAAGGCGCTTCAGCAGCCTGCTCCGGGCGGAAAAGATGGACAAGCCGGCCTGACTGGCGTATCATGAGAGAGAAAACTGAAACGGGGCGCTGGCGCATGCCGGCTGAGAGATGGCCTTCTGCGGCCATCACCCGGGAACCTGATCCGGATAATGCCGGCGTAGGAAGAACGCACAGCTGCCCGTCCGGGGTCCCTTCCCGGCGGCTTTTTTCTTTGCCCCGGAAAAGACAGGAGGAACTCACTGTGAGAAATCAACACCTGCGTATGCTGTGCGAGGGCGCCGTGTTTGTGGCGCTGGCCCAGATCCTGAGTATGCTGAAGCTGTGGGAGATGCCCTGGGGCGGCTCCATCACCCTGGGGATGCTGCCCATCTTTCTCTTCGCCGTCCGCTGGGGCACGAAGTGGGGGCTGGTAGGCGGCTTTGCCTACGGCTTGCTCCAGGTGATCTTCGACGGGGGCTTTGCCATCAGCTGGCAGTCCATCCTGGGGGACTATCTGGTGGCCTTCACCGTGCTGGGTCTGGCAGGGCTGGCCCGGGGGAAGGAGAAGGGGATCTTCTGGGGGACCCTCCTGGGCGCAGCGGCCCGCTTCCTGGTCCACTGGGTGGTGGGCGCCACGGTGTGGGCCATGTATATGCCCGAGTCGTTCTTTGGCATGACCATGACCTCGCCCTGGTTCTACTCCCTGCTCTACAACGGGTTTTATATGCTCATCGACACCGTGCTGTGCCTGGCAGTCTTTGCCCTGCTGTTCCGGCCCATGCACCGCTATCTGACCGGCGCGGACATCGCGCCGTCCCACTGAAGCACGCCCCCCGCCTGCTGTGCGCGTTTTGCTGCGCGGCAGGCGGGGGACGTGTCTTATTCCTCCTTGAGGATCTCCCACAGCTGTTCAAACAGCCGGTCCCGCCGCTGGCGGACGGCCTCTCCCTGGCCGGCAGCGTAGTCATAGAATCCGCTGCCGGTCTTGACGCCCAGCCGGCCGGCGTCGGTCAGTTCATGCAGGACCTGGCTGTGGGTGTCTGCGCTCAGATCGGGCAGCAGGTAGTCGCTGACGGCCTGAAAGATGTCCACGCCGCCCAGGTCCACCGTTTCCAGCGGCCCCAGCACGGCATAGCGGAAGCCGGGGCCGTATTTCATGGCGGCGTCGATCTCCTCCGGCCCGGCGGCCCCCAGGGCCATGATGTGCAGGGCCTCCCGGAGGACGGCGTATTGCAGGCGGTTGCCCAGGATACCCAGAATGTCTTTTTGCACGATGACGGGCTTTTTCTCCAGGTCCAGCGCCAGATCGCAGACCGCCTGGGCGGTCTCCTGGCTGGTCTGGTCGCCTTTGGTGATCTCCACCAGGGGCATCTTGTCCGGGGGATTCCACCAGTGCATCCCGCAGAAGCGCTCCGGGTGGGTGACCCCTTGGGCCACATCGGTGACCCGCAGGCCGGAGGTGTTGGTGGTCAGCAGGGCCGTGGGGGCAATGTGCTGGCAGACCTGCCGGAAGAAGGCGTGCTTGGCCTCCAGGTCCTCGGCGATGTTCTCTATCACAAAGTCTGCCGTCCCATAGGGGGTGAATGCGGTGGTATAGGACAGGCGGGACGCCACGACGGCGGGGGGCTCCGCCAGCTGGCCCCGGGCCGCCAGCGCGGCCAGATCTCCGGCGATGCGGACCTTGGCCCTGTCCAGGGAGGGGGTGCGCCGGTTCCACAGGGTGACCCGATAGCCCTTCTGGGCGAAGATCCGGGCCAGGGTGACCCCCATGGTGCCGGCCCCGGCTACGACCGGGTGTTGGATGGTGGTTGTCTGTGTCATGGGAAAAGACCTCCCTGCCGCGTGCGGCTTGTTTGGATTTCCTTGCTCTGCGGACCCTCTCCCGGCGTTTCCCGCCGGTACTGGCTGGGGGAGAGGCCGGTCTTGCGGCGAAAGCACTTGCCGAAGTAGCTGGCATCCCCCAGGCCGCAGGCCTCTGCCACCTGAGCCACCGGCAGGTCGGAGGTGAGCAGCAGATGGGCGGCCTGGGACAGCCGGTAGGAGAGGAGATACTCCATGGGGGACAGGCCCAGCACCCGGCGGAAGCAGGTCAGGCAGGTGTTGCGGCTGACGTTGGCGGCCCCGGCCACCTGATCCAGGGTGAGCTTTTCCCGGAAATGGGTCTGTAAAAACGCCATCATCTGCTTGGCCCGGACCTGGTCTGTGCGCTGGCCCGCCGTCAGGTCGTGGCGGGGCAGCTCCTGGGCGTGCTCGGCCATGGCCTGCCACACCTGGCACAGCAGCCGGTGGATGTGCAGCTCATAGGCGCCGGCCTTGGTCTGGTACAGCGCGTAGGCCCGGCGCAGGGCGTCCAGGCAGGTCTGCTGCCAGGGCAGCGCCGGGGAAAAGACCAGGCTCCGCAGCCCCTGGCTGCCCAGGAAGGGCGCAATGTATTTGCGATATATGACGCTCTGGACCGGCGCGATGAACGACGGGTCCAGGATGACAGAAAACATCTCTGCGTCGGGGGTCTCCCGGGCGGGCTGGGCCATGTGGAGGATGTTGGCGTTTTTGAAGATCCCCTGTCCGGCGGCGAGGGTGTGATGCTCGTTTTCCACATAGTACTCCATGCGCCCCCGCAGGATGACGTTGAACTCCACCTCCGGGTGCCAGTGCCAGTGGATGCCGGCCCGGTCGAACTGGTCCATGCGGTCCAGGTAAAAGCGGATGGGCTCCTCAGGGGTGCCCTGCAGGTCCAGGGCCATGAGGGTGTGGTCGGTGAGGATCTCGGTGACTTGCATGGGGGACCTCCTTTGTGAAAAAAGACCAGAAAGTTGGGATATTCTCCGATGTATTTTGCAGAAAAGGATGATATGATACTACCACAAAACCACCTGCCCTGCAAGGGGGAGGAGAAGGAGGGATCGCATGAGCGCACTGCATTTTGAGATCGGGAAGAAGTTTACCCTGACCAAGACCTTTGCTGAGAGCGATGTCTATCTGTTCGCCGGGATCATCGGGGACCTCTTTCCCGCCCATGTCAACGAGGAATACTGCAAGAGGATGCCCTATGGGACCCGTCTGGTCCACGGGTGCCTGACCTTCAGCCTGTGCTCCACCGTCAGCGGGATGGCGGGCGTGGACAGCGGCCATGACATCCTGGCCATGGGCTATGACCAGGTGAAATTTTTGAAGCCGGTCTTTTTCGGGGATACCATCACCGCCACCTACTGGATCACAGAGGTCAACGAGGCGCGCCGGAAAACCACCGGTCAGTGCGTGATGACCAACCAGCGGGGAGAGACCGTGCTGACCTGCCTGCACTACATGAAGGTCATCGACCCGGTACAGCCGTGAGGAGGTGCATCCCATGAAGCGAGACGATCCTCTGGGGCGGAAGGGGACCGACCCCCGCCAGGCTTATGCCCAGCGGCTGGCCACCCTCCAGGAGGCCCTGGACCTGATCGAGGACGGCGACTGCCTGACCTGGTCCACCCACGGCAGCGAGCCGAAGGCGTTCCTGTCCCAGCTGCACACCATCGCCCCCCGGCTGACCCAAGGGGTGACCTGCTGGAACACCATCACCCGCTATGCCTACCCGGTGACCAGCGACCCGGCCCTGGCGGGCAAGTTCCGCCTGCATACCTTTTTCTTCGACCGTTGGTCTGTGGCCGCCCGGGGCAGCGGCCTGTACGATTACTTTCCTGTGGACCAGCACAACTATGCCCGAGGCGTCCGGGCCTGCCAGGCCCCCAACGTCTTTGTGGCCCAGGTCTCTCCCATGGACCGCCACGGCTACGTTCACCTCAGCTGTGATCTGATCATGACCCTGGAGAACCTGGAGGGTGCGGACAAGGTCATCTTTGAGGTCAACGCCCAGGCGCCCATGGTCTGGGGAGAGAACGCCCTGCCGGTGTCTCTGGCAGACGTGATCTATGAGGTGGACGAACCCATCTACCAGCTCCAGGACCCGCCCATTGGCGAGAAAGAGCAGACCATCGCCGGCTATGTGGCCGAGATGATGCAGGATGGCGACTGTATCCAGCTGGGCTTTGGGGGCATCCCCAACGCCATTGGCTTTGCCCTGCTGGACAAGAACGACCTGGGCATCCACACCGAGCAGATCGGCACGTCGATGGCCCACCTCATGGCCTGCGGGGCGGTGACCAACCGCCGCAAGAACATCGACAACGGGATCACTGTGGGGACCTTCATCTCGGGGGATGCCTTTCTCTATGACTTTGTGGACCAGCATCCCCGGCTGACGGTCCGCCGCAGCAGCTACACCAACGACCCCTATGTGATCGCCCGCAACGACAACGTGGTGTCGGTCAATGCGTCCCTGCAGATCGACCTGACGGGCCAGGTGTGCGCCGAGTCCATCGGCCCCTATCAGCACTCCGGCACCGGCGGCGCGGCAGATTTTGCCTGGGGCGCGTACCATTCCAAGGGCGGACGGGCTATCCTGGCCCAGAGCGCCACCACCAAACAGGGGACGCTGTCCCGCATCGTCCCCATGCTGGACGCGGGGGCCATCGTCTCCGTTTCCCGGAACCTGACCGACATGGTGGTCACGGAATACGGCGTGGCAAAGCTGCGGCAGCGGACGGTGAAGCAGCGGGTGGAAAATCTGATCGCCGTGGCCCACCCGGATTTCCGGGCGGAACTGCGGCGGCAGGCGGCGGCGTGCCAGTATTATTGAGGCCGATCCGGGCGCGGGCAGAGGAGACCTGCCCGCGTCCTTCGGGCGCTTTCTCCCGGATGGGTGAGAAAGC
Source organism: uncultured Eubacteriales bacterium (assembly GCA_934597725.1). Taxonomy (GTDB): domain Bacteria; phylum Bacillota; class Clostridia; order Oscillospirales; family Oscillospiraceae; genus Evtepia. The sequence goes on from CAKTSK010000006.1 coordinate 64,674, forward strand.
GCCCTTTTTCTACAGAAAACCAGGCAAAAACCCCGCAAAGGATTGACAGTTCAGCAACGAAGATGATACCATAGGCGAACAAGCATGATAGAGGTGCGGCCACGAAGAGTAGCCTTCCCCGGTACCCAGGCCGGCGGGGGAGGGGAAAGGCGTGTCCGCCGAGGTCTTGGGGACGGGCCTGACGTCCCCCGGGCTGGGCTGTGGGAAAAGATCCCTCAGACTGTCGCCCCCCGAGGGGGCGGAGCGCTGTCGTGGGATTCTCTTCTGGGCGAAGAAGTGAAGTCATGACAGAGGTCATGACTTTTTTTGATGAGAAGGAGAGAAGCAACATGAGAAAATCCCCACGCCGTCTGTTTGCGATGCTGGCGGTGGCAGTGGTGCTGCTGTTTTCGATGAGCACCACCGCCATGGCAGCAGAGGACCCCACCGAAGCAGCAGGCAGCAAAATGATCGAGTGTGCCGACTGCGGGACCACCGGCCTGTGTATGACCTGCTACGGGCAGGACGAGGCCTGTGAAGCCTGCGGCGGCACCTTCCTTTGTCCCGCCTGTGGCGGAGAGGGGTATGTGGAATCCCCCAGCCACTTCTACAACACCTTTTGGGCCCTGCTGCCCCCGATCATCGCCATCGCCCTGGCCCTGATCACCAAGGAGGTCTATTCCTCCCTGTTCATCGGCATCCTGGCCGGCGGTCTGCTCTATGCCAACTTTGGCTTCGAGGGGACGGTGCGCCATGTGTTCCTGGACGGGATCGTGCCGTCGGTGGCCAACTCCTACAACATGGGCATCCTGATCTTCCTGGTGATCCTGGGCGCTATGGTGTGCTTGATGAACCGGGCAGGCGGCTCCGCCGCCTTCGGGCGCTGGGCGCAGACCCACATCAAGTCCCGGGTGGGCGCGCAGCTGGCCACTGTGGTCCTGGGCTGCCTGATCTTCATTGATGACTACTTCAACTGCCTGACCGTGGGCAGCGTCATGCGGCCCATCACCGACAAGCACAAGATCTCCCGGGCCAAGCTGTCCTATCTGATCGACTCCACCGCCGCCCCCATCTGCATCATCGCCCCCATCTCCTCCTGGGCCGCCGCGGTGGCCGGGTTTGCCGAGGACGGACAGGGGCTGAACCTGTTCATCCGGGCCATTCCCTACAACTTCTACGCCCTGCTGACCATCCTGATGATGGTGGGCATCTCCCTGCTGCGGATCGACTACGGCCCCATGGCCCGCCACGAGCGCAACGCCATGGAGAACGGCGACCTCTTCTCCGGCAAGAACCCCTATGCCAGCCTGCAGGAAGAGGAGGATGAGACCCACGGCCGGGTGATGGACCTGGTCCTGCCCATCCTGCTGCTCATCGTCTGCTGCGTCACCGGGATGCTCTACTCCGGCGGCTTCTTCGACGGGACGGGCCTGGTGGAGGCCTTCTCCAACTCGGATGCTTCGGTGGGGCTGCTCCTGGGCTCTGCCTTTGCCCTGGTCTTTACCTTCATCTATTACGCCATCCGCCGCTCCATGACCTTCAGCAACATGATGTCCTGCATCCCCGAGGGCTTTAAGGCCATGGTCCCCGCCATCCTGATCCTGAGCTTTGCCTGGAGCCTGAAGGCCATGACCGACTCCCTGGGTGCGAAGTATTTCGTGCGGGACTTCGTCTACAGCAACGCAAAGGGCCTCCAGATGTTCCTGCCTGCCATCGTCTTCCTCATCGGCTGCCTGCTGGCCTTTGCCACCGGCACCAGCTGGGGGACCTTCGGGATGCTCATTCCCATCGTCCAGAGCGTGTTCCCCATGGACAACCCCCTGGCGGTGGTCTGCATCTCCGCCTGTATGGCCGGCGCGGTGTGCGGCGACCACTGCTCGCCCATTTCCGACACCACCATCATGGCCTCTGCGGGCGCCCAATGCGACCACGTCAGCCATGTGTCCACCCAGCTGCCCTATGCCATTACCGTGGCGGCGGTCAGTTTTGTCAGTTACATCATTGCGGGTTTCATCCCCAACGCCGTCATTGCCCTGCCCATTGCCATCCTGCTGATGGTCCTGACGCTGGCAGGGATGCGTATGGTCCACAAAAAGAAAGCCGGGGCCCAGTCCTGAGACATCCGGCACAGAAAAACACGAACCACCCGGTATCTTACCGGGTGGTTCGTGTTTTCGTCTTAGGGGATCTGGCATCGGGCGGGTCCTTCCGCAGCAGTTGGGTCAGGCCGATATAGAGCAAAAACAGCCCGAACAGCTTCCGCAGCAGCCCGGTGTCCAGCCCGTTGGACACCCAGGCCGCCAGCCCTGCCGTGGCCAGCCCGGCCAATACGGCGGGCAGGATGACAGCCTTTTCCAGCAGCCCGTTTTTGTGGTGGGCAGGCAGGGCCGCCGCCGCAGCCGGCAGGAAGTACAGCAGGTTGATCCCCTGGGCCTGGTGCTGGTCCAGGTGGGCGAAGGCGGTCAGATAGATCAGCAGCAGGGAGCCGCCGCCGATGCCAAAGGCGGACAGCACCCCGGTCCCCAGCCCCGCCAGCAGGGGGATGAGCCAGCTGCTCATGGGGCCAGGGCGCTCCAGGCGCCGTAGAGGATCAGCAGGGCGAAGGCCCGCTTGAGCCAGACGACGGGGACCTTTTGGAAGAGCTTTCCGCCCAGCCAGCCGCCGGCCAATCCCCCCGCCAGATAGGGCAGGGCGGCCCACAGATCCAGGTGCCCTTTGGCAAAGTAGATCCCCGCCGACAGGGCGCACAGGGGCAGGATGATGGCCACGGAATTGGCAAAAGCCCGGCGGCGGTCCAGCTGGCAGCGGGACAGGAGCAGGGGGACCAGCACCATGCCCCCGCCGCCCCCGAAAAAGCCGTTGACCAGCCCCGCCGCGCCGCCGGCCGCTGCCGCAGGGAGCCAGGAATGTGGTTGCTTCAACATAAGAAATCCCCTCCTCCGGCATAGTTTGCCGGAAGAGGGGCGTTGTTATACTTGGGTCAGGTCCCGAATGACCGTTCCGGCCAGAATAAAGCCGGCCACCGGCGGCACCCAGGGGGCGCTGGCGGGCACCGAACGCCGCCCCGGCGGCGGGGTCTCTCCCGGCAGGGGGGGCGTGGGCAGCTCCGGGGAATAGACCACCTTATGGTGGAGGATGCCCCGGTGCTTGAATTCCTTCCGCAGGACCCGGGCCAGGGGACAGCCCTGGGTCTTGGCGATGTCGGCCACCTGGAATTGGGTGGGGTCCAGCTTGTTCCCGGTCCCCATGGAGGAGAGGATGGGGATGTGCCGGGCCAGGGCGGTCTCGATGAGATCCAGCTTGCAGGAGACCAGGTCGATGGCATCGACGATGTAGGCGTAGTCTGTGTCAAAGAAGCGCTCCCGGCAGGCGGCCTCATATTTTTCCGGGATCTGCCGGACCTGACAGCCCGGGTGGATGTCCCGGATGCGCCGGGCCATGGCCTCGGTCTTGGGCAGGTCCAGGGTGGAGTGGAGGGCTTCTGCCTGCCGGTTGAGGTTGGTCAGCCCCACGGTGTCGTGGTCCACCAGGGTCAGCCGGCCCACCCCGGCCCGGGCTAGGGCCTCCGCGCACCAGCTCCCCACGCCGCCGATGCCGAACACGGCCACATGGGCCTGGGCCAGCCGGTCCATGGCGGCGGGACCCAGCAGCATCTGGGTGCGTAAAAATTGTTCGTTGTCCATAAGTATGCCTCCCAGAAAAGAACGCCCCCGCAGAGGGCATTGCCGCCTCTGCGGGGGAAGAAAGGTCACAGGTTGGGGATGTTCTTCCCGTCCTCGGTCAGCGCGGCGGGATAGGTCTCCTGCAGCTTGCTGTACCAGCTGTCGTAATCGGCGGTGCGCAGGGCGCTCTCGGCCTGATACTTCCAGCGGATCTGGCCAAAGTCCTGCAGATAGAGGATCTGATAGCCCACCTCGTTGCCGGAGCTGTCGGTGGAGGGGAGGATGGTGGTGTCGCCCACCTTCCGGTCTGCGGCAAAGAGGAAGTCGAGGTAATCGGTCTCCATGGCGTCCCGGTTGGCGTCCTTGTGCAGGCCGCCGTCCTCCTTGGTGGCTGCGTCATCGCTGTGCTCCTTGGCCAGGGCGGCAAAGGAGTCCTCGGTGGCCTCTCCCTGCTTCCACTGGTCCAGCAGGCCCTCGGCCTCTTCCTTGGCGGCGGCCAGCTGCTCCTCGGTGGGCAGGGCGGTGGCGCCGTCCTCGCTGGGGGTGGTCTCTGCCAGGACCTGGATGGCGCGGTAGCTCATGGTCTGGTAGCTGTCCTCCTCCTTGGTGCGGCCCAGGAACTGCACCACGCAGTAACCGGTGTTGCTGACCTCAATGGCGGTGATGTCCCCGGCCTGCCGGGCGCTGTCGGTGAGCCAGTCTTTGTAGGTGGCGGTGAGGGAGCCTCCCAGGGTGTCGGTCTTGTGGTTGTACTCCGGGTCCTCATAGGACGCGGCAGAGGTCTCGTCCAGGTATTCCAGGGCGGCGGTGTTGAAGGCGGTGCCGGCCCGGACCTGGGCCACCATGCTGTCGGCGTTTTTCTTGGCCTGGTCCATGGCGGCCTTGGTCTCCTCTTCGGTGGGCTCGACGGGGTTGCCCTCCTCGTCGGTTTTGTCCTCAAAGGTGGCGTTGAGATAGCAGAAGCGGTAGTCGTAGGTATCCAGGTCGGCGGGATGCTCCAGGTAGTAGGCGTTCAGCTCCTCCTCGGAGTAGGAGAAGGTGTCCTGCTTTTCCTGGGCATATTCGCTGGCCAGGATGGAGCGGGTGACGATGTCCTTGAACAGGGACTTGGTCATGCCCCGGCCATAGCTGGCTTTCAGATAAGAGGACTCCGAACCCATGCCGCTCTGGACGCTGTAGGCGTACAGGGTGTCCATGTTGTCCTTGACGGCGGCTTCGCCCTCTGCCGAGAGGGTGTATCCGGCGGCTTCCGCCTCGGTGCAGAGGATGGAGACCTGCTGCAGCTGATTCAGGGCCTGCTCCAGGAAGTAGTCGGCATAGGTGATGCCCTTCTCTTCGTTGTACATCTGCTCCGAGGGGGAGAGGGACGTGTCATAGCCCATGTCCATGCCCATCTGCTGGTATTGCTGGGCCTGGGCGAGGTAGGTGTTGGCGGTGGTGTTGTAGTAGTAGGCCACCTCCGTGGTGGTGAATTCCTGGTCCCCCACCGTGGCGGCAACGGCATTTTGATTGTCAAAAAAGAACGTATGCCAGATCAGCAGCGCGGCGACCAGAACGGCGACAATGATGCCGATGGCCCAGTAGAGCTTTGCTTTCTTGCTCATGGGCTCCTTCTGTCGGGTGGAATGGTTCATAACGTGTGTGTCCTCCTCCTTATCGGTTCGGATAGAAAAATTTAGGAGCTTTTATTATAACAAAGATACCCGGCCTTTGCAAGGAAAACAGCATTTCCACCCGGAAAGCGGGGGAAAATCCACTGCGGCGCGTGGAAACGATGCCGGTTTTGTGGTATCCTTCTGGTAACACAGAAAAGCGGTGTGATCCGTCTGGAACAGGAGGTACCACAATGGCGATCCGTGATATGCAACAACTGAAACGGCTTGGCCGGTACGGCGCAGCGATCGGTCTGGAACCGGGGGAGGAGACGGCCGACTACTTCTGCACCCCGGTGGGGGCAGCGGTCCTTGGTTGGGACAACGACATTCACTACTGCGTCCTGGAGCAGTTCGGGGACATGGTGTTTTGCGTCAACCCGGAAAGCTGCGGCGAGCAGTATGTCTATCCGCTGGCCAGCAGCACAGAGGATTTCCTGCGTCTGCTGCTGGCCACCAAACACACGAATGTGATGCAGCAGATCCTATGGTGGGACCGGGCGCAATATGAGGCCTTTCTCCGCGCGCCGGATACCGTGGCCTATGCTGCCTCTCCGGCGGCGGTGGAAGCCCTGTCGCTGCTCCGGGACGAGTGGGGGATCGTCCCCATGGAAGATCCCTTCGGCTACATCAAAGCCCTGCAAGGGTCCTTTCCCTATGAAAAGATCCCCTTTTCCCGGGCATATTATGACACGCTGGGGCTTGCGCGCCCGGATGGCACACAGCCGGAGGAACCTGAGGACGCGGCCGAAACCGTCGCGTTCTGCATAGAAAAACAAGAAACCCGCTGACCCAGACCGCTGCCGGCCACCGTCGTGTGCGCCGCAGCGGTTTTTCTCTCTAAGCAGCACGCTCCTTTGGTCTGGTGACCAGGATACAGACAAGAAAAAACTGCTTGACAAATACCCGGTGGGGGTATATGATGCAGAAGAAAAGATACCCCTAGGGGGTATTTGATCCAGGAGGAAATGATGATGGAACAGGAAACCTGCTGCTGCCACAAGACCAAGGAACGCCCCCAGGACGAGATGAAACGGCTCCTCAACCGCCTCAGCCGGATCGAGGGGCAGATCCGGGGCATCCGAGGGATGGTAGAAAAAGATGCCTATTGCACCGACATTCTGACCCAGTCTGCGGCAGTGACCGCCGCCATGAACGCCTTCAACCGGGACCTGCTGGCCAGCCACATCCGCACCTGTGTGGTCCAGGACATCCGGGCGGGCAAGGACGAGGTCATTGACGAGCTGGTGCTGACCTTACAAAAACTGATGAAGTGACCCTCGGCGGTCCCTTCCCAGGAAAGGAGTGATCCGATGGAACAATTCCGCGTGACAGGAATGAGCTGCACCGCCTGCAGCGCCCGCGTCGAGAAAGCTGTCTCCCAGGTGCCCGGGGTGACCTCCTGCTCGGTCAGTCTGCTGACCAACTCCATGGGCGTGGAGGGGAGCGCCTCCGCCCAGGAGATCATCCAGGCCGTTGAGGCCAGCGGCTATGGCGCGGCGAAACAGGGGACGGCGGCGGCGGCAGACCCTGGCGAGGATCTGCTGGCCGACCATGAGACCCTGGCGCTGAAAAAGCGCCTGCTCTGGTCCCTGCTGTTTCTGGCGGTGCTGATGTACTTTTCCATGGGGCACATGATGTGGGGCTGGCCGCTGCCGGCCTTCTACGAGGGAAACCATGTGGCCCAGGGGCTGACCCAGCTGCTGCTGACGGCGGCGGTCATGGTGATCAACCAGAAGTTTTTTGTCAGCGGCTTCCAAAGCCTCTGGCACCGGGCCCCGAACATGGATACCCTGGTGGCCCTGGGCTCTGCGGCGGCCTTTGGTTACAGCACCTATGCGCTGTTTGCCATGACCGCCGCCCAGGCGGCTGGCGATGGCGCGGCGGTCATGGCCTACGGCATGGATTTCTACTTTGAGTCTGCGGCCATGATCCTCACCCTCATCACCGTGGGCAAGCTGCTGGAGGCCCGCTCCAAGGGGCGGACCACCGATGCCCTGAAGGGCCTCATGAAGCTGGCCCCCAAGACGGCCGCCCTGCTGCGGGAGGGCAAGGAGGTCACCGTCCCCATCGACCAGGTGGTCCAGGGAGATCTGTTCCTGGTCCGGCCCGGCGAGACCATTCCGGTGGACGGCGTGGTGGTGGAGGGGACCAGCGCGGTCAATGAATCCGCCCTCACCGGCGAGAGCATCCCGGTGGACAAGGCCGCCGGGGACGGCGTCTCCGCCGCCACACTGAACCAGTCCGGTGCCCTCACCTGCCGGGCTACCCGGGTGGGGGAGGACACCACTCTGTCCCAGATCATCCAGATGGTCAGCGAAGCGGCGGCGACGAAAGCGCCCATTGCCAAGGTGGCCGACCGGGTCTCCGGCATTTTTGTGCCCACGGTGATCGCGCTGGCGCTGGTCACCACGGTGGTCTGGCTGGTGCTGGGGCATCCGGTGGGCTATGCGCTGGCCCGGGGGATCTCGGTGCTGGTCATCTCCTGCCCCTGTGCCCTGGGGCTGGCCACGCCGGTGGCCATTATGGTGGGCAACGGTGTGGGTGCCAAACACGGCATCCTGTTCAAGAACGCGGTCTCGCTGGAAAACGCCGGCAAGACCCAGGTGGTGGTCCTGGACAAGACGGGGACCATCACCGCCGGGCTGCCCCAGGTCACCGACTTGCTCCCTGCTCCCGGTGTCTCGGAAGAGGAATTGCTGCGTCTGGCCTTTGCCCTGGAACAGAAGAGCGAGCACCCCCTGGCCCGGGCCATTCTCCGGCGGGGAGAGGAGGCGGGACTGTCGCCGGAGGAGGTGACAGACTTCCAGGCTCTGCCCGGCAACGGCCTGATCGCCCGCTGGCAGGGGAGGCTCTTGCAGGGGGGCAGTTACGACTACCTTCGCCGGTATGCCGCCATCCCGGAGGACATGAAAGCCCAGTCCGACCGTCTGGCCGAGGAGGGCAAGACCCCGCTGTTCTTCGCCCGGGAAGGGGCGTTGGTGGGGATCATTGCCGTGGCGGATGTCATCAAGGCGGACAGCCCCCAGGCCATCCGGGAGCTGCAAGCCATGGGCATCCGCGTGGTGATGCTCACCGGGGACAACGAACGCACGGCCCGGGCCATCGGCCGGCAGGCCGGCGTGGATCAGGTGATCGCCGGGGTCCTCCCCGACGGGAAGGAGCGGGTGATCCGCCGGCTGAAGGAACAGGGCCGGGTGACCATGGTGGGCGACGGCATCAACGACGCCCCCGCCCTCACCCGAGCGGACCTGGGCATCGCCATCGGCGCCGGGGCCGACGTGGCCATCGACGCGGCGGACGTGGTGCTGATGAAAAGCCGGCTCAGCGACGTGCCGGCGGCCATCCGCCTGAGCCGGGCCACCCTGCGGAACATCCACCAGAATCTGTTCTGGGCGTTCCTGTATAATACCATTGGCATCCCGCTGGCCATGGGGGTCTTTGTCCCGCTGGGGCTGAACCTGAACCCCATGTTCGGCGCGGCGGCCATGAGCCTGTCCAGTTTTTGCGTGGTCACCAACGCGCTGCGTCTGAACCTGCAGAAGATCCACGACGGAAGCAAAGACCGCGCCATCCAACCCATTCCGATCTTACCAGAGGAGGAGACACAAACCATGGAAAAGACAATGAAAATCGAAGGCATGATGTGCGCCCACTGCGAGGCCCGGGTGAAGAAAGCCCTGGAAGCCCTGGACGCCGTGTCCCAGGCCGCTGTCAGCCACACCGACGGCACCGCCGTGGTCACCCTCACAGAGACCGTGGCCGACGAGGTCCTCAAGCAGGCGGTGGAGGCCCAGGACTATCCTGTGACAGACATTCGATAACGAAAACGCATCTGGGGACGCCGGTGCGCCCTGAACGACAGTACGCCCTCTGCACACACAGAGGGCGTACTGTTGTTTTATTCTGCGGCCGCCGCTGTGCCCCCTGTACTTCCTGATACAGTCACGTACAAAACAGGGGGGACGTTTTCCTGACCTCACATCTGCCGCAGCCGGGCGGCGTCCGCCAGCAGGGCGTCATAGCGCAGCTTCCTCTTGCCGCGGACCACCCCGGCGCACACCGGGCAGCCGTGCTGCTGCTTCCCGGCCCGGGCATAGACGGCGGCTTTCCAGACGTGACCCTCGGCGCACTGCCACCAGACCTTTTTGTGGGAGCCTGCCGTGACCATCTGGGGGGTCAGGTCTCCGTTGTAGGTGGGGTGCCACTGAGCGGCTACCTGGGGCCGGGTGGTGGCCAGGTCGTTGAACCCGGCCAGGACCTTTTTCCCGGCGCAGTAGGGACAGCCGGCGTCCCGCCCGGTCCGCATCCCCACTGCGGCCCGGTAGTCGTGCCCCAGGGGACAGCGCCACCAGACCTGCCGCTTGGTGAAGGGGGTCACCTGGGTGGGCAGCAGGTCCCCGTTTTTGTCCGGGTGCCACTGGGCCGCCACGGCGGGGAAGCGGGAGGCCAGGTCGTTTTCCCCGGCCAGGACCACCTTGCCGGCGCACACCGGGCAGCCGTTTCCCTCCAAAGCCCGGGCCTGGACCGGGGCACACCAGCTGTGCCCCTTTTCGCACCGCCACCAGACCTTGCGTTTGGCGCCGGGGGTGACGTCCCGGGGCGTCAGCGCGCCGTTTTTCTCCCGGTCCCACTGGGTCGCCAGGTCCGGGTGCCGCTGGGCCAGGTCATTCTCTCCGGCCAGCACCACCCGGTTGGCGCACACCGGACAGCCGCAGCCCGCCGCCCGGGCCCGGGCCTGCGCCTTCCAGAGATGGCCCTGCGCGCAGCGCCACCACACCGGCTGGGCGCTGCCGTAAGAAAGGTCGTCCGGGGTCAGCGCGCCGTTGGCCGTGGGGTCCCACTGCTCCAGCACGGCGGCCCGGCCTGTGCGCAAAAAGAAGTCATGCAGACTTTCTCCCATGCCGTACCTCCTTCCACGGACAGAATCAATATTCTGTCCGCAAAATTGCTACATATCACCAACAGATAAACAAAGTATAGCAATGATTTCGGGGAAAAGCAAGGAAAATCCCCATTTTTGCCCATAAAAAGCCGGCCGTGAATCGTGCTGTTTTTTCACGGCCTGGTTCAGTATGCACATTCGCTCTCTTTCCCTTGGAAAGAAGGGCGATTTTTTTGTCCCCTTTTGCAGGCCGGCAGGAGCTCCGCGCGGCGCACGGACAGAATATTGATTCTGTCCTACTGGACCAGTCCCAGCCGGTCCAGCGCGCGCCGGTGCTCCTCGCCGGAGGCCAGCAGATACAGCCGCGTGGTCTCAATGCTGCTGTGACCCAGCAGGTCGGCCAGCTTGGCGATGTCCCGGCACGCCTGATAGAACACCGTGGCAAACAGGTGCCGCAGGTTGTGGGGGAAGACCCTGGTCTCCTGCACGCCGGCATGACGGCACAGGCCCTTCAGCTCCGCCCAGATCTGGCGGCGGTCCAAGGGCTTTCCGCTTTTGGTGCGAAAGATCGCGCCGGAAGCGGTTTTCTGCTTTCTGGCATACTTCTGCAGCTTGCGGCAGAGCTTTCCCGGCAGCAGGATCACGCGGATCTTTCCTTTCAGCGCCACCTCCGCGCGGCCCTGCCGGACAGCCTCCACGGTGATATAGCGGACCTCGCTGACCCGGATGCCCGTGGCGCAGATGGTCTCCATCAGCAGCGCCAGCCGTTCCCGGCCCAGGTCCTGGGCTGCTGTGTGCAGGCGGTGATAGTCCGGTTTGGTCAGCTCCCGCTCGGGCTCCCGGAACAGCCGCCGCTGGATCTTCAAAAATTTCACCCGGTAGTCGTTCCAGCCGAGAAAGCGGAACAGCCCGTTGAGGGCGGAGAGCTTGGCGTTGATGGTGGTCGGGGCGTAGCGGTCCGCCACCAGGGCGGCCTTCCAGGCCGCCGCTGCCTCTCTGGTCACCGGGCGGCTGCCCAGCCAGGCAGCAAACATCCGAATGTCGTAGAGATATTTCGCCAGCGTGGCGGCGCTTTTTTCCTCTCGCGACAGATGGTGTGCATAGGCAGTGATCTGTTCGGCTGACAAGGTGGGATGGTACATGGCGTTCCTCCGATCGATCGTTTTTTGTTGTCCCGGAAGGGGCGCGGAAGAGAAGGGGACGCCCCTTCTTGCTGGCCGCAGCAACAGGATGACCCTGCCGCGCCAAGATATACGCCGGCAGCAGGAGGGGAGCTCCTTTGCACGCAAAAAAGCAGGAAACCACTACGGTTTCCTGCTTCAGTCGGTCCCTGTATCGATCCCCGCCGTGAGGATGGTCCTGGGAGGATCGTTCTTCTGGTGTGCCACACGGTACCTCCTTTATATTTTTAGAGGTCACAAGCGGTCCCTGCAAAAGAGAGGCTTGATAAGATCGCCATCCGGGAGCCTCTGTCTGGGGCTCCCGGATGGCTTTCTATTGCTGACTCAGGCTTCGATCTCACGGATGAGATTGACCATCTCCACGGCGCTCAGCGCGCAGTCATAGCCCTTGTTGCCTGCTTTGGTACCGGCCCGCTCAATGGCCTGCTCGATGGTGTCCGTGGTCAGGACGCCGAAGAGAACGGGGATCTGGCTCTGCAGAGACACGGTAGCGATGCCCTTGGAGACCTCGGCACAGACGTAGTCATAGTGGCTGGTGCTGCCCCGGATCACCGCGCCCAGGCAGATCACGGCGTCGTACTTGCCGCTGTTTGCCAGCTTGCTGGCCACCAGGGGGATCTCGAACGCGCCGGGGACCCAGGTGAGGCTGACGTCGGCTTCCTGGACCCCGTGGCGGGTCAGGCCGTCCATGGCGCCGCCGATGAGCTTGGAGGTGATGAATTCATTGAATCGGGCGGCCACGATGGCGACCTTGATTTCTTTGGCGACCAGACTTCCCTCGTAAGTTTTCATGGTGATGTTCCTCCTCAATATCGATCAATGGGTGAAAAGAGATTATTTTTTATGGTATGTGGTTCGCAGAGGACCGGCCCTGCCGGACTCAATAGTTCAGCAGATGCCCCATCTTCTTCTGCTTGGTTTGCAGATAGAACAGGTCGTGGGCGGTAGCGGCCACCTGGATGGGGACGCGCTCCTTGATCTCCATGCCGAAGTCGGAGAGCTGATAGACCTTGTCCGGGTTATTGGTGAGCAGGCGCAGGGTCTTGGCCCCCAGGTCCCGGAGGATCTGTGCGCCGATGTAATACTCCCGCAGGTCTCCGGCAAAGCCCAGGGCCAGGTTGGCCTCCAAAGTGTCCATGCCCTCGTCCTGGAGGGCATAGGCCCGCAGCTTGTTGATCAGGCCGATGCCCCGGCCCTCCTGGCGCATATAGAGCAGCACGCCCCGGCCTTCCTTCTCGATCTGGGACATGGCCGCCGCCAGCTGCTGGCCGCAGTCGCAGCGCAGGGAGCCGAAGGTGTCGCCGGTGAGGCACTCGGAGTGGACCCGGCAGAGCAGGTCCTGGCCGTCGCCGATGTCGCCCTTGACCAGGGCCACATGGTGCTGGCCGTTGAGCTTGTTGATGTAGCCGTAGGCCATGAAGTCGCCGTAGCGGGTGGGCATTTTGGTCACCGTGACCCGGTCCACCAGCACCTCGTGGCGCTTGCGGTAGGCTTGCAGGTCCTTGATGGTGATGAATTTCAGCCCCCATTTTCTGGACATCTCCTGCAGCTCGGGGGCGCGCATCATGGTGCCGTCCTCCCGCATGATCTCGCAGCACAGGCCCACTTCCTTCAGGCCGGCCAGCCGCATCAGGTCCACGGTGGCCTCGGTGTGGCCGTTGCGCTCCAGCACGCCGTTGTCCTTGGCCAGCAGGGGGAACATGTGGCCGGGGCGGCGGAAGTCCTCGGGCTTGGCGTCGGGGTCCACGCACTTCATGGCGGTGATGGAGCGCTCGGCGGCAGAGATGCCGGTGGTGGTGTCCACATGGTCGATGGAGACGGTGAAGGCGGTCTCATGGTTGTCTGTGTTCCGGGTGACCATCTGGGGGAACTGGAGCTTCTTGACGTACTCATAGGACATGGGCATACAGATGAGGCCCTTGCCGTGGGTGGCCATGAAGTTCACGTTCTCGGTGGTGGCAAACTCGGCGGCGCAGATGAGGTCGCCCTCATTTTCCCGGTCGGGATCGTCGGTGCAGAGGATCATGCGGCCCTGCCGCAGTTCTTCCAGGGCTTCCTCGACGGTGTGATACTGAAACATATTGCTGCTCCTTTCCTCGGCTCAAAAGCCGTAGCGGGTCAAAAATTCTTTCGTGATACCGGCCTTCCGTTGGGGCGCTTCCGGGGCGGGCCGGAGGAGTTTTTCCACGTATTTGCCGATGATGTCTGTCTCTAAGTTGACGGGGTCGCCCACCTTCCGGTCGGCCAGCACGGTGACGGCCACCGTGTGGGGGATGGCGGAGATGGCGAAGCTGTCGGCGTCCACCCGGGCCACCGTCAGGCTGATGCCGTCGATGGTGATGGAGCCTTTCTCCACCACATACCGCAGGATCTCCGGCCCGGCGGCAATGGTGAACCAGATGGCGTTGTCGTCCTTTTCGATCCGCCGCACGGTCCCCAGCCCGTCCACATGCCCGGCCACGATGTGCCCGCCGAAGCGGCCGTTGGCGGCCATGGCCCGCTCCAGGTTCACCCGGCTGCCCGGCCGCAGGGCGGCCAGGGAGGAGCGGTTGAGGGTCTCGTGCATCACGTCGGCGGTGAAGCCGGCGGGGGAGAAGGATGTGGCGGTGAGACACACGCCGTTGACGGCGATGCTGTCACCCAGGTGGATGTCCTCCAGGACCACCTTGGCCTGGATCTCCAGCACAGCGCTGTGGGCGCCCTTGCGGATGGCTTTGAGGGTCCCAACCTCTTCTACGATACCGGTAAACATTTATGTCGCTGCCTCGCTTTCCCAAAGAAGGTCTTCGCCCAAGGGGGTCAGGGTGGGCGGTGCCAGCCGCAGGGCCTGGTCCGGGTGGGGGAACCCCTGACCGCCTACGGGAGACTTTGCCCCCTGACCGCCCAGGATCTTGGGGGCCAGATAGGCCTGGACCCGGTTGACCAGTCCGTCCCGGACCAGGGACCAGTGCAGGGCGCTGCCGCCCTCGGCCAGGACGCTGTCCACCCCTTGGCTGCCCAGCGCTTTCATCAGGGCCGGCAGGCTGACCTGCCCGTTGGACTGGGGCAGGGAGAGGACCTGACAGCCGGCCTCCCGATAGGGGGCTAACCGGCTCTCCTGGCTGACACAGGTGGCCAGACAGGTGGGGGTCTGGCGGGCGGTACGCACCACATTGGCGGTCAGCGGCGTGCGCAGGTTGGTGTCGCAGACCACCCGCAGCGGATCGCGCCCGCCCTCCAGGCGGCAGGTGAGCTGGGGATCGTCGGCCAGCACCGTCCCCACCCCAACCAGGATGGCGCGGTACCGGCTGCGCTGGGTGTGGACGTGGCGGCGGGCCTGCTCGCCGGTGATCCATTGGGACGCGCCGGTGTAGGCGGCCAGCTTGCCGTCCAGGGTCATGGCGTATTTCAGCACCACATAGGGCCGGCCCGTCTGGATGAAGTGGAAGAAGACATGGTTGAGGGCCCGGCATTCCCGGTCCAGCACGCCTTCTGTCACCTGTACGCCGTGGGCGCGCAGGAGGTCCAGCCCCTTGCCTGCCACCAGGGGATTGGGGTCTCCCGAACCCACCACCACCCGGGCGATCTTTGCCTGGAGGATGGCTTCGGTGCAGGGCGGCTGTCTGCCGTGGTGACAGCAGGGTTCCAGAGTCACATACAGGGTGGCCCCGGCGGGGGCGCCGGTGCAGGCGGCCAGGGCGGCCCGTTCTGCGTGCAGGCCGCCGCATTTGGCGTGATAGCCCCGGCCGATGATCTCTCCGTCCTTGACGAGGACTGCCCCCACCATGGGATTGGGGCTGGTCCAGCCGGCTCCCTTCTCCGCCAGCTGCAGCGCCAGCGCCATATACTCCTGGTCTGTCATCCTTTCCACCTCCGAAAAAACAAAAAGCGCTCTGAAGGAACGTCTTCAGAGCGCACAAAACCAACCGCAGCGATCCCGGGTGTCTGCGGATAAAAAAGACCCTGGAATGAAAATCATCCCAGAGCAATTCATCACAAACAGACGCGGGGGACCCCGCGCAATTCTGCCTATCTTCTTCCATCCAGACTATACTGTCGGTTTTGGAATCACACCAAATCCTGCCGCACTGCGGCTCGCGGACTATACCGCCGATCGGGAATTTCACCCTGCCCTGAAGATCGCTGTTCAATTGTCTGCTAACACGTTACTCCCCTTGGCGTGTCTTGTCAAGAGAGAATTCCAAAATATCCGTTCTTTTGTTGTTTGAGAACAAAATGAAGAAAAAAGAGCAAGGAATGTATATAGAAAACGCCGAAAACACAAGGCGTATTTTGTCCCTTCGGCAGAGATGGACCAGGAAACAAAAACGACAGGGAGCGTTTTTCGCTCCCTGTCGTTGGAGATCTTGTTGGGGTGAAGGGATGGGATCAAGGGGTCTCGTTGGGCTTTTTCTGCCCCTGAGCGGCCTCTTCTTCCGGGGGGACAACGCGCACGTCGGCCACCAGTTTGCCGCCGCCGTTGAGGAGACTTTCGTACTTGAAGGACGCGAAGCGACAAAGTTTGGCAAAGGTCTCGTCGTCCATGGGCTTGGTTTTGCCGGAGCCTTGGGGACTCTCCCGCTTGAACGCGTCATGGGCCATGTCATAGGCTTTGTCGTGGGTCTGGGAGAGTTCACGGATCACGTCTCCCAGCAGGGCTTCCACCCAGCCGTCGGGCGTCTTTTTGTCCCCGGGCACCAGGGAGCGCCCGGTAGAAGTGGTGTACTCTGTCAGCAAGCGCAGTTTTGCCACCGTGGCATCGATGCTGGCGGTGATCTCCGCCAGGGTTTCCAGATCGACCAGAATTTTCGGCATATGTCTTCCTCCTCATTGTTTTTCTATGGGGTTCAAATGGTCATCGGGGAGGGGAAAGCCTCCTGCTTTCCCGCGCGCCGGGCCGGGGGACCGGGCGGCGTGTTGTGCGGGCGAAAGTCTCTCAAGGGGGGACGGATGCGTCCCACCCATAGGATACTCCACTTTCTCCTCTTTGTCCAGCGTGGGTTAGCGGGAGATCCTTGAAGTTTCACGAGGCTGCTTTCCGACGCGGCAGCAGTCAGGCCGGCGGCTCCCGTTTGCTGGGGAGTTAAGGATACCACAACGGTGCGGGTTCGGCAAGCATAGATTCGACGGGTGTTTTGGTGGTGGACGGTGTTCCCATCAATACCAATCGCCTAACCCATGTTCTCGGATAAATCGGTTGTATTGCCACTCGGGGCCCTCAAACAGCAATTCCAGGAGCGATTGACACAAATCGGCTTTTTTCATTTTGCCGACATATTCAATGACCTTGTCACATAATTCCTCCTGGCGTTGTTCTTCTTCCGCTTGATATGCCATTGCCTCGGCATAGAACTTTTCCGCCTCTCCGGGAAGTGCGGTAAAATATGCAGCAACAATATGCTTGCAGACAATTCGTTTCCCATCAGCATGAGGACAGCTGCATTTTGATTTTCTCGGATGGTCTATATGCAGTTCGACAGAATAAGGATTCCTTGAACTGCCTGCAACGGTTGCAGAGAACACGTTGTGTTCAAGCTCTTTCAGATTGAGAACCTTCTTTTCCTTGTAATAATCATATCCTTTCCAAACGGATGCACCGCTTGCACATTCAAGAATCCCCATTTTATCACCTTACCGCTCTTTCTCTCACAGGTGGTGAGCTCTATTTTTCATTTCTTCAAACTTCTCGCAATAAACAAATAATCCGAACCTGCCTCCCATTGGGAAGATTTGGTTCGGATTATATTGGTTTGGTGCGGATGACGGGACTTGAATCTATCAATTTATATTATTCACATACTCGCAAACTGAAAAAGCCTTTATTTTCAATGGTTTTTTCAGGCCGTTTTTTTCTCTACCACCGTAGCATGTCATAAAATTTGATGGAATAAAGACTAAATAAAGACCAAATTTCACCCGGTATCGAATGGAAAGACCTTCTCTTCTACTCAAATATTTTATGAATATTGAGAATAAACATTCCATTAAGAATCTGCGGTAAACTCTCGCGTACCGATGCCTTTCCTTCGTCAAAATTACCATATTGCGCAAATATAATTTGTCACAAAATTATATTTACACAACTATATTCCTGTGCTATAATCTATGCTATAATAGAAAAGTATATCCTGTTATATCCCTTCACACAAAGGAGTAAATGGCATGGCCGTATCAAAAGCCCAGCAGCGGGCCACAAACAGGTTTATCGCAAAAGCCTATGACCGCATCAACCTAACAATCCCCAAGGGCCGGAAAGAGGTCATTCAGACCCATGCTGCCGCTCGGGGGGAGTCTGTCAATGGGTTCATTGGCCGCGCCATAGCGGAAACCATGGCGCATGACCAAGATTCAGGGAGGCAACCGTGAAGATTGAGTATGCAAAACGAGCGGTTAAGGTCATCACCAGTCTGGATAAACCCACCAAGCAGCGAATACGCGCCGCGATTGAGAAACTTCCTGCTGGTGATGTGCGCCCCCTAATTGGCAGCAATGGCACATACAGGATGCGCGTCGGAGATTGGCGGATATTATTCTCCTATCCTGCCCATGATACAATTCTGATTGAAAGAATCGGGCCTCGCGGCAAAATCTATAAGGGGGTATAAGCAATGTCACCTATCAGAGATCAGCTTGTTGAAGTCATCGACTGTTTACCAGAGACAGAACAGTCCCTTTTATTGCAGGTTGCCCTTCGCTTTATTGCCGATGATGTGGCAACCACAGAGGACCTGGACGATATCCAGGCCGCAAGAGAGGACTACGAAAGAGGCGAAACCATTTCTCACGACGCCATTATCTGGGACTAACCCTTTCTACTAAGATACTACCACAAAGCCGGGGACTAGCTTCCCCGGCTTTTTTCTATCCAAATTTGATAGAATGGCCTGTGTCCAATTTGAACATTAGAAAAAACCAGGCGCAAGCCTGGGCACAAAATCTCCTGTTCGAGCGGCTTCCTGGGCGGTCGCTTTATTTTTGGGCATCAAAAACAGGCCCTTTTGTGGGCCTTTGTTTCAATGTCCCTTAGCGTGTCTATCCCGTGACGATCTGATTGGGGAATTTCTCTCACACACGATGGAGTAACGGGGTCTGTACAGCTCCCTACGGAAACATTTTTGACCTGGGGGGTATCTGCCCCTTCGGGGCTGCGCACACCCTTGTGTGCGCGTGGGCGCACCTCTGCGCGTGTGCCCGCGCGGACGTAGCTTCCCGGCAGAAAAGCCGCTTGTTTTCATCCGGTTTTCCCGTGACTTTCTCCGTGCGCCTCCTGCTCTGAGCATACGCTATTTTCTATCGAAACACAATAGGATCACATTCCATTCTCTGTCGCTCCCTCAGAAGATATACATAGCTCCAAGCCTAAATTGCGGGGCTTCCGCTCGGTGTTTCTTTCCTTTCCTCCCAGTCTCCTTTCCTGCTTCTTGGGCTTCTCAGGCGGCAGGATGTATTTCAGGTAGGAATAGCTGCCATACTCTGTTGCCTTTTCTTCCCGTTCCAGAATCCGGCTGTCTGGCGGAGCTGTGAGGACTGCGCTGTCTTGGACAAAGCTGGTCTCTATAATGGGCTTTTCAAGTTTTAGGCTGCCCACCCACATACGCCCACCAACGGGGCGGTCCCCACACTCCTTGGTGAGATACTGCCCCCACACGTCAACCTCCCGCGCGTCAAACCGCTGCACCTCTATGTCATCCCCCCAGGCCCACAGGCTGCGGATCGCCTCAACATCTCCCGCCCCGGCCCGGTTTATAACCACATGGTGGTGAAAGCGTCCCTCCCCGTGCTTACTCTCTGTAACGTAGACATAACGCGTATCCTGCCCGTTCTTCTTCCTGACCTGCCGCAGGACCTTGAGAAACTTCTTTACCCGCTCGGCGGCTTCCCTCCTGGTCCCAGGCAAATCCTCATCTCGATATGTAAGTGTGACAACATGGTCTGACGGCTGGAAGTTGGCTGCCAGTAGCATTTCCAGCCGTACCCTTGCGGTTTTATCATTCATCTTCTTCCGGGCCTCCGTTGTGGCTTTAGATTTCTCAGCCCTGGCACTCTTCCCATCTCTCGGCTCTGGGGCGGTGTATAGGACTTCCCGCACATAGCGACCAGCCCGTATTGTTTTCTTTCGTTTCGCCATCTGCTATATCCTTTCATAAAATTCATGCCCTACAATAGCCGAAGTGCCGGAATCGGGATAACTCCCGACTCCGGCACGCTGGCACAAGCCTCTTCTCATACTCTCTTCTAATAGATATTTTTTCCTGCTTTACGCTCAAGCCTGTAAAGGACCCTGGCTTTGACAAATTCATCAAAAGAAATACCCCACTGTGGGCACTCCTTTCCTCTGTTTTCCGGGCAGTAGGCTCCACAAGTGAAAGTCCCATATCCCTGAGTGAAGTTAAATTCGCAGGTTTCGCAAGTATGTTCACAAAAATCCTCGCAAATGTGCCGTATTTCTTCACTCACAAACCTATGTTCATGTTTTTCCATCATTCACTCCTTTCTGCACATCCGGCTCTGGGTAGACAAGCAAATCAAGGAGAGATCGCCCGGTTAACTCCCGGATTTTCATGGCATCTGACCACGGGAAGAACATGTAGTGTGCATCCTGGTATGTTTCTACCCGCTCATACTCTATGACCATCTCTATCGGAAGCCCCATCCCAGAAGCAAGTTCTTCCACGGACAGCCCATTCTCCGCCCTGTACCGCTTCAAAATATCGCAGACCAGTGTATATCCCCCCCTAAGCCTTAAAATACCATCTGCGCCCACTCTGGGGCCTCGTAGAACGTTGACGGTCAGCCCTGGACACGCCGGATAATTCCCTGTTCAGCCTTGTCCTCACCGATTCCACCACCTTCATCCAGGAAAGCAAGAAACTTGTCATAGTCCACAAGCTTCCTACGCCCCGATGGTACTACAGGAATCCGCTCGGCGGCGATAACTCCCCGGATAAAATGAAGGCTCACGGCGGTATCGGGGTCTGCTGCCCGTAGTTCCCTCAGCACGCCCTCAGCGGTCCTCATTCGTGGCAGACTCATCAATATCATTCCTTTCGCCATATATTTCATCCAGTTCTTTTTTACGCTTCTCTTCAATTTCTTCAAATGTCTTTGCCAAATCCAGCAATATCATCATGTGCTCCAGATTCAACCCATCTACCACGCGTACTAATTCCCGCTGAATCCCCGTAAAGCCCATTTCACAGAAATCTTTCATTGTTTACCCCTTTCTCACTGTCCGCTCGGAGTGCCTCTCGATCGGGAATTATCTCTCATCTTTGGGCGAACGCTCATAGTCCACCAGTTCAAAAAGCGAATTGAACTCCACACCCAGGCCGTCACAAATTTTCTGCGCGGTCAGCGGTCGAACTGAACGGGACACTCCCCGTTCCATCTTTGAGATCGCAGCTACGCTCAAACCGGAAGATTCAGAAAGCGCACTCATGCTCTTCCCGCGCTTGATTCGTTCCTCGGTAATAGACGTTCCCCCACGCTTTATTTCTGCTGTCAACGACATTCTACTTACCTCCTTTCATGTCTATTATACAACTACTATGACTATACGTCAACTATTGTTTATATTATATTCTATCGCAATACTTTGTTGACTTCTGTCCTGTTGTGTAGTAATATTCCATTGAAATGAGGTGCTCACAATGAATGGATTAGAATTGTTTGCAAATCGCTTAAAGCAACTCCGTTTAGAATGTGGTTTAACACAACGGGAAATGGCAGAAAGCATCGGCATTACTGCTGCGTCCCTTTCAGCCTACGAAAACGGGACGAAAAACCCCTCTCTCGGTGTGGCAATCGCCATCGCAGACAAATATCGCGTTTCACTTGATTGGCTAGCCGGACTAGCAAAAGGTTTTCTTTCCACTGATTCTGATTGTTTATCTTCTTACGAACAGGCACTAAACGCCTTTATTTTCCTATTTGACCAAGATAGAATAATTACCGCAGACATCATAGATGGTGATGCACAATTATCTATTCGTAATAATAACTTCAATAGATTTGTAACCCAAGCGTATCAGTTCCAAGACCTATTTTGGAGTGGCTCTATTGACCCCGAAGTATATATTGATTGTATTAAAAAGCTAGTTGATAGATATGCAAGACTAATCCGCGATGAAATTTGTGGCGACGATGATAATAACAATTCTTCAATAGATACGGATGATCTTCTGTTTTAAGAAACAAAACACCCGCTCGGAGAGGCTAACTCCGAGCGGGTAACGCATACGCAGATATAGCAACAGTTTATGCAGTCATGCCATACTATCACGGCATGACAGGAAAGGAAAGAGAACGCTTATGGCAACTATCACCAGGATAGAGGGCAAGAAGGGCGTAAGCTATCGTATCCGGGCCTCCTGCGGCTATGATGTGTCTGGAAAACAAAAAGTCCGCTCCATGACCTGGACACCCCCTGCAGGAATGTCTCAGAAGCAGCTTGAAAAGGAATTGCAGCGGCAAGCTGTCCGATTTGAGGAAGCCTGTGCAAGCGGCGGAAACGGGGGAAACATTAAATTTCAGCTTTTCGCCGAACAGTGGTTCAAAGAATACGCAGAAAAAAAGCTGAAAACCCGCTCGGTGGAGCGGCTCCACCAACTGGAAGCAAGGACCTATGCAGCCATTGGGCACATCCGCATTGACAGGCTGACCGCCCGTCAAATCCAGCAGTTCATTGATAACCTGGGGGAAGATGGAATTTCCTCCGCCAGAGACACCGCAGCGGCAAAGTCCGGGCTTCCTGGTCTGCTGGCCAGCCTGGGCCTGACACAAAAGGCCCTATCTGAGAAAACCGGGGTCTCCCGCTCGGTGCTGTCCTCCATCTGCCGGGGAGAAAGTACCTCCTACGCCTCCGCCGAGAAGGTTGCAAAGGCCCTTGAAAAGCCCGTGGCGGCCCTGTTCACCGTGACAAAAGGAAATAGCACCTTATCCCCAAAGACTATTAGGCACTATCTCTCCTTCGTGTCAGGAGTCCTGA
Source organism: uncultured Eubacteriales bacterium (assembly GCA_934597725.1). Taxonomy (GTDB): domain Bacteria; phylum Bacillota; class Clostridia; order Oscillospirales; family Oscillospiraceae; genus Evtepia. Next base: position 86,999 of record CAKTSK010000006.1, read on the forward strand.
ACTACGCAATGAAGTTTGAGATGATCCCCTCCAACCCATGCGGCCGTGTTACCGTCCCCAGCATCACCAAGGAGGAAAAGGACGTGTATACTCTGGTGGAAACTCAGCGGTTCCTTGACAGCCTCTCAGATGCCCCGCCCATGTATCAATCCTTCTTTGTCCTGGCGATCTATGGCGGCTTCCGGCGCGGGGAGTTACTGGGGCTGGAATGGAGTGATATTGACTTTGAGCATGAGGTTGTTTCCATTCGCAGAACTTCACAGTATTCTAAAAACCTTGGTGTATATACCGATACCCCGAAAACTAAAGGCAGCGAGCGGGACTTAAAACTTCCTGCTGAGGTCTTTCCCATCCTGCGCCACCATAAAGCGGCCCAAGCCGCCGAGCGGCTCCGCCTGGGGGACCAGTGGCAGGCCAGTAACCGTCTCTTCGTGGGCTGGAACGGTGCGCCCCTGCACCCCAACACGCCCTATCACTGGCTCCGGCGCTTCTGTGAGGAAACCGGGCAGCGGTTCCTTGGCGTCCATACCTTCCGCCACCTAAACGCCTCCTTGCTGATTCAGGGCGGTGTAGACCTCAAGACGGTATCTTCCTCCCTGGGCCACAGTCAGGCCAGCACCACCCTCAACATTTATGCGCATACTTTTTCCGCCGCCCAGGCACGAGCAAGTCAGGCTGTGGCAGACGCTCTGCCCCTCCAAAACACCAAAATCTGCGGAACAAAGACCAAATAAAGACTAAATCACGCAAAGCCAGAAAAGCAAAGAGCCGAAAACCCTTGATTTTCAAAGGTTCTCGGCTCTTTTCAGATGGTGCGGATGACGGGACTTGAACCCGTACGTCATGGACACACGCCCCTCAAACGTGCCTGTCTACCAGTTCCAGCACATCCGCAACTATTCTTGATTGCTAAGACAGTATACTTGTTCTGACCTGGTTTGTCAATCCCTTTTTTTCGTTTTTCAGGAAAACATTGCGCAGCAGCTTGCTGGGGGAGCGGGGAGGCGGAAAACGATGCCCTGTAGGTTTGTCAATGATGTGTTACACATTATGGAAAGCAAATAAGACCTGTTTCGGGGAGCGCCAAGCCAGGGGAC